>JBATZM010000100.1:0-6789 GCA_049674665.1 Terriglobales bacterium
GATGCTCATCGTCAATCGCTTCCCCGTATCCTAGTTCGCGCAAAAAATTCAGCGCCAACTGGCGGACAATGGGAAAACGGTCGGGATCTTTGTCGAAGTTGCCGAACATGTAATAGTGCTCGGCACAGAGATAGTCGTCGCGGCCATCTTCGGTAAGAATCAACGGATTGAGGAAGAGACGATAGCAGTCAGCGGGCAATTCACCGAGCAGCGAGCGTCGAGTACGAGCCAGCGTTTCCTTTTCAATTTCGCGGAGCAGACGAAACACTTCCTGCCCGGCGCGGCGGAGGATGATCTTCTTGCGCACCTGGAATGAAGAAACCAGTTCCTGGGTCTGCATCAATTTCAACTGCCGCACACCCTCGAGTGATTTCGACTTCAAGCGGCATTGTTCGAGAATCCTCGCAAACTGCGCTTGCAGTTCGCTGCGTATGAATTTGACGACCGCCAGGCGTCCGAGCAAATCAACCGATGGATTGCCTTCTGCCTTGGCGCGATTCAGGATCGCGAGATGAATTGAGACCAGCAGAGTCTTAAGGTCGGCGGGCTCGCCCTTGCGTAATTTGGTGGTGCCTTCGGCGGCGCGTATGAATTTTGTTTGAGTCGCGGAGGGAACGTCCATTTCCAGAAGCGATTCCACTTCGCCGAAGCGACAGATGTACCGGGCGATATGAAAACTTAAATCCGCAGTGATGCGAGGGCTGAGAAAGACGTCGTAGCGGAGATTGTCGACGCCCAGTTGCAAATCGCTGAACGCGAGTGTGAGCCCGTAGTATTGAAGATCGGGCCGGCTGGGCGGTTCGGAATTACGCAACCGAAAAATGGGGAGCTTGGGCATGGAGCTCGTCTCGCAGGTCGCTTGCAAATGGCTGAAACTGCGACACTAAGCTGCAGGCTAGCACGTAAAGGCACGAGTCCAAAAGTTACGCTGGTGCAAACGGAAAATCACGAGGGTAATAGGTTTCGGAAGCTTAATGGATGACGGTTCTTAATGGGTGACGGTTATTGACTGGTGAGACGCGCTGCTTCGAATTCATCGCCTTTCTTCCAGCCGACGAGGCGGGCCTGACCAGCAGCCTCCCAGCCTAGCGCAAACCCGAAGCGCGCCATGGCGGCGTCCGACGTGTAGTCCATGCCGGGATGATATTCGTCGCTCGGCTGGTGGTAGTGATGAGCGGTGTAGTCGGCATCCTGAGCGAGGCCCCAAGCTTCATCATGGCCTTTGAACTTTATCCCTTCATTAATGGAAAATGACGGAATGCCGACGCGCGCCAGACTGAAGTGATCGGAGCGGTAGTAGTGTCCCGCTTCGGGGTGCGCATCAGAACGAATCTTAAAGCGGAAATCTTGCGCCGTCGCCTGCACCGCGGGGTAGAACGTGGTTCGCTCGGCGCCAGAAACCTGGACCTCTTCGGCGGCGCCAAGCGGCCTTACATCGTCGTAATTGAGATCAAGCGAAATCTTGCCGGCTGGAATCGGCGGATGCTTCCCCAGATATTCCGAGCCTAGTAACCCTTGTTCTTCGGCGGTGACTGAGACGAAATAGATCGAGCGGCGCGGCTTCTCGGCTGCGCCCGCATAAACGCGGGCAATTTCCATCAGGATGCCGCAGCCGGTGGCGTTGTCCATGGCGCCGTTATAGATATTGTCGCCGGGCATGTCGGGCCGGATACCGAGATGATCATAGTGCGCGGTGTACATTACCCCTTCGTCTTTCAGAACGGGGTCAGCTCCAGGAAGTACTGCGATTACATTGTTCGATTCAAAAGGACGAATCTTACTCGTCATGTGAGCGGACAGACGCACGTGAAGCGGCACCGGTTTAAAGTCGCGCGAGTTCGCGTCGGCCATCATTTTGTCGAGATCCAGACCGGATGCCGAGAAGAGGTTGTGCGCAACGTCTAACTGAATCCAGGCGGCAGCTTTAAGCTTCGGAGTACCGTCAAGTTTGAGATAAGATTTCTCGCCGGAGAAGGAATTCCGCACGACATCCCACCCATAGCTTGCCATTTCGGTCTTGTGGATGAGAATGGCGCCAACCGCTCCTTTGCGCGCGGCTTCTTCATACTTATAGGTCCAGCGTCCGTAGTAAGTGAGCGCCTTGCCCGCGAAAAATTTCGGATCATCCGAGGGCGGCTCGTTGACCAGCATGAGCAGGACTTTGCCCTTGACGTCGACGCCTTTGTAATCGTCCCAGTTATATTCGGGAGCGTCGATACCGTAACCGACGTAGACGATCTCGGCATCGACATTGGATTCTGGCTGTTGCGTCTGATCGTAAGCGACATATTCGTCGAGCGGCTTGAGGTTGAGCGCAGGGCCGCTATCGGGAACCAGTGTGAAGCGCGTGTCGGCAGCGGGGGTGATACCAACCATCGGAACCTTCTGCAGGTAGGAACCATTGTCGCCGGCGGGTTTCAGTCCATCGAGTGCAAACTGCGCTGCGATATATTCAGCGGCAATATCGCCGCCACGCTGGCCGGTGCCGCGTCCCTCAAGCAGATCGTGGGAGAGGAAGCGGACATGGGTCTCGATGTTGTCGGGACGAATGCTCTGCATGGCAGCGATGGCAGCAGGGGGAAGGTGCGAGCCAAAGCGGGATTCGGCGCGTGGTTTCGGTGGATTTTCTTGCGCAGAGAGAACGGCGGCAATGAGAAACGGGACGACGAACACAAATCTGCGAATCGACATGCAGGGAAACCCCAAGAAACCAAGCAATGAAAGATGTGCTCCGATTGTAAAGGAAAGGCCGCATCCGGAGTGGTTACTTGAGCCGTAGTGCGGACGTGCCGGAAGGCCAATGGAATTCAGGGTAAACAGTTGCGATAACGCTTGGCTGCCGTGTGTCGTTCGAGCGAAGCTTTCCCGCTCTGAGCTTTATCCCGCGACCGCGGGGTCAGTTTTTCGAGCCTCAACCAGCGCGAAATTCGCGGACTTCTTCTCCGGGTTGGAATATCGGAGGGAGCGTAATCTGCTGCGCGACGGCGAGTTTGCGGTTGATATCTTCGATTTCCTGCTTGACCCAACCGACGCTGCTGATTTCAATCTTGCCGTCTTGCCCAATCAAGAACAAGCTGGGGACATTCGTGAGGCCGTAAGCATTTGAGACGGCGTACCCGTTCGGATCGTCGAGCAGGGTGCGAAAGGTAACACCATACTCTTTGAGAAAAGCAGCAGTATCGCGCTGGTCGTTCTGCGAGATGCCTGCGATGGTGATTTTCTTTTCACCGTAGGCTTTATGAATGCGTTCGAGATAGGGAAACGTGTATTGACAGGTTGGACAGGAAACTTTGAAGAAGGCAGCTAGCACTGGCCCTTGTTGGAGGGCCGTTTGCAATGAGAATTTTCCGCGATCTTTGCCACCATCATCTTTGCCACCATTAATGACGGGTAAAGAAAAGTCGGGTGCTGTGGTTCCGGCCGGCAATGCAGCCATATCTTTCGGACCTCCGAATAAGCGATCGAGCCACTTCATGGAAGAAATGCCTCACTATTTTTAGATGATGCCGCCGGCCTTCAAGATTTTCCGTGTCAGCCCGGTGATTGGAATCTGCGAGATGCGATCGATTGCCACCCACTTACCTTTCACGGCAGGCGGAACATCCGGTGACGGCGAATTCAGTAACGGTGCATTTCGTAACACATGAACAGTGTAATCGGTGATGGTGATGGAGTGGCGAAATGTGCGCCAATGCGCTGCGGCCGGCAACCAATCTGGAGGCTTGGACGATTGCGGAAGTTCCCACATGCCGGGCATGAGCGAAACCTTCTTCGAGCGCTGCACCAGCCGAACCTCACCATTCTTACTACTATTGCCAACGCGCCAATCAAACGCGCACCAAATTTGTTTTTTCTTCTGGCGGGACGGCGGCTCAGAGCGCGAAACTTCTCCTTGCGTAACACACCATTTCTGGACAGGACAAATTAAGCAGCGGGGCGTGCGCGGCACACATACGGTTGCGCCGAGCTCCATCATGGCCTGATTGAAATCTCCGGGATGGGAGCTCGCGAGAAACGCTTGCGCATGCTGCCAGGTTTGCGGGGCGGTTAAATCGATACCCATGAACCGTTGCAGCACGCGCTCAACATTGCCATCGACCACGGCCACGGGTTCAGCAAATGCGATGCTGGCGATAGCGGCGGCAGTGTAACGTCCGATGCCCGGCAGAGTCTTGAGGTCCGTGGCACTTTCTGGAAACTGGCCATCGTTGTTCAACACGAGTTCTTTCGCGCACTGATGTAACGTGCGCGCCCGGCGGTAGTAGCCCAGGCCGCTCCAGGCGGCGAGCACGGCGTCTTCAGAAGACGCGGCCAGTGCATGCACATTCGGAAAACGTTCAAGGAAAATCCGGTAGTGATCGAGCACAGCGGCCACTCGTGTCTGTTGCAGCATGATTTCGCTGAGCCAGATACGGTAGGGATCGCGCGTCTTGCGCCAGGGAAGATCGCGGCGATGCTGGTTGTACCAACGGAGAAGAGTGCGGCGAAAAATGGCCACGGCCTTGCCGCTCACCGGCGACGCGGCTTGTCGCGTCTCTGCGGTGACGGAACTCGATGCGCTCATTATTATTATTGACTCACGCTGTGTGCGATGGCGACCCATCCGGCTTTTTGTTGCTGCCACACGGTCATCATGTGCTGCGGTGCTGACGGGAGCGGTTGCGAGCCGGCAGTTCCGTTTAAGGTGATAGTGTAGGTCACCACGATGGTCGTGCCGTTCAACTCGGTCTTTAGATCGCCTATCGCGTGGTCTTTGAGCTGCCAGCTGCGATACTGCTCCAGCGTGGCGGAACGATCGAGCGTTCCGGTCGGTGTTACACCAGCATAGTTCGACGCGAGAGCGCGTTCTACCTCGACCCAGTTCCCAGCCTGCACCTCTTTCCAGAAGACGCGCTCCAACCCTTCGCCTCCCGTTGCTTCGGACATTGCACGCGCTGGGTGATCGCCATAAAAAGTGCAGGCTGGCGCTAAGGTCAGGAGGGCCAGAACGACGATTGAGACGAACGGCGCAAACATCTTTACCAACAACAAAGATGGCGTGATCCTCGGACGCATGGCGTGATTGTATCGTGCCCCAGTGCGATATTTTTGCATAACCCCGATTTCAAACAAAGCCGATTGACCACGAGCAGCAAGCCCACGATAATGAGAAAGCTTGTTAACCGCGGCGCACGCGTGAATATTAAGCTGAAATGGCAGGGTGAGTATGACGGAATTCGACCGCAAGGTGGAAGATGCTTCTGTGCGCTTCAACCGCTCGGTAGCAAACATTGCCGAAACTTTGGAAAAAGAGACGGCGGAACTGGTGACATATCTGAACGACGAGGTTGTGCCAGCGGTACGAAACCACTCCTCGAAGGCGCTGCGAACGGCGGCAGGAAAGATCTCTCAGTTCGCGGACTATCTGGAAACGCAGCGCAAGAGCTCTTGAACGGCTTCCCTGCCAGTTGCTTGCCCCAGGAAACGCGTCAACTGTGGCGCGGAGCAGCTGTGCTTCAGTTGCTATTTTTTCTATTCCTTCTGTTAGGCAGCGTGCTTCTTAGCGGTTGTGGACATAAGCCCACTCAGGTGCAAGTTCCACCGCCGCCATCCTTGCCCCAGAACCCACCAGCCACGAATCAGCCACCCGCGAGAACGACGACGAGCACCGAAGACGAGAAGATCGATGTTCCCACTGACGCGAAACCAATCTTTGAAGAAACTGGAATGGCGAGTTGGTACGGCGCTCCGTATCACAATCGCCGCGGATCGAACGGCGAGATTTACAACATGCACGCCATGACGGCGGCACATCTTACTTTGCCGCTGGGCTCGATTGTGCGTATCACAAATTTGAAAACCGGAAATTCCACAGTGGTGCGGATCACAGATCGCGGGCCTTTCGTGCCAGGACGCATTGTCGACCTTTCGCTCGCCGCCGCGAAAGCAGTAGATGTGTACTTACCGGGCACGGCGAAAGTTCGTCTAGAAGTGCTGCAGGCACCTCTGCCGCTCGACACAGGTGGACGCTGGGCGGTTCAGATCGGCTCCTTCACCGGACAAAAAGCGGCGGCAGAATTGGTGGAACACCTGCAACAGCGTTACCAGAAGGCCAAAGTCGTGAAGTTTGTGAGTCCGGTCGGAGCCTGGTGGGTACGGGTACGTGTAGCAGACGACGATCGCCAGCGTGCAACCGCTCTGGCCCACGAGACTGAAACGGCAGAGGGGTCTGTATTTCTAGTACGGCTCGACTGAAAAGATTCTTGCAGGGCGGTGTCAGCGGGAGTGATATTGTTTCTTGCAGAGAGATAGAAAATCGAGATCTAGAAAAATCTAGCTCCGTTTATTTAACTTGCCGGGTGATCGTAATCCCAGGCAAGGAGGAGACTCACTTATGGCGGATTGTTTATTCTGCCGAATCATCAGCGGCGAAGTACCATCCAAGAAAGTCTACGAAGATGAGCACACTTTTGCCTTTGAGGATCTGCATCCACAAGGCCCGACTCACGTGCTCGTCATCCCGAAAAAACACATTACTGGCTTGAAAGAAGCCGCGGCAGAAGACGCGGAATTGGTAGGACGCTGTCACCTGGTGGCCGCGCATATCGCGCGCGAGCGCTCGATTGAAGACGGCTATCGCACGGTGCTGAATGTTGGTCCGCGCGCCGGCCAATCAGTTTTTCATCTGCACGTACACTTGATCGGCGGACGCTCACTGCAGTGGCCTCCGGGATAGCGCCGCAGCAGCATAGATTCGGGAGCGCTTCATTCCATCCGCATCGAGACTTACACACTCTCTAACTCCTACTC
>JBATZM010000101.1:0-101474 GCA_049674665.1 Terriglobales bacterium
CCCCGCTCGTGGTATCAATGCCCACCGGACAAGGCGTAAGTGTAACCGTAGCCTGCGTCCCTCCGGTGAGTGAACCGGACACCGTCTGTGTCCAATTCAGCGCCGTCGTCGCATATGTTATACCAGCCGGCGCACCCCCACCGCATGACCCCCATGTCGAGTTGCCATTCAGACAGGTAGCGGAGCTGGCAACGCCGGCTCCTAATTCGCCGGTAGGAACAGTTCCATTCACTAAGTCTGCTTTCACTGCGAGCCCATCGTCTACATAGTTTCGGTCGGCAGCTTGGTTGGGTGCGGCTGGATCCGCCGGCAGGGTTAGCGGACCCGTCATGGTGCCACCCGAGATCGCGACGTATGCTCCCGAACCCACGGTCGAAACGGCCGCATCGACATAACCCTTGTTGGCAGCGTCAGTGGCTACCGCCGGCGTTGGAAGCGATGGAGGCACGGTAAACTGCTTTGTGCCCGTGATCGTCTCCGTTCCGGCCAGGTGCACTACCGTGGAGTTGAGCGTCGCCACCGCCGCATTTACGTATCCCTGTGTTACGGCAAGGTTTCCAAGTCCTGTACCCGGTGTCGTCAATACCCCGGCAATCGTCGTCGGGGATGTCGCTGGAACCGCCCAATATTCTGTACGGACCGTTCCATCGTCCAGTTGGAAAACGACGACGTAGTAAGTTCCTGCTGGAGACGCCCCCACGTTTGGAACCAGCTGCGCGGTAAATGCACCGAGTGGCCCAATTGTCACACTCAGATTGCCCGCTGCTACCGCATCTCCTTCCGCGGTTTGAAACGACGGCCAGGAAATTAGCACGGTGCCCTCTGCGGCCGTCCCGTCAGCTCGATAGACCGTGTCGCTGATCGTCGTCAGCACTGGCCCTTGGGCCTGCAACGTGGTCGACGATGTCAATGCCACCAGCAGCAAGAACACCAAAAAAACCAATATTTCCGCTGCTTTCGGGAAAAAGTTGTCATTCACCGCGAACGATCTGGGCATTTCTTGTTTTCTCCTGGTGAGCGCCACGCAAACTCAAATTTGGGCCAATAAAAAAGCCGCTCTACCGAGCGGCGCGCCTTGCTCATATTCCTTTTCAGCACAATCCGAACAATCTGATGATTAGTGCGAACTCCGCGGTTCGCTCTCAACTCGCGAATCCAGAAATCGCCGCACACTTTCCACATACACGTCCGCGAAGTCGACTACCGGCCTTCGCGTTTCGATTAACACCATAGCTGCTTCAATCTCAAATCCCATCGCACATAACACCGCCAGCGTCATCATCGCAGCCCGGTGTACTCCTGCCGCGCAGTGAATATAAAGCCGCGCCCCTGGATCTCTCAGGGCTTCAAGCGCAAAATCAACGCCGCGTTTCAGTAACTCCGGAGGCTTTGGCAAAAAATCGTCGTCGGTCGGATTCCACAGCACGCGGACCCCGCGCGGCTCCGCCAGCGGTCGGTCATCAAACTCGATCTGCATGTTCAGGACGTGGGTTACTCCGGCTTGTGCCAGTTCTTCCATGTTCCGCCCATTCCAGATCCCGCCACCTAGCGCAACTCTCTCTGTGACCCAGGTCATGTCCATGCTGCGTTCCGTTTGCCTTCCTGCCGCAATCGTCGTCCTACAAGATTATTCTGATTCCACGTCACCTGTCACATAGAAAAAGGGCGCGAGTTACTTCGCGCCCTTCAGAGTTTTTGTTTTTTCTCGACTCTTAAGTTTAGGATATCAAATTAGAAGGGGGTAAGTGGACATTTTGGGGACATTTATATTTGGCTTTGTTTGAGTTACTTACCCCGAAATTGTAATTTTTACCCTCTTGACAAGTTCTCCGTCTTTTCACAACCACAGGCAATTCATCCATTAAACCACCGGTGAGCAATATCTGCGAGAGCTGATCGAGCGCATCCGGAAGGAGCCGTCGTATTGTTTTGATGTGACAATCTAGCAGCCGAGCGATCTCGTCTGTGCTGTACTCCTCCAGGACGTTCATGCCCAGCAGCTTTTTTTCCAATATGCTTAGCTTCTCAATCGCTTTCTCCATGTCGGCCACAAAGATTACAACGTCCTCAAAGTTTCGCATCGTGTACGACGTGACTCGCGTCCGAAAAAATTCTCGTCCCAGGAGCGACGGCAGCCTTCCCGCCTCGACCGAAGCCCTGGCATATCGTCGCAGAAGCGCGATCGTACGTCTGCGGTAAGGTGCCAGTTCGATCTCTGTTTCGCCACATAGCACCGATGGGGGTGGTTCCGACTGTCCCATCAGATTCAATGTTTGCGTACTTGTCGTTTTTCCGCTGGTCATGCACACACCTCCATCGTGGCCACGCCCTGCAGATAATCAATCCGTGCCATGCCCTGAAAGTCTTCTCCGGAAATATTGGTTCGTGGTCCGTGTCGTTTGCGATCGCGTGCTTTGCGGGGTATTACGGCCGGAGGACTGGGCCTTGTTTCTAAGAACACACGGCAACTGGCGCAATATACTCCATCTGTTCCCTGCGGACGCAGCCACAACCCGCCGCACCGCTCGCAATACTTCAGTTCGACTTGGATCTCATCGCCTTCCATCCTGCCCATAAAGTCCATGATTGCCTCTCTGTATGAAACGAAGAAACGGAAAAACAATAAAACAAAAAGCCCTGGTACCGATTTCTCGGTCCAGGGCTCGTTTCTCTTACGACGACCTGTTGTGCTGTTTAATTGGGAATTAAGGTAGTTACTGCACCCGAGCAGTTACTCCCGAGCTTACTTGCCGGAAGTAACCTTCCTCGTAGCCGGACTTAAGAACCTGTCCGTTCTGAACAATGACGGTCAACCGCCCGTTGAAGCAAATGGCCTGAAGCAATCGGTTCATTGCCGACGAGAGCACTTCGGCCGCACGCACTTTCCGGCGAAATTCTCCGAAGCTTCTTTCTTCGTTTTCGTGGGATTGTACTTCTATCATGACTGAATAACCTTTCTTGCGCGATAAGTTTATTATGAGACATATGATAAGTAAAAGACTATAGCTCGAGAGTGACTAAATCCAAATCTATATTCCCTTGTGGCTTATATGCTTGTATTCGCAATAGCATTCGGCTATTATGGTATGTTACACTCCCGCGATGAAATTCCGAATGCTTCAAGAAAATCTCCGCAAAAGCCTTTGGGAACGTATCGACACGAGGGAACTCACCGGCTTACGTCTGGCGGAACAGACCGGATTCAAACAAGCTCATATTTCTAACTTTCTGAACCGGAAGCGCGGACTTAGTCTCGAAGGCATGGACAGAGTCCTGAACGTGCAACATCTGTCCGTGCTCGATCTTATCGATCCAGCAGAAGTTAACAAGCGCGCTTCGATCCTTCCACCCAGTGAGGATGAATTTGAGAATGTCATTGTCGCAGATGCGCATGTCGCAGCCTCCGAAAGGTTGCTCATGGGCATGCACGTGAAAGAGATTCTGAAGTTCAAGAAAAGCTTGCTGAAACGCTTAAAGCAGGATGTCGAAGGCGACCGAAGTGGCTGGGAACGCTTTGTAGTTATAAAGGTGGATGCGCAGGAAGGAATGAGCATGTATCCCCGTATAATGCCCAGCGCCACTCTCCTTCTTGACCGTCACTATAATTCGTTAACTCCTTACCGCAGGGGTGAAAGTAACATGTACGCCGTACGCAAGAATGAGACTTGTGTGATCAGGTATATCGAAGCCTTGGATAATCTTTTGATCTTACGGCCGCATAACCAGGCCTATGCGATTGAAGTAATAACCCTGGGAGACGGCCAGAGGTGCGGTGACCACATCGTTGGCCGCGTCTGCTATGTGTGGAGTGAAACGTAGGGCTGTTGACACAAATGCGGATACTCGTGGGGTTGTATTGATATTGCCTATGGGTTGACTCGGAATACACAAGAAGATCCCGTTTTTCACTTCGAACGTAGTTCAACAAGTGTGTGATGGACATTTCTTTTTGACTTCGCTCTAAGCAGGTTTTGTACCTGAACGTGGTGATAGCGCGAAGATTGCGATTTTTCCGGGAACTTCCCTAACCAAAGCTCCGTACCTTCGTCTGATGTATCTGGATTGACGTGTGTTCAAATCGCGGAGAACTTCTATCATGCGCAAAATCACCCTGTCTTTGTCGGTTGCTGTCGTCGCCTTCACAAGCTTCGCTTACGCGGACGATTGGTCGAAAACCTACGAACTGGGCAGCAAGCCTGAGTTGCGTGTCGAGGCGCACGATGCCAATGTTCATATTGAAGTCTGGGATCAGAACAAGATTGATGTGCGTGTAACGACGCACGGCATACACATCGGAAGCGGTGGTCTGGAAATTGTGGAACATCAGCAGGGGAATGCAGTTGACATTGAGTTGCGGGAACCGCACCAAGCCCATTTCTTCGTTGGAATTGAACCCCACAGAGCTGAGCTCGAAATTCACATGCCGCGCAGCGCAAAGGTCAACGTCCACACCGGTGATGGCGCTGTTCTCGCGAAAGGTCTGGAAGGCGATTTGGATTTCACGACCGGCGACGGCAGTCTTGAGATCGAGGATGTCGATGGTAGTCTGCACGCCCACACCAGCGACGGCCGGGTCGAAGTAGAAGCGAGACCGGGATCGCAACTGCGCGAGGCGTGGAACATCAGCAGCTCCGATGGCAGCTTGACGCTCAGGCTTCCCGGAGATCTGGCGGCGGATATTGCTTTGCACACCAGCGACGGGAGTATCACGACCAACATTCCCATCGCCGTCCAAGGCAATTTCGGCCATCACGATATCCATGGCAAGATGAATGGCGGTGGAAACCTGTTGACCGTGCACACCAGCGACGGGTCAGTGACGCTGGATAAGTTCTGAACGAAACGATAGTCTCATAGAGCGATTTGACGCCTTAAAATCTTATGACCTGGAAAATCTCCGCTCTTATGCTGGCGGCGTTTGCTGCTGCAGTACCCGCCTTTGCCCAACACTCTGCTTCCGAGCCAGTTCTCGATGTTTCCGCGATGGACAGAACTGTTGACCCATGCATCGACTTCTACACTTACTCCTGCGGCGGATGGATCAAAAAGAATCCGATTCCGCCGGACCAGTCGAGTTGGGGCACATATGGCAAGCTCGAAGACGAGAACCGCGCGCAGTTGAGGACGATTCTGGAAGATGCGGCGAAACCGAGTGTCACGCGCGATGCGATCACCCAAAAGATCGGCGACTACTACGCGTCGTGCATGGATGAGCCAGCCATTGAGGAGCTCGGAGCCAAGCCTCTGTTGCCGGAGCTGAAGCGCATCGCTGATCTGAAGTCAAAGCAGGATCTGGCGGAATATCTGGCGACCGCACAGTTTCCACCGTCGCTCTACGGTGGGGGAACGCTGTTCACGTTCCGCTCGAATCAGGACTTCAAGGATTCGACACAGGTGATTGCCGAGGCCGATCAGGGCGGGCTCGGTCTGCCGGATCGCGACTACTATTTGAAGGATGACGCTAAATCGGAGGAACTGCGCAAGGCTTATGTGGCGCATGTCGCGAAGATGTTCGAGTTGTTAGGGGACAAGCCGGCTGATGCGGCCGCAGAAGGAGCGGCCGTGATGCGCATCGAGACAGCGCTCGCCAAGGGCCAGATGACACGCGTCGAGCGGCGAGATCCGCCCCAGCTCTATCACAAGATGAGTGTGGAGGATCTGCAAAAGCTGTCCCCCGCTTTCGGCTGGGAGACATATTTTGCAAAGACAGGCGTGGGATCGCTCGCGTCTACGCTCGGAACTCTGAACGTGGTTACGCCCGGCTATTTTCACCTCATGAGTGAAGAGATCGAAAAAGAAAGCTTGGCAGATTGGAAAACCTATCTGCGGTGGCACGCTACGCACGAGGCGGCCAGCGATCTTTCTTCCGCGTTCGTGAAAGAGAATTTTAGTTTCTATGGCAAGACGCTTCGGGGTCGGGAGGAACTACCGCCGCGCTGGAAGCGGTGCACAAACGACGTAGACAACGATTTGGGAGAAGCGCTAGGCCAGGCGTATGTGGCGAAGTATTTCAGCCCGGAGGCAAAACAGGCCGCGCTGGAAATTGTGAAAGAAATCGAAGCGGCCATGCAGGGCGAGATCCAAGCACTGCCGTGGATGGGAGCTGCGACCAAGAAGCAGGCACTCACCAAACTGCATGCGATCGCCAACAAGATCGGTTATCCCGACACGTGGCGCGACTACAGCTCGCTGGAGATTGTTCGCGGAGACGAAATCGGAAATTCGGAACGGGCGTCGTGGTTCGAATTTCACCGCTGGCTCGCGAAAATCGGCAAGCCTGTCGACCGAAAAGAGTGGGACATGACTCCGCCCACCGTCAATGCGGACTATGATCCACAGAGAAACGACATCAACTTTCCAGCTGGAGTGTTACAGCCTCCGTTGTTCAGCGCGCTCTCAGACGCTGCCCCCAACTACGGCGACACCGGCGCCACCATGGGCCACGAACTCACGCATGCATTTGACGATGAGGGCAGTCAGTTCGACGCGCAGGGAAATTTGCGCAATTGGTGGACAGATGCCGACCGCAAAGAATTTGAAAAGCGTGCCCAATGCGTAGTCGACCAATATTCCGGATACACGATCATCGACGACATCAAGATCAACGGCAAACTGACGAACGGCGAAGACCTGGCGGATCTCGGCGGGACGCTGCTGGCGTATCTGGCGTGGAGGGAAGACACGAAGGATCAAAAACTCGAGCCGCTTGATGGGTTGACACCGGAGCAGCGATTCTTCGTCGCCTACGGGCAGAGTTGGTGCACCAACGAGCGCGATGAGGATAAGCGGCTGCGGGCGACAGTGGATCCGCACTCTCCGGAAAAGTATCGTGCGAATGGCGTGGTCTCGAACATGACGGAATTTCGCGCGGCATTTCACTGCAAATCTGGGCAGCCTATGGTACGGGAGAATGCTTGCCGGGTGTGGTAGCTATATCGTGATCGCGCGACGAGTCATTAGGTGGAAGGCGAGCGCCTCACCCATCTAGCCGGGTGGTAATAGAACGTCAGTTGCGCCTACTGAGTTCGTTGGCCATTAGATTGCGCTCTAACTCAGGCTATGACTGAGCCTGCTAGCTTCTTGGTCCACGATGCCGATGTGCCCAACCTTCGCGGCATCGTTTCAAAGCTCGCTGGTATCGGATACTCCGAAAGTTCCATAAGAAATCGTCTTGGGCTGGAGGATGTTGGCGACCTCCAGTGGCGCGCCGTGCCGATGTACCGCTCGGAGCATTTAGCTAGTCGCGATTCACTCGCTCTGGCGATCGATCTGTTTCTATTGCAAGGCGCTCTATCAGCGGGAGAGCTCGACAGGTTATTTACTCGGTCCGAACGCGATGTGCTCGTCCGTGCAGGGATACTCGCCCTCGATGAAGCGGGCTTGGCGCGGGTTCGTTCATCGTTATTTCCCGTCGGCGATCGCTTGATCTTTTCGGATCACGCGTGGCCTGAACTTCCGCATCCAGGATATGATCCTGTTCCCTACGATCAGGTTATGAGTGTCGGAAGGGATAGCCGCAATCTTGCGCGCTGTACGATCCGGCGGCCGTTTCGCAGCGCCTTGGATCTGTGCACGGGTTCCGGGATTCATGCTGTGCTCGCTTCCACGCACAGTGAGCAGGTGCTAGCAGTTGACATCAATCCACGTGCGGCCCGTTGCACGCGCTTTAATGCCCAAGCCTTAGGCATCACTAATCTCGAAATAGTGGTCGGCGATCTATTCGAAGCCATGCCCAGCAAGCGTTTCGACCTGATCACGGCAAATCCACCATTTGTGCCATCGCCTCTGGATAGCCTTCGATTTCGTGATGGCGGACGCTCTGGAGAGGACATTCAGAAACGGATCGTCACCGGCTTGCCCCATCACCTCGATCCGGGTGGAATAGCGCAGATCGTTACTGAACTTGGTGAGCGTGACGGTGAGCCGCTCGTCCATCGACTGCGCGAATGGCTTAATGGCGCCGCAATGGACATCCACATTCTCCGCTTGGGCGAACACAATGCCATGCAGTACGCCATTGGGCACGCAAAGGGTAACGACTACCAAACATTTCTGGATTCAGCCGACGAGTGGGCAAGCAATCTTCGAGCGCAGGGATATATCCGGGTCGTATCTCTGATTATTTCCTTCCAGTGGAGTGACGCGAAATGCGGCTCGTCGTGGGAACGCGTCGACGAATCGCCGCCGCCTAATCGCGCAGCCGGTGCGGAGATCGGTGCAGCTTTTCTTGCGGAGCGCTTGACACGACGACTCGATTGGCAGCAGATCCTCGAAAATAGCCGACTGCACCGCGCTGGATCCATTGCGCTTCTCGACGCACGAGTGTTGGGCAGTGACCTTTCCGCAAAAGTCAAAGCAATTTTGCTGGGAAAGGCTCTGAGGATCGAACATGAGATTGATCCCGTCGAGCGCGAAATACTAAATCGCATGGAAGGCCGCATTTTCGCGTCTGATTTGATTGCGACCTTTCGCGATCTCCATGTGGACGAACCAATCGTTATTGCCGCCTTGCGGTCACTGCTGCGATGCAATCTGATTCTTGTCGACGAATAGTTTTGACGACTATTTCGAAATCAAACACGCCTTTAATGCCAGCGAATCTAGCCCTATCCGCGCTCGAAGGCGTGTTTTTCTTCCAATTGCTGAAGAGCTGTGGCCATCTCGGATGCGAAGCGATCATTTTGATCCATTAGGGCGGGTTGCGCGGCGGCGTATTCTCCGACGATTTTGAAAAGTTCCTGCTGCGCGAGTCCGGAGGCAATTTCGTTGATGTGGTCGGTCGTAGCATCGAGGTAGAGGGCTTCGGTCGGATCTGCCAACCACACATCTCCGCCAACCAGACGCGTCTGCCAGTACACTTTGCGCTCGATCATGCGGACGATTTCTTCGTCGCTAGTCTTGCCGAAAGCCCACTGCTTGAGCTTGAAGTTATAGTGCCGGCTGGAGAGGGGCAGCGGCACCAGTTTGCCAGATTTTGCAAACTCAGTCTGTTTTCGGTCAACCTCCTTGCGCAGCGCATTGATGATGGGAGCTTCCGTGTATTTCGGTTCAAGCGAAGGCAGCACTTCTCGCAGCGTGGCAGAAAGATTCACGGCCGCAAGTGCTCGCAGGCCGTCGGAATTTTCCAGAGTGATCACTGCGTGCAGAACGTCAAAATCTGCACCGGAGGTGGCACGGCGAAAAGGCCAGTCGAGCTTGAAACTCAGCGGGAGGCCAGTGCGAGTCACATAGATGGTCTTCGGTGTTGGAGTTTGGTTGGGAATGCTCATTATTGGTCCTTACTCGGTTTGATCCTTACCATTTGATCCTTACCAAATGTCGTAAGTGTTTATTCTATCCTGCGGGATTCGCAGAAACGCTACTACATCAGTCGAGCCAACTCGCACAGGTTCCAAATAGCGGAGGCGCATAGCAATCCGATTAAGGCAGCGGTCACGAACAGGCCTTGACGAGTTTCTAGTAGATCGGCGAACACTCCTGCGACGAAGACGAAGAGAAATATGAGCATCGCCAGATGGAATCCTTGTCCCGGAAAATTTGGAGCTCCCATGCTGAGAATAAGTACCACTAACGCAATCAGAAGCGGCGCAGTGTTGCCGAAATAGCGTGTGCGCTTCCATCCCAAATACACGATCACCGCTACTGGAAGGGTAAGCATCAACACGGGACTGCCCGCGAAGATGGTGTGCCAAGCGTTGCGGTAGGAGATAAAAGTCCCAAACGCAGCGGGTTCGAAATCGATCCAGTGTGCATGGCGCATTCCTTGCCAAAATATTCCAGGCTCAAAAAAGTAGGCGGCAAACAGCAGCGTCAAGGCCACTGCGATGGCGGTGATCCAGATCGCGAAGAGGGCGCGCGGCCGCACTGGTGCCACCCAAAACATGAGTGGCAAAATCACCAGCGCCAGAGAAGTCAGCGAAAACTGGTTGCCTGCTACCAATGCCAGAGACAACCCTAGAAGCAGAATGCGCCGCCAGTTCCATATCACAACTTCGCGGGGAGCGTAGAGCGTGTGCGCCACTGCGATGGCGGTGAAGACGGTTCCGAATGCTCCCCAAACTGCGCCCATTTCACCCAGACTTTGCGTTCCGGCCACGTTCACGATCATGGCTGGTGAAAAGCAGTAGAGTGCGAGCGCGATGTATCCGCCAGCATTGCCGTAGAGACGGCGCGCGACGTACCAGAGCGAGGCTCCAAGCATTAAGCCGAAGAACAGGTAGGGACTGGCAGCTACTAACGGCCCGAACGAATCCGGCACCCATGAACCGGGACGCAACAGGAGCGGCGCAGCAGCGACGAGATAGTAAAGTGGCGAGCGATCCTGATCGTAACCGTCGCTTACGCGGAGATGTCCAGCTCGCGCGGCGGATGGAATGCCAGTTGCGGCTTCCGAGCGCAACGATTCGGGAGTTCCCGCGATGACACCGTTTTTCCATTGATCGAGACCCTGATAGATGCGGAGAGCCTGGTCGGAGTCTGGCTCGGAGGCATGTAATGTTTGCGCTCGGACTAGCCAGACACATTGCAGAAGATAGACGAGCAACAGCGCCGCAGCGGCGAATTGCGGGGCGCGGAAAGCATCGGAATGAAGAAATCGGCTCAACATTTCCAACAAGATTGGCGCAACAAAGCGCGACCGAGTGTTTTACCATGTCCGGGACGATGATGGATAACAAACCGTTGTCTGCTTCCTCCGCGGAGTCGAACCCGACAGAGCCGATCGATGACTCAAAGCCAGATGCGTCATCCGATTCATCTGCGTCTCTGCTGCCGTCTGTGACGTTGCGCAGCATGTTTGTCGGTCCTGATGGAATCTACGCATTCCCGCGCTGGTTGATCTACCTGGCGATGGCGTTTGTTGTTTTCCAAATTGAAGGCTGGCTGATGATGTCGCTGCGATCGCATGTGAACATCTTCTGGTCGCGCATGATGATCGAAGCCAGCATGATGTTGGCTTCGATTTTGCCCGGCTTTGTGATGGCTCGCATTGAAGACCGTCCTTTCGGCGACTTTGGCTTGCCGGCGCGGCGAGCCTTTGGGCGAAATTTCTGGGTGGGAACGCTTTGGGGCATCGCATCCTTGAGCATCCTAATGGTGGCTTTACGCCTGACGGGCACGTTTGAGTTCGGAGCGTTGTCTCTGCATGGTGAGCGCATCTTTAAATTTGCCGTGTATTACGCCGTGTTTTTTCTGATCACAGGATTCTTTGAAGATTTCCTGATGCGCGGTTACTCGCAGTGGGTGCTCTCGCGCGGAATGAATTTCTGGCCCGCAGCTGTGTTGCTTTCGATTTCGTTCGGCGCCATTCACGGCGGTAATTCTGGTGAAGCGAAGACGGGCCTGGTGGCGGCGGGATTGATTGGCTTTTTTTTATGTCTCACGCTGCGGCGGACGGGCGATTTGTGGTGGGCTGTCGGCTTCCACATGGCTTGGGATTGGGGCGAGAGCTATCTGTACTCCGTTCCTGACAGCGGTGCGCTTCTGCCTGGGCATTTGCTCAACTCCGGCTTGCATGGTCCCGATTGGCTTACGGGTGGCTCGGTTGGTCCCGAGGGAAGCTACCTTGTATTCGTTGTGATCGGAGCGCTTTGGATCTTGTTTGATCGGGCTTATCCGGAGGTGAAATATGGATTATGTACCCCCCTCCCCCCTATTTCTCGCTAAAATATTCAATCTAAACGACTTACTTCCAAAATATTCATAAATAAGGACTTAGCGGGATTGATCCCCGTTTTTCGCCGTAATTTGATAAAAAATCGGACCTACCCATCGCCTCAATTTTGGCGATTTATCTTCGAATATTTTCGATTATCAAAGAGCGTGTTCGAGACAAGCGCATCTGGGGCCTAGCCCATCAATGGACCATTTTCGCATCGGGCGAGTTGGGTGTCTGTGATGGGGGACACCGGTTGACTGTGATGAAAAGAACGACTAGGTGGAGTGGTGCTTAGCACCTCGGTTTACTAGATCCCGAAGCATTTGCACGCATTGTTGCGGGAAATCAAACGGGCCTACTGAGTCCCTGGTCCAGTGGTCAAGTTTGATGATAGCTCGACCGTCGAATACGACACCATCGAAGAAGTTGTCGGTAGTTTATTCGAGCGAACTACAATCTCGTGCAAGCGTGAAGATTTTGCATTGGTCGCTGATCAGGTCGTTGAACTCCCTGACATCCTTCAGATCAACAGTTTTCGGTGGAAGATGAACTTGTCCAGGCTCTCCACGAACTATAGAAGCACAGATATACGGCGAGAGCGCAACCATGAACGCATGCTTCGGATGTTGGAGAATATCGGTGAGATTTGTGATTCCTTGCACGGGTCTGTTGATCGGCTCCCAGATTTGATTGTCGTTTATTAGAAGGACCACGACCGGATGATCGCCCGTGATGTACGTTTCGCCAATGTTCGGCAGCGGAGTAAAGAACCGAATTGTCGGTAGATTTTGGGTCCAATAGTCGAGGAGCGCCTTCATTTTTCGGACCATGACACGAACGAAGGTATTCGCATCTATTGGCGCTCCATCCGCCTGTTCTGACATTGTCGCTTTGTGACCTAGTGTTCGGACGGCCTGAGACGCTACGAATCGCAACAGCACGCCTGCTTCATCCCCGGACATTTGCGAGAACTGGTCCGCTTCCTCTTTGATCCTTCTTGACAGGTGGGCAAAATCATCCTCTACATGCTGGCCAAAGAAAATTTCAACTTTGTCTGTCTCGACACCATTCTCCTCGAAGATGTATAGATCATTCTTCAGTCCGACGCTTTCCGGGACCAGATGCTTCAGAGTTCCGTCGGCGAATCTGATCCACACCTTGCCTTCGGCATCCGTAAACCCACGCTGGTAACAGGCGGGAACGAAATGATTACTTCGTCGAAGGTTAAGCGACTGCGCGGTAGAAGTCATAGGCAGCTCTAAATGCCAATTTTATCGCAAAGTTCCACTGGCATAACATCGCGTAGCCATGTAGGAAGGTCGTCGCTTGCTTGGACGGGCGAGGGCGCCCGTCCCCACACATGCAAAATCAAAACCAACATCAAAGTCAACGGCGGCGGACAGGAGTGTCCGCCCTACACCAGCAGAGGGCGCACCCTATTCTGGTTCTCCCTCAACATACGGCGGCCTGATTTTACTTGCCGCCGGAGAAGGCGGTCACGCGGCCACTCCTATGACGTGCGCGGGATCGAAGGCAAGACTTTCGCGTCCAGGCGGCTCAGCTCAATCCAAGTCCAGCTCGCCGCTGCCTACGTGGGCATAGAGCCTGTACTTCCCCGGCCCATCTTTTTTGTAGGACCGGAACAGCCCGCCCTTAGAGACTCCCAGCGGGGTGACATTCAATTCTCCCGTCAGCACCGAAGCCTCAATCTGCGCGTAATCCTTGGGATCGCCAATCTCCATATTCACCTGACCCGCGTGCAGCTCGACATCCTTGGCTCCATGTATCTTCGCGATGTCGAGTTCTCCAAACGGCATGCGCACGTGCAACTCGGTCTCACGGGGAACCTCGATCCAAATCTGAAATTCATTTCGCGGGCCGCCCGAAACTTCAAGCGCCGCGCCGCCTTCTATCTTTTTGCAGTGCACAACCACGTTTTCCACGTCGCCCCGCCGCCGCCCTTCATAGTGAATCGAAACTTTGTTGCTATCGCTGCCAGAAATGTGGACCTCTCCCGACCGCACTTCCAGTTCCAGCCGTTCGCCAGGAGCAAATTCCGTCTCGAAGCGATCCTTCCCCCTCTCGACGATCGTCCCACGATCTTCCGCCAGGGAGACAGCACCAGCCAGCAACAAGAAAACCGCAACCATCCTCAGAACGAGAACGAGCATAGGCACACCTCAACTTGGGAGTGATACGGGACGAACGCTGGGTTTGTTCCGGGAGAAAGCTGTAAAGAGGCGGGTGGCCACCTTTTTCCGGCGGCGGCCTAGTATATCTCGGACGTTGGTCAAAGCGAGGTGCAGGCTGACGGGACGCATGTCGGGTTGTGATAAAAGCACGGGATCATGATGCATGATTCCGTGGTGGCCCCTTCTCGAAAGAACGCGAGAAGGGGCGCACCCCCATTCTGGTTCTCTGTCAACAAACAACGGATGAGTTTTTACTTGCTACAGGAGAAGGCGGCCACCCGCCCCGTCCCTCCACAATCAAAATCAACGGCGGCGGGCGAGGGCCCCCGCCCTACACAGCCCATTTGCGAGCGTCTTTTCTTCATCGCCTCACCGGGGAGACAAAGCGCACGGCGCTGATTTTTGTAAGATCGGCCAACTTTTCTACAGGCAAGCGTCCGACTAACGTTTTTTCCCTTGGGCGCGCCTGAGATGTTGTGAAGCCCAACGCTTTTAGTTGATCGAGAACTGCGGAGGAGTCGTCGGTCAACCACAGCTGAACTTCCACTGAGCCATCCTTTGCCAGTACCAGTTTGCAGTCTTGCCCGGACTTCTTCCAGCAATCGAACGCTTCGAGCAGCGCGGGGTGCAGTTTTGATTCGAGAAGCGCGCGTTCGCCGGTCGGCTTCTCATCAGCGATGACAGATGGAGCGGTAACTTCGCCGTTAGTGACCACCATTTGCTGAGACACGGGCGGTGGTGGCGCAGGTGGTTGATTGCTGTACACACCACCTCCAACTCCACCTGCTGCCCCCGCAACGACGCCACCACCTGAACCAGAACCGAATCCCACGCCACCAGCCCGATTCGCAGTCATCTTCCTACTCAGGGTCGCGCTATACGCATTGCCAGCATTGGGCTGACTCAACCAATGCTTTTCGTTGTCACCAAATACTCCTTCGTAGGTCACGCCTTCGGGCATCTCCACCGGAACTTCTACGCGCTGGGGCTTTCCATCCTTTGTGACTACCTGTTCTTCGACCGCGACGAATGAGGTGAACTGCGTCATCAAGCGATAGTCGAGCCCAAGCTGGGTGATTTCTTTCTGTAGCTCCGGTTTTATGTTTCCGCGCTGCAAACCCGCCCAGTCTTGCGACATCAAGTCGTCGATCTTGCCTCTCGCCCAGAAGCTGGACTGAATGCGGTATGAGCCTGCACTCGCACTCAGGCTGACGGGGATGGCGCGCACAAAATCTTCGCCGGCACGCTTGCCGCGAATGTGAATGGTTCCACTGGTCGCTGTAGTGTAGCGTCCGCTGACTATCAACGGGTTGCCGCTATACAGGTCGGGCAAAGTCCGCGGATAGAGGTCGGTCACGGGCAGACCGCCCCAGTCGATTGACACATCGGTGAGCAGCGGAGCCCGCAGCCGCTCATAGAGCCGGTGTGCAGCCGCGTCCGCCTTGTCGCTTTCGTTGATGGTGACGATCTCGGCTTCTCCTCGTCCGGCTTTGGCCATACTCTCAATCAGAAACCGATTCACTGAGGTGCCGACTCCGAAGGCGAACACACGCGCATTGGTGTGCTTCTGCACCTCACCTATGATTTCGAGATCGTTGCCGACGTAGCCGTCGGTGAGGAAACACACGACCCGCACATGATCCTGCGAGTCGGAGGGTTCGAGTGCGGCGCGGATGGCGTTCATCATCACAGTTCCACCAGCGCCACTTTTCACGCCCAGCACCGCCTTTGCTTTGGCGATATTTTCGACCGTGGGAAACACGGGCTCCGGGAACAGAACCTGTGTGTCGCCGGAGAAGGTGATCAGATTGAAGGTGTCGCCCGGATAAAGCTCGTCGAGCGCGTGACTGACGAACGCTTTCGCCTTTTCAATCGGGAACCCGCGCATCGATCCCGAGGTGTCGAGCACGAAGACAAGTTCTTTCGGCGTGATATCCGATTCCGGTATGCGCGCTGGCGGCTGCAGGATCAGAGTGAAGTATCCGCCTGGACCCAGCTTGCTGTTTGCTGGCGCAGCTTGCGACAGCACGGCGTCGCTGATCTGGTCGCCGGCAACGCTGTACTTCAGGATGAAGTCCTTGTTCGGGATTACGGCTAGGTTCTTGAGTTTCACTAGAGCTGTGCCTGTGCCGGTGCGGTTCACGTCGATTTCGTGCGAGCTGGAATGGAGGCGTTGAATCGGGACGCCAGCATCGATGGCCAGCTCGATGGAGATGTCATGGCCCGCGCGGGTTCCCTGTGGCGTCACTGGCGGAGTGATCTTGGAGGCGTCCGGGACTTTGTCGGTGTCGGGCGCCCAGCCTCCGGACTGTTTTCCGGTCGGCTGTCCCGGAATGTAGCGCGGCCCGACGACGGTGGGGAACACAAACTCATATGATCCGTCTTCGTACTTGAGCGTTTGCAGATAGCCGATGGTGACTACCACCTGCTCGCCGGGCATGATGTTCGCCACGGCCTGGGTAAAGATGTTGGGGCGCTCCTGGTCGAGGAGAGCGGTCACATGTCCGGTCTGTTTGGCGTTTTCGTAGATCGTGCGCGCTTTGTCCCGTTGCTTGATGACGCCGCGCACGGTGCGATTGCCGACCTGGATGGTCATGTCGTCCACGGCGGCGTTCTCTGGGAGCGGGAAAGCGTAGACGGCTTCGATATTTTCGGCCGACGAATTCCCGAAAGTCTGCGTAACCTCGACCCGCGCGATGAAGCCGCTGACGGCTCCGCGAACCTCGGTGTGCTTTAGCGGGCAGTTGCCGCTCACTGCGCCATCTTTGCCGAGGATTTGGAGCGATCCCGAAGTTTCGGCGGGAGCGGCGGCTGCAGTTGCTTCGGCGGAGAAGAAACTCCACGCGAGGACTGCGAGAAGTGCTACAGAAACGACTAACCAGAAGGGGTTGCGAAGCGGGCGCGCCATGGTGCCTCCCCAAGCATTCGATTGGAACTGCAGTTACTCGAAAAACGTTGCCTAGCAGTCAAGTTATTTTTCTGACACGCGAGTTTGTGCTAACTCGCGGTTTTTCCAGCCAAACTTGTTCTTGCGAAATAAATAAACATTTCTCCGCCCATTTAGGAATCCGCCAGCCGACGGCTGCCAGTGCGAGTAGGGTTCCTAAATGAATAGACGTAAGGAGCAGCGGTCTTGTTCCCGCTGAGCTCCTACTTACTGATCGTTCTGGACGGCCATTTCGTTACGCACGTGTCCGAGAATTTCTTAGGAGAGAACGGATAACGAGGAGGACTTGCGTTGGATGGCTTCACACAGGGAGGGACGAGGGTAACTGGGGGAAACAGGCTACCGATGAGATCTGCCGAGCTTTGCCGACTTGGGCGGGCGAGGGCGCCCGCCCTACACGAGCCTTCTAGATGTCCAGGTTCTTCACGTCGAGGGCGTTGTCTTCTATGAATTTTCTGCGGGACTCTACGTCTTCGCCCATCAGGGTGGTGAAGATGGTTTCGCACTCGGCTATGTCTTCGAGCCTGACTTGCAGGAGGGTGCGGCGCTCGGGGTCCATGGTGGTTTCCCAGAGCTGCTCGGCGGTCATTTCTCCCAGGCCTTTGTAGCGCTGGACTATGTACTCTTTGCGGCCTTCGTTTAATACATAGTCAAAAAGGTCGCGGGCGGTGTTTTTCTCTACGATCTCGGGCTCTTTCGCTCTTCCTCTGACGGCTGGCTTGCCGGATTTCTTCTGCGCTTTTTCGGATTCTTCTTTTTCCGCGGCGCTCAGATTTTCGTCAGCGTTGTTGTCGTTCTCGCCTTCATCTTCGTTCTTGTCTTCGTTTGTATCTTCGTTTGTGTTTTCGGCGCTGGCTTTCGTCTTGGCGGTTCTGGGTAAGCTCTCAACTATGAAAGGCGGTTCCAGATATTGCTCGATCTGCTTGAATTTGGCGATGAGCTGACGGCATTCAGGAGTTGAGGCGAGCTCCCAGTTGATGATGTGCTCGGCGCCCTGCGAGTTTACGAAGTGGACTGCCCACAGATTGTGTTCTTCGTCGAAACGCGTTTCTACACTCTTCAATTTCAGGTCTTTTTGCCGTCGCTTTAATTCTTTTTCCAGCTTCTCGATTTTCTTGGGCGGAGTATTCTTGTCGCCTTCGAAGTCGGCTCGTTTGGCTAAGTCGAGTTTTGGCAGCAGGCTTGTAATCTCGTCGACGCGTATGCGCTTGTTAAGCTTGTCTAAAAATCCCAAGTACTCGTTTAGCACGGTGATGAACTTCGTCAGGGCTGCGCCTTCGAGTTTGGCTGCGCCTTCTCCGTAGCGGATGATGAGGCCTTCGGAGGCTCGCTTTACCATTACTTTTACGAATTCGTGTTCGTTTTTTATGTACTGGTGTGTCTTGCCCTTCTTGATGCCGAAGAGCGGGGGCTGCGCGATGTAGACGTTGTTGCGCTTGATCAGCTCCTGCATGTGTCGGAAGAAGAACGTGAGTAACAACGTGCGGATGTGCGAGCCGTCCACGTCGGCGTCGGTCATTAGAATGATTTTGCCATAGCGGACTTTGGTGGGATCGAAATCTTCTTTCGAGATGCCTGTGCCGAGCGCGGTGATCATGGCCCGAATTTCTTCATGCGCCAGCATTTTGTCGTAGCGCGCTTTTTCTACGTTTAGAATTTTTCCCTTGAGCGGGAGGATGGCCTGGAAACGGCGATCGCGGCCTTGTTTGGCGGTGCCGCCTGCGGATTCTCCTTCTACCAGAAAAAGCTCGCAGCGGTTGGGATCGCGTTCGCTGCAGTCGGCTAGTTTGCCGGGGAGTCCTCCGCCATCGAGCGCACCTTTGCGGCGGGTGAGGTCGCGAGCTTTGCGGGCGGCTTCGCGGGCGCGGGCGGCATCGATTGCTTTGTTGATGATCTTTTTGGCTACGGCGGTGTTCTGTTCGAAGAATGCTCCCAGGCGTTCGTTGACTACGGCTTGCACTATGCCGGCTATGTCGGAATTTAATTTTCCTTTGGTCTGGCCTTCAAACTGGGGCTGGGGCAGCTTTACGCTGATTACGGCTACGAGGCCTTCGCGGACGTCGTCTCCGGTGAGATTTTCTTTTACGTCTTTGAACAGGCCCATCTGCTGTCCGGCGTAGTTGATGGTGCGGGTCAGCGATGTGCGAAATCCGGAGAGGTGGGTGCCTCCGTCGACGGTGTTGATGTTGTTGGCGAAGCTGAAGACAGATTCGGAGTAGGCGTCGTTGTACTGGAGGCCGATCTCGATGTGGACTTCATCTTTGTCAGCTTCCATGTAGATCGGTTTGTCGTGGAGCGTCTGCTTGCCGCGATTCAGATGCTTGATGAACTCGGCAATGCCGCCGGTGTACTTGAACTCGGAGTGCTTGGCTTCTCCAGTCTTCGAGTCGGTCTGGCGCTCGTCGGTCAGCGTGATGACCAGGCCTTTGTTGAGGAACGCTAGTTCGCGCAGGCGTTGCGAGAGGGTGTCGAAGTTGTATTCGACGGTGGTGGTGAAAATTGTTTTGTCGGGAACGAAGTGAACTTTGGTCCCTGTTTTTACTTTGGCGGCGCCGGTCTTCTTCAGTTTGCTGGTGGGCTCGCCTTTGGAGTAAGTCTGCTCCCAGGTAAAACCGTCGCGCCAGATTTCGAGATCGAGTTCTTCACTGAGTGCGTTGACGCAGCTTACGCCTACGCCGTGCAGGCCTCCAGAGACTTTGTAGGAGTTACTGTCGAACTTGCCGCCCGCGTGCAGGGTGGTCATCACGACTTGGGCAGCGGGAAGTATTTCGCCGTTTTCCAGGGTCATGTTATCGACGGGAATGCCGCGTCCGTTGTCGACTACGGTGATGGAGTTGTCGAGGTGTATGGTGACTTCGATTTTGTCGGCGTGGCCGGCTAAGGCTTCGTCTACCGAGTTATCAACGACTTCGTAGACAAGATGATGCAGACCTAGCTCGCCGGTCGAGCCGATGTACATGGCGGGACGTTTGCGGACGGCCTCCATGCCGCCGAGGACTTTGATCGAGTCGGCGGTGTAATCTCCGTTGGGCACTTTGACGGTCCTATTCTTGGCGTCGTTTTTCGGGTCAGCGCTCTTCGCTTCCGCGAGTTCAGCTTGCAATTCCTTTGTGGCCATTCTGCTCCGTGGAGAAAGCCGGATCGGGTGCCCGACTGGAGGGACGATTCCGGGGATGCTCGGGTGAGCTCAACTTATTGAATTTTCTGCTATTTAGCTAGCACCAGAGCTATAGTTATTTTAACACAAAAGTTGCTCATTTTGAGGCTGGAATCGACAGCATAAACCGCGTTTTTTGTTGCTCTTAGGGACGCGGTTTGAGTGCTGCTGTGTGGATGGCGCGAGCTTTGCTTCGCTTGGACCCATCGACGTTGCTCAGGGCAGGCTCGGCAGAGCCCCGTCACCACACGTTTTGCCGGGGGCATTAGTGTGTGGGCGATTTTGCGGCGGTGAAATGGAGGCCATCCATCAGGTCGTCTAATTCTTCGGCGCTGCCGGCGATGAAGGTGAAGGAGACGATTTGCCCCTTCGTGAGCAGGACGAGCGTGCACTGATGCATGATGAGTTTGTCGCTTGTTGTGTCACTCTTGGCTGTGTCATCGTTGGCTTTGTCATTGCCAGCTGGGTCATTGGCGCGGAGAGGCTTGATGAAATCGGCTCGCAGTAAATGCCTGGACTCGACCTCGATCGCATAGGGCTCGCCGTCGGCTTTGAAGCCATTGGCAGTTGCGAGTTCCGTGAGAGGACCGAGATAATCTTCGGCTTTCTTGAGACCGGGATAGGACGCTGCGCTCTCGGCGGCGATTACGACGGCGGAGTTGATGGTAGCTCCGGTGGCCTCGGGCGGCCGCTCGAAAACCGCGAGCAGGAGTTTTGATTTGTTGGCGTCGTTGTTATGCGCATCCTGGCCGGGTGGTTGCTTATTGCCCATTTCCTGCGTGCGATTCACCCAGCTGAAAGGAATCTGATAGCGGAATCCGAAGGAGGCGTTTTGGTACAGCAGCCCGTCTTCGTTGGCCGGGGTTGGCTTGGCGGCAGGCTTAGCGACTGGCGCAGTCTTGTTTTGCGCTTGCGCTGCCGAGCTCAAACCCAGAGCTACGATGGCTATGGCAGCCAGGCGAAAATGTGTCCGTATCTGGGGCAATGTGATTCAAGTTTACAGAGGTTTCGGATCGCGTGGGCAGGCGCTGGGCGAACCGCTACTCGCTAGTCTTCAATTCGATAGCTCAATTCGATACTTCCATTCGTGACTTCTGTTCGCTACTCGATGAACATGCAATCTCCATAGGAGTAGAAACGGTAGTCTGCTTCGACGGCACGGCGGTATGCGGCCATCACCAAGTCTTTCCCGCCTAGAGCACAGACAAGCATCAGCAGGGTCGATTGCGGCAGATGAAAATTTGTCAGCAGCGCGTCCACGATGCGAAAACGATAGCCGGGATAGATAAATATGTCCGCATCACCCTGTCCGGCGTCTACGTGGTCGCTGCTTGTGCGTTGCGCGGCATACTCCAGAGTGCGGACGGTGGTTGTGCCGACAGCAACTACGCGCCGCTTCTCAGCTTTTGCCTGGTTGATCGCTCGTGCTGCCTCTTGCGGGATTTCGTACCACTCCCGATGCAGCTGGTGATCTTCTACTTTTTCTACTCGTACCGGCTGAAAGGTACCCAGGCCAACGTGCAACGTGATCTCGGCAATTTCGATTCCTCGGGAGCGAATTCGCTGAAGGATCTCGGGCGTGAAGTGCAGACCTGCAGTCGGCGCTGCTACAGATCTTGCCATTGATTCCGGCGTCTGCGCATATACGGTCTGGTATCGTTCACGGTCGGTGGCCTGGTCGTTCTTGAGGTCCATCTCGCGGTGAATGTAGGGCGGAAGCGGTA
The DNA here is from genome assembly GCA_049674665.1 of Terriglobales bacterium. Classification (GTDB taxonomy): domain Bacteria; phylum Acidobacteriota; class Terriglobia; order Terriglobales; family Acidobacteriaceae; genus Acidiflorens. The sequence goes on from JBATZM010000101.1 coordinate 21,677, forward strand.
CGTGTCCGATGCGCTCGACGCGGGCAAAGAAATCAGCGACGGGAGCGAACCGGATGCGCCGCTCGCCGAAAGTACCGCGTCCAGTTACCTCAGCTTCCAGTTCGGGATCGGCTTCGGGTGCATCGTTGGGTAAATGGCCGAAATAGAGTTTTTCTCCGATTCCGATCTTGCGTCCGGGCCGTACCAGGCACTCCCACTCATTCGGATCTTCTGAGATTTGGCGCGTTAACAGGACTTCGATTCGCCCGCGCAGGAAATCTTTTGCAGCCCGGTTGTGCGGGCTTGGAGGTTGGGCGCGCTGTTCGCTCCGGTAACCGTAGAGCCGTGCCGGGAAGACTCGCGTGTTGTTCAATACCAGGAGGTCATCCAGCCGCAATAAGCTGGGGAATTCGTTAAACTTTCGGTCTTGCCAACTACCCAGTTGTTGATTCAGATGCAGCAGACGCGATGCGGCGCGGTCCGCCAAGGGCTCCTGCGCTATCCGTTCGGGGGGCAGATCATACTGGAAGTCCGAGACAAGCATCGAGGAGATTATAGGAGAGAGATTTATTCCATCTATTCCATCGTCTCCAGCGCGGCCATGGTCTCTATGCCATCCCACAGGTTCTGCAGTCGGATGTTCTCGTTCGCCGAGTGCTGGTTGTTGTCGTAGTTGGCGATGGGCACGGTGATGGTTAGGGTGCCGAGCGTCTGTTCGATCACCTCAAGTGGGACGCTTCCGCCCATGGTCGGCAGCCTCACGACCGGTCCGCGGGCACTTTCGACTGCCGCAATGACCTCGTGGGACATAGGCAGATCCATGGAGGTGCGTACAGCGTTGTAACCAACGGCATCGCGTTTCACGAAGGCTACCTTGGTTTGCTCGAGGAGCATCGTCTGGCTGGGCGGCGCGTCGGTAATGTAATACCCCTGCGCCGCGATGTAGTCGACGACGCGCTGCTGTTGCGTCTTCCAATCGAGACCTTTGACCAGCCGAAGGTCGATGTCGGCGGTCGCGGAGGAGGGAATGACGTTGTTCGCTTTGGCGCCGGTGCGAGCCGACGAAAGGCCGTCAACGTTCAGCGACGGCTCATTCAGCATTGCGAGGAGCGACTTGCCGTCGCCGTCGGTGTGGCCGAGCGCGAATTCGCGGCGCAGCTGGTCTTCGTTGCGAGGGGCCTCGGCGATGGCCTGTTTTTCGAGCGCGCTGAGAGGCGTGATGCCATCGTAGAAGTTCGGAATGAGCACGTGGCCAGTTGTGTCTTTCATGCCGGCTAGCAGTTGCGCCAGCATCATTGCCGGATTTGGAGCCCAGTTGCCGTAGTGTCCGCTGTGGAGTTCGCGATTGGGGCCAAAGACGGTGATCTCGATATGGGTTACACCGCGCGCGCCGAAAACCACGCTTTGGCGTCCGCTCTGGTCGACGGGGCCGTCGCAGATGAGCCAGACATCTCCGCCGAGCTCGTCGTGATACTTATCGAGCACGTTGCGGAGATTAGTCGAGCCGGCTTCCTCCTCGCCTTCCCAGACAAAACGGAGATTGGCTTTGAGCGGAATGTGCGCGGCTTGCAGCGCGTCGAGCGCCGTAAGCTGCGCGAGAATCGCGGCTTTGTCGTCGGAGGACGAGCGGGCGTAGATGCGCGGTTCGTCGTTCACGGTTCGGGTTACCGGGGTGAAGGGAGTTTTGGTGTCCCACTCGTCAGGAGTGACGGGCTGACCATCGTAGTGGGCGTAGAAAACGATGGTGTGCTTCGCGCCGGGGATCTTGATCTCCCCATAGACAACAGGATTCGCGCCGGGTGCTACGAGCAACTTCGCCGCCACATGACGCCGCTCGAGCGCCTGGACCAGCGTGTCGGCGTTGCGGCGGATGTTGCCGGTATCGCTGGCAACGTTGGGGATGGAGAGCAGATCGGTGAACTCCTGAAGTATTTGTTGCTCATGAGCGACGCGCCAGTCATGCGCCGCGTTCTTGGGAGTCTGCGCGAAGAGGGCGGCGGAACCTGAGGAGAGAAGCGCCGCGAGAAGAACGATCCTCCGTGAAGGCCAGGTCATATGCAGGATTTTTACATATTTTGACCTTCTAAATGTGTTGTAAGGGTTCCGAGGCGTGCTGTAACATGGGCCGCGCAGAGTTTTCAATGTCCAGCGACCGCCAGTATCGGCTTGCGATTGTGCAGTTCGGCCGACTGCTGCACGAAAACGGTTTTGTTGCGGCTACCGACGGAAACCTATCCGTTCGTCTCGACGACGAACGCTTGCTTGTGACTCCCACTTGTATCAGCAAAGGCAGGATGCGCGCTTCCGACATGGTAATTGTGGACATGGACGGAAAGCGCCTCGCCGGGAAGCGCAGAGTTTCGAGCGAGATCGGCATGCACCTAGTGATTTATCGCATGCGCCCTGATGTGCAGGGAATCGTCCACGCGCACCCGCCGACTGCTACAGGGTTTGCCGCTTCCGGCTACGATCTGAACCGACCGCTGGTGTGCGAGGTTGTGGTTGGGCTAGGATCGATTCCGCTGGCTCGCTATGGTACTCCGGGGACGCCGGAGTTAACCGATGCTCTTGAGCCATTGATTCCGAATCATGACGCTATCCTAATGGCGAATCATGGGGTGGTGACGTTTGGCTCCTCGCTCGAAAGTGCCTACATGAAAATGGAGACGGTGGAGCACTTCGCGAAAATTGCGCTGGTCACGCACCTGCTCGGCAACGAGCAACCGCTTGGAGAAAAAGAAGTTGAAAAGCTTCACCAGGTAAGACACCGCTACAACGGTGGAGGAAGCTCTGCTCCATCCCGCAAGCCCGTGGTGGGGGATGATCTTCGTGCGAATGAGCTTCAATCCGACGACGAACCAAAAGAAACGGCCGGCAGCCGCCGGTAGCCTTACTCCCCTCCGATCCGAAACCTCATCCCGGCGCGGAAGTTCGCTGTCAGCGCCGGATATCCCACTACTTCGTTGTAGTGATCGTTGAGCGCGTTTTGGACATTCGCGTAGGCGGTAATTCGCGAATTGATGGCATACCATCCGCCCAGATCCACGCGGGCATAGCCTGCGGCGTGGTCGATGTTGAAGCCATCAAAATCAGAATCCGGGCGGCGTCCTACGAAACTTCCGCCCAGATTTGCACCCCAGCGTGTCCCTAGATAGCTGAGGAGTGTGGTTGCGGAGTGCTTGGGACGGCGGAGCAGCGGGTTTCCGGCAGCGTAGAAAGATTCGCAATAATTTTCCGACGTACACAGCGGAGCTTGGAGGATCTCAGTCGACGTGTAGGTATAAGCCGTGTTGAGCGTCAGTCTTTTCCAGATCCTGCCCTGCAACTCGAATTCGGTGCCCTGCGCGAATGATTGTTGCAGATTGAAAAACTGACCTATGCCCGATTGATTGATTCCGTATTCGATCTGATCGTGGAAGAGGTTATTAAAGTAGGTTGCGTTCAGAACCCAGCGGCCGGCAAATAGATTTTGCTGGACGCCAGCTTCAAAGGATCGCGTGCGCTCCGGCAACAAACCCGGATTCGCAACATAGTACGGAAGATTAGCAAAGGTCTCATAAAGGGCGGGCTCCATGAAGCCCGTGGCATAGGTAAAACGTAAGCGCGTTCCGGAAAAAATTTCCCCACCGCGTAAGGCCAGCAAAGTAAGAGCGACGCGCGGCACACCCGTATTGCCGAACCCACTGTTGTGGACAAAACGTCCGCCCGCAATGACCGACAGCCTGCCTAGTGTTAACTGTTGTTGCAGGTATGCATCTTGTTCAAGACGCTGGCCGGGACTTTGTGCGCCATAGCTTCCAACGAATCCGTTTTCGTTTTCGATGCGATAGCCAAAAGTGGAATGTGACCACGTCCGCTCGGAATAGTCTCCCTGGTACTCGAATCCGGCACGATTGATGTTGTTGTATGTGTGACCGGGAAAGTCGTCGTAATTGTCTGGATTACTGCTGAGGTTTATATCGGTGTACTGGTAGAGGTAGTCGAAGCCGGTAAAGCGGTGTTGCCAGCCGGAGGGCTGTGCCACGGTAAGCTCCACGCTGCCTAGCAGGCTGTTCAGGTGCGCCCACTCACCGGGGTCGGGTTGCAAGAGCGGATCGCCGTTAAAATCCCACTCACCCGGGACGCCGGTGTAGCTGTTGGAGTGGCGGACTCGGACTCGCAGCCCAACTTGATCTGTAATCGCCATGCCGACGTTTGCGCCTTGCAGCGAATCGGAGTTCGCGTTGTTCACACCTTCACCGTTGGTGTTGAACTGGTTTCCAAAGAAGTTGTAGTCGAAGCGGTTGTGGGCGCCGGCGAGAGAAGCGTAACCGTTAGCCGTTCCGAAGTTTCCGCTATCGGCGCCGAAGCGGAGTTCAGGGACCGAAGTGCTTCCGGTGCGCGTCCACACCTGTATGACGCTGGTCATGGCATCGGAGCCGTACAAAGTGCTTTGCGCGCCGCGCACAAATTCAATGCGATCTGCTTGCGTTAAGGGCAGAGTGCCAAAGTCAAAGGTTTCGCCGGGATTATCGACGGCTACTCCATCGACAATTACTTTGTTGTAAGTGGACTCGCCGCCGCGAACAAAGAGGGAGGAGATTCCGCCGCGCTGTCCGGCAGTGTTCACGACCGCGCCCGGCAGAAAACGCATCACGTCATCGGCGGCGATCGGTTGCATTACTTCCAGCTGCCCGCTATTCAAAGTTGAAACTTCGGCGCCTGCGGTCTGGCTTACAACTGGATTGCGGGTCGCGGTCACGACCACGGTTTCCGCTGCCGTCGCTACGCGTAGCTTGATGGTGATGGCATCGGAGGTTGAGGAAAGGTCTACTGTCTCTTCCGCGAATCCCGGAGCCAAGACTTGGACACGATAAGAACTTGATGCAGTCTCGCGAAAGATCACCAGTCCTTCAGCGGACGTGTTTTGCACGGTTACAGGCTTCCCAAGTTTCAGCAATTGCACCTGGGCGCCAGTGACGGCTGCGTCTTGAGGATCGACGACTTTAATTTTTATTTCGGCGGAAGCAATAACCGACAGGAAAAAAACAACGGCGAATGTACGGGAACAGCGCATGCACGTCTCCTTTATCACGCGAAAGGGTTGTGTGGGCGGTTCACGCCGGTCTCCTGGCTTTGCGAGTCAGGATGTGAGCTTTCACTCGGCATCCAGTTACTACAATCGGCCTTCCCGGGTTGTGCTTTTCAAGCATTACCCAGTGACCGCTTGCGATGTCCTCGCTTACAGTTGCGCGGCAGCGCGGGAGTCTCACCCGCTTCCCGTAGCGCCAGCTTATCGCTGGCCTACGATTATGCGCGAACCTAATTTTGAGAAAGAGCAAAACAGCAGCCCGGTAAATCTACCGGGCTCGCCGACATAAAGTCAAACGCCATTCTGGTCTTTATGGTGGAACGACCGGTGTGTCAGCAATCCTGTCGTTTGTACTGACGTGTGGCCGGGCGTGGACGCCGGGCGCTCCTGTTGCTAATTCTTGATGATGGGGAACTCCTGCGATCCGACTTGTGCTACATGCTCTTCAGCGAAGCGGGTGACGCGTTCAAGAGCAGCCTGCAACTTCGCATGAAACTCCGCCATTTGCGCGTCCGGCTTTGCTCGGGCATCGCCATCGTCGGCTTCGGCGGGAACTTGCACCTTGGCGCTGAAGCGCACCAGCGCCTTTGAGAATGGTTTCGGGATCATCAGCGCGTCCCAAGTGTTTAGCTCCCAGGCATCGCTGAGCGCCACGTAGAACGCCGCCATCGGGAAACCGCTGGCACGCGAGAGCAATACTGGTCCCGGCTTGGCTACATATTTCGGGCCGCGCGGGCCGTCGATGGTAAATGCGACCAAGTTGCCTTGTTCCAGCTGGGTTTTCAAGCCGAGCAGAGCCGTCGCGCCACTGCGGCTACTCGATCCTCGTACCGCGACGAAGCCAAGTTTTTCTATGGTCCGGGCAATGTATTCTCCATCGAAGCTGCGGCTTACCATCACTGCGATTCCGGTCTTTCTCCATAACCACGCGCTGGCGAACACGGCCCGGTGCCAGAAAGAGTAGATCACCCGTTTTTCGTAAGTTGCGCCTGGCGGTGAGGGCGGTTCTTCCCAAGAGATTGAATAGCGGAGCGTGGGGCCGATCAGAGAAATCGCCAGATAGCTTGCCCAACTGATGAGCCACAAGAGAAATTTCTGGCGCAGCGAGAAAGGGCGCATTTCGAGAGCCGGGGGCTGCTCAGGCTCGACCACGGCTGAAGATGAACTCACGCCGATATTGTAGAGGTATTTAGCTGAAGGCTGAAAGCCGACAGCCGTTTAACTTTCCAGATAACCCACGATCCACTCTTTCAGCTTTTGTCGCCGCACGTCGGTTGAGTCAAAACGAACCCCAAAAGTCTTGTTGCTTTTCTTCCAGGTAACGTTTCCGCGCACCCATACGCGTGGCAGCGTCAACAAAGAAAACGATACTTCGACCGGAGTTCCTGGTTCCAGCGCCTGATTGGCCTTGAGCGACATGCCACCCGAACTGATTTCCTGGCTGGTCGCCGTCATGCGGCCACCGTCTGTCATTACGATTCCGACCTCCGTCATTACGGGGATACGGACGTAGCGACGGAATTCGTGCAGCACCAGCATGCGAGTCGAGCGCACCAGTTTCATCGCCGCTGACCGCTCCAACGGTTCGTGAAACACGGCGTTGATGCACAACTTCGAATATCGCATCGCGTCCTGCGCGGTACCGCCCAGGCCGTAGATGATGATGCGGCCGTTGGAGGCCGATCCTCGCGCCAATTCGATGATGCTGCCGGCGGTTTCTCCTAGCGGCAAAACGCAGGCTTCGAATTTTTCGCGTTGCAGTCGCGGTGCGTGTTCGCGCGCAATCGGAACCGTTTCGATTCCGGATTGACGGAAACATTCTGTCACCAATTGTGCTGACGCTGCAGGCAAGTCAAACAGCGCTACGCGCGCGGAAGATTTTCGATGAATGGAGAGCGGGGCGGTTGTGGCACCAGGCGAAGTAGACATGAGTCCCAGGGGGATGAACTCCTCTAAAACCCCATTCTGACGTGCCTTTTCACGGTTGCATAGGTTTCGAAAGGGCGTAGCTCCTGTTAATAAGGGGCCATTACGGAAGTGGTACTTGTACACGTTACTGCAGGTCCCTTCGTTTGCGTCAGGTAAGATGTTGCCATCCGTAGTGTTGGTAGCCGCAGTTGGAAAATGATTACTCTCAATGACATCCGGTCGGCTCTGCGCCGCATTCGCAGTTCCATCTACCTTTCGCCCTGCGCCCGCTCGGAGACGTTCTCCGCATCGACGGCCAACCAGGTTTATTTGAAGCTAGACAATCTGCAGCGCACTGGGGCGTTCAAGGAGCGTGGCGCGCTGAACAAGTTGCTCTCGCTCAGCACGGAGGAACGTGCTCAGGGTGTCATCGCGGCTTCGGCTGGAAATCACGCGCAAGGGGTTGCCTACCATGCTGGCAAGCTCGGCATCCGTGCCCAGATTTGTATGCCGCTGACTACGCCTCTGATTAAGGTTTCGGCGACACGCGGTTACGGCGCCGATGTGGTTCTGCACGGCGCGAATTATGACGAAGCTTTTGAAGAGTCCATCCGACGCAGTCAGGCTGAGCGCCTCACTTTGGTGCATGCCTTCGATGATGACGCCGTCATTGCCGGACAGGGAACAATTGGGCTGGAGCTGATTGAGCAGCATCCTGACCTCGAAGCGGTTATCGTCCCGATCGGTGGTGGAGGCTTGATTGGTGGCATCGCCTGCGCTCTCAAAGAGTCGAATCCGAAAATCCAAGTTTTCGGAGTTCAGCCCTCGCGCTTGCCGTCGATGAAAGTTGCTGTCGCCGAGGGCAAGCCGGTGACGCTCAAGGCGGCTTCCACTATTGCGGATGGGATTGCTGTCCGACGCGCAGGAGATCGTACCCTGCCGCTGGTTCAGAAGTACGTGGACGACATCGTGACTGTTGAAGAAGAGGAGATTGCCAACGCTATTCTTCTCCTGTTGGAGCGCGAAAAAACTTTGGCCGAGGGGGCCGGTGCGGCAGCCCTTGCAGCCCTGGTCAACCGCAAGCTGACACTGATCGGGAAGAAAGTTGCGGTGCTGGTATGCGGCGGAAACATCGATGTCACGTTGCTCTCGCGCATCATCGAGCGCGGACTTGTGAAAGACGGACGCCTCGTGCGCCTGCGCGTCCACTTGCCCGACTATCCTGGAGCGCTCAATCGTCTTACCTCGATTCTGGCGGAGCATCGTGCCAATATCGTTGAGACGGACTATGACCGCGCCTACCACGGCGTGGGTCTGGGCGAGACCGCGATCGAGATCACTATGGAAACTCGCGGCCCCGACCATATTGCTGAAATTATCTCGGCGCTGGGCGCGGCGGGGTATGCGCAGGAGCGCGTGCTTTAGGTTTTCACCGCCGAGACGCCGAGGAAACCAAAATCTGAACCACAAGGGAATACCGGGTAAGGCGACGATATTCTCGGTGCTCATGGTGTCTGGGCGTTGATATTCACTCAAACTGTCTTCGAAATCTTTCCAGCTGATCCTTTACCTCTCCAACTTCTCGCCGCAGTTCCGCTACTTCTTCTTCCAACCGTGTGATGCGGTCGGCATCCGCCGGATTGCGTTCCGCCGCAGCGATGGCCTGCACTGGCGCATCGGCTTCCACCACATCTCCGGCGAGCAGATGCGCATAGCGAGATTCCTTCGTTCCCGGCTGCCTGGGGAGAACTTTTGCCAGTGGCGGTTCGCGCTGCATCAACTTCTGCAACGCTGATTGCACATCCTCCAGCGTTTCGAAGTGGTGCATGCGCTCGGTGCGTCCGCGCAACTCGCCCGTCGTTTGCGGACCGCGCAGCAGCAACACGCACAATACGGCAATCTCCGCACGCGTGAAGTTAAATACCTCCTGCAGTCGCTGCTCGTATTTGGTGACGCGGCTGTCGGCACCGCGTGCTGGTCCAGCCATGCGCTGCTGCTGTAGACCTTCCAGCGCATCTCTTACCGTGTCTTCGTTCAACTGCATGACTGGGTCGCGATTTGACTTCTGGTTGCAGGCATTCATCAGTGCGTTTAGGGACAGCGGATAGTACTCCGGCGTGGTGATATCTTTTTCGATCAGCGAGCCCAGCACGCGGACTTCGGTTTCAGTCAGTTTGTATTCCATGGATTTCGTTCATTGTATAGAGTCGCAAGGCCACAGAGCGCCGTGGCTCCGGTCCGGCATCGGTCGATGCAGGACGGGCGCGACGCCCGGCGCTCCAGCGCTTGATCGGCGGGGCACGGTATACTCAATAGTTTGTCGCAGATATTGTTATGACTGAACCAATCAAAGTGTCGCGTATTCCGATTGACGGGCTCATCAAAGAACTTCGTTCGCTTCCCCCGTCCGCTTTTGTTGAGACGGAGGCGGTTCGCTCTTTGCTCGCGAAGATGCCTGTCGAAGAAGCCAGTCTCGCATCCTATTTATGTTGGGATCGACAGCACTACACGCGCAACCTGATCGACAAGACGGACCTGTACGAAGTGATGACTGTTTGTTGGGAGGTTGGGCAGTGCAGTTCGGTACACAATCATCGCGACCAAAATTGCTGGATGGCGGCGCCGGTGGGTAAGCTGCTGGTGGAAAATTTTCACGTAGGATTTGAGGATATCGAGGCGGGCAAGTGCCAGTTGGTCGCATCTAACACGGTTGAGTTGACGGCGGCCAATCCGTGCGCAGTTGATCCGCGTGAGCCGGTGCACCGGGTGGTGAATCCGCGCGAAGCGAACCAGCGTGCCGTGTCGCTGCATGTCTATTCTCGGCCCTTTGATACTTGTGTGGTCTATTCGCCCGAGCAGGGAACCTGCGGGGATATCAGGCTTCACTACAATACGGTTTTCGGAAAGCCAGTACCGCGTACTCAGTAGCTAGGATCCAGCGTCGAGGCGATGTTGCGGACTCCACTGATGCCGGCGCTGCACGAGTCAGAAAAATCATTGGCAGAGCCCACTGACAACGGGCATTGGCGACTATATTCCTTAAGGAGGAATCGTGAGGAAATACCTGGGAGTTCTGGTTGGCGTGATTGCGCTATGTGTGATGTCATGGGCACAAACTCCAGCGCAGACTCCTGCCACTCAACCACAAGCTCCGACCCAAGCGCCGCCTCCCGAGGCAACTCCGATTCCAAGTACGGCTCCAAGCAGCACCACCGCGCCGGCAGTCCCGTTTCCGCGCCTCGAGTTCTTTGGCGGCGGCACATATGCTGAGGCCGGTCTTTTCAACGCCGGACACTGGGCGGGTTTATACGGCTGGGACTCTTCTCTGGGGCTGAACGCGACCCGTTGGCTGGGGTTCCTAGTGGAAGGTGGCGAATACTTCGGAACGTCGAAGATTCCCACAGGCACGCCGGCGCCATTTCCGACGTGTTCGCAAGGAGGCTTCTGTCCGCAGACTCTTCCAACGTTCGATGTGGCGACGCGAGAGTACAACTTTCTTTTCGGCGCACAATTTTCACGCCGTAATAAGTGGGAACGCTGGACACCGTTTGGAGAGATCCTATATGGACATCAGGGCACGCGCGGCCAAGCGACTGCCCTCGGGACTCAGTTCACGGAAGTGGGTACAGGCAGGGCACTGGTCGCCGGTGGGGGTTTCGACCACAAAATCAATCAGCGTTACGCATTGCGGTTCAAGGCCGATTACCTCCAGACCGGCACCGCGTTTCCTAAGCAGCCCAAGCAGACGCAGGACAACTTCCGGTTCTCAGTTGGTGTTGTCATCAGCAATGTGCATAAGAAGAAACGCACGCTAGAGGACGAAGGCCAGGTTGAACCGTAAGCCTCGAGTGGTGAAGAGGCTACCAGCCCCTAAAGGGGCGGACGATTTTGAACGACTTACGGTATCGCTAAAGCGATACCCTGATACGAAACGGCGAAATGCGGACTTTCTCGTTGTTGCCCAACATCATTGCTGCCGATGATGATTCTGTCGCGCCAGCGCGGACCGCATCCTAATCCTACGAGCGACGCAGCAAATCGCTGAGGGGCTTGGTTTTGGCTCGCAAATCGTCGGCGAAGTCGCCGCTTTTTTCGACCACATCCTCCAAACGGCTTTTCGCTTCTTCCGTCCAGTCGGAGGCGGTTTCGAGGACGTCGTCATAGGAACGCCGCAGGTCTTTTCGCAATTGCCGCCCCGTCTTTGGAGCCAGCAACAGACCAACAGCTGCACCGACGCCAAGCCCAATCAATAAAAACGTGATCGCTGTTCCAGTCGTACCATCCGAACCTTCGTATTTTCCAATGCGCATATAGAATCTCCTGATTATTAAATAGTGCCAGACGGGGGCAGCCCCGTCTCTACATTTTAGACCCTATACCGGCCAGCAAATCTATTACGCAAGGACATTCTCGGCACGGATCAACCCCGGTGTTCCCACAACCCTCTCCACCTGTGTAAAATGAAATGTTAAATCCCAAATGCGGCGGAAGCCCGGCGACCTCCATCCCAGCAAGCCAAAAGCGGGCTCGCCAAGGACCCCGGACCTGCCCCGCTACCCAGAATTCCTAGCAGAGTGAAGGAGATGTAAACCAGCAATGTCGATTCCAGCGACCCAACTCCGTCCCGGCATGATCATCAAGCACAATAATGACCTGCACTCTGTGTTCAGCGTCGAGCACCGCACTCCGGGCAATCTGCGCGCCTTCATTCAGGCAAAATTACGCAACCTGCGCACTGGCGCCATGTTCGAGCACCGGTTCCGCTCGCCTGATCCGATCGAGAAGGTCAACGTGGATGAGGAGAACATGGAGTTCCTCTACAGTGACGGTGACGACTACTACTTCATGAACACCGAAAACTACGAGCAGACTCATCTCACTCGCGACACACTCGGCGATGCGGTGGATTACCTGACGCCTAATCTCCAGATCAAAGTAGAATTTTTCGATGGCAAGGCCGTCGGCATTGAGTTGCCACAGACCGTCGTGTTAACCGTGATGGAAGTCGAACCAGGTTTGAAGAGTGCGACCGCATCGAGCGTGACCAAGCCGGCGAAGACTGAAACCGGCCTCATCGTGCAGGTGCCACCGTTCATCAACGAAGGCGAGAAAATTAAAGTCGACACGGCGGAAGGCACGTATCTGTCACGGGCGCAATAAGGTTAGAGGTTAGAGGTCAGATTGCAGAGGTTAGAACCTTCGGCTTGGGTTTTCACCTCTGCAATCTGACCTCTGACCTCTTCAATCGAACGTTCATCAATCAAAACGTTCATCGCAACGATGGCTTCAACCAGCGATCAATCTCGCTCTCAAGCTCTCCGCTTTCTTGTGCGCGGACGTGTTCAGGGTGTCGGTTTTCGCTGGTTTGTCGAGCGCGAGGCACACCTCCTCGGAATTGCCGGATGGGTGCGCAACAATGCAGATGGCAGCGTTGAAGTGCTGGCCATGGGAACACCGGAGCAATTGGCTGGATTGCGCTCGCGGTTGCGGGAAGGTCCGCGAGCGGCGCGGGTGGATAACGTAGAAGAATCCGAGGCCGAGCCAGTCGCGGGTCTCAATTCATTTCAAGTTCGAGGAGCTTAGCTTTTAGGATGTCAGACAGGATGTCAAACCAAATGTCGACCAAGCCGGTGGATTGTGATGGATTGAAGAAACTGATCCGTGAGGTGCCTGATTTTCCAAAGAAAGGCATCCTGTTTTACGACATCACGACACTGCTCAAGGATAGAGTGGGCTTCGCTCGTCTTATAGACGCGCTCTCGGAAAACTACATCGGCAAAGAGATCGACCTGGTGCTCGGCATGGAGGCACGTGGATTCATCTTTGGACCAGCGCTCGCCTACCGGTTGAATGCGGGATTCGTTCCCGTCCGCAAGCCGGGGAAATTGCCCGCCGAAACCTTGAAGATCAGCTATGAGCTCGAATACGGCAGCAACGCGCTGGAGGTTCATAAAGATGCCATCAGAAAGGGCCAGCGCATTCTGATCGTGGATGATTTGCTGGCTACAGGAGGCACTGCCGTCGCCACGGCTGAGTTGGCTCACGGACTTGGCGCGGAAATTACAGGACTGGCGTTTGTCGTGGAGCTCGACTTCTTGAGAGGTCGCGAGAGACTCGCGAAGTATGACGTTTTCTCACTGCTGCACTATGATCAGTAATAGTGATCAGTAACTATGATCGGCGATCAATAGTGCCGATTTCTAAACAGCGGCTGCAATTTTGCTGGAATTCTTGACGCGTAGCTTCCGGTATCTTAGTTCACCAGATATTCAACGGCCCGGAATAGACCTCGCCAAATCGCCAAACTGACTGCTAGTGACGCGGTGTAAGAGAAGATCGCAATCCAGTTCCACTGAACATAAGTATCGCTTTCACGGATCCACATGGGGGAGGGCTCCTTGATTCGCTTGTGGCGCTAGCAATTATCTAACCCTTCCGCCGTTTTCCGCAAGTATTTGAAAATATTACGCGGACATGGCGAGCGCTTGCTAGAAAGTGGGTGAAATTTTCATTCACCGGTGATATTTGGGTGGTCGCTGCCGAAGCAGGTGCCGAATCGTTGACACAATTGCCGCTCCGCCGTCCGGCCCACCTGATTAAAAGGACACTCAAGTGATAGTGGTAATCTAGCCCCTAACGGAAGATGTATGCGCGTGGTTTTGAGTTCGATCCAGAGTTCGGTCGAAGGTTCGGTCCAAAGTTCGTTTAGTGGTTCGACCCGAAGTCGGGTTCAGAGTTCGATCAGATCTTTCATCGTGCTGGTAGTTACGCTATTTAGCAGTTGTTGGGCAGGTGCTGATTCGAGTCCGCTCCCACCTTCCATCACTAGCGCGCCACTTTCGGTCGACCAGGTAGTCGATAATCTCATCCGCAGAGATGAAGAGCGTGCACAGGCTCTGCGCCATTACGAGTGCACCCGCGTTTATCGCCTTTCGTATCGTGGATTTCCGGGCGATCGTGACGCTGAAATGACGGTGGAGGCGACTTATGACAGTCCTTCAACAAAGACCTTCAAAATCATTTCACAATCCGGATCGAAGCTGATCATCGACCGCGTGTTCAAACGGTTGCTGGACAGCGAAAGGGAAGCCGCAGAGCCAGAGATGCACGTCCGCACGCTATTGAACCGTGACAACTACGACATCGCCCTGGTCGGCTTCGAGTCCTCGGGCGACAATTCTTCAGGCGTTAACGCTTCGGGCATCAACTCTTCAAAGAAGGGCAGCCGATACGTGCTTGCTGTTTATCCGAAAGCGAGAAGCAAGTATGTTTATCGCGGCAAAGTGTGGGTTGACGCAACCGATTTCGCCGTGACCCGGATTGATGCGGAGCCGGCACAGAATCCTTCCTTTTGGACCAAGAAAAATGAAATTCACCACGAGTATATGAAGGTGCAAAATTTCTGGTTTCCCCGGCGCAACGAATCTGTAAGCGACATACGGCTCGGCGGCCGCGCCACGCTGACGATCGAGTACAACAACTACCGTGTTACCGACTCAAGGCTCATGCCGAATGTCACGAACGCAGCTTCCAGCGCGGGTGCTCATTAGCTCGCAAATTCATTTAAGAGTAGCGGTAGTACAATCCCGCCATGGATGGACTGATCGAGCCCAATCTAAACCCCACGACGGAGCGGCAAGAGTCTAGTTTGCGTCCGATCCTTGTCGGGATCATCGTCGTCGGTATAGTGGTCGGCGTCCTCGCGTTGATTTTTCGCGGCGAGCAGAAAAAGCCGGCCGCACCTCCAGCATATGCCGCAAGCCTGCAATTTTCGGATCTCAAGATAAGTGCGGCGCAGAATTTTGCGGGCGCGACGTTCAGCTATTTCGACGGAACTATCACCAATACCGGCGACAAGACAGTTACACACGCCGTGGCGCAGGTCACGTTTAAAGACGACATGGGTCAGATGGCCCAGCGCGGAGAACTTCCCATCCGTATTCTGCGTACCGGTGGACCGTACGACGAAGCCGTGGACCTCGACCTGTCACCGCTCGCGCCGGGCCAGAGCAAACCTTTCCGCCTGACCTTTGAGAATATTTCCGCCCAATGGAACCACGCCTATCCGGATCTGCAGATTACGCAAGTCGGCGTGAAGTAAGGTACGAGGTTAGAGGTCAGATTTCAGAGTTAAGAACCTTTTGGTTGGTTCTCACCTTATGAAATCTGACGTCTGATCTCCGCAACGATCCACTCCGGTACAATCTCCTCATGCCTGAGGTCAAACAATTTCGTCTCACTGAGACCGTAAAGGCTGGGGGTTGTGCGTCGAAGTTGAGTCCGGCAATTCTGGACAAAGTGCTTGGGAAATTACCACGGCAACACGACCCAAATGTGCTGATCGGCTTCGATCACGCCGACGATGCTGGTGTGTATCTGCTGACGCCCGAGACAGCGCTTGTGCAGACGGTAGATTTTTTTACACCCATCGTGGACGATCCCTACACCTTTGGCCAGATCGCCGCCACCAATGCGCTAAGCGACATCTATGCCATGGGTGGAAAGCCGCTGACTTCGCTGGCCCTAGTCTGCTTTCCTGAGAAAAGCGATCTCGAAATTTTGGAACGCATTCTTGCCGGCGGTTTGTCGAAGATGATCGAAGCGGGGTGCACGGTAATTGGCGGCCACAGCATCCGCGATGAAGAAACGAAATTCGGATATTCCGTGACTGGCGTGATTCACCCCAAGCGGGTGCTGGCGAATCAGGGTGCGCAACCGGGCGACCGGCTATTGTTTACCAAGGCGCTGGGCACGGGAGTAATTTCGACGGCTGTCAAAAAAGGTGTAGCGAAACAGGAATGGATAGATGCAGCCGTGAAGTCAATGACGACTTTGAATAAGGCAGCGGCCGAAGTGATTGTTACAGGCCGCACTGGAATAGCTGACGACCAACAACCAACAACCAAAGAAGCCATTGCCGTTCATGCCCTGACGGACGTCACTGGCTTCGGCCTGATCGGACACGCGCGCGAAATGGCGCTGGCATCGGACGTCAGCCTCGTTTTCCAGTCCGCCAACATACCGGTGCTCGAAGGCGCGCTCGATTGCATCCGCGGTGGTTATATTCCCGGGGGACTCAAGGCCAATCGGGATTTTGCAGAATGCGTGGTCGAATATGAAGACAGAATCTCCGAAGACTCGAAAACTATTCTCTTCGATCCACAGACTGCCGGTGGATTGTTGATCTCGGTTGCCGACAATGATTCCGCTGCCCTCACCCGCGATCTTCATGCTGTCGGTGTTCCTGCGATTGAAATCGGCGAAGTGGTTGCGCGCACGAAGCCTTTGATCCGAATCACTTCGTAACGGGTGGGTTTCCGTTGCTTGCGTTGATTGGTGCTCAGTTGATAAGTGCCCAGATGTTGGCCAGGTGATGGTCATCGTGCTCTGCCACAAAGTACAAATGGTCGACCAGTCGCATGGGTGTTTGCAGGCGCGGATGAGGGATGGCGCGAGCAAAAACTGTCGGGTCGATCTTCTCCGCTCGGCTCACTAGTTGTATGCGTGCGTTTCGAAAGTTGGCCAGAATCTCGCTGATTGCGCGTTGGTTGTGTTGGGCTTCGTCCGTCTTCCGATTGCTTAGGTCAGTCACCGTCAGTTGTGACGCTTCCGTCAGATAGTCATCGACCCGCGCCATCCATAGAGGTTCGAGATCAAGCAGGTGTCCGGCGTGTTCCTGAGCTGACCATTTACCGGCGGGTTTCCTAACCAAGACGTCCCGATCGACGCTACGGACGATTTCTTCCAGCCACGCCGGCGTGCCTCGCAAACGCACGCATAGGTTCGGATGCAGCTCGACGGGGAAAGAGAAATCAAATTTTCTTTCAAACCAAATCGGCGCTCGATTCATGGTTCCTACAAGATGCCGGAACAAGCGGAAGGATGCAAATTCGTGGCGCGCCGCCGGTTTGTCGGAACCTTCTTTGCGGTCGTCGCATCTATTGAACTGAATCGTGGACCGTTAATCTTTAATTTCTAGCGGCTCTTTTTAATCCCCGAAAGGAAATGGCTGAATGAAAACCCGCAATCTTGGACGTTCGGGTCTCAAAGTTTCCGCCCTCGGCCTCGGCTGCATGGGCATGTCGGAGTTTTACTCCGGACGCGATGACGCCGAGTCGATCGCGACCATTCATCGCGCACTCGAACTCGGCATCAATTTCCTCGACACCGCCGATGTTTACGGGCCATACAAGAACGAAGAACTCGTCGGGCGAGCGATCAAGGGCAAACGCGACCATGTGGTGCTCGCTACAAAGTTCGGGATTGTCCGCGATCCCAGCAAACCCAACGTCCGCAGTGTCAGCGGCAAGCCGGACTACGTGAAGAAGTCCTGTGAAGGAAGTTTGAAGCGGCTGGGGGTCGAGTACATTGATCTCTACTATCAGCATCGTGTCGATCCGAATACGCCGATCGAAGAAACGGTCGGCACTCTGGCGGAGCTGATCAATCAAGGTAAGATCCGCCACATCGGTTTGTCGGAAGCCTCGACTGGCACTCTGCGTCGTGCTGTGAAAGTGCATCCTATTGCAGCGCTGCAGACGGAGTATTCGCTTTGGACACGCGATCCTGAAGACGAAATTCTTGCGACCTGCCGTGAACTTGGTATCGGCTTCATCGCTTACAGTCCACTCGGGAGAGGATTTCTTACTGGCCAATTCAAAACGTTCGAAGACCTGGCGGCCGATGATTATCGCCGCTTCTCGCCGCGCTTTCAGGGGGAAAACTTTCAGAAGAATCTGGATCTGGTGAAAGAAGTAGAAGAGATCGCACGCGCAAAAAGATGTCAGCCATCACAATTGGCGCTGGCATGGGTGCTGGCGCAGGGTGACGATATTGTCCCCATTCCCGGCACGAAGCGGCGCAAGTATCTGGAGGAAAATGCCGCTGCTGTCGACTTGAAATTGACTCCTGAGGACTTGCGCCGTTTGAGTGAAGTTTTCCCCTCCGGAGCAGCTTCGGGGTTGCGTTATCCGGAGCACATGATGAATCTGGTTAATGGGTGAGCAAAAATGTTTAGGTAGCTTTAGCCACCGCGAGCTTTTTCGCGCATGCGTTCGATGAAACTGGGGACGTGCACCACAGCCCGTCCCACCGTACCGCGCCCAATTTCCTGAGTGCCATCGTGGGCGTTGACGCGCATGATGTAAAAGCGACCGTCAAACGATTCCAGTTCCGCCTCGGCACGAATTCGCATTCCGATTCCGCTGGCAGCGCGATGTTCGATGTGAATCGAGATACCCACCGTAATTTCTCCCTCATCACAAAACGGCTGCAGAGCGTGGAAACAGGCGGTCTCCATCAGACGAATCATGTCTGGAGTTGAATAAACGGGTGGCAACTCCGGATGATGAGCGGAGAGTGTGTGCTTCAACTCAACGGTTTCAACCGCCCCGCCTCGCACGCCTATGGGGATGGGTCGGGCCATAAGACACACTACTGACCCATTCACTATACGGTTGCAGCCCGACAGTTCACAATGATGCCGCGATAGGCCATCGAAAATTTATGTACGCTTTATGGAACTTTCCCGCGACTTGCGACATTGCAGCTTATGACAGAGACTTCGGACGGTGAGTTGGAGGAATGTGGCGCCGGCAATGATTAGCGATGAGGTTTTGATGCTGGAGTTCTACGGAGGCTCGCAGCAGGCGTTTGAAGAGCTGTTTCGGCGCTATCGCGGGCCGCTGTACGGTTTCTTTCGGCGCAGACTGAATGGCGACAAGCATGCCGAGGATTTGGCACAGGAAACTTTTTTGGCGGTGATTCGGGCTTCGTCTCGTTACGAACCGCGAGCTTCGGTCCGCACTTATCTTTATGCCATCGCGATGAACCTGCTGGCAGCGGAGCGGCGCAAACAATTGCGCGACTCTCCTGCGGGAGAGATCGAGCCGGAAGCTGCGACTCATGATGATTCTGATTCCGTGCTCTGGATTCGGCAGGCTCTCGAACGGCTCGATGATTCCGAGCGGGAACTTCTGCTGCTCCGCGAATATGAGCAACTCAGCTATGCAGAGATTGCCGAGCTGCTAAAGATACCAGTCAACACCGTTCGATCCCGGCTGTTTCGATCGCGAATGGCTCTCAAAGGTTACCTTGCACCGGAACGCGAACAAATGTCGCACGGACAAGCATCTGGTAATCCTGTGGCTGCAGGCGAAGTCGAGGCGAGCGCGAAACTATCACGGGCTGAAGGCGAGGCCATATGAACAAAATTATTCACCCTATCGAACCCGAAGACCTCATGGCCTATCTGGACGGCGAACTCACGACGGATCGCACAACGGCTACTGTGGCTCATTTGGGCGAGTGCTTGGAGTGCCAGAAGCTGGTTGCTTCTTTGCGAGGTGTTTCGCAGAGCCTCACGGCTTGGAAGATCGAACTGGCGGAGTCAGCGATGCCGCTCGCAATAGCAACAGCACTCGCCGAAACTATTCCCGTGCCTCGGAGAGTTCTTCCTGCAAGACGGAGCTGGCGCGACTTTTTCAGCGTGCGGTGGCCGAGGTCTGCGTGGGTGGGAGCAGTTGCCGCCGTCTTATTGGTTGTGTTTGGCACAGTGAGGTTCCAAAGTCGGAACGCGAACAGTTTGTTCTCGCAAGTTGGATCAGAATTTCAACTAGAGAAAAAGTCCATGTCCCGTGAACAGGTCTTTTTTCAGCCGCCCCCACCTCCGCCACCTGCGGCGCCGGTGAAAGGAAGGGAATTCGACAAACTTGAGCAGTTCGCAACACTGCAAAGTGCTTCACCGGCAGACTCCAATACTTCGCAGGCAGACCAACGTGCACCGCAAATTGATTCGACCGCTAACGGGCCGATGATCATACGCACAGCACAGCTCAGCCTGATCGCAAAAGACTTCGACAAAGCGCGGGCTAACCTGGAAGCGATTCTCAAGCGGCATCG
Source organism: Terriglobales bacterium (assembly GCA_049674665.1). Lineage (GTDB taxonomy): Bacteria > Acidobacteriota > Terriglobia > Terriglobales > Acidobacteriaceae > Acidiflorens. The sequence goes on from JBATZM010000101.1 coordinate 41,535, forward strand.
CGGGTATGTCGGCGAGCTGGATGCGGGAGGCAGCACGGGGAGTGGGCGCACGCTCACCGCTACGTTGCGGGTTCCTGCCGATCAACTGGATGCTACCTTGACTGAGGTCAAGGCGTTGGGGCGAGTGGAATCGGAGTCGCAGAGCGGTCAGGATGTCACTTCACAGTATGTCGATCTGCAGGCGCGTCTTGACAACTCAATGCATACCGAAGAGCGGCTGAGCGGTTTGCTCCGCGATCGCACTGGGAAACTGTCGGATGTTCTCGCCGTGGAACAGGAACTGGATCGCGTCCGTGGTGAGATCGAGCAGATGCAGGCCGAGCGAAAAAATACGGCGAAGCAGGTGAACTACGCAACCTTGCACGCGACGATTACCGAGGACTATCAAGCGCAATTGCAGGTCGTGCCGCCTTCGACCTTTACTCGCCTCTGTAACGCCGCAATCGAAGGGTATCGAGGCATGGTGGACGAAGTCTTAGGACTGGTGCTGTTTCTGCTTTCGTTTGGGCCTAGTCTGCTGTTGTGGGGCGCAATTCTATTCTTCCCCGCACGGCTGGTTTGGAAAAAAGTGCGGCGAAGTTTTGCTTCGTAGTAGTCGCGAGGAGCTTGCGTGGAAGCGGGCTTTGTCCCGCTGGACGGGGCGATGCCCCGTCACCACACGACTATCGGTATGTTCGGAGTAAAACGTTGCGACCATCGGACACTGCCGCTCGTCAAATCCGCTATGGAATTTCGACAACTAGGCAGAAGTGGTTTGAAGGTTCCAGTGCTTTGCTTTGGCACGGCGACTTTTGGTGGCGGGAATGAGTTTTTTCGCGCTTGGGGTGCGACGGATGTGGCGGAGGCCACCCGGCTCATCAATCTCTGTATGGAAGCCGGCGTCAACTTTTTCGACACGGCCGATGTCTACTCGCAAGGGCTTTCCGAAGAGATTCTGGGCGAGGCGATCAAGCACTTACCACGCGCGAGTGTTCTGATTTCAACCAAAGCGACTTTTCCCTTTGGCGAAGGGCCTAATAACGCCGGTTCGTCGCGCATCCATCTGACGCAACAAGTCGAAGGCAGCTTGAAACGACTGAAGATCGACTACATTGATGTCTATCATATGCATGGCTTCGACGCGCTGACTCCGATGGATGAGACGTTGAACACGCTCGACCAGTTTGTGCGTGAAGGCAAGGTGCGCTATATCGCGGCGTCGAATTTCTCGGGATGGCATCTGCAGAAATCAATTGACATCAGCGAACGTTATGGCTGGTCGCGTTATGTTGCGCATCAGGTCTACTACTCGCTTGTCGGGCGTGATTATGAGTGGGAGTTGATGCCGCAGGCTTATGCGGAAGGGTTGGGTGCTCTGGTATGGAGTCCGCTCGGATGGGGGCGTCTGACGGGCAAGATCCGGCGCGGTCAGCCAATGCCGCAGGTGAGCCGGTTGCACAAAGCCGCTGAGGGTGGTCCGGTGGTCGCGGATGAATACCTCTACAAAGTAGTGGACGCGCTCGACGCGGTTGCGGCTGAGACGGGCAAGACTGTGCCGCAGGTGGCTCTGAACTGGCTGCTGCGAAAGCCGACTATTGCTAGCGTGATCATCGGCGCGCGCAATGAACAGCAACTACGCGACAACTTAGCCGCCGCAAGCTTTACGCTGACGAGCGCACAAGTCACAAAACTGGATGAGGCTAGCGCGCCGCAGGTTGCTTATCCTTATTGGCACCAGCGACAATTCCAAAACCTTAATCCGCTGCCACCGGCTTATCGATAATTGGGGCCAATCAGTTCGCGCAACATTTCAGGCGTGGCCCAGGGCGCCGAATTCGTATATCGTTTCACCCAATTGGCGCCGGCTCCGATCTTCACGCGATCGGAAGTGAACTCCGGCGACAGTGTGTTGGCCATCAATGCATAGGCGGCACTGTCATGGAGCCGCAATGCTTTCCAACAACCACCCGGTACCGCAACCACAGGCCTCTGTCCGGCCGCGAGGTCCATGCCAAGCGTGACTTTCTCGGTGCGTCCGTCTGGATGAAAGATGAAGTAGTCCACTGGGCCGCCCTCAATCAGGATGTGCGTGTCGTCTGGCGCAAGCCAATGGAGATAGTTGATGGGACGGTCGCGCGTGAGCATGTAGTAATTCTGGCTCTGCACTGCCAAAGTGCGACCGTCCACGGTCACCGTCTGTTTGGATCGACCGATGATCCCGAGGTATCCCGACTCTTTGGGCAAGACATCGAGCTTCAGCACTTGGATCAGTTCACGGGCGCGAGCCTCAGGCGCTTCTCGATGTGTGGCAAGGAGCGTGACCAACCCTGCGATTCCGATTATCGCAGTCAGGAGATAATTTCATGTCGGCAAGAGTAGCAGGTACTCACTCTGGCCAAGGCCGCTTGTCGCAGCTTTACATTGGCGATGGTTGCTACAATTGAGATAGTCAGTATTCCCCCCCTCAGCGTGGGCCGTGAATAAGCGCATATGCAAACGTTTGACGAACATTTCGAGGTGGTCGTGGTTGGCGCTGGCCATGCCGGATGCGAAGCCGCGATGGCGGCTGCTCGCATGGGGTTGAAGACCGCTTTATTCACCTTGAACGTCGATCTGATTGCGCAGATGTCTTGTAACCCGGCCATCGGTGGCATCGCCAAGGGGCATCTAGTGCGTGAAGTGGATTCTCTGGGTGGCATCATGGGCGAAATTACGGATGCGGTCGGCATCCAATTTCGTTTGCTCAACACTTCGCGTGGACCTGCGGTCTGGTCGCCGCGGGCGCAGTGCGACAAGCAGGCTTATCGCCTGAAGATGCGCGAAGTTCTTGAGTCGCAGACGAATCTGAAGATCAAGCAGGCGGAAGTATCGGACGTGATTTTGGGCAGCACTCAGCCGTCAGCCATCAGCCCTCAGCAAAAGGAGATCCTTCGCTCCGCTCAGGATGACAATGTAGTTGAGGGCTTTGAGAGCCGAGAACTTACAACTAAGAAATTTATTCGCGGCATCCTGCTGCGCGATGGCCGGTGCGTTTCGGCTGATGCGGTCATCATCACTACGGGGACTTTTCTTAACGGGCTCATTCATTGCGGCGAGCAGCAGTATCCGGCTGGGCGTTCGGGTGAACCAGCTGCAGTTTTGCTGGGCGAAGCGTTGAAGAAGCTTGGCCTGCGCGGCTGTCGTCTGAAGACTGGAACGCCTCCGCGGCTTGACGGACGCACCATTGACTGGGCGCGATTTGAGCGGCAGCCGGGCGATTTGGATCCGACTCCATTCAGCTTTCGAACACGGAGGGTGGCGCATCACGACTCGCAGGTGCCGTGTTATATCGCCTTTACGACCGAAGAGACGCATCGCATCATTCGCGAGAACGTGCATCGCTCACCTATGTATAGCGGGCAAATTCAATCGACTGGGCCGCGGTATTGTCCTTCGATTGAAGACAAGATAGTCAAGTTTCCCGACAAACTGACGCACCAGTTGTTTTTAGAGCCCGAAGGCCTGAACACGCACGAGATTTACATCAATGGCATGAGCACTTCGCTCCCGATTGATGTGCAACTGGCGATTCTGAAGTCGATTCCAGGACTCGAAAGCGCGGAGATGATGCGGCCGGGTTATGCGATTGAGTATGACTCGATCGACCCCACCGAGTTGAACCGCACGCTGGAGACGAAAAAGATTGCGGGCCTGTTTCTCGCCGGGCAGATCAATGGCACGTCGGGGTACGAAGAGGCGGCGTGCCAGGGAATCATGGCCGGAATCAACGCGGCGCTGAAGGTGAAGAAAGAAACTCCACTGGTGCTTGATCGTACCGAAGCGTACACGGCGATTCTGATCGATGATTTAATTTCGAAAGGAACCAACGAGCCTTACCGGATGTTTACGTCTCGGGCGGAGTTCCGCTTGCATCTGCGGATCGATAATGCCGACCGGCGGCTTACTCCGCATGGACGGCGGGTGGGGCTGATTTCGGATGAGGCATGGGCGGAGTTTGAAGCGAAGCAGCGGCGGCTGGAAGTAGTGAAGAACTTGCTGGAGAGGACGAAAGTCACGGGGGCAATGGCAGAGGAGATCTCGCGAACTGCGGTTGTAGTTGGTGAAAGTTCGCGGACAGGAGTGTCTGCGCCACAGGAGCCTTGCGATCTGTCCGCTGCTATTGGGCAGCCTTTGGCGCAACTGCTGAAGCGGCCTGAGATTGTTATCGAGCAACTGGCGCCGATTCTCCGGGATTTCCTGCCATGTTTTTTTGAAAGAAATTCCTCGGCGAGCTTGGCCTCCTCTGCGGTTACTCTTTCGTCCGAGGTCCGCAACGAGCTTAAGTCTGTCGAAACTGAAATTAAGTATGCCGGATATCTCGATCAGCAGCAGCGCGCTATTGACCGGCTGAAGAAGGCCGAGCAGCGCCGCATTCCGGATTGGTTCAATTACCGGGAGGTCAGTGGGTTGTCGCGCGAAATGCAAGAGAAGCTGGGAAATGTTGTCCCGCAGACGCTAGGACAAGCCTCGCGTATTCCCGGCGTTACACCGGCTGCCGTCTCGCTGATTAATGTTTATATCGAGATTCAAGGACGACGGCGTGAGCAAGCTGCTGCCGCACTGTAGAACGCAGTGCTTTCAAAACTGCTTCACATTGACGGCAGGTTCCTTACAACGGGTGGCACGGTGAGGCCCAGCCCTGTGATCCAAGCTGCCGTAAGCCACAGCAGCAAGCCGAATGATAATCCGACCACTTTTTGACGAAGATTGGCGTCGGCGACCAGAAATCCGGTGAGTCCGATTGCGCATCCGAGCAGTCCAGTGCCGTAGTAGACAGGCGCTCTGAACAAGGCCGCTAGGGGGAAAAAGTGAACGCCAACAATGATCGCGATTCCACTCAAGATGTAGTCAGGGTAATGAATCGCCTTGAGCACGGCCACGGCTAGAAAAATCGCAGCCAATTCGACTCCGAAAATAATGTAAAAGTGCCGTCCGATCTCGCGATTGGTCGCGAGCTGTTGCGCAGTTGGCGAAGAGGCATCGTGAGGAAAGCTTGAAGCCCGCATCCCCATGATGGCGATGGATGCTCCCAACGCGATGCCAATGGCGATTAGCGATAGTCGCAGCCACGCGGGCGATGGGCGTCCCTGAAGTAATCCGATCAGCAACCAGACGATGCCGAAGCTGAACATGAAAATGGCGCCAGTGGTCATTCCGAGGAGCGTGTTTCTATCCATAAGTCGTCGTTGAGTTTTCAGTCTTCGACTTGCGCTCTTAAGTCCATATTAATCAGCCTATTCACCGGGCTACAGCTTTTTGCAAAGTAGATCGTAATTCGTCGTAAGAAAGCGCTCCTGGATGATACATCGCCACTTGTCCGGCACGGTTCAAAACGACCAGAGTCGGCGTGGTACTGGCTCCATAGGCATTGAAGTTCTGCTTGCTCAAGGGCACGGGCATGTCTTGCAGGCTGGAGTAATAATGCTCGCGGACAGATTCGATGTAGGCGCGTTCCTGTTCGGGAGTGGCATCGGCTCCCTGGGCAGCATAGCCGTAGAGTTGCGTGGGACCGATGACGACCAGACCCTCGGGAGCGAACTCCTGACGCAATCGGGCGATGACGGGGACTTCGGCTTTGCAGTCGATACACCAGTGCGCCCAAAAGAATAAAAGAACCGGTGAGCCTTTCAGCGACGAAAGCGCAGGAGGCTTTGATCCCAGATATTGAGTTATTTGTAAGGGCGGCGCGGGTTGCCCGACCAGAGCAAGCAGGTTGAGATTCTTTTGGAGCCGAGGTCGAATGGATGTATTTCCATAGCGCACCAATGCTGCGTGCAAGAGGCTGACGGCTTGCGCGTGCTTCCCTTGGGCATCCATTTCTTGAGCGAGAACCTCGTAAGCCGCGCCTAGGGCGATGGGCAAATGAGGTTCGGCGTCTAGTTTGCGCTTGGTCGTCGCCAACTCCTGCTCAGAGAGCGTGCGCGTCTCGGTGGCATAGGTGGACGCTCGGTCCCATTGCCCGGTCACTGCTGCTCCGCGGGCCATCCAGGACAGTGCTTCGAGGTACTCCGGAGTGATGCCATGCTGTGCTTTATAGGTGCTGAGTTCAGAATCGGCGGCAGCAAAAGAGTTTTGTGCCAATTGGGTGCGAACATCTCCGATCAGATCGGATTGGGCAAACAACGGGGCGAGGCAGAGAAAAATAGTGGCGAAAACAAGGCTCCACTTTTCGACTCGAATACGCATAACTTGATGATGAACGAGGCTTCAGGAAGTTGCAAATGCCGGCAATCGTGAATTTTTCTCCGGCTGTATCGCCGGTAGAAGGCCAATGCGCGGATAACGATGCGCGGGAAAACTCAGGCCGCGAGATCGAACCGGTTACTGGAGTGGGATAGGATGTCCATCATTTCGTGGAAGGTCGCAATCTCGAAGTTGAGGATAGGGCGGGTGCGCTCGAGTTCTTCCATTACTGCTCCGGATGGGCTGAATAACTTTAACTGAATGTCCTTCTGGTCGGCCCAGTGCTGCAGAAAAGCGAGCATGCCGAGGCCACCGCCCCCTATCGCCTGCACTTCGGAGAGATCCAAGGCAATGATGTGGGCGGCTGCTTGCGCCAGCACGACGTCGCGTAGCTTCAAAACAGCATCGCTATTCACGATTCGGCCTTTACACTCAACCACCGACAGTTCATTTATCTTCTCAACATGGATGGCCAGCATTGCGATCCTCCGAACTGTTTATGCTAGAAAGCACGGCACCTGCCAAAGCAGATCGGCCTTATTTTCAGCTTGATACGAAAAATGCCGAGCCGAAAACCGGGAAGTTTTAGGAACCTCCGCAGGCAATTCGTTCCTACAGAAGATGCTGTATCTGCTGGAGTTGTACACGCGATATGGCTCCGAGGTTATGTCCTATTGCATTACCCCGGTAAGCATAAAATCCTTTAGCCAATTGTCCTCGAATATGTACAATTTAGGTAGTGGGTCTATATGATTCTTGCTGACCCACTACCGCAATTTAGGGGCGTTTGACTTTGCGGTTGTCAGCAGTAACCTGCTCTACAGCGTGCCTTGCCTTACGGCGTAACTGCCTGAGCTTGATCTGCCAGTACTATCCTGCGAGTTCCGGCGCATACTTCAACAAAAGGAACACAGCAACATCATGGAAACAGGAACAGTAAAGTGGTTTAACGATGCCAAGGGCTATGGTTTTATCAGCCGCCAGAATGGTGAAGATGTTTTCGTGCATTTCTTCGCGATCCAGGTAAACGGTTTTCGCAGCCTGCAGGAAGGTCAACAAGTTCAGTTCGACGTAGTGAAGGGCCCCAAGGGCTGGCAGGCGGAGAACGTCAAAGGCGTCTAAGCCACAATCAAAATTCGGAGAAAGAAGGCGGCTCACAAGGCCGCTTTTCTTTTTGGCCGAGAATGGGTTAGCGGAGCGAAACTGTGGCCCGCTCTTGCGGCAGCCAGATGGCCGGGCGGGGATGCCCGGCGCTTCAATTCACGCCGCTTGCTCCGCTTCGGCGATTGTTTCGTAGAAATGAAAAAAGCTTTCTACTCGTGTAACTTCCAGAGCGTGGTGAATGCGCTGATTTACGCAGACCAAGCCGAGACTTCGTCCATCTTTTTCTCGAGTGACATAGGCTCCGACGAGCGCTCCGATCCCCGCAGAGTCCGCCAAGTTGACATCCGTGAAGTCCAGAATGAGTGCGCGCGAATTGTCGGCCCGCACTTTGGATTGAAAGCCGAATAGATTAGGAAGCGTCAGTGGCCCAGCAAGGCGCAGAATACGGATTCCGTCCCGTGAACCGGGAAGATCTTCGATGTGCAAGGGCTGCTCAGGCATGCGAGAAATGTTAACGGCGAATGAACCGGCGAATGTTAAAAGCAGGTTAATTCGAGAGGAGGTAATTACTGAATATTTTATGTATGCGCTTTCGTCTTGAGGAACGCGAACACAAACAGCACGCCGAACAGCAAGTCGACAAGACCGAAGGTCAGATCGGACAGGTGCAGACGTTGCTGCAGATAGAGAACAATTAGTGCTGTTGCGTAACTGAACTTTTCGAATATGCAGGCGATTATGAGCGGGCGAAGGCGCACAGGATTAGTGGCGATGATCAGGAACGCGATCTGCCAAGCGAGGCCAGCTCCAACGAAGCCATAGTAGAAGGCGGGATGAGTGATTGGGGGCGGATCTTGCCGGCCAATCAGATCGAACATGAAATACAGTGGGGTTAGTACCAGAATTCCCCAGATGCCTGCAATCCAGAAAACAATCTTGGCGAATTTCATTTCGAGCCTTCTGTATTTATTCTCCGCCGACGGTGAGACCGTCAATCCTGATGGTAGGTGAGGCTACGCTGCCGCGAAATTCCAGGTCGGTGCCAATCTCAGAAATATTGCAGAACATGTCTTTCAGATTGCCGGCTACCGTGATCTCTTCGACCGGATAGGCCAGTTCGCCGTTGACGATCCACATGCCGGAAGCTCCGCGGGAGTAATCGCCCGTTACTAAATTGGCGCCGTGGCCGAGAAACTCGGTTACATAGAGGCCGTCTTTGATGTCCGCAATGATCTGCTTCGGCGCTTTTGTGCCCGGTTCTAGGAAGTAATTTCCTGGGCCGATGCCGGGCGTTCCGGCAAGTCCGCGAGACGCGTTGGCGGTGGTTTCCAGACCCAGTTTCTTTGCGGTGTAGGTATTCAGTAGATACGATTTCAGAATTCCATTCTCAATCACAACCGTACGGCGCGTAGGAATGCCTTCGCCATCAAATGGCGTGGTGCCGAAGCCGCCGGACATGGTTCCATCATCAATGACGGTGACATTCGCGCCGGCAATTTTCTCTCCGAGTTTGCCCGCCAGGAACGAAGCTCCGCGATAGATCGAGTCGCCATTCACACCCTCGAAAATGTGTTCGAGCATGGAGCTAGCGACCATGGGATCGAGTACAACCGGTACATGAGCAGTCTTCACCTTGCGGGAGCCAAGGCGGCGCAGAGTACGTCGCGCCGCTTCTTTTCCGACTTGCTCCGCCGAATCGAGTTTGGCCAGGCTGCGTGCCACGGAATACCAGTAATCGCGCTGCATGCCGCCGCTCTCGTCTTCGTTCTGCGCAATGGGCACGACCGCGACCGAGCAGTACGATCTTCGGTATTCACCGACGAAGCCGTGAGAATTCGCCAGTACTTTTCTGCCGGTGGCAGCATCGAAAGATCCACCCTCGGAGTTCTTGATGCGGGGATCGGCATCAAGCGCGGCTTTTTCGGCACGGCGCGCGTATTCGATGCGTTCGGCGCCAGGCAGCGAGTAAACATCCTCGTGATAAAGATCGAGGTCGCCCGGAAGTGATCCGAACTTGCCAGCTTCTGGGATTCCCGCATACGGGTCCTCAGAACAGATCTTTGCCAGTTCGAGCGCGGATTTCAACATGCGTTCGATCCCGGCTGCAGAAAAATCGCTGGAGTAGGTGCTGGCAGCGCGCTGTCCGAAGAAGACGCGGACTCCGATAGCGCGCGAGCCGGATTCTTTCAGGGTTTCTACCTGACCCAGGCGCACTACGGTGGAAAATTCGTCGCCTTCGCGGACTACGCATTCGGCCGCTGTTGCGCCGCCTTTCACCGCCCGGCTAACGACGTCGGTGGCGATTTCCTTGAGATCGGTTGCGAGCTTTATTTCACTGGTTTCTAGAGTTGTTGTCATTTCAAATCAGAACTTGAAAAAGCGATCTTCACGGTCTGGGGGTACCCCCCTCCCCTACTCCACGGTATATTGGAATCATGGGGTTACGGGCAAGATCATGGCAAAGTATTCAACTTAAACGAGTTACGGTTAAAGTATTGATTGCAAACGAGTTGCATGGAACGAATCCAGACACTATCTTTAGAGTCAATGAGTTGTGCTGCTAATATCCAGCAAAGTCTTGATTTCAAATAGCTTATTCCAATTCAGTGGGCGGCAACGCTGGTCGCGACCTATACTCTGATTATAACCCCTGTGTCCAGAGGAGAATTGCTGTTACTGCATGAAACCGCCGGTCTCGCGTTTGGCGGTCCCGCCGACGGTCATGCGATCGATTTTAATTGTCGGGATCCCGACGCCGACGGGAACGGCTTGTCCATCTTTGCCGCAGGTGCCTACGCCTTCGTCGAGTTTTAGGTCGTTGCCGACCATTGAAACTCGTGTCAGCACATCGGGTCCATTGCCGATCAAAGTTGCGCCTTTGATCGGGGCGGTGATCTGTCCGTCTTCGATGAGATAGGCTTCCGATGCCGAGAACACGAACTTGCCGTTCGTGATATCTACCTGGCCGCCGCCGAAATTGACCGCGTAAACTCCGTTGTTCACTGAACGAATGATGTCGCCGGGATCATCTTGCCCCGCCAGCATGTAAGTGTTGGTCATGCGCGGCATGGGAATGTGCTCGTAGCTTTCACGGCGTCCGTTGCCGGTGTCGGCCAAGCCCATTAGCTTGGACGAAAGTTTGTCGCTGAGGTATCCCTTGAGAATGCCATTTTCGATTAGTACGGTTTCCTGCGTCGGCTGGCCTTCGTCGTCCACGTTCAGGGAGCCGCGACGCCATGGCATTGTGCCGTTATCGACCACGGTACACTTCTCGCTGGCCACACGCTTGCCGATCAGACCCGCGAAGGCAGATGTTTTCTTGCGGTTGAAGTCCGCTTCCAGGCCGTGACCGACCGCTTCGTGCAAGAGCACGCCGGGCCATCCCGGACCGAGCACTACTTCCATGTCTCCGGCGGGAGCTTCACGGGCGTCTAATTGCAGAATTGCTTGCCGTGCAGCTTCTTTGGCAAAAAACTCAGGAGTCTTGTCGCCAAAGAAGAAGTCAAGTGCTACACGTCCGCCTCCGCCTGAAGTACCGCGTCCCGAACTGGTATCCGTTTTTGCGATGCAGGAAACATTCATACGTGCCAACGGCTGCGAGTCTTCCGCAAACGTGCCGTCGGAAGCAACTACCAGGATGGTCCTCAATTCGTCGGCATAGCTGGCGCGTGTTTCCTTGATCCGCGGATCGTATCCGCGAGCAGTGCGATCGGTGCGCATCAGCAATTCGACTTTGGCGGTAAGGTCTGCGTCCACCGAAGGCAGAGTGACGGGATACAAACTGCGAGCCGGTTTCTGCTGGAATCCGGCGACTGTCGATTTGGCTGGCGCGCTTGCGATGAGTGCCGCAGTGCGGGCGGCATGCAGAATCCGCTGCGGTGAAAGGTCGTCGGTGTAGGCATAGCCAGTACGCTCGCCGGAGACGACGCGCACGCCGCAACCAGCCGAAATCCCCTGCGAGGCGGATTTCACCAGCGACTCATCGACCATCAGGGAGGTCGAGGTCAGATATTCGAAATAGAGGTCGGCGTAGTCGCCACCCGCCGAGAGCGCAGCGGCGAGATAGATTTCAAGATCGTGATTGGTGAGTCCGTAGTGCTCGAAGAAGAAGCGTTCTTGATTTGCTGTCACCATTTTTTGATGCCCCTAGCTTGAAAACGACTCGCAACGCCGCTAATTGCATTATCCCATGAGCGGAACGCGGTCAGATTATGGACAAGGTTGCGTAACCTTACTTCCTCTTCCGTAACTTCATTTTTAGTTCCTCGATTATTGTTTTCTGGATGAGGCTCGCCGTCCGCGGAAGTAAGTAATTATGCGTGGCATTGCGTCGAGCGATCGCGGACCTGCACTGTATATCGCGATACCGCCAGTGTCGTGGGTCATGGAGGGCAAGCTCTATCTCGAAAGACCCAAATTCCTCACGAGATAAATTGTCGAAATCGAGTGCAAGTATGCGCTCTCTAAGGCACAACAATATTCTCCGATTCTGGGTCGGACTCAGCAGCTTACAATAGGTGCGGAAGGGAATGTCGCACCGGCGTGAATTGCAACCTCTGCAGGCCATCATGATATTAAGGGCCCAATTTGCTCCACCGTCCACTACTGCGAGTAAATGATCTTTTGTTGGAGGAACTTTCTTCGTAAAGCGCACATTGCAGTAAATGCACCGTCCCTTTTGGATTGTTAAAATATCCAGGATTTCTTTGCGCCTGTGTTTGCCTCCTTCAGTTTTAAGACTCTGCTTGCGGAGCCGTGAACGTTCATCCGTGGCCATAGCCCCGATATCTAGCAGTTTCAATCCCGAGCGCCAGATTGGGTGCCCACAACCACAAACAAAATACGCCCTTCGACGACTATTTTTTCCATTGAACTCACGTAGGGTCTGCACCTTGAGTTCGGCCATCGGTCGTAAACACCTCGCGCAGGTTGCTTTACCAAAAAAATACTTTTTGAATGTTGGTTCAAATTCAGCGAAATCGTCGCGTGCAAATTGGTAGCAGGCGAAGACTCGACCTTCGTTCTTTTGCTCATCAAGACAACCTTCAGTAAACCAAACTCCGCCATAGCCGCCGATGCTTGCCACTCTGCCGTAGGTCCAGAACGAAGGATCGCTTTCTTGTAGATACGTAGCTGCCCCAATCGCTGTCGCGTGGCCACTGGTGAGAACACCAGCAACAGTCCTTGATGTCCAAAACTTGCCGCGTTTTGTGACTTTTCCACCGCAATGGTGGCGGTAATTCTGAGCCCCTACCTTGATCCAGCCGCGTTGTTCCAAATCATCCACTTTGGGATACAGTCTCGACCACGATTATCGCAGGGCTGTCGCGACACTCCCAGATTACGGAAGAACCCAGAACCGAAACCAACCAATTTCACAGTCTAACGATCACTGACGACGGGTCCCATCAGGCGAATAATCGAATCTGTGACCCCAGACTCGCTCAGCCAGATACTTTCCGATTTTCTTAATGGCGCACGCGCCGCGGTGGTGGTGGAAGACGGCGTTATCGCCTTCGACTTAGTCGAATCGAAATATACGATCTCCGGTGAGTACAACAAATGCCTGCTGCATCTGTGGTCGAACGAGAGGAATTTCGTGCGCCGTGTGTTGGATGTGGAGGTAAAAGCCACCACGCTCCGTTTGCAGGTGCAGCGTATGGGACAGAATCGCCCCACGCGGCTCGACTTCTGTCGCGATCGCGATCAGCGCTCGCCTGGCGCACGGCGCGCGGCGCGCGTAGCCTACGAACCTCGTTTGCGCCGAGTTCTGGAAAGAAATTTTCCCGGCTGGACGGTCGTGCGGCTAACCACCAGCATAGATCTCGAACACTCCTTCGGTCCTGCCTACCTGCGCGGTTGGCTGCGCCAGGGACAGCGTGCCCTAGCCATTGTCGGAGTGAATGATCAGGAGACGCAATCGACGATCGATGGCGCGCTAACCTGCGGAATTCTCTGGCTCGAGGCGTGCCGCATTACCCAGCAAGAACGGCGCGTGGTGGAAGGACTGGCGATGGTTTTGCCGAAAGGCACGGCCACTCTGACCAGGCAGCGTATGGCGCATCTGCATCCGACGGCGGCCAAATGGAGCTTGTATGAATTCGACCAAAGAGAAGATGCGCTCGTGGCAATCGATACCGGCGATTGCGGCAATATGACAACCCGGCTGGTGCATGCTATCGATGAAGGCCTGGTGTGCGAGCGCTTTGCGGAATCGATCGCGCGCATCCGCAGCATTTTGCCGCAATCGGAAGTCGTGGTGCTCTCGCCCGCACTGATTTCATTCCGGTGCCACGGCCTGGAATTCGCGCAGGCGCGAATTGCGCATGACCCGCGAAACTTCGAGAGCAAACAAGAAATCGCATTCGGGGTGGGGCCGGAAGAGCGCGTTCTCGGTGCGGAGAACGAAATGCAGTTCGGCGATCTGGTACGGCTAGCGGCCGCTGTCCGTCGGAAGGATGGCCCAAAGAACCATCCGTTGTGGCGCATGCATCCCGAGCGCTGGTTGGAATCGCTGGTCGTCGACAACCTCGAAGCGCTCGACGGACGCCTGCGGCCGGAACCGCTGTATGCGCAGGTGCCCGCATTCGCCGCGGCGGATCGAGCGATGATTGACATTCTGGCCACAACTCGCGATTCTCGCCTGGCCGTGATCGAACTGAAAGCCGACGAGGATCTCCACCTTCCATTGCAAGGCTTGGACTACTGGTCGCGCGTGGCCTGGCACCAAAGTCGCGGAGAGTTTGCGCAATTCGGTTATTTTTCAGGCCAAGAGATCTCGCCACAGAAGCCGCTACTCATGATGGTCGCGCCCGCTCTGCACGTGCATCCCACGACTGACACCATCCTGCGTTACCTGTCCCCCGAGATCGATTGGGAGCTGCTGGGAGTCGACGAACACTGGCGTGAAGAGATCAGGGTCGTATTTCGAAAAAAGCCGAAGCGCGCGCCAGCTTCAGCGAGTTCAGGTCTGGCGATTCCAGCGTGATCTGCTTGCTCAGATTCCGAGGCTCTTACGCAGCGTCACCAGTTGTCCGAGGTGATACGCATTGTGGTCGGCCAGCAGCAAAGCCTCGCGCAGAAGCGTTTGCCCATCGCCCCACGGGATCTGGGCATAGAGATCGACTTTCTGATCGGCGACCAACCGCTCCATTGTTCGCAGGTCTTTCTTAAACGCGGCGATACTCGCGGTCCATGCCTTCTCATCCGCAGGCGCTTCGGATGCGGGCCAATAGTCGTCGGGCCATTTCCGGGAGACATACTTTGAGTTGCGGCTGAACTCCAAAATGTCCCACTGAGCGAGACGCATGTGCTCGAGCAGCATCCACGCGGTATGAGGGAAGTTCGCGACTTTGACTCCGGTGAGGTGCAGGGGCCAGTCGCCCAAAGCATCGTTGAAGCTGATGTGTGCTCCGCCGCCTTTCAGCAAATAGAGCAGGTGATCTCGCAGGAGTTGATCGCGAGCCCCCGGTAGCACTCCGGTTTTCTTATTCCGTTCAGACTTCTTCGATGTTTTCCTAGCCTTCTTCACCATAGTGATCCCATTGTACGAAGGGGTGGTATGAAGCGGCGCAAAAACATGAAAGTTCAATGGAAAAAGCTTCGAGCATCATCCCATTGTCTTCGGGCTCATTTCGCCTTCTGGCGCTTCGTCCTTGTAGATTCGTGCGATCCCACGCACCAAGCGCCGCATCGGCAGTTCGCCTTTGGCATTGGCAAAGAATATTTCGCCTGCGCGGCTTCCGCGATAGCACCACCGCTTCAGGATTGCCAGATGCTCCATGCGCTCGATGGCACTGGTTGGATTGGACGCGGGAAATGCCGTCAGGGCAGTCTGAATGCGGGCTTCCATCGATTGTGACTTGGTATGTTCCGCGCCCGAGATCGGAAATTCAATTGGCCCCGCGATCGCGCCCGCGTCAACCCGGAACAAAAAAACGCTCTCAGGTTGCTGGGACTTCTGCACAGATTTTTGCACGATTACGGCGCGCAACTGGTCAATCCGCCGAACAAATTCGGGCAACTGCTGCAGTACGGGAGTGAGTTTGTCGAGCTGCGCATGAATGGCGGCGGCGGTTTCGAACTCCATTTTCGCAGAGGCTTCATCGCGCTCCGTGGCCATCGGGCGCTTCAACGATTCGCCATGCGAGTCCAGAAAATCTTCGACCCGTACCACCTCGGAGCGATACTCGTCATCAGTACAGCCGCGGAAGCAGGGAGCTAAGCACATCTTCATCTCGGAATAAACGCAGCCGGGAAATTTAGGATCGGGATGGAGATCTTCGATGCAGCGCCGCATCTTGAAAAAGTCGAGCGCGTCGTTCATAAACTTTTCCGCTGCCACTCGCGACGCAAACGGCCCGTAGTAGACGTTCTTGCCCGTAAGGCGAGCCAGCCGCGTGGTAATCGAAGCACGGGGGAATTCGTTTTCCAGATGCAGCTTGACCAGCGGAGCAAATCGCAGCCGCAGACGGTCTGAGTAGGTCTTGGGAAAGGCGGCGCGCAGGACTTGGTAGAGCACGAATCCGGATTCGAAATCGGAACCGGTCGGGGTGTATTCGATCCAGCGGACGCGATCCCGCAGGTTGAGGCGTCTTGTCTTTTCTTCGGGAGTTGACAGCAGACGCTGCAAACGGCGCCGCAGGTTGGCCGTTTTGCTGACGTAGGGTTCGGAATTCGCGTCGTGACCGCGCAAGAGAAACACTGCCGGGGCGGCGGCGACGGTGGAGAATATCTCGGCGCCAGCTTCCGGGCGGAACTCGATGCGTTCAGTCAGCACATGGCGATTCTAATTGGGATCGAACGGCAAATGCTCAACCACAGAGAGGCACAGGGGAACATAAGGCAGGCTATCCGAAGCTGGCACTCTTAAACTTTTGCCGAAAGTCCGGGCCGTCCATCTTCACGATGCGGCACATTTCATGGAGTCGGGAACGCATACGTTCGCCGATGCGGTCACCGAGAGTTTCTTCGCGCACGGCTGCCCGCGCTGGCGACAGCGATCGAGTTACGCTGGCAGCCGGCTCGTCGGCAAAATTCGTGGTGATGATCGTGGTCCGATTGTCGTTATATCGAGTGTTGAGGATCAAGCTCACTGTGTCCCACACCCATTCGCTCGGCTTGACCGCGCCTAGCTCATCGAGCAGCAGCACTTCGGCGTCAAACACCGGCCGCAGCACCTGCAACTCGGTCGCCTTCACCGAATCGTTGTAGGAATTCTGAATCTGTTTCAGCAATTCGCGATAGTCGCAAAAAAGGCAGGCGCTGCCCCTGGCGGCAATGAGTTCCTTAAGAATACCTACCGCGAGATGGGTCTTGCCGGTTCCGATTCCGCCGACGAGCAGCAAGCCCTTGCCATCGCGCGGATCGAATTCCTGCACGAAGCGCGCCGCACTGATCTGGGCCAGTGCCACCGTGCGATCGGCTCCCGGGAAATCGGTGGTAAAGTTCGACAGTTCGCAGTGCTCATATCTTTTCGGAATACGCGCGGCCGCGATCATGGCGCCCCCGCGAGCCCGCATCTGGCAATCGCAGCGCATAACGCCGCGTTCCGTTGTTCCAGGAACTGTCTTCCATCCTGAGCCCGCGCAGAGCGGGCAAACTGCAACTTCTGTCTTCATAATAATTCGATAATTCTCAACTCAAGTCGTGTACTAAGACTGTGCACCCGAACCCACCCGCACCGCAACTCGAAACCGTTTCCTCTCTGTGCACATCCTGTGGAGCCGAGCGGCGAGCTGTGGAGAACAACGCTGAATCGCGAAAGCTGCCGCTTGAAGACACGAGTGAACCTGCACTGGCACTTTCGTCCCATTCTCTAATCACTACACACACCAGTATGCCATGATGTCAAAACCGGCAACTGGCACGTGTTTCCCATTGACAATCCCTTCACATGGGCGAGAATGGCCATCGCCGGTGCTCGCGCTTTGAGCTTTCCTCCCCGGCTGAATGCGCGGGAACCGAAACGACTAGTGTCAGGAGAGAGCATGAACAAAGCTGATCTGGTTGACCGGATCGCCGAAGCCTGCAGTATCTCAAAGGCGCAGGCGACGACCGCGATCGACACCACCGTGGACAGCGTTACCGCTGCCCTTCGCAAAGGGGACCGGGTAGCCTTGATTGGATTCGGCACATTTTCCGTCTCGCAGCGTAAGGCCCGCAATGGCCGAAACCCACAGACGGGCGCCACCATCAAAATAGCTGCTCGTAGAGTCGCCAAATTTACTCCCGGTAATGAACTGAAGAAAGTAGTCAACAAAGGTAAGTAAGGGGCCCCAGAATTTTGCAAGAGAGCGAGACGGCAGGAGGTCGGTCCTGCCGTTTTGCTTTGGAGCCATTAGTTCTCAGCCTTCAGCCGTCAGTAAAACCTTTAAAACCACCCTGGGCTATAGTCTCATTCTCCTTTAGGTCCTTCAATTTAGAGAAGATTTTGAACTAGCTGAAGGCTGATCGCTGATGGCTGGGTTGCTGAATCCTTCCTATCTTCGGTAGAATCAAATGTCTGAATCGAGGATTAGGAACCGCCATGAAAGCAGCCATTCATCCCAGCTATAGCGAAATTAACGTGCATTGCGCCTGTGGCAACACGTTTACCACGCGGTCCACGCACAAGGGCAATATCAGCGTAGAAATCTGCGCCGCCTGCCACCCTTTCTTCACCGGCAAGCAGAAGCTCATGGATACCGCCGGACGCGTCGAGCGCTTCCGCCGCAAATACGCCAAAAGCGACGCGGGGAAAGCCGAAGCCGCGAAAGCCGCTGAGACAGCGAAGAAGTAATTGCGGTACAGAAGTGATTATTGGAAAGCCTCCCCCTCTGCGGGAGGCTTTACTTTTGGACGCATCGACTGGACGGCCGCCGCTATAGCTTCGCCATGAAAAGAAAGTAGAATCAAACTTGTGCAGAAGTTCTGGGACAATCCGGATGCGGTGCCCAGGACGGGCGCGACGCCCGTCCCCACACGTGTGTTTCCCTCAGCGCTGACGATCGGCAGCGTTTGCATTCCTCATGCTACTGTGCTCGCACCGATGGCCGGTGTCACCGACACAGTATTCCGGCGCTTCATCAAGAACCTTGGTGGATGCGGGCTGATCATGACTGAGTTCACTTCGGCTGACGGGGTGCTTCGCGATCAGCGGGTGCGCGGACGCTACCTACACTTCTATGAAGACGAGCACCCGATCTCAGCCCAGCTTTTTGGGAGCAGTCCAAGTGTGCTGGCGGATGCTGCGCGTCTAGTGGAGGACCTCGGTTTCGACCTTGTCGATCTGAACCTCGGCTGCCCGGCGAAGAAAGTTGTAAAGTGCAACGGCGGGTCTGGTTTGTTGCGCGACCTGCCGCTGATTCGGCAAATTTTCGAAGCAGTGCGCGCTGCGGTGAAGATTCCGTTCACTGTGAAGTTCCGGGCCGGATGGAACGACGACGAAATCGTCTGCGTAGAATTGGCACGCATAGCCGAAGGCTGTGGGCTGGGCGCGGTTGCCCTCCACGCCCGCACGCGCGAGCAAGGCTATAGCGGAAACGCCCGCTGGGAATGGATCGCTTCCGTCAAACAGGCCGTGAAGATTCCCGTGATCGGCAACGGCGATGTCCGGTCGCCGGAAGACGCTTGCGCCATCGTGGCCCAAACAGGCTGCGACGCGGTAATGATTGGCCGCATGGCTCCGGCGAACCCGTGGATATTTCGCCAAGTCGAGCAGTATGTGAGTGGAGCGACCGGAATCTCGTCCCGCCCTACGGAGCGAAGCTCGGGAGAAAAAATGTATGACGAGCCGACCGAGACCGATCGTTACCAGATGATTCGTACTTACTTTCAAATGCTGCTCGAAGAAGAAATGCCCGGGGCGGAAGGCAAGATGAAGCAGTTCGCGTCGTGGTTCACTCACGGCGTGCCCGGAGGTGCGGCGCTCAGGAAGGCAATCTACGATGCAAAGAACGGGGCGGAAATACTGGGGCGGGTGGAAGAGTTCTTAGAAGCGAAGCTGCCCGCCGCGACCACGTAGGGACGGCCACCTTCGGCTATCTAGCGGAGCGATGCTCCAGACGACGCGGTCTTGGCGATAGCCAGTCTTCCCCGCTCCCCACGTTCTACATATCCCCACGGGGTTTGGTCGTCGTGCGTGAAAACCGTCAGCCATCTCTCCGGGATGGCTTGCGCATAATACTTTTTGCGGCTCTCGATGGTTTCGAGCGGAAGTACATCGAAGGCCATTACCCAGGTCAGTTCGAGATGAGCCGACGTCGGAATCAGATCGGAGATGTAGCACGCCGTCTTGCCCCCACTCTTGACAATGACCGCCTGCATATTGGCCGTGTGGCCGGGAAAGACCTTGACCGATATGCCAGGCAATAGCTCCGCATCGCCATCCAACAGCACCATTTGGCCTGACTCTACGAGCGGATCATAATTTGGGCTCATGTAACTGATCGCATCGCGCTCCAGTTGAAGGCGACCATGCTCCCATTCTTGTTGTTGCACGTAATATTTGGCATTTGGGAATGTTGCGACCACCCGATCTCCGCGCCGAACCGTGTTCCAGCCGCAGTGATCAAAATGCAGATGAGTATTGATGACGATGTCGATATCTTCCGGCGCGATTCCGACGGCGTGCAGATTATCTAGCAGTTTAGCTGGTTGTTTGTAGATCTGTGCCAATTTGTCTGGCAGTTTATTGCCGATGCCAGTCTCGACCAGAATGTTCTTGTGGCCGGTGCGCACTAGCAGCGAATTGAGCCCGGCATCGAGCCGGTTCTGTTCGTCGGGCGTGACCTTCTTCGACCACATGGTCTTGGGAACCACGCCAAAAAAAGCTCCGCCATCGGTGAAGTACGTTCCATCGGAGACGACCGTGAGGTCGAAATCGCCGAGAGTTGTGCGGTGCATAGGGGCAGCTTTCAGCCGTCAGCTATCAGCCATCAGGTAAATCTCGCGTCCGCTGGTCAGCGTACCTAGTCGCTGGTTTTTATCTGATGGCTGAAAGCTACTTCAATTCCTTATTCCAAAAATCTTGCATCATGTGGAACAACTGCGTGCGTGTGCCTGATCCTGAAATGCCGTGCGTTTTGTCCGGATATATCATCAGCCGGAATTGTTTCCCCGACTTAATCAGCGCGTCGGTCATCTGGATTGTGTTCTGGAAGTGGACATTGTCGTCGCTCGTGCCATGCACCAGCAATAAGGATCCGTGCAGACTGCTGGCGGCGCTGACGATGGAATCGTCATACGCGTTGGCATTATCCTTTGGCAGACCCATGTAGCGCTCGGTGTAAATTGAATCGTAGTCACGCCAGTTGGTCACCGGAGCCACCGAGATTCCTGCCTTAAAGCGGTCGGAGTGCGTCAGCGCGTACAACGTCATCGAGCCGCCGTTCGACCATCCCCAGATCGCGGTGCGCGAAGGGTCGAGCTGCGGAAACTGCGCGTACAACTGATCGAGCGAGACGAGCTGGTCTCTCAATTCGACTCCGCCGGACTGCAGGCGGGTCGCGACTGAAAATTTCTTGCCGCGATTCGGGGTTCCGCGATTATCGACCGAGAAGATCGCAAAGCCTTCGTTCGCCAGAATCTGGTGGAACAGGGCCGTAGTCCCGCCCCATGTATTCTGCACGGTCTGCCCGGCTGGGCCACCGTAGATGTGCACGATTAATGGAATTGCTTTCTGGCTCGCATCTGCATTGCGCGGCAGGATCAGATAGCCATATAACACCGTGCTGTCATCGGCTTTGAATTCCAGCATTTGCGGCACGATTGGGTTGTAATCCGTTATGCTCCGCCCTGCCCAGATTTTCTGACAGGCGCCACCCGCCGCACATACGGAAATTCGTGGCGGGGTTAGTGTTGTGGAATATGTTTCCACAAAATGGTTGCCGTCATCGGCGAAAGCAGCGGCGTAGCTGCCGTCTGCGGATGAAACGGCTTGCATGTTGGAGCCATCCAGCTTCACGGAATAGAGCTTCTCCTGCCGTGGATCGCCTTTGTTCGCGATAAAGAAAACCGTGCCCGATGCCTCATTCACACCGCTAATCTCGATTACTTCATAGTCCCCGCTTTCAAGCTGACGATCGAGTTTGGCATCAGCCGAAGCCGGATCGGGCGCGTTGAAGCTGTAGAGATAAATGTGGATGTGTCCGTCGCGCCAACTGGTCCACAGAAAGCGATCGCCGGATTTCAGTATGCGAAAGTCGTCATTGACATTGACCCACGCATCCGGCGCCGATTCACTCAATATTTTGCGCGACCTGCCCGTCTTCGCGTCGATGAAATAAAGGTCCATCACATCCTGCTTGCGATTCAGGACCTCAGCCCAGGCCCAGCCTTCACGAATCCAGCCGAAACGCGGCACATAAGTGTCATCGTCATCGGTGAGTTTGATCCAGCGCGCCTTACCACCGTTGCTGCCCACAACTCCTAAACGCACAACAGGATTCGGATCTCCTGCTTTCGGATATTTTTCCTGCTCCACCCGCGGATGTGTTGGCAACCAGTCGGTGATGGGATAGGTCGGCACCCTGGTCTCATCCATTTGCAGGAAAATAATTTCCTTTCCTTCCGGCGACCAGAAGTAGTTGCTGCGCACGGCGAGCTCTTCGGCGTAAACCCAATCGACTTCTCCGTTCAGGATGTTGTCTTCTTTTCCTTTGTCTGTTGCTGCATCTTTTTCTTTTTCCTTTTCCTCGCGCGTGAGCGGATGTTCACCTTCGTCACCCGAGACCGGATGTACGTAAAGATTGTGTTTGCGCAGGTAGGCGAGCCGCTTGCCGTCGGGCGAAAACTTCGGATCTTCGCTCGCGTCCGGAGACGACGTGAGCTGCACCGCTGTGCCCGTGTCGAGGCTGTAATACCAGAGCTGCCCCTGGGAATCGAAGAGCAGGTGTTTGGAGTCAGGCGACCATGTGTAGGCGGCAACGTGGTACCGGGTTACACGCTCTTTTTCGCGCTCGTCTGTGATCTTGCTGACAGGAGGGGCGAGTTGCGACAGCTTGATCTCGCTGACAAGTATCTTCTTCTCGCCTGTCGTCGTATCCACATACCAGAGTTCGCCGTGCTCGCCCCCGTCATCGCGCTGCACAAAAGATACTTTGGTACCGTCGGGACTCCACTTGATCGTTTCCGGGGCGCGTCCCGTGACTCCGCCTTCCTGGAAGATTTTTTCAATTGTGAGCTGTTTCGACGCGGAGGTTTGAGCGTGCCCTGCGGAAAGCAGAACTACTAAAGTGAGAGAGAAGACGAGAAGAAATTTTTTCACGAACCTGCTCCGATTCAGCATGAGGCGTGATCGCCTTGGCGCTGACAGTGAAACTCCAAAGTGTACAACTTGGGAGGAGTTTGCGTCAGGAGGTTTTGTTGCTTCGGTCCACCGAGGCAGCCTGGTGGACGAGCGGAGGCGCCCGTCGCTCCAACATCGCAGGTCAACCAGCCAGAATTGCTTTCATCTCCACACCCACCGGATGTTTTGTTTCATATGCGGCGATGTCGGCTTCGTGTTGAAGCGTCAGCCCGATATCGTCCAATCCGTTCAGCAAGCAATGACGCGAAAATTCATCCATCGCGAACGTTGCTGCGAACCCTTGTTCGTCTTTCACTTGCAACGTTTCGAGGTCAACCGTTAACTGGTAGCCGTCGATTTCTTTTGAGCGGCGCATGATTTCCGCGATCTCCTCATCGTTGAGCCGCACCGTCAACAGGCCATTCTTTAGGCTGTTATTGGAAAAAATATCGGCAAACGATGACGCGATTACCACCTGGAAGCCGTAATCCGTGAGCGCCCAGACGGCATGTTCACGCGAGGAACCACAGCCGAAGTTTTTTCCCGCTACGAGAATCGACGCCTTGGCATAGCGCGGCGCGTCGAGCACAAAGTCGCCGGTATTCTTTAGGAATTCTTTTCCGTTCTGTTTTCCTTCTCCCGCAAAGCGCCAGTCGTAGAAAAGGAATTCGCCGAATCCGGTGCGCTCGATGCGCTTCAGAAACTGTTTGGGGATGATTTGATCGGTGTCCACATTTACTTTATCGAGCGGGATAACGATGCCGGTATGTTTGCGAAATGGTTGCATATTTAACCCTTCTGCCAGCCTGCGAGACTATTGAAATCGCCAATTGCGAATGTCGGTAAAATGTCCGGCAATGGCTGCCGCTGCCGCCATCATGGGGCTGACCAGGTGCGTGCGTCCTCCGCGGCCTTGTCGGCCTTCGAAGTTTCGGTTGCTGGTTGATGCGCAGCGTTCTCCCGGTTGCAGGATGTCGGGATTCATGCCGAGACACATGGAGCATCCCGACTCCCGCCATTCGAATCCGGCATCCAGAAAAATGCGGTGCAATCCTTCTTGTTCCGCGGCGTGTTTGATGGCTTGCGAGCCGGGCACTACCATCGCCCGAACCTTTGAATTTACATGCTGGCCCTTTGCCACTCGCGCGGCTGCCCGCAGATCTTCGATGCGTGCGTTGGTGCATGATCCAATGAACACTCGATCGATACTTATGGTTTCGATTGGCGTACCGGGATTTAGGCCCATGTAGGTTAGCGCCTGTTCGGCCGCGCGACGGTCAGATTCCTGCTCGAAGCTATTTAGCTCAGGAACGCGCGCGGTCACAGCGACTACCATTCCGGGATTTGTTCCCCAGGTCACGAAAGGCGCCAGGGATGCCGCATCGATCTCGATCACGCGATCGAATTTAGCTCCGGGATCGCTGGCCAGCGTCCGCCAGTAGGCAACGGCTTCTTCCCAGTTTTTTTGTTTCGGGGCAAAGCGCCGGCCGCTGGAATAAGCGAATGTCGTTTCATCGGGTGCGATCAGTCCGGCTTTCGCTCCTGCCTCGATGCTCATATTGCAGAGCGTCATGCGGCCTTCCATCGACAGGGCTCGCACTGTGTCGCCCGCGTACTCGATCACATATCCGGTAGCGCCATCGGTGCCAATTTTGCCAATAATTCCGAGCGCGAGATCTTTCGCTGTCACACCTTCGGCTAGCTTTCCGCTTACGTGGATTTGCATCGTCTTCGGTTTTTGCTGCGGCAGACATTGGGTTGCCAGTACGTGCTCCACTTCCGATGTTCCGATGCCGAATGCAAGCGATCCGAATGCGCCGTGGGTTGAAGTGTGGCTATCACCGCAGACAATCGTCATTCCGGGCAGGGTGATGCCAAGTTCTGGGCCGATGATATGGACGATGCCTTGCTCGGCTGAATCTATATCGAACAGCGGAACTCCAAACTGACGGCAATTTTTTTGTAGCGCTTCAATCTGCTTGGCTGCGATGGGGTCGGTGATTGGGAGGCCACGCGGAGTGGTCGGGATGTTGTGGTCGACGGTGGCCACTGTCCGCAGAGGTTGCCGCACAGTTCTTCCTGAAGACCGCAGGCCGTCGAAAGCCTGGGGTGATGTTACCTCATGCACGAGGTGCAAATCGATATAGAGCAGCGCCGATTGCCCTTCGGGGGCAGCGACCACGTGTGCGTCCCAGATTTTCTCAAACAGAGTACGAGGCATATTTCTAAATCTCTTAAGATAGTTTACCAACAGTACCTCCGCAAATCTTCGCGCTTAGAGGTTTCCTATTTGCGCTTGCGAGGGTTTCCTTCTATAGCCCATCGTAATTGCGGAACTCCACTGCAGAAGCCCTGGTTTCCGTTTATGATTCAGGTAGCTCACTGAGGAAAACTACATGATTAACGGCAAACGGATTGCCGTGGTGTTTCCGGCTTATAACGCGGAAAAGACGCTGGAAACTACGGTACGGGAATTGCCTGACTTGGTCGATATCCGCATTCTGGTCGACGATCATAGTTCCGATCGCACCCTCGAAGTCGCGCACCAGTTGGGTTTGCAGTCTTTTGTCCACAACCGCAACTATGGCTATGGACGCAATCAGCAGACCTGTTACCGCGAAGCTCTGGCCGCCGGCGCCGATGTCGTCATAATGGTTCATCCCGATTATCAGTACACACCGCTGCTGGTCACCGCTATGGCGAGCATGATTGCTTATGACGTTTATGACGTTGTGCTCGGATCCCGCATCCTTGGTGGATCCGCACTGCGCGGAGGCATGCCGCTTTACAAATACATCGCCAATCGGCTGCTCACCGCTTTTGAAAACATGTTTTTGCGTGTCAAGCTGTCGGAATATCACACGGGTTATCGCGCCTTCAGCCGCGAAGTGCTTAGCCGCCTGCCGCTTGGAGAAAACAGCGACGATTTCGTTTTTGACAATCAGATGCTCGCCCAATGCGTCTATTTCGGATTCCGCATTGGCGAGGTATCTTGCCCAACGAAATATTTCGAGGAAGCATCTTCGATCAATTTCCGTCGCAGCGTGCGATATGGACTCGAAGTTCTGCAAACGACAATTCAGTTCGCGCTGCAGCGCGCTGGAATCGTCCACAACCCTATTTTCAGCGAAAAGGGAAAGACTCTCGAGGACGGTTCTGAGGATTACTACGAGGGAAGGTTGCCGACGGCTTCCCAGCGGCATTGAGAAGACGAACTAGGTCAGCGCTTACGCGAAAGAAAGCCTAGAATCTTGCTGGCAAATTCATCCGAGAACCCGAAATGCGCTTTGGCTTGCGAATAGAGATCAACGGCCTTCTTATCTAACCAGATCATGCTGGACTTCAACGGACCATCTTCCGGTCGCGGGCGATAGTTTGTGGAACGCGTTTTGACTTCGGGGCCGGACTCGATCGTGTAGTAATACAAGGCCAGGCTCTTGCGCGATTCGGTTTCGGGACAGCGCAAGGGATCAGGGAATCCGTGGTAGGAAATTTCATCGGTGCGGAAGATCAGTGCTTCATTGAATAGCGGCGGTACCTTCGTTACGCACTGGCGCATCTCGCGGTCCCACAGTTCCAGCGCGCCACCCCATTGCTCATCCCAGTTGGGGTTGAGATAGAGAATCAGATTGACCTGTCGCCGCCAGTGCTTATGGTAGTGATGATTGCTGAAGTCGGTGTGCACGTTCAGGAAACCGCCGGTGGTCGATTGGTGGAGACCGCCGCCTTCTAACATGTCGTCCGAAACCAGGTCGGGAATGCCGGTCAGTTGCGAAAGCCAATGCACAAATGCCGGCGAATTCAGCTCGTCAACCACCTCGCCTAACTGCATTGGGAAGAGGGCTCGTTTCGCGAGTCCCAGCTTGTTTTCGTTCTGGTGTTTGTAGCGCGTCCAGGCGTCGGTTGCCATGTCTGGAAACTCGCTGGCCATTTCAGCGGCCACGTCCGGGTCTAGAAATTCTCTTAAGTGCACATGGGGATAGGGCTGATTTTCCCGGAACTGCCGCCGCAGGGCGGGCAACTGGGCCGACCATTTCACGTACGGAAACAGCAGCCGAGTTGCAGGGGTTACAATCGGATTCGCCATGCGCTGATTAAATAAGGCTACCACACGTCGCTAAGCGCCCGCTGGCTTTCACAGCACGTTTTCAGTTCACCCGGCACACCCGCACAGCTGAGTTCTCATAAGGACAGTCGAGCCCTGTTGGACCTTGTTGCGTTGGACCAGGCTGCTCCACCACCACCCAGCTCACGCCGTACTTCTGTCGCAGATGTTCAAAGTCCTCTTTGCCAAGCTGTTTCCAGTTCTTCTGATCTTCGATTTGTTCTTCCCACTTCACCGAGAGTGGCGGAAACATCGAAGCTGCTCCCTTGTCTTTGACTAGATCGGCCAGCATGCTGCGTTCGGCGCGGGCGCGAAATCCGTTCTCGTCTTCGCCCGGGAGTTCCATGTGCGCGGGATTCAGCGCAAACAGCGCGTCCACCGGCGTATTGTCGCGTATCCACTCAAATGCCTGCGCCCATTGGTTGCGTGGCTGTGTCCAGGGCCACTCGATGTGCTGGCTGGCAGGGAAAACCTGGCGCTGCGCAAAATACATTCCTAAACTGAGCGGTATGAACAACGCCAGCCAGCGCCACACGTGACGCTGCAGTACATATTGGCCTAACAATCCGCCGCCCGCGACTACGAGAACCATGTAACACAATGCCATGCAACGCAGGGGCTGGAGCCGTGCCAGAGCTTCGAAGCGAGGCGAGATTCCGAGCCCAATCGCTGCCACTGATGCTACGAGGACGAACGGCACCATCGCTCTTGATACGAGTTCCAAATTCTTCATGCCGCGCCGACTCGCCCAACTTCCAAACCACCAGAAGAGAAGAACCGGGCCGATTACTCCCAGCCACTCGTACCACTCCCAGCGCAGAACGTAGTGTGAGCGCTGAAGCAATGCGACTTCGTGATAGGCGGCGGGCGGAGGCTCGAATGTAATGCCGAATGGAAGCGCGAAAGCAAATCCTAAGAATCGGGGATGAAATTGATCGAGCAAAACGAGCCACACACAAAATAAAATCGCAAAACTCGCCATAAAGGGATGCATGGCGGCTGCAAATGCCAGCCACAATGTGGTCCGTCCGTACTTCTTGTGCAGTACTTCGGCCACTGCGAACAAAGCCGCGAATGCTGCCAGGTTTCGTGGATTTAAGAACTGGTCGAAGATGTAGAGAAAAGTGCCGGCAAGGGGGAGGGTAAGCAAAGCTGCCATCAAAGCAACTGCGGCCCAGCGTGCGAGTTCATCCTCGAACGACTTTGACTCGAATAACGCCGATGCCATCCGCCAGCTTGCCGCCAGCAAAAGAAAAATGGAGATCAGATGCCACAGAAAAGCAACCCATGGCAATGGCAGGTGCGCGGCTCGAACCGAAAAGGCGATCAGGTTTGGATACAAAGTGTGGCCGGCGTGCTCGCCAAAGAATTCGGCATTCGCCGGAAACAAGCTGGGATTGAGAATTTTAAGAACACCGGGGAGGTAAATCTCGGCGTCTTCTGCGTAGGGATGATAGCCATGAATCGGAAGCGCGACGGTGGTCAGCAGCAGCAAGCCAACAACGCGTTTGAAATTCAGAGTGTGGTGATCCATTTCTCGATGAATACATTAAAGATTACATCAGAAAATACCTGCAGGCCGGAAGCTGGGTTAGCGCTTGCAGACTCCCGAAAGTCTCCCGTAGCATCTAACCAGCAGCATGGACACGGCCATCGCCACCGCTCCCAAAAATGAACGCTCTCACCTCGCGCTCGGCGAGATCGTCAGCTTCGCTTACGAGACGTTCATGAGCAACAAGATCCGGTTCGCGCTCACCGCGCTCGGCATGGTGATCGGAACCGCCTCACTGATTCTGGTAACCACCATCGGGCTCACCGGCAAGCAGTATCTTCTGAATGAGATTCAATCCATCGGGTCGAACTGGATCTATGCGGAATATGAAAGCGGCGGCGGACGCATTGCCGATAACGTGAATGACGGGCTGACCATTCAAGACATGGAAGCGGTTCAGCGTGACGTGGCCGGCATCGTCGCTGCCTCGCCCGTGCTTCCTCTGAACGATCGCGTGTCGGTGGGGGGTGGCAAAGAGCGCGACCTACAGATTATGGGGGTATATCCGGAATACGAACAGATTCGTAACCTGGTCATTCTCTCCGGACGGTTCTTCGACAAGGAGGATTCGCAGGCCCACAACAAGGTCGGCGTAATTGGTCCGAAACTGGCTATTCAACTCTACGGTTCCGAACAGGCTGCACTCGGAAAGACAGTCAAGCTGAACGGTTTGCCCTTCACCATCATCGGCATATTCCGCGAACGGGTGGACACCTTCGAGCAATCGGAGGTGACCGAGAACACGATGCTGGTTCCCTACACCGTAATCCGCTATTTTCAGGAAGCGCCCACCGTAAAGCAGATTTTCTTTTCGACAGCCGATACGTCGTCCGTGCTGCCGGTGACGGCTCAGGTCAAGCGGGTCATTCAGTCACGCCACCGGCCAGAATCCGTTTATAGCGTCAGGAACCTGACGCAATTGGTTTCGATGGCCGACAAGATAACGACTTCCATGACTATGATTTTGCTCGCGGTTTCGCTTATCGTTCTACTGGTTAGTGGCATCGGCATTATGAATATCATGCTCGCTACTGTCAGCGCGCGTATTCGCGAGATTGGTATCCGCAAGGCGGTCGGCGCTACCAATCGCGAGATCCGTTTCCAATTTCTCTCCGAGGCGGTTCTCATCTCGCTTATCGGCGGCGTTCTTGGCATCATCATCGGACTTGCCATCCCCTTCTCTGTTCGCTACTTCACGGAGTACCGCATTCCGATTTCCGGCCTCTCTGCCATCATTGCGATTGTGGTCTCGTCGCTGGTCGGCATCCTGTTTGGCACTGTGCCCGCCATTCGTGCCTCGCAACTTGATCCTGTTGAAAGTCTGCGCTACGAATAGATACGAGTAGGGACGAATACTCCGTCCCGAGGAAGCCCTGAAAAGTCTTCGACTGTCATAAAATTAAAAGAAAGAGATCCCTGTGCCTCCTGGTCAGGTCATGCCCTCGACTTCAATCACCAACCGAATTCGTGCTGTAGTTCTGTTGAGCGGCGGCATGGATTCCTGTGTGTGTGCGGCGCTTGCGGCGCGCGATTATTCGGCCGCTGCCGTCCATGTCAGCTACGGACAGCGCACCGAAGAGCGCGAGCGGCGGTCGTTTGAAAGCATCTGCGACTGGCTTGGAATTCGGGACCGGCTGCTGGTGCGAAATGAAGCTCTGCGTGCCATCGGCGGATCCGCTCTCACCGATTCGAGGATTGCTGTTCCAGAAGCGGTTATTCCCGAGGCGCAAGTCGCTGCCAACAGCGCGGGTGCCAGCGTTTCCGTTACTTATGTCCCTTTTCGCAACGCGCATTTTCTTGCCGTGGCGGTCAGTTGGGCGGAAGTGCTGGGGGCAGAGAAAGTTTATATCGGAGCGGTTGAGCCGGACAGTTCCGGCTATCCCGATTGCCGGCCAGAGTATTATCGAGCGTTCAATGAGGTAGTGAAGACGGGCACCAAAGATGGAACGATCCGCGTGGTGACACCGCTGATTGCGATGCACAAAGCCGAGATTGTGAGACTTGGCCTTGAACTGAATGCCCCATTCGATTTAACGTGGTCATGCTATCAGTGCGAGGATCGCGCCTGCGGTGTCTGCGACAGCTGTGTGCTCCGCCAGCGCGCGTTTCGCGAAGCGGGTACGGAAGATCCCATTCCGTATGCGGAAGCCGAGGCCGATTAAGTTAGAGGCGTATTCAGAAATCGCCTGTTGGATGTCAGCCCCTAGAGGGCGTCTGATTTCGGATAACTGGCGGCATCGCTAAAGCGATGCCCTATGAAGCGACTGCAAAGAAATGAAACCAGTACAAAGGGTTCAGTAAATTCAGATGCAAATGCCGGGAGGCAAAATCATGAGGAAACATTTCATCCTTCTCCTGCTGCTTGTGCTCGTTGTGGGGCTGTCTGCTCCACTCGCGGTGGCACAAACCACGGGGACTGTGAAGGGAGTTTGCAAAGACTCCGACGGGAAGCCGATCGCACAGGCCGACGTGGAGTGGACTTCGACCGAATCCGGCCATAGCTACAAGCTCAAAACCAACAACAAGGGCGAATATTTCTCGCTCGGCATCGTGCCCGGCAAGTACAACGTGAAGCTGAGTAAGGATGGCAAGCAACTCTTCAACCTCAACGGCATCCCCGTGGGATTGGAAGAAACCGATCAGGACATCGATCTGAAGAAAGAAAAGGCCACCCAAGCCCAAGCTCAGGGCTTGACCCCTGAGCAAGCGAAAGCTAAGGAAGAGGAGGCGGCCAAAGCCGCAAATGAAACGAAAACCGTTGGCACACTCAATGAAAAGCTCAAAGCCGCGGCGACTGCCTCCGATGCCGGCGACTTTGATACCGCAATTACTACCTTGAATGAAGCCAACCAGATCGACAACACGCGCGATCTGATCTGGTTCAAACTTGCGGACGCTTATCGCATGTCGGCGACCAAGCAGACTGATCCTGCCGAAAAACAGAAACGTTACGAGATGGCTGCGGCCGACTATCAGAAGGCGATTGACCTGCGCGGCGCCTCGGAACAGGCCCAGAAGGACCCTGACAATAATGTGAAAACGGCCGCTTACTATAACAACCTGGCGGATGCTTATCAGAGGGCCCACAAGGTCGATGAAGCCATAGCTGCCTACGACAAGGCGATTCAATTGGATCCCGCGCACGCGGCTGGTTACCTGTTCAACGAGGGCGCTGTATTGACCAATGCCGGCAAGGTCGATGAAGCCATTGTGGTATTCGACAAAGTGATTGCCGCCGATCCGACCAAGGCTGAGGCTTACTACCAGAAGGGCATCAATTTGATCGGTAAAGAAACTATTGGTAAGGACGGCAAGGCAGTTGCGCCTCCTGGGACGGCCGAGGCGTTTCGGAAATATCTTGAGCTTGAGCCGAATGGCCGGTTTGCGCAAGGAGCGAAAGATCTGTTGACAAGCATCGGTGCGCCGGTGGAAACGGGCTTCGGAAAGAAAAAACCGGCAAAATAAAGAAATAACTTCAGCCAGGCCCAGTTTCGTTCTCCGGATCTGCAAAAAGCGCGTAAGAGCGGCCTAAAGAGCCGCTCTTTTACTTTTGATTGGCCTTTAAGTTACCTAGGTTGTTGACCTACTTGTCCTTCGCTCCTGCCTACATCCGAGTTACATTTATTGGATAGGTTTACCTGCTAGACAGCGCTTCTCCCCTGTGGTGTCAATGCCGATAATTGGGAGTGTATGGAATGGCTGCTCCGGGGAATTCCCCGATCGCAATTGCCTTTGAGGGCATTAGCGGAACGGGCGCGATACCGACGTCGGTTCTGCTGGCCGGGATGTTGCGTGCTTCCGATAAAGTCAGCGATCTGATTTTTTCGCCGGGGCGACCACCTCAGGTTGAGATTCACGGACAACTCACGGCGGTGGAAATCTCCGGCAGCAGCACCCTTTCTGCTGATGACACTCGCCGCATCGCGGCCGATCTGATCGGCACCAACAAGCAGGCCATCAATACGCTTCGCGAGCAGGGTTCGTGCGATGTTTCCTACGGATTGCCGGGAATGGCGCGGTTCCGCGTCAATGTCTTTATTCAGCGTGGAAGTTGCGCGATCGTAATGCGCGTGATCCCAACGGTCATTCCGACTTTTAGTTCGCTTCGCCTGCCTGCCCAGTTGGAAGAGGCTGCTAAGGTGCGGAATGGGATCATTCTGGTGACTGGTGGAACCGGATCGGGCAAGTCTTCGACGCTGGCCGCGCTGATCGACCGTATCAACTGCGAGCACTGCTATCACGTTCTGACAGTTGAAGATCCGATTGAGTTTCTGCATAAGCACAAGAAATCGACGGTACATCAGCGCGAGGTGCATAGTGACGCTCCGAATTTCTCCTTGGCGTTGCGGGCAGCATTGCGCCAGGCACCACGGGTGATTATGGTTGGCGAAATCCGTGATCGAGAGACGCTGGAGATTCTTCTCGAAGCCGCTGAAAACGGACACCTCGTTCTATCCAGCATGAACACTGTCGATGCCTCGAAGACAATAGAGCGCATCATCGGTACATTTGCTGCCAGCGAACAACAATCGGCGCGCGAGCGTCTCGCCAAAACTTTTCGCTACATCATTGCCCAGAGACTGATTCCGCGCAACGACGGCGGCGACCGGATCGCAGTGGTCGAAATCTTGAAATCCAATACGCGCACTCGCGATTGCGTCGAACAAGGCGAACGTCCGGGGCGCACGCTGCTGGATGCGATTAAGTCCAGCGAAAATGAAGGCATGCAGCACTTTGATGGCGAGATCGCGAAGCTGGTCCGCTCGGGGCTCGTGGATCTGGAAACCGGCCTTTGTTTTGCCAGCAATGCGACGGTGCTGGGGCAGGAGTTGGCTCGGTAAGGCAGTTGCCAGTTACCGGTTGCCAGTACCCAGTTGCCAGTAAGTGCACTCTCACGTTTGACATTCAATCTCGTGTTTAGCTGCACCTCGCTTCGAATACGTTTTGCTGGGCTGCGGAATTAGCTCGGTAGGTGGCATTCGCGGCGCAAATTCGTGGGGGTGCCCCCCCTCCCCCCTATTTCTCGCTAACGTACAGATAAATCGATACTTAACTCCAAAATATTCAAAATAAACGAGTTATGTCGCGAACCGAATTTGTAGCCCTTTGTAATCAGATACTTAGCCTTCGTGCCGATGGGCGATTCCTTGCGAATATTCATGTCAAATAACCCTATTTCGCGGGAGACGACGGCGTTCGGCATGCGCCATCCGCGGAGTGCACCTGGGCGTACCTACAAACTACGTTCTCATGTTTCGGAGGGGTTTGCAGTGATTGCGCTCACATCACTTTTGTGATGATTTGGCGCGTGTCACGAATTCTCCACTGAACCGCAACAGGCTACAAGCGCCAGCAAAGTCATAAATTACATCCGTAACTTGCGACGTCACCAAAGGGCATAGTCAACTGTCAATCTGCGAGGATGCTATGAAGTCATTGTTTCTATGCGTTGGAGTTCTTCTGGCCTGTGTCGGCTGCAACAGCAACACCCAAGCCGCCGCGCCCCAACCCGTCCCTAAAGTTTTCAGTGAAGCCGATGTGACACGTGCTCAGGCGGACATCAAGTCCCACTATGAAGATCAGGGTTTCGAGGTACAGCAGGTTGCCTTGATCAAGGACTCTGACCGCCATCTGTCCGGCTACGTCAAGTTCCGGAGAGCCTCGGGGATCATCCGCCCTCAGCTCACCAGAAACTGCGTCGCATCAATGGACGTGGATTCGGGGAAGTCGATTTGGGAGTGCAAGTAGCCTGTCCGTGCTTAGTCGATCTTCAGCTTTTTGTGAAGCGTTCTGAGGCATTGCTCCATAGCTTGCTGCTCCGGCGCAAGGTCTAGCTTCGTGAGGACACCGGAAAGCCTGTGCTCCGTCAACTGATTATCTATGATCGCCTTCCGCAGTTTGCGAACCTCTTTAAGTTCGTTGAACTTAATCAGATCAGAGACGATGAAGTTGGAGCGGTGATTTATAAACTCCCGATTCTCCGGCCTAGGTTCATCTCCAACTACCTGCACCAAAAAGCGATCTCGCGGATTCTGGAAGCGAATGACGTATGCACTATGAATGTCATTGAGGATCGGGTAGAACTTAATCCGCATATCGCGCCAGTGGAACCAGCGATTGATCAATGCGCTTACGCTGCCACCTGCAAGTCCCTCCGCTGAGGAACGATACAAGCCACGTCTCCCAGATTGGATTTCCTCCGGCCATTGCGTGGATTATACCCACGCTAAGGTGGGTTTACTTCTCCGCTAGTCCAGAAATGCCTGCCAGTTTGGCGAGCGATTGCCAATGGGCAATTTTTTCAACGGCTTAACGGCACGACTGAAGTCGTGCCCTTCCCGTTTTCTTGCTTGTGCATGATTCATAGGTGGTCCCAGACTCAGAGGCTGTAACTTTAATTTTCGGCCATTTTGTTGCCGCTGCGATTCCTCATGTCCTCGAGAGAAATCCCAAACGGGACATTGCCGTGGAATCCCACCCTAACGTCGCAAAAAGCGCGACGTTAGGATGGGGCACCCGGCAGCTGCTACAAAAAAGTCCCAATCGCATGCTGTACAAAACCCAACGGATACGTCGCGGTGGAATCCCACTCTTGCGCACAGAACGCGCAAGAATGGGGCACCCTCGATTGGGTGATGCAGACGAGTTCTTGCGAGCCCGCTTGAACTGTGGCCCGCTAAGAAGCAGGCGGGGTATCATCCGTGCATGTCCTCCACTGCTTCCACGGCGGGAATTGTCAGCTTTGAAGGGGCTCGGCACGTGGTCGAGCGGCATGCGGCTGGCTTGTCTCCGGCTGAAATCGAGACGGTCGATCTTTTGGCGGGATTGGGACGGGTGCTGGCGGAGGGGATTCTGGCGGATCGCGATTTTCCTCCTTTTGCTCGAGCTACTCGCGATGGATATGCGGTGCGGGCGGCGGACTTGACGGGGGTTCCGGCGCGGCTTGAAGTGGTGGGCGAAGTGAAGGCGGGCGACCCGGCGGTGTGTTCCGTCGGGCTCGGGCAGGCGGTGGGAATCATGACCGGGGCTCCGATGCCGGCGGGTGCGGACGCGGTGGTGATGGTGGAGCATACTTTGGTCGCACAGGGCTCCCATCCTAACGCCGCACAAAACGCGGCGTTAGGATGGGGCACCCTCGCGTCAGAACATGGCACCCTCGCCGGGAAATTCATTGACATTCAGCGCGGTGTGAACAGTGGCGAGAATTTTGTTCCGCTTGGAGCAGAAGCTCGAGCGGGACAGATGCTGTTGGATCGCGGACGGCGGCTGGATCACGCGGGGATCGCGATTGCGGCTTCGGTGGGCAAGAGCCGGGTGCATGTATTTCGGAAGCCTCGCGTGGCGGTGCTTTCGACTGGAGACGAACTGGTAGAGATTGATGCTACGCCAGGGCCGGCGCAGATACGGAACTCGAATTCGTACTCGCTCGCGACGCAGGTTCAGAATGCCGGGGGCGAGGCGGTGCGGCTGGAGATCGCTCCGGATGAGCGGGGACGGCTGCGGGCGTTGATAGAAGAAGGATTGAGATGCGATCTTCTTTTGCTTACCGGTGGCGTCTCCATGGGGAAATACGATCTGGTGGAGCAGGTGCTTGGGGAGTTAAAGGCGGAGTTTTATTTTACGGGGGCGGAAATTCAGCCGGGACGGCCAGTAGTGTTTGGTTCCTTTGGCGCGGACACTTCTACCTCCGCTGACGGCGGTTTCGCTACTGGCACGCGGGCGGGGGCGCCCGCGCCACACGGAAAGTATTTTTTTGGGTTGCCGGGGAATCCTGTATCGACGATGGTGACTTTTGAATTATTTGCGAGACCGATGATTGAAGCGTTAGCGGGAATGACGCCACAGCCATTGATCTTTCTTCGGGCCCGGCTGAAATCGGAGATACGAACAAAGACTGGGTTGAAGAGATTTCTTCCGGCCGTGCTATCGGGAGAGTTCGAAAATGGTGAGGTAGAGCTGGCGCGGTGGCAGGGCTCGGGCGATATCGCTGCGCTGGCTCGGGCGAATTGCTATGTTGTGATTCCTCCGGATCGGGAGCGGATCGAGCCTGGAGAATGGGTCTCGTTGTTGATGCGATGAAGGCTGATGCGATGAAGACGCGACGATGTGGGGCGGGTACGATAACCTGTTGGTGATGCCGAAAAAACCTGCCCAGCTTTCGCGCCGTCTTTCGCATTATGACGCGCAGGGGCAGGCTCGCATGGTGGATGTGTCGTTGAAGGCGCGCACGGCGCGCGAAGCGGAGGCGAGCGCCTTTGTTGCGATGACACCGGAGGTGGTGCGGGCGCTGCCGAAGAATCCTAAGGGCGATCCGCTGGAGGTAGCGCGGACGGCCGGAATCATGGCGGCGAAGCGGACGGCGGAGTTGATTCCTATGTGCCATCCGGTGGTGTTGTCGCACATTGCTGTGACCTTACGCGTGTGCGAGAATGGCGTTTCTATTGCCACAAAAGTAAAGACTACGGCGGAGACGGGCGTGGAGATGGAGGCGCTGGTCGCGGCCAGCGTGGCAGCACTGACGGTCTACGACATGTGCAAGGCGCTCGATAAGGGCATCGAAATCCGGGAAGTGGTGCTGGAGCGGAAGTCGGGGGGCAAGAGCGGAGACTACAAGAGAAGCGGCAAACGAAAATAGTTGTCCTTATTGATCTGAATTTCATTTATGGCGAGCGACGTCAAAATATTGCTGGTGGATGACAATCCGATGGTGCTGGGGATGCTGCAGCAGGCGCTTTCGACGATGGGCGAGGTCACGGTTGCGACCGATGCCGCCGATGCGCTTTTGAAGGCTGTTGATGACTTGCCGGACGTGTTGATCAGCGACTACCGCATGCCGGGGATGGACGGGCGGCAGTTGCTGGAAAAACTGAAAAGCAGGCCGGCAACGGCGGGGATCGCCGTGATCCTGATGGCGAGTAAGGCAGACATCAGCGAACGATTGTCGATGCAGGATCCAATCGAAGACTATCTGGAAAAGCCTTTCTTTCTGAAAGATGCCACGCACAAAATCAAGCGCGTGGTGGATAGGATCGCGCTGGAAAAGCTGAGCAAGGCGGCGTCGACCGATGGCGTGCTGCGCGGCAGCTTGTCGCAAATGAATGTGATCGACCTGGTGCAATCGCTGGAGATGGGGCGCAAGAGTTGCCTGCTTACGATGACCAAGGGCGACGAGAAATGCGAGATCTATTTCAACCAGGGGCAG
This sequence comes from Terriglobales bacterium, assembly GCA_049674665.1. Lineage (GTDB taxonomy): Bacteria > Acidobacteriota > Terriglobia > Terriglobales > Acidobacteriaceae > Acidiflorens. The sequence continues at coordinate 78,967 of JBATZM010000101.1, forward strand.
GCCAAACACGCCGTCTATGGCTCGATTACCGGCGACGCGGCGGTGTTCAAAGTGCTGCGCTGGACGGAAGGAAATTTCCAGATTGATTTCAACGGCAAGTCGACACAGGAAACAACGACGCTGAATACGCAGGGCCTGCTGATGGAAGGATTGCGGCTGCTGGATGAATCGCAGCGGGACGCAGCGGCAGAGGGTGAAGATGTCCTCCTCGACACCTGATGCCTCGATGCATAATTCGGCAATACCTGATAAAACGCGGACGGCGGTGTTGACGGTCAGCGACTCGTGTTCGCGCGGCGAAAGGGTGGACCTCTCCGGTCCAGCCGTGGCGGAAGCGCTGGGACGGCGCAATTTTCAAGTAGTGCTGCGTAGCGTGGTCGCCGATGAGCGTGCCGCGATTCAAGAAAAACTGATTGAGTTGTGCCGGTCGGCTCGGCTGGTCGTGACCACGGGCGGGACGGGGATTGCTCCGCGAGACGTGACACCGGAAGCTACGGTTGCAGTGTGCGATCGGATGGTGGAGGGGATTGCGGAGCAAATGCGATTGCAGGGAATGCGCAAGACGCGCTTCGCGGCGCTGAGCCGCGCGGCGTGCGGTGTTCGGGGAACGAGTCTGATCGTGAATCTGCCAGGTAGTCCGGCAGGTGCGGTCGAATCACTGGAGGCGGTGATTGATTTACTGCCACACGCGCTCGAGTTGATTGCGGGTAAGACGGAGCATTAGTGTGGTGCGAAGATGGGCGCCTCGCTCGTTCAGTCGGACCGGGACGTGGGGCTTTTCACGTCTCGCGTAAACTTACTACTTGAACAAAATCAAACATTTTATTCACGCCTACGGCGAGTGGATCAAACATGTCCTTGCCCCTCTGGGGCCGTGGGGGATGCTTGCGTTCGCAGCGGTGGATGGGTCGTTCATGGGCATGCCGCTGGATGCGATTTTTGTGGGCTACGTTTACAACGATCGCTCGCGCTTCCTGATGTATGTGCTGCTGGCCTCGGCTGGATCGGCGCTCGGAAGCATCGTTATTTACGTTATCGGGTACACCGGCGGCGAGGTGCTATTGCGTAAGCGGATGTCGCCGGAGCGCTTCGAGAGGATTCACGAGTCCTTCGATCGACATGAATTCTGGGCACTGATGTTTCCGGCGATGTTGCCGCCGCCGACGCCGTTCAAGATTGTGGTGCTGGCGGCGGCGGCGTTTGAGATGAATTTCGGCCATTTTCTGCTGGCGATTTTTGCGGGACGGTTCGTGCGCTTCCTGATTGAGGCGCTGCTGACGCTGTGGTTTGGCCCTGGGATTGTGACATTCACAGCGAGTCTCTTCGCTCACCATTTCGTTTGGATTGTGCTGGGAGTGGGGGCGCTGGCGGCGGCTTGGTTGTTGTGGCGTCGAGCAAAGCGTCGAATCATGAAATAAGACGCAGCAGGAAAGTATTCTGCCTGCGCACTTCATAATCGTTAAGTAAGTGTTCGGTTAGCTATGCTGCTGAAGCCGTGCCGTGACGGTTGCTGGAGCGGGCGACAGCGGCGACGATTGCGGGTAATCCGAACATCACTGCGGTGAAGAGCATGTCACCTTCCGCCGTATGGCGGAAAAATGGCAGGCCGGCAGCGTAGCAGGTCGTGAGACCGGACATGGTTTTAGGATACATGGTGCCAGATGCCCAGACGGCGAAATTACTAATTACGAAAAAAGAGACGGAACTGGTTAGCGCAGCGCCACCGATCCGCAGCCAGTTGCTGTTTTCGCGCAACCCGGTGCCAAGCCATAGAATCGCCGCGTACCAAGCCCAGACAATGAGTTGATCCCAAGCAAGCGGATACGCGTAGACGAATTTGGTGAGGATAATGTCAGAGGCGGCGAGCAGCACAAAGGGCACCCAGAGCTGCTTTCGCGAACCGCGCGCGCCGAAATAAAGCAGCGCCGCCGCTACCGGAGTGAAATTCCAGGGATGCGGCATGAACGGCATCCGCGCCAGGACTGCAAAAATGACAAATACATAAGCCAGCATGAATCCACCTTGTTGAGCATCTACTTGAGCGTCAACTATGATCGCCAACTCTGAGCGTCAATTAGGATTGTTGCGCGAGCGGATGCTGCCGGTCAAGGGCGGGTGAATTTATTGCTCTCCGCCGGAAAAGCTACTTGGCGTTCGCGTTCGTATTTCTCATTCCGAAGTGTTCGTCCACTACTTGGAGATCGCGCGTCAGCAACACGAATGCGCTGAGCGTAGCGCGTGCGGGACTCTCCGGATAATCGTAGCGGAGATCGCGGAAGCGCACGACATAGGCGGCGCGGGCGTTCTCGATGCGATTGTTTTGGAGTTCTTCAGTTTCCGTGATGGGATATTGCGCCCAACTCAGATACACGCGTCCGAGATAGGTTTTCTTGGCGGCTAGCGTGATCGGAGTTTCTTCGGGCTTGTAGTGAATCTGCATTTGGGCTTCGGGATCGACTTCGGGCGTTAGTGAATCGACGTCCATGGTCGCGAAGAAAGCGGGAGTTTCTACCACGCCATGCCAGCGGAACGGATTGACCCAATATGGATACGCGGAAACGCGAAACGCGTCGGCTCCCTGATAATTGCGCGCCTCGAGTGCGGCTACGGCGCGGCGGTGCTCGTAGTCGCGAACTCCCCAACACGCGAAGACGCCGAGCAGGGCGAGAGTCGCGGCTAGTCTTCCGGCTGGCTTGGCGCGCGGGCCTTTGTTGCGAGCACCGATCTCTTCGTGGATGAGCGAGAAAAGTCCGGGGAGGATCAGGCCCAGGAGCAGAACAACGAAGATCACGGGCTCAAAGATGAAGACGATGTCCCAAGAGTACCAGCGTTCGGAAAATGGCCAGAAGGGACGCACTCCGTAGTTGTTGGTGAAGTCGAGGAGAAGGTGGCTGAGGCCGGCGAGGCAGGCGAAGGCGAAGAGCAATCCCCAGCGTGGGGGAAGGTTAGGATTGCGCGTCTTGCGTCCGCGCAGACGCCAGAGAACGTAGATGAAGACAACGACTGCGGCGGCTACCAGCGGGATGCCTAGGAACGAATGAGTGAATCCGCGGTGATGATTGAAGCCGAACGCGGAGCCGCCGAAGCGGCTGAAGACATCGAGATCGGGAGCTTCGGCAGCCAGAGTTAAGGTGGCAGTGGCTAGCGCCGTTTTGCGATTGAGTCCGGCACGGCCAATGGCGGCGCCGAATAAGAAGTGAGTGACGGGTTCCAAGTGAGCTCAATAGAGTTTAGCTGGATTCGCGAGCAATGCTGAAGTGAAGAAGTTAGATTTTGTAAGCGGGAAGTGTGGAACTCGCGCTTATCGCGGGAACAACCCACTCGCTGACGGGATGCACTGTGCCGCAATCCAAGCACTTCGTAGCCGCAAAATTTGTCGCACAGTGGGGGCAGACGCCCTGAGTCTGGAAGATGTCGAAGGGCTGCCCACACCGTCCGCACTTCCAGAAGTCGCCGATTGGGGGCGGGGTTTTGCACGCTGGGCATGCATAGCCGTCACGACGCGGCAACTTTGCGAAACTTAATAATGCTTGCGCGTGTTTCAATCCGCTCCAGCAATTCATTAGCATGAAGACGGCAATCGCACCAAGCCAGATGGACTGCTCCCAGAAGGCAAGACCGATGAAGCCGACAACGCCTATCAAGCCGAGGATCGTGGCTACCATCAAGCTTCGAGCGCGTCCCAGCACAAACCAGAGCAGCGAGCGAAGGATCTGGCCGCCATCGAGCGGATAGATGGGCAGAATGTTGAAAACGAGCAGGCCCACGTCGATCCACAAGATCGTTCCCAGCAAACGATAGAGATCGGGCATGGTCGCGGCCCAACCGAGCGATCGGCTGAACAGGACGAGTCCCCACAAAACTGGGAAGAGCACAACATTCACCAACGGTCCAGCGGCTATGCTCCACAACGTCGCGCCGGGACGCTGCGGCGGGTCCACATAGGCCACGCCGCCGAGGGGCCAGAGGACGATCTGGTTTGCCTGACCTCCAACTTGGCGGCAGGCGAGCGCGTGGCCGAACTCGTGAAGCGTCACGATCAGAAACAGGGCTAGATACTCGAGCACATTCCAGGTGATGGAGGAATATCTGCCGTTTCGGCTCTGGATTTCGTAGACTGCGACGACAAACCAGGACCAATGCAGGAATACGTCAATTCCTGAGAAACGAAAGAGACGAATCGATCCTTGGCGAGCGCTCGGCATGTGCGATTTATAACACAGTATTGCGCGGTGCGAAGCTGAGCGGGGCGCTCCACTTCTGGTTCTTAGTTGCTGACGGCTGGCACGACCAGTGACAGTGCGTCGGGAACCATTGTCATGCGGGCGGGCAGGCGGCCTAGTAATTCGCCATCGGCCTCGACGTAGACGTTGTCTGCATCTTTGTCTTCGTCATTACCATGATCGTGACTATTATCATCGTGACTATGATCGTGGCCGGGCGGGAACGCCTGGCGCTCCACCGGCAATTTGCAGGTGACTTCCGAGCAGTTCACCAGATCGATGCCTTCGATATTCCATTGCCGGCCGATTAGCGCTCCGGCGACGTACTGTATGTAGGCATTGCGGCTCGCGGTGCGGCACATCACGGTTCGCAGATCGCTGCGGTCTAGCGAAGCTCCGGGGACCAGTTCGCGCAGAATGTTTCCGAAGAAACGGATTCTTACCGCTAGAAGTTCAGTCAGCAAAGCGCGCTGACTTAGACCGTTTCCATTGGCGTACTCGACCTCGAAGCGGCGCATGCGATGCGTTGCCCACAATTGCCAGGCTTTGAGGTAATAGGCGGCCATGCCGGAGCGCTTCTTCAGTTCCGCGGTCAGTTTGTAAAACAAATGTGCGTCTACGCCGATTCCTGCGGCGACGGTAAAGTAACGCGCGGCGGAATGGCCGGAAAAATTCTGATACTCGATATGGCCCAAAGGGATGCGCCGGACTTTGCCGCTTACAGCGACTTGTGCGGCTGCACTGGCTCGCAGCGGGATCGCCAGATCGTGGGCAAGAGCATTCGCGGTGCCGAACGGCAGAATGGCGAGCGCGACGGGCGTGCGGGCTAATCCTTGAATAACGTCGTGGATGGTGCCATCGCCTCCGCAGGCAAAGACGGTGTCACTGCCGGCGGCCACAGCGCAGCGGGCGTTGTCGGTGGCTTCCTGGCTGGAACGGCAAACGGTAAGTTCGGTGCGAACTCCGGCCGATTGGATGATACCAATGGCATGGTCGAGCTCTACGTCCCGCTTTCTTCCGCGGGGGCCAGAGTTTGGATTGAACAGGATTGTGGCTTTGCGCATGCGTCGGGCAGCTCTTCTTTGAGTTTAGCGCACGCCCGTGAAGTGGTTGTTTGCCGGTTGGGTCCATCCGCGACAAAATGCTTTACTTGCAGTCTTTGAAATCCTTTTCGATGGAATAGACATAGTGATGGAGGCCGTGCCAGTTCACTTCTCTCCAGATGGTCATACCCACTCGTTCGGCGACTCGGCGTGAGGGAAGGTTCTCGGGGCGGATCAGGGATATTAGGCGGTCGGTTTTCAGGTTTGCGAAGGCCCAGTCGCGGCAGGCTATGGCGGCTTCGGTGGCTAGGCCCTGTCCCCAGAGGTCGCGGCGGAGATGGTATCCGATTTCGTAGAGGCGCTCGGCTTCGACCTGCTGCAGGACGATGCCGCAGTCGCCGATTAATTCTGGGGTCGTTTTCAATTCCATGCCCCAGAGGCCTACTCTGTCGGTTTGGTAACGCTGGCGGCTGCGGGCGATCCATTGCTCGACTCCAGCTTGGTCGTAGGGAGCGGGGTAGAAGCGCATGGTTTCGGGGTCGGAGAGGATTTGGGATAGGGCGGCGGCGTCTTCTGGAGTGAATTCGCGGAGAATTTAGGCGAGGGGTTTCGAGAATCGTCATGGTTCAAATTTAGACGAGCCGTATAATTTCCAAATAGATGAAAGGTTCTAAACCTAATACCGTGCTCAGTGGGTGAGCAATCAATCGACGGCTTGTCGGCTTTGTGGGAAACCCCCTAGCTTTCCGCGGCAGTGGAATTCCACTCATCGCAAAGTGCGCGATGAATGGGGCACCCGGCATTTTAGTACGCGCCTAGGTGTCTGAATTCGCAATGCATGAGGTCCCTCGCTTCGCTCAGGATGACAACATTTACGGGGATGCCAAAATGCGGTCACAGGTTGATTGTGATGAAAGGTTCTAAAACCTAATACCCTACACACTGGGTGAGCAATCAGTTGATGGCTCGTCAGCTTTGTGGCAAACCCCTAGCTTTATGCGGCAGCGGAATCCCACTCATGGCAAAGAACGCGATGAATGGGGCACCCGGCTATAAGACGGCCACTAAGAGGCTTTAGTCCTCAGCATCCAATCGCAAGTTCGGAATGAGCCAGCGAAACAAGATGGTTGCGGCGAAGGCTCCGGCCAGTTGTGCCGCAATGAAGAGAGGAACATCGGCGGGTCGAATCCCGGCGAACGTGTCAGATAACGCGCGAGCAATAGTCACCGCGGGATTTGCGAAGGACGTGGACGCTGTAAACCAATACGCGGCCGTGATGTAGCTGGCAACAGCGTAAGGCACCGCTGACGGTCTAAGGCGCGAGCAACCCCAGATCACCGACAGGAGTCCGAAGGTCGCCACGAACTCGCTCAGAATGAGCGACGATCCGTGCCTGGGATGCGAGGAAAAGGAATACCAGCGCAATCCGAACATCAGGTGAGCGATGATTGCACCTACAACCCCTGCTACGCACTGCACTACGATGTAGGCCAGCGTTTCGGGCCAAGAAATCCCATGCTCGATTGCATCTGCGAGCGTCACAGCCGGATTCAAATGCGCGCCTGAAATCGGCGCGAGAGTGAGAATGAGAGCGACCAGGACCGCGCCCGTCGCAATCGTATTCGCGAGCAAGGCGATGGCAACGTTTCCGCCAGACAGTCGCTCGCCCATGATTCCGGAACCGATCACGGCGGCAACGAGGAATGCGGTTCCGACAAACTCTGCTGTCATTCGAGCGAGTAGGTTGAATTTCATTGCTGACCGATCTTCAATGGGCCGATCCTGAATTGGCCGATATTGTCGATCTCTTGCTTGATTGCTAGCTTGCCGATGGTAGCCAGAGGCAGGCTAAGGAACAGGCTGATTCGACGTTCCAGAATCATGAAGGCATCTCGGTAGGCACGCTCAATTTCGTTTGCGGTTCCGCTGACCGCGGCCGGATCGGATACTCCCCAGTGAGCTGTGAGAGGTTGGCCGGGCCATATCGGGCAGACTTCTTTCGCAGCGTTGTCACAGACAGTAAAGACGAAATCGAGTTTGGGAGCGTCAGGTTTTGAGAACTCCTCCCAACTTTTATTGCGGAGACCGGCCGTGGGCAGATGAGCGCTTTCCAACTGCACGAGGGCCTCCGGTCGAACGGTTTCTGAGGGGTGACTCCCCGCACTATAGGCGGTGAAGTTGGGCCGTCCTTTATAGTTCATGATGGCTTCGGCCATGATGGAGCGGGCTGAATTTCCTGTGCATAGGAACAAGACGTTGTAATGCATGTTGTTTCCTCACGGCTGTGGTTTTACGACGCGGGCTTTACAGCGCGGGCTTTATAGCGCGCACAAAGGCACTCATAATTTTGCCGTCTACTTGTGGGGCGATGGCATCCACGTCGATGTTTTGGCCGGCAAGGAACTCGCGAGCATCGTCTACGCGATAGACTCGGGTCGGTTCAATTTCGATGTTCTCGAATCCAGCAGACGCCAGTTTGTTGCGATATTCGTTTTCTTCGAGAGCTCCCGCAACGCAACCAACCCATAGCAGCACGCTCTTGCGAACCTCAGCGGGAATCTCGCCACGGGTTACTACATCGGACACGGCAAAGCGTCCGCCGGGCTTCAAGACACGAAGGGCTTCTTGCAATACGCGGTCTTTGTCCGCCGAAAGGTTGATGACGCAATTGGAGATGATGACATCCACAGAGTTGTTCGGTAGCGGGATGTGTTCGATTTCACCCTTTAAGAACTCGGCGTTTTCGACTCCGGCTCTGCGCTTGTTCTCGTTGGCTAATGCGAGCATCTCGTCGGTCATGTCGAGGCCGTAGGCTTTGCCGGTTGAGCCGACTCGCTTCGCGGAAAGAAGAACGTCGATACCGCCGCCAGAGCCGAGATCCAAAACGATTTCTCCCGGATTTAGCTTTGCCAGCGCAGTTGGATTCCCACAGCCGAGCGAGGCCAGCAGGGCTTCTTCAGGAATTTGCTGGGCTTGGGATGAGTCATAAAGGTTGGACGTGATCGGGTCGCAACAGCCGCTGCTCGCGGTCGCTCCGCAACAAGAACTGCCGCCGGTGCTCACGCGCAAGGCTGCCTGGCCATATTTTTCTTTGACGATTTCCTTGATGTTCGGGCTACTCATGTCGTTTCTCCTACTTGCAGATTTGAACGATCTCTTCGGGCTTTACAGCTTTGTTACGAGTGCAACATTCGGCATACAGGAACTGAAGTAGCTCCTGGAGTGCCTCGGTGTTTGCGGTATAGCGGAGAAATGTACTTTCTCTTTGCACGTGGACGAGGTCTTCCGCTTTGAGCTTGTCGAGATGATGCGACAAAGTAGAGTTTGGAATATCTAACTCTTCCTGAATCTCACCGACGACGAGACCTTCGGGGTGGGCGGACAACAAGAATTGCATGATCCGTAGTCGTGGCTCTGTGCCCATGGCCGAGAACATGTCGGCGTATTTGGCGACTTGCGCGGCTGATTTCTTCGCTTGGCCTGTTTTCATGTTTCCTGTCTTCATGTTTCGATAATTGCAGAAATATGGATTTGCTGTCAAGAGGGTATTTGCCGGGGCTTGGACGCATCAGATTTGGCTTACGTTAAAGTGGGATTAAACTCGAAGCATGGCGGAACTGGGACGGATGCTGGTGATTCTTGGCGTGGCCCTGGTGGTGATTGGGGGGATCGTCCTGCTGGTGGGGCGGACCGGATTGCCGCTGGGACGGCTGCCTGGGGATATTCTGTATCGGGGCAAGCATACTACCTTTTATTTTCCGCTGGCGACGTCCATTTTGATTAGTGTGGTGCTTTCGGTTGTTGTTTTTTTGCTTGGGCGGATTAAGCGGTAGTGCTTTGATCTGAAATTCAATCAGCAAAAGTACGGTGAACAGCCTTGGGTGAAAGTGAGAGTGGGGGAGGGTGTAGGGATCCTTCGACTGCGTCCGGCCATCCGCTTTACGTCTGGCTCGGCTTCGCTCAGGAAGACATTTTATGGAAATGACGGACCAACTTGGGTTTCATTTTCGGCCTCCGGAGCGGCGTGTCTGGACGGTGCGGGCTTTGGTCTCGGCGGTGCGGTCGCACATTGAGCGCGAGTATTCGGATTGCTGGGTGGAAGGGGAAATTTCTAATCTGCGGATTCCGGATTCGGGGCATTTGTATTTCACTTTGAAGGAAGAAGCGGCGCAGATTCGGGTGGTGATGTTTCGTTCGTCGGCTAAGTTGTTGCGGTTTCGTCCGGAGAACGGGTTGCAGGTTACGGTGCGCGGGCGCATTACGGTGTACGAAGATCGCGGGGAGTTGCAGATCTCCGCTGAATTCATGGAGCCGAAGGGCACGGGCGCTCTACAGTTGGCGTTTGAGCAGTTGAAGGCGCGATTGCAGGCGGAGGGATTGTTTGACGCGGCGCGCAAAAAGGCGATTCCTCCTTTGCCGCAGCGAATTGGGATTATCACTTCTCCGCAAGGAGCGGCGCTGCGGGACATTCTGAACATATTGGCGCGTCGGCATCACTCGGCGAATGTGGTGATTTATCCAGCGCAGGTGCAGGGAGATGCGGCTGCGGGCGAGGTTATGGCTGGGCTGCGACACTTTAATAAGGAACAGCATAATCAGGGGCAACTTAAGGAACAGCGGCATCGGGACTCGCGTCGCAAACAATCCGAAGCGGTTGAGGTCATCATTATTGCTCGCGGGGGAGGGTCGGCTGAAGATCTGGCTTGTTTTAATCATGAAGGGTTGGCGCGGGCGGTTGCGGATTCCAGGATTCCGGTGATTTCGGCGATTGGGCACGAGACGGATTTTACGATCGTGGATTTTGTTGCCGATCTGCGGGCGCCAACGCCTTCGGCGGCGGCGGAACTGGTGATCCGGTCGCGGCAGGAGATTGAAGCGCAGGCGGAGGATTTATATCGGCGGCTGGAGCGGGCGGTGCGCTACCGGCTGTTGATGGCGCGTCAGGAGTTGACGGAGCGGGCACGGCATGGGGCGTTTGCGCGCATGATGGACGGCATCCATCGGCGGCAGCAGAGGTTGGATGAGCAGCGCTTTCGGCTGGAAAAGGCCGAGCGGCAGCTTTTGGAGAGATGTCATCGGCGCTGCGAAAATGTTGCGGCGGCGGTCCGGCACTATGACGCGCGACGTCGGTTAGCTCATATAAGGCAGCAACTGGAGGCGCAAGTTACGAATCTGGCGGCGGCCACGCACAGGCGATTGCTGGAGAGCCGAGGTGCGCTGGATCGGCAGACTGCTAGCCTGGAGGCGCTTTCTCCAGTGGCGATTTTGAATCGCGGATACGCGCTGGTATTCGATGCTAAGGGTCAGCTGGTGAAGGATGCGACGGGACTTAAGGCGGGCGACGAGATGTCGGCGCGTCTGGCTCGGGGGCGCGTACGTGCGCGGGTCACGGCAACCGAGCGGGGAAAAATGGAATCTGACGAGCCTCGTTAGTAATAGTGCACGGGGAAAATGCCCGAGATATGCAGTGTATTAGGTGCACTGCATTAGAATGAAGTTCAACTGAACCTGCGGTTTAACTAGTTTCGATTGAACTCGACGTGAGGATAGAGTGACAGCGTCGCTGGCCTGGCCACACATCTCGGTCATCTCGGTCATCGACATTCTGCTGGTCGCGTTTCTCATCTATCAATTCCTGGTGCTGGTGCGAGGCACGCGAGCTGCTCCCATGCTGGTTGGAGTGGCTACGCTTGGGCTGGCTTTTTATTTTGCGCGGCTGGGCGAACTGCGGACGCTGAACTGGCTGCTCAGCACACTGCTGCCGTATGTTGTTTTTGCGCTCATCGTTGTTTTTCAGTCGGAGATCCGGCACGCACTCGCCAATCTGGGGAGCCGCATTTCACTGATGCGGACTTCGAGTTCGGTGGCCGACGTTTACGACGATATTGTTTTAGCGGCGAATCTTTTTTCGCAGAATCAAACGGGCGCGTTGATCATTATCGAACGCGAGATTGGTCTGCGCACTTATATCGAAAGCGGCGTTGCGCTCGATGCTCGGCTGTCGTATGACCTGCTGGCGACGGTGTTTCGTCCAAGTGCTCCGCTGCATGATGGAGCGGTGATTGTGCAGCGGGACCGCATCGCGGCGGCCGCTTGTTTTCTACCGCTGTCGATGAATCCTGTGCTCTCGACTCAGCTCGGGACGCGTCATCGCGCGGCGATTGGGATCACGGAAGAGACTGATGCGGTCGCCGTCATCATTTCTGAAGAGACAGGCACGATCAGCATGGCGGTGGCGGGAAGCATTGAACGCGAACTGACGGTAGAGCGTCTGCGCGAACGATTGAGTGCTTTGCTGCGGCGCTATGCTCCTTCGCCCACGCTGCCGACCGCGGTGGAGGAAAGCTTTGTCGAAGAAGAGCCGCCTAGTTCGCAGTTTTCCCGCAGGCAGGATGCAGGGAGGGATGACTGACGATGCCGAGCCTGGCGCAGCGCAGTTTTTTCCACCGCATTTTCGTACACAATATCGGACTCAAGATCGTTTCCCTGTTGCTCGCGGTTGGTTTGTGGCTGGCAGTGGCGCGCGATCCCGTTGCCGAAGTCGAAGTGAGGGTTCCGATTGAGTTCCAGAATCTTCCCAATAATCTGGAGATCGATTCCGCCAATTCCACTGAGGTGCAGATTCGTGTACGGGGGCCGGAGCGTGTGATTCATCGGTTGCAGGCGGCGGACGTGCACGCGGAGATTAATCTGACCACGGTTCATCCGGGAGAAAGGACTTTCGATTTGACCGGGCGGGAAATTCATGTGCCGCAAGATTTGGAAGTCGTACAGATCATTCCTGGACAGTTCCAGCTTTCTTTCGATGAGCGCGCGACGCGGAGAATCGATGTTCAACCGCGCGTGACGGGGAATTTCGCGAGCGGGCTGCGCGTGGCGCAAGTGATCGCCGATCCGCCAAGTGTCGTGATCACGGGCCCTCGCCGCCGTGTCGAAGCTGTGGACGCAGCAATCACCGATCCGATCGACGCTAGTGGAGTGATGACGCGGGCCGCATTTGTGACGCACGCCTACGTTACCGATCCGTTGATCCAAGTTGCACACCCCTCTTCGATTCGCGTGACGGTTATCATGAAAGGTTCGGGAGACGAGAAAAAATAAGGAGTCGCTTTCTTTCCCAAGCCTTGCATGACGCAAATCAGACAACTTTTCGGTACAGACGGGATTCGGGGCGTGGCGGGGGAATTTCCGCTGACGCGTGACAGTGTTTATTGGATTGGGCGGGCGCTGGGGCACGATCTGGTGCGCGTCAATGCCAAGGCGCGGGTGGTGATTGGACAGGACACGCGGGCATCGAGTCAATGGATCGCCGATCGCTTTCTGCAAGGGCTGGCGTCGGTGGGCGTGGAAACACGCAGCGCGGGAGTGATCACTACGCCGGGCGTCGCGTTTCTGGCGCGGTCGCAGGGGTTCGATGCGGGGATCGTGATTTCGGCCTCGCATAATCCTTGGACGGATAACGGGATCAAGGTTTTTTCCGGCGATGGCTATAAGCTGCCGGACGCGCGCGAACTGGCGATTGAAAAAGAGATTTTTGCGCTGCTGCAAGTGGATGCGGCGCCGGCGCCGGATTCAACTCCTGAAGGTTCTAGCGAAATTTCGAGCCTTCCCGGAGAGGAGGCTTTGCGGTACGCTTACGTGCGCTGGCTGGCGGGCAATGTTTCGACCGACTTGAGCCGTCTGTGCGTGGCGGCCGATTGCGCGAATGGCGCAGCGGCGGCGGAAACTCCGGAACTGTTTCGCGCGCTCGGGATCGACGCGACCTTTCTGCACGTCGCTCCTGATGGACAGAATATTAATGAGAACTGCGGTGCGCTGCATCCGGAAACTGTGGCTGGATTTGTTGCCGAAAATAATGCCGCTGGCAGTAAGAAGCATTTCGATGTGGGCGTTACTTTTGACGGCGATGCCGACCGCGCGCTTTTTTGCGACGCTCAGGGGCGAGTAGTGAATGGAGATGCTGTTCTTTTATTGGCGGCGCGTGAAATGCAGGCACGCGGCACCCTTGCAAAGGCCACTGTGGTGGCGACGACCATGTCGAACATGGGATTGGAGCTGGCGCTCAAACGATCCGGCATTCAAATGCTGCGTGCCAACGTGGGCGATAAGTATGTGCTGGAAGAGATGCAGCGCGTCGGGGCTACGCTGGGCGGCGAACAGTCGGGCCACATCCTTTTTCGCGATGGCGAGGCGACTACGGGCGACGGGTTGCTGACAGCGCTTCGTGTGCTGGAGATTATGGCACGGACTGGCAAATCGCTGGCCGATCTGGTGGGCGATTTGAAGGTGTTTCCGCAGACGATTCGGAATGTGAGGGTGCGGCAGAAGACTCCTTTCAAAGAGATTCCCGCGGTGCAAGCGGCGATTGCGGCTGCTGAGCGGGAACTTGATGGCAATGGGCGCGTGGTGGTGCGTTATTCCGGCACCGAAGCGCTGGCGCGGGTCATGATTGAAGCGGAGTCGCAGGAGCTGATGAATCGGCTGGCGGGTGGGATTGTCGAATCGATTCGGGCTGCGCTGGGCGCTTAACAAAGTTTGACAATCGGCGAGCTGCGCTCGCCTGGACGGGGCAGAGCTCCGTCACCACACAAACACTTCTCACACAAACACTTCTCACACAAACACTTCTCACACAAACACTTCTCACACGAACCCATCTTGCTAGGTTGCGATTTTCTGTTCTGCCTCCGGAGATACGACCCTTTGTACGGGCTGGTTATCTTGTGTGATGGGATAAGTACGTTGAGAATGAGAATCGGTTAAGGGTTGAGCGACTTAGACGAGGCTCATGAGAATTCTTATTGTGGAAGATGATGCGGCACTCTCCAGTTTTATACGGAAAGGGCTGGAAGCGGAACATCATGCAGTGGATGTTGCCAGTGAAGGGAACCAAGGCCGTTCGATGGCGATGGAGTTTGACTACGATCTGGTGGTACTTGATCTGAACCTGCCGGGGATTGATGGGCTGGCGGTTCTGAAAAGTTTGCGCCAGCGAAAAGCAAACCTGCCGGTAATGATCCTCACCGCGCGCAGCCGGGTTGAAGATCGGGTGCAGTGCCTGGATTCGGGAGCGGACGATTATCTGGTGAAGCCGTTTTCGTTTTTGGAGCTTTCGGCGCGGGCGCGGGCGTTGTTGCGGCGCAGTCACTTGCCATCGGAATCGGTGCTCACCGTCCGCGACCTTTGTTTGGATCGCGTGGAGCGGAAAGTTGCGCGCGCCGGGCGTCACATTGAATTGACGACGAAAGAATTTGCGTTGCTGGAGTACCTGATGCGCAATGCTGGCCGGCGGCTGACGCGGGCGATGATCATCGAACATGTCTGGAACCTGACCTTCGATTCCACAACCAATGTCGTGGACGTCTACATCAACTACCTGCGGCGCAAAGTGGATGACGGCTATTCGCCGGCGTTGATCCACACAGTGCGCGGGGTGGGATATGAGATGAGTCCTGACGGGGCATCGGCGTGAGCGCTAATTCGCATTCTTATCCGACAGTGGCGCGTCCGATAGTGGCGCGCAGTCCGGATGTGCTCAGCGAATTGTTGCACTCGTTGAGCCAGCCGCTTACCGGCCTACGATGCTCGCTTGAGCTTTCGCTGCAACTCCCGCTCGACCTCTCGATCGAACAAGCCGCGGAGCAACAACAGGAGAGTGTTGCGGTCGCTCTGGAACAGACGGATAGAGTTATTGGCATGGTTCAGTTGATGCGGGAGTATCTGGACGCTGAACAGCCTGGGGCGGGAACTGTCTCGACTGCGCTGACGCCGGTGCTGCAGAGTGTGATCGACGAACTATCGTCGATTGCGGCCGTGCGCGGGATTCAGTTGGGGTTGGTGGGTGCTTGCACTGCGACAATGCCTTTGCCGAAAGCTCGGCTACGGCTCGCTTTGCAATATTTGATTGGGACTATGATTGATGCACAACCGGTCGACGGGAAAGTTACGTTCCTGGTGGGGGACGAGCCTACGGGCGCTGTGCTGCGAGTGGAAGGCGAAGAGGGTTTTCATGATCTGGAGAGTGCAACAAGCTTGCAGACGATATTGCGTAAAGTGAGGATTGCGATCGCCAGCCGTGTGCTCGAAAGTGCGGGCGCATCGTTGGTGTTCGGCGATGATATTGATCCTGCTCGATTTGTCCTGCACATCCCGGGCTTTGGTGGCGCTTCCGATTGATTCCCGATTACAAGCCCTGAAGGGGCGAGTGGTTTTGTACAACTTTCGGTATCGCTAAAGCGATACCCTGATACGAACCTCCTGACACGACCTCGGCACGAACCCCTTTATACGAACTTCCTGATACGAAATTCAGTTATACGAAACTCCAGTTCTTGCTCACTCTGGCTGAGGAGTACAATCCTGCCTTTCCGGAGGTGGCGCGTGAAGCGTGGAATTGTTCTGCTGATTGTTCTGTTCTTTTCACTGGCATTGATATCGGCGAGCTGGGCTCAGAAAAATGCTCCGGCTGCTGCGCCTGTCACAGTTATCAAGGCTGGAGTATTGATTGATGGTGTGTCGGGGTCGGCTCGTCGCGACGTTGTCATCACTATCCGCGGAAATAAGATCACAGATGTTGCCGATGGCGGTGTGACGATTCCGACGAACTTTCCCGCGGGCACCACCTTCATCGATCTTTCGCGGGCCACCGTGTTGCCGGGGCTCATCGATGCACACACGCACATCTTTTTGCAGGGCGAAGATCCGGCTGAGGGCGGATACGACATTCAGTTGCTGAAGTATCCGCTGGCGTTTCGGGCGGCGCGGGCAACGGTTTCGGCGCGACGCGCGCTTGAACAAGGGTTCACTACATTACGCGACATGGAAACAGAAGGCGCGGGCTATGGCGATGTGGGCATCAAGATGGCGATTGAAGGTGGATACATTCCCGGTCCGCGTTTATTTGTTTCGACGCGCGCGATCTCGACGACTGGCGGATATCCGCTGGAAGGTTACGCGCCGGAGATTGAAGTGCCGAAGGGGGTACAAATCATCGACGGTCCGGTCGAGGCACGCAAGGCGGCGCGCGAACAGCTCGACCACGGCGCGGACTGGATCAAGGTGTATATGACGCATCGGTCTTGGATCGGGAAGAATGGCGAACTGGTATCGCAACCGACGCTAACGGTAGAGGAACTGCACGCGATTGTGGATGAAACGCATGGCTGGGGAAAAAAGGTGGCTTGCCATGTGTATGGCGGTGAAGGCATGCAGCGCGCGCTTGATGGCGGCTGCGATTCGATCGAGCATGGGCTGGTGCTGACGGACGCGCAGATTGCACAGATGATCCGGCAGGGCACGTGGCTGTGCCCGACGCTCAGCGTTTATTACGGCGACTGGGCACCGGCGGATACTCCGGCTGGCCAGCGCGATCGCAAACGTGCGTCCGAGCATGAAGTATCGTTCCGAAAGGCGCTGAAGGCCGGAGTGAAGATTGCATTCGGAACGGATATGGGGGGAATTCCGTGGACGGAGCCGATCGCGCAGGAGTTTCCGCGGATGGTGGAATTCGGGATGACGCCGATGCAGGCGATCCAGAGTGCAACGTCGCGGGCAGCGGAGTTGCTCGATATGAAGGGGCAGTTGGGAGTGATTGCGCCGGGTGCTTACGCGGACGTGGTCGCGGTTTCGGGCGATCCTTTGGCTAATATCAAAATTTTGGAGAATGTTGGATTTGTGATGAAGGATGGCAAGGTGTTCAAGAACGAACTCGAGCCTAAGAAGTAACGTTTGAGCGCGAAACTTCGGAGCTTTGCTCCGCTGGGCGGGCGAGGGCGCCCGCCCTACACTAGCGTCGATGATGGCGATTTTATTGGTGTGCGTCGGGGCTTTGTGCGGGATTCCTGCGTGGCGCTGGCGGGGCCTTCGCGATCTTCACGTCAAAGTTGACGGGTAACTGTTTTGGCGGATAGCAGGCTGTGTTGTCACAGGCCTGGTATTTCAGAGTTCCACGAACAACATATTTGCCGACTTGCACGGAGCGCAACGGGCGCACGAGCACATCGACTTTGAAATCTCCGGTATAGACGTTGAGCTTTTCGTCGGGAGCGAAGGGGAAACTCATGTCCTGGCCATCGGGGTAGGTGGTTTTGCCGATGATGATGTCGGTGGTGGCTTCAACCTTGAGCACGGTTGGGATGAGGAACTCCGCTTTCGGCTGATTGGAGTTGATGTGGTATCCGCTGGCGACACGGAACATGAGCGAGATGGTCGCCGGTTTTCCTTGTACAGCGGTTACGATCTCAGCGGGCGCCATTTTCACGACGTTAATTCCGGGACCTTGCGGGCCGGGGTTGTCTTGCGCGGAAGACCAGGCGGAAAATAGGAGAAGCGCGCTCGCCAACAAAATTTTCATTTGGATGTACCAGCCTCCACTATCCAACCGTCAAATACTCCAACTCTAAAGTACTCCTGGTTTGGGTGCGGATCGTAGTTACTTCTGAGCCTGTACTGGCTGGCCCTGGCTCATAGCTTTTTTGATGTGGTCGACGAAGACGCTGCGGCTCTGCAAGCCGAATTCGCGGGCGATGAGCTTGCCATCGCGGTCCACGAAATACGTTGTGGGCAGGACGCTGACGCCGCCGTAGCTCTCGGCAACGGAATCTTTGCCGAGCAGGATGGGGTAGTTGACACCCATTTCTTTGGCGAATTTCGCGATGTCCTCGGTGCTGGCGTCGTCCATGGCTACGCCGAGGACCTGGAATCCCTGGGGTCCGTATTCTTTTTGCAGCTCGACAAACCAAGGCATCTCGATTTTGCAGGGTCCACAATAGGTTGCCCAAAAATTAAGAAGAACGGCCTTGCCGCGAAGGTCGGAGAGCTTGAGGTTCTTGCCGTCCAGCGTCTGAAGATCGAAATCAGGGGCCAGATTGCCGATGAGCTGCCCCTTGCCGGGACTGTTGGCGCGGTTTTGGCGGGCCATACGAACTCCGGCAAATAACATGGCCGCGACGATGGCGGCGATGAAGAAGAGAACTAGAGGATTTCTTTTCACTGATGACCTCAGCGGCTAAAGCCGCGTCCAGGAGAATGTTGTTACCGCAGCGCTAAAGCGCTGCGCCACCCAAAATCGAATATATCTCCAGCACGCACTGAAGCGCTGTGCCGAAGAAGTCAACACCCCCGCCCTGTCGCAGAAAACGCGACAAGGACGGGGCACCCTTGCTTTAGTGCCCAAAACCTCCGCCACGGTGTGCTGCCGCTGAATTCTGCGGCGGGAGACGGGGCAAGCCCCGTCTCTACTGGAAATCTGATTCGCTTCCTTTACAGCGCGAAGCGATTTAAGAACGAAAAATAGCGGGAGATCAGCGTGAAGTGATTCGTCACGAGCAGAATCCCCAATACGATCAGCAATCCTCCGCTTGCCACTTCCACGGCGTGCATGTGGAATTTGAAGCGGTTGTAAAACTTTAAAAACCGCTCGATGCCGAGCGATGTCAGCAGAAAAGGCACAGCCAGTCCAGCGGAGTAGATGGCTAGAAGGAAGATACCTTTCCAGACTGTATCTTGAACGGCGGCTAACCCCAGCACAGCGCCTAGGATCGGACCGACGCACGGAGTCCATCCAAATGCGAACGCGAACCCGATAACAAACGCGCCCCCGACTGAGGAACCGCCTTTGAGGCCGTGCAAGCGCGTGTCGGCCAGCAACCATTTGATCTGAAAAAGGCCAGTCAGGTGGAGACCGAAGATAATGATGACTACTCCTGCGACGCGGGCAAGGAGCGATTTGTATTGCGCGAAGATCTGGCCGACTTCGGTCGAAATCGCGCCCAGCGTGATGAAGACGATGCTGAAGCCGATGATGAATGCGGCGGAGTTGAGCATCACCTTGCAGAAGAGCTGGCCTTCTTGCGACTTCAACTGTTCGACGCCTACACCAGAAATCAGGGAAATGTATCCGGGCACGAGCGGAAGCACACAGGGCGACAGGAATGAGATCAGTCCTGCTGCGAAGGCGGCGTACGGTGATGGCAAACTCGTCATATCTTTCTATTGTAGCGACCAGCCGAGAAGTCGACACCATTGCAGCCCCCAAAGGGGTGTCGAATATCGATGAAGTGCGGCATCGCTAAAGCGATGCCCTGATACGAACCAAAGCTCACAGGCTATTTACCAGATGCTGCGACGGGCAGAATTGTTACAGCACTTTTACTTCTGCGTCCGACTTCTTCTTAATTATTGGACGGCCTTATCTGAATGTCGTTATCGCGGCACGGTCTTTTGTGGGCGCTTTGTGGCAGGCGAATCCTTGAGCGGGGCAGCGGTTGTGGATGGCGGCTCGATCTCGGTCGGAGCCTCGGCCAAAGCTTTCTTGATAAATCCTGGCGGCACGATGGCTGTCAGAATCGCGCGATCTCCAGCCTGTTCGACTTTGAGGCTGTTGAAGAATGTCTTCACGTCTGCATCCGTGCCCTGCGTGCCCACGCTGCCTTCGGCGGCGTGAAAGATGCTGAGAAAGGCGGCAGTCTTTTCGGTGATGGCCTGCGCATCGGCATCACTATCGGTGAATGCTTCCGCGCGCAGGTGGAGAGCGCGAAGATAGCGCGCGGAAATCACGGCTACAGCGGGCTTGGGACAGAGGAGGCTCCAACTGCCGAGTCCACCGAAGGCACTCATTTCGGGACGGACACGGAGAATCGCAAAAGACAGGCTGGCCAGAGGAACTCTTCTGTAGAATCTGCGCAGCAGCCACGGCCCTCCAAAGGGCGATGCCAGCTTGCGGGAACGGTCGAGCATGCCGCGAATCACGTCGGGATTCGGATGATTTGAAACCGCTACGCTGTCATATGAAAGCAGGACAACGCGAACTGTGCGGCCGTCAAGGGGTATGTTGTAGATATCGAAACCGCGGTAGTCGTCAATGGAAGAAGAGATTTTTTTGAGGTATGTAGTTAGCCGGGTGGAGTCGATCTTGCCGATGAAGACCTCGGAGAAGCGAGGCTCTGACTTCGATTCAGCGGGTCCGCCGCCCCAACTCTGTGGATAGTGGATGGCAAAGGCAGCCTCGTCCAAATCGCGCTCGAATTGAAAGCCGGTCTCCTCCACAAATTTTTGGTATTCGGGCTCGCGCGAAACAGCCGGTAATTGGCCGGTGGCGTTGAAGGTGCGAATCCATTTCAGATTGATATAGAAGAAACCGTCGGCGCCGGGGAGCAGGCGGGCCGCTTCCGGTGGAGCGTGTTTGCGCAGGGTCACGATCGACGCGACCGCAGCCACAATCAGCAATACGGCTAGAGGGATGGGGAGGCGTCGTCGAAAGCGCATCGAATTTGGGGGATGGTCGGCTCATCGTCCGGTGAGCGGGAGGGTGAGCGTGATTATGATAGCACCGGGTGGGAACAGAGATTTGGATCGAGCTTGTAGGTTGCGAGCTCGGTGTGCGAATTCCCTTCAACGATGGGGAATGGTTCAAGCGGGTATGGGATCCTTCGACTTCGTAGGTCCGTTCGCCTTCGGCGATCAAACCTGCTGCGCTCAGGATGACATTTGTAAAATGTGTTCAGGATGACACAAGCAAAAACTGAGCGGGGTTCAGGATACGTGTCGGGCTTCCAATGGCGCCGGTTGCGGTTGCAGGTGAATTGCCCTTGTGATAACTTAAATAATTGTCCCGGACTTCAGGAAGGGATCAGGGAAGTATTGTGCCCGAAGGGACTTGCTTCCACCTGCTGGCGTAGCTCAGTCGGTAGAGCATCTGATTTGTAATCAGAGGGTCGGGGGTTCGATTCCCTTCGCCAGCTCCAGAAAACAGGAATTCGGAAACAGAAGAGGTTTACGCGGCGGCAACGCGCACTGGCGGCGCAGTTTTAAAAGCACTCCAGATTAAGGCACTCCTTCAGGTTATTTTCCGGCGAGTGTAATTGTCAGGCGGGAGTTCTCGCATTTCGTTTCCCGAGCTGAAAGATGCTCGGCAGGCGTTGGTGTTGCTTTTTGGCGTAGCGGGGTGGTGTTTTCGGATTTGCACAGGTGGGTGAGTGGTTAAAGCCAACAGACTGTAAATCTGTCCCTCTCAGGAGGTACGGAGGTTCGAATCCTCCCCTGTGCACCAGAGTGATGAGAGAAGTGACGAGCTTCAGTAGCTGACGAGCCTGAAGCGGAAACAGAAGTTGACGGTCAAGTATTTTGACGATCAAGAAGAAGTTCGTGCTGGCCCTGATCGCGTATGCGGTGCTTGGCGTTTTATCCTGGACCACACTGTCGGACGAGCCGATTCGAGTCTTTGATGCGAATGTGAACTTGCGAAGCGGGACACTGCTGGTTTTGGGACTGTTCGCATTTCGCGCAGCGCTTTATTTTTGGCGGACTCGGATCGAAGAAGAGCAAGAGCGCAAGGTCGACGAACTAAAGAGTTAGAAGTCTGGGGTGATGCGGGGAAAAGAAGATCCTTCGCTTCGCTCAGGATGACAAAGACTTGATGACAAATAGATTTTAGGCGAGCCGATGTAGCTCAGTTGGTAGAGCACTCCCTTGGTAAGGGAGAGGTCATCAGTTCAATCCTGATCATCGGCTCCATTAAGATTTGAGTAGGGTGCGAAGAAGACGCGGCGAGCCGCGTCTCTACAGGGATTCGGTAGAGGGCGGGAGTAACTCAGTGGTAGAGTCACAGCCTTCCAAGCTGTTGGTCGCGGGTTCGATCCCCGTCTCCCGCTCCAGAGATTGATGGTGCGTTTGGAATTTGGTTTTTCGTCTGGAACGATGAATGGAGCGGTGACCGGTGGTATTTGAGCAGGGTGTCATCAAGGTCGAGAAAGAGCGTGAGTTCGGCGACCTGAAAGCTGCGATTGAAAAGGCATTTGCGGCGGAGCGAGTCCCGAAATATTTGAAGGCGCTCGACAGCCGTGGGATTCGAGTTCGCAATCTGGATGCGGTTTTTGCCGGGGACGTGATTGACGCAGGCGCCGGTAACAAGGCGGGAACGGCGAGGGGTTTGTATCAAGCGCTGCCGATTTCAGATCAGGCGCAGGTCCGCGAGTTTTATCTCTCGAAGGTCGAAGAGGTTGAGCCGGCACTGCGGGAGAAGTTTCACAAGCTGTATCAGTACTACTGAGTGGATCTCAGGACGACGATTGATTTGCGAAACAGCCGTCGGAACGGTGGCGCTACAAAAAGGACGAGAGCAAAATGGCGAAAGAAAAATTTGAGCGGAATAAGCCGCACTGCAATGTAGGGACGATTGGTCACATTGACCATGGGAAGACGACATTGACGGCGGCGATCACGAAGGTATTGTCGAAGCATAATC
>JBATZM010000102.1:0-92113 GCA_049674665.1 Terriglobales bacterium
ATCGAAGCTTGCTGCGGATTCCGTGAGTTTTGGAAGGATGTGTAGATCGTAAATACGTTGGGAGTGAACGGGTTTCCCTCGGGATCTCCGCCCAGGGAATCGTTGATTCCCGGGTAATAGTTCTGCGTGGACAGGAACTGCGCTCCTCCGTTTGCTTTTTTTGACAAACTTCCCGCGGAGAGATCCGTCAGTTGCGCGGAGTTGAGCGCAAGTTCGAAGCCGACTATCTGGCTGAGCTGAGTGGCCGTAGGAGGCTGATCGGCCTGTGCGTGGGTCAAGATCGCGTCGGTCGCCTGCTGGGTCAGATCGGTGTTCAGATTGGCAGCAAAGGTTTGTTCGTTGTTCAGAGGGTACAACAACGATTCCCGGCCATCGAACATAACCGCACTTAAGAAGCCCAGGTTCGTGGTTGGCAAAGGCCGCCGATAGACGGAGACGATCTGCTGTCCCTGAGGATTCGTGGTCAGGGCGCAACCGTATGGGTCCTGCACGGCGGCGATCGTGTATTGCGGTGGTGAAGCATCCGTCGTATTTGGTGGAACGGTTAGTCCGATCCGAATCAGTCCGTTGTTCAAAACCAAACTGTTGTTTACGGGGCCGGTGGGACAGGTCGAGCCATCGACCTGCGCAAACAGCGGATCCTTGCCTTGACTCAGACGGTACCGGAATTGCGCGTCAATGGCGCTCAATCCGAATGCATTTTCGGGTGCATGGCAAGTTCCGCAGGTTCTACCGTTTGTGCCAAGAGTCTGAAAAAACGGGCCACTCAGATCGATGCTTCCCGTATTGCTGTATGTTCCAGAAGAGCCGGTGAAATCGAGAAATGGAAGCAAGTTGCGAAGGTAGACGTCAGCGATGGCGGAACCCGTGGCAATGGTCACAAGGGCGACAGCACAGAGGATAATTCGCCTTCGGATCCTGCCCTCGACAGAACCACTGAGTTGCTGACTTAACTTGCGAACAAAGGATGATATGGTGCGCGGCTCGTCAGACATCTGTTGCTCCTTGATAGTCGATTTGCGTATGACCAGCAAACCCTCTTGTTTTTGTGTTCTTTTTTACTGCGTCCAGCTAACCCAACGCAGGAAACGCGGTCCATCCTGCCGCAAACGGCTGTCTACACTCAATAGTGGGCTCCTCTCGGACGTATTAATTTTCATCTCCCGGCAACCGACTGAAAACAATGGTAATGTCGTGACGGCCGGAAAGCGGGGTAGAATGTTTTGCTGACCGTCAGGGGTCTTTTGTGTCGTTGGAACCAGCCAAAATCCAAGAGTCGCTCAAATTTGGGGATGACTTCGAGCTCGATTGGGCGGCTGGGCAGCTGCGCCGCTCGGGTCGAAATCTCAAAGTCGAGCGTATCCCCATGGAAGTTCTACTGTTCCTCGTGCAGCAGCGTGGACAACTGGTGACCCGTGAGCAGTTGGTAGAAAAGGTTTGGGGAAAAGACGCCTACTTCGACACGGACAACAGCATCAACGGAGCGATCTGGAAGATCCGGCAAATTCTGAAAGACGACCCGGAGCAGCCTCGTTTCATTCAAACAATTACAGGTAAGGGATATCGCTTCATTGCGCCGGTCACCTGTCCCGATACTGCGCCGGAAGCGGTGGCCGAGGCGCCCCGACCTTCCGTCCGCGAGGACTCTGCTACCCGGTTGCCACGATGGCGCGTGCTTGGGATATCGATGCTTGCGATCGTGATCGTAGTGATTACGGGTTGGGGTGTTTACGTCCGATGGTTCGACTTCCAAGCCCGGCCCCTCGGGTCTGGCGGACGAATCATGCTGGCAGTTCTGCCCTTCGAAAACCTTACGGGAGATGCTGGGCAGGAATATTTCAGCGATGGGCTGACAGAAGAGATGATCAGCCAGCTCGGAGACCTCGATCCCGGACATCTGGGAGTAATTGCCCGAACTTCGGTGATGCACTACAAGCACTCGCAAGAATCAATTCCCCAGATCGGGAAGGATTTGGGGGTGCAGTATGTGATCGAGGGGAGCGTGCGGCGCGATTCGGAGCGCGTGCGAATCACAGCGCAGCTGATCCAGGTTAAAGACCAGAGCCATCTGTGGGCGCGGGAATACGATCGTGAACTGGGCCATCTGCTGCAATTGCAGGCGGAAATTGCGCGCGAGGTCGCCAACGAAATCGAGTTCAGTCTGAGCGGGCGTCGGCCAATCAAGCCGGCGCGGGAGGCCGCTGCGCCTGTGCCGGATCCGACGTCCTATGAAGCGTATGACCTTTATTTGAAGGGCCGGTATTTCTGGAACAAGCGGACGGCGGACGGATTTCGACAGGCAGCCGATTACTTCCAGCAGGCGATCGATAAGGATCCGAATTACGGCCGCGCCTATGCCGGGCTGGCGGACACTTTCACCTTGATGAGCACATGGTACGTAGGTCCGCAAAGTGAGCTCATGCCGAAGGCGCGGGCGGCGGCCTTGCGAGCGCTGGAACTCGACGAAAGTCTCGCCGAGGCGCACGCCTCGCTCGCTTTGATCAAAGAGAACTACGATTACGACTGGCCTGGATCGGAGAAAGAATTCCGCCGCGCGATTCAGCTCGGCCCGCAATATGCAACCGCGCACCAGTGGTATGCGGAATTTCTTTCGTGGCAAGGTCGATTCGAAGAAGCATTCGCGGAGAGCGAACAGGCGCGGCAACTGGATCCGTTATCGCCGATTATTGCTACCGATTACGCGTCGATCTTGTATAACTCGCGGCAGTACGACAGCGCGGTGAAGCAATGCCTCTCGGTGCTCGAACTCGATCCGAATTTTCATCATGCGCGGGAGATGATGATCCCTTTCTATTTGCAACTAGGCAGATATGACGAGGCGGTCGACGTGATCAATCGCTTGGCAGCCCGCGATCAAGGGCCATGGGTGTGGGCGTGGAGGGCGGCCGTTTATAGCCGCTTGGGTCATGCGGAGGAGGCGCATCGGGAATTAGTGAAAGTTGAGCAGGTTCCTAGCTCGCGGGCTGACCGAACTCCAACGTTGTTGTTGGCTTATTCGGGCACCGGCCAGAAAGAACGGGTTCTCGACCTACTGGAAAGAGCGTATTCGGAGCGATCGAATGCCGTCGTGCAAATCAAAGTGGACCCGATGTATGACCCGGTCCGGGACGATCCCCGTTTCAAGGATTTGTTGCGGCGCGTTGGATTGGAATAGTAAGAACTGCGTGGCTTGGTCGTCAGCAATGCGGAAGGCTTCACGGGCAGCAGATTGTCCGCAACCAAGGCAGTTCGTGGATTGTCGGCAACTCGGAAACTGGCAAAACTGTGGCGCGTCGTTGACGCTAAATCGAATTATCAAATTGCAAATTCCCCGACTACCACTTCCCTTCACGAACTTCCAATCCAAATCCCAACCGCAAACACCAGCACTCCACCCACCACCACCTGAAACGCCGCCGACAGCAGCGGAGTATCCATAAACCGATTACGAATCCAGGCAATCGTTGCCAGCTCCATTGCAACCACAATCACTGCCGCAATAAACGCGACGTGAAAGTCTTTAATCAAAAATGGAAGCGTATGCCCAATCCCGCCCGCCGCCGTCATCAATCCCGTCACCGCGCCGCGCAGCACTGGACGCCCGCGGCCGGTCATCGATCCGTCATCCGAAAGCGCCTCGGCAAATGCCATCGAAATTCCTGCCCCAATCGATGCCGCCAGCCCCACCAGAAATGCATCGTTGCTGCTCTTTGTGGCAAACGCCGCCGCAAATACAGGAGCCAGCGTCGATACCGATCCATCCATCAGCCCTGCCAGTCCGGGCTGAACGATCTGCAATACAAACAAACGCCGCTGCGCTTCCTCCTCCGTCTTTTTCACCGTCGGAGTAATATTCTCCGACATCGCTCCCGCCGTTACCTGGTGCTTGCGCTCGATTTCTTCCAGATCTCCCAGCAGCTTGCGAATTCCCGCGTCCGTCACCTGCCCGATAGCCTTCTGATAAAACTGGCGTGTCTCTAATTCCATGAGCTCTGCTTGCTTCCGTACCTCCGAAATTTTCAAAGGACGCTTCAGCCACAATGGCTTACGAGGCGCAAAACCCTTCACATCTTCCCGCCGGATCAGCGGAATGTGCTCCCCAAAGCGCTCCCGATAAGTAGCGATCAGCGTGGCGCGGTGCTCTGATTCCTCCGCGCCCATATCGTCGAAAAGTTTCGCTGTCGCCGGATAAGTCTCCCGCAGCCCCTCGGCAAAATCCGCATACACGCGGCCATCTTCTTCTTCCAGTGAAACCGCCAGCGCCAGAATTTCGCGCTCCGACAAATCCTTGAATTTTCGCGCCATGCGAATCAGTTTACTGTTTCTGAATTCAGTTTCAAGATTTGGGTTTGATACAGCCCTAACTGTCTCAATACCTCGCACAACCACAAACCCGGCAACTCTTGCCTTCGCATTCCCGGCACGCTTTGCCCACTTGCCCCTCCCGCTCTCTAGTTCGCCCAGAGCGATTCCCTGCAACCACCACAAAATGCTTCAACATTCCTTTCACCCCATTCCACACGCGAATGGAAACGGGCGTGCTTCAACACCACCAAGGTTCACTCGGAACTTCGTCACCGGCCAATCATCTTCCGCTGTCGAATTCCCCGCCGAACGCTTCTTTAACTTTTACATCGAGGTGTATCAATGTCCATCTCTGGGATTTTAAGCAGCAGCTACAACCAGAATCAGGTCAGCGCCGGCAATCCTTCGCAACAGAGCATGCAAAAGCTAAGTCAGGATCTCCAGTCCGGCAATCTTTCGGGCGCACAGTCCGATTTCGCCAGTCTGCAAGCGGCTTTTTCACACTCCGCCACTGGTACGACATCCACTTCTACCGCGACTAATCCGGTCGCTCAAGCCCTGAGTCAACTCGGCAGCGATCTCAAGTCTGGCAACCTCTCTTCGGCTCAAAAAGATCTCTCCACGGTCCAGCAGGATTTCCAGAGCCATGGCACTCCCGCAGCTAACCACTTCCGCCATAGCACGACTCTCGGCGGCAGCAGCGGAGTTTCCAGCACTCCGAACCCCACGCCCACCAACCTTGCCGCCGTGCAACAGACATACGCTAGCCTGCAGCAAGCACTGCAACAGTCTGCTCTCGGCACCGGAAGCGATAACAGCACACTTCTGGCGCAATCCCCCATCTCGCTGGAAGCGTGATCTTGAGATGACATCTCTGCCCCCACCACCCTCCGCCTGCCACGGAGGGTGCCCTTCCTTCCACCCAGGTAGCGACTTACACGCAATCGGGACGTTTCGCCGCAATGAAGTGATCGCGATAAACTGATCACCAGAACTGATCCCGATGGACAGATATTGCGCTAATTTGGCAGAATGGCGACCATCATGCGCATCCGATTGCTGACGCCCGTCGTTGTCTTTATTTTTGCTGCGATATTTGTTGCCGCATCTCTGATCACCCCGATCCCGATCTGCGCACAAGACGCAAGCCTGCCACGCCTGGAAAAACGTGGAGTCACAACGCAGCTCATGGTCGGCGGCAAACCCTTTCTGATGCTCGCCGGCGAGCTTCACAATTCCAGTTCCTCCAGCTTGGAATACATGAAGCCGCTTTGGTCGCGTCTCGCAGCCATTCCACTCAACACCGTCTTGACGCCTCTCTCCTGGGAACTCATCGAACCGACGGAAGGAAAATATGACTTCACGCTTGTCGATGGCCTGCTTGCGCAAGCCCGCGAGCAGCATCTTCATGTCGTATTTCTCTGGCTCGCCGCATGGAAGAACGGCATGTCCAGCTACGCGCCGGTATGGGTCAAGCAAAACACGAAACGCTTCCCGCGCGTCATTCTCCACAACAATGAAGCCAATACCCTTAGCGCCATTGCAGGTTTCTCAGATACCACTCGCGACGCCGACGCCCGCGCCTTCGCCGCGGTCATGCAGCATATTCGCGAGGTCGACAGCCGCGACCACACGGTCATCATGATGCAAGTGGAGAACGAAGTCGGAGTCCTCGGCGACGCTCGCGACCACTCCTCTGCAGCCGAACAAGCCTTCGCCTCCAGCGTGCCCCCACAGCTGATCGAATACCTCAAGAGCCATCGTGACACGCTCGATCCCGAACTTCGCGCACTCTGGCTGCAGCAGGGTGAGAAGAATTCAGGCACCTGGGCACAGGTGTTTGGCGACACTGCTCGTGCGGACGAAATTTTCATGGCCTGGAACTATGCCCGTTATGTCCAAGCCGTGACCACCAAAGGTAAAGCGGCCTACAACCTTCCGATGTACGTGAATACTTGGCTGGCTGGTGAAGATGTCACACCGGGCGACTACCCCAGTGGAGGTCCGCAGCCTCGCGTCATTGATATCTGGAAGGCAGCCGGTTCTGCGATTGATATTTACTCCCCTGACGTCTACGCGGCCAACTTCTCCTACTGGGCAACTCGTTATCACCGTGACGACAATCCGCTCTTCATTCCTGAAACCAACGGAGGCACGACCGGAGCCGCCAATGCCTTCTACGCGGTCGGAGAACACGCTGCCATTGGGTTCTCGCCATTCGCCATCGACTCATTCCCTGAAGGCACCACCGACCTGGGCGCCAGCTACAGCGCCATTGCCTCCGTCAGCCCCATCCTTCTCGAGCAGCAAACTAAGGACAAGAACAACGTGCACGGCTTCACTCTTACGAAGCAGCATCCGTCGGTTGAGTTCAGCATGAACGGCTATGTTGTCGACATCAGCCTGGACGAAATATTTGGCAATCGCTCAGAGGAAGGCTTCGGCCTGATCATCGCCACCGGGCAGAACGAGTTTCTCGGCGTCGGCAAGGGCTTTCGCGTCCATATCACTCTGCGTTCGCCGAGCCCGTTCCAGCTCGGCTACGCCTCCATTGACGAGGGGATCTATGAAGAAGGTAAATGGACACCCGGACGCCGCCTCAATGGCGACGAAAACGATCAAGGCAACTATTGGCGCTTCGATTCGCACTCTATCAAGATCGAGAAAGCCGTTCTCTATCGCTACGAGTAATTCTTAGACAAAGAGCTAAAGGATTCCTGACAGAAGTAGACGCTTCAACAAGTACAACGCCGTGCTGCAGAGGGAATAAAAAACAGCCATCCGCCGCCAGCAAACGTTCTAGCTGACGGCGTATGGCCGATGTGATAACCGATTTCGACGGTTCAAAGTGACGACTGAGAGCTGCCTACCGCTCTGCCCTCATCGCCTCGATCGAATCGTGCAGTTCGCGTTCCGCAGCATGCAGATGCTCTTCCGCCTTCGCACCATGCCCAGCCATATCGTAGTGGTTCGCCGCGCGGGCGTGATCCATCTCGTGGATCGCTTCTACCACATGGTTATGGACCGCATCCAGGTCGTGCCAGTCATGCACCCTATCGGCAACCGCGATCCCGGCAGCAAATGACAGACAAACAGCAAGAACGCCAGCTACCATTGTTTTTGTCATAGTCTCTGTCTCTCCTCTTGAGTTGTGGATTGAGTTGTAGATTAATTTCCCGGCACGCACTGATACTCGTCATTTTCCTTAACCACAACTCCCCTGTCAAAAAGAAACAAGTCAGCTTAGCGTAACGAGAGGTACGTGTCGTTCGTGTGTTGCGGGCACGTCGTCGGCCTAGGGCGGGCACTATCCGCGGGAATATCCGCTGACTGTCGGCCTGAACTATCGACCGGAACTATCGGCCAGAGTTCGACCGTACGCACCGGACGCAGCATCCAGCCTAGTATCAATTATTTTGATGGAAGGTGCCGAACGAAAATGGAAATGAAGGGGTCAATCGAGGTTTGCGATTAAGGCTTGCAATCTAGACTTGCAATCTAGACTTGCGATCTAGGTTTGCAAGTTGCGGCTACTCACGGCGCGCTCCCTCTCTCAGAGAT
This sequence comes from Terriglobales bacterium, assembly GCA_049674665.1. Classification (GTDB taxonomy): domain Bacteria; phylum Acidobacteriota; class Terriglobia; order Terriglobales; family Acidobacteriaceae; genus Acidiflorens. The sequence goes on from JBATZM010000102.1 coordinate 7,867, forward strand.
GAACCCAGAACCTCCAGCTGTGGCCGGTTCATCGCGATAAGAAATTGTCCCGCACAATTTGTACACTTCGCCTGAGCAAACAGAATTACCTTGCCCGGCCAATTATGGATTGTTTGTTTCTTGCAGAGCGGGCATTCGATCTCATGCCGATCCAAACCAAGGTCGATAAGATCAAGATCGCGTTTCACCATGACTCGTCTCCTGCAAAAAGAAAGAGCAATAGCAATGGCAGTAACAAAAAAGAAGAGTAAAAGTAAGGCTATCAGCCATGCTTTCGCTCGCAGCCTAACCGCTTGCAGCGAGCCTACCGCGATATCCCAGTTGTGTCGGTACGCTAGACGACAATCCAGTGTGCGCTGCCGCGCACTGCCATGACGTGCTTCGCTCTTTTTGCGCTCTCTCTCGAGGTGTGGGCACTGACCACTAACCGATGACCGATCCTATCGCGGGTAGTGATAAACTGCCGGACAATGCACAAACTATTGTCGCTGTTCCTCCTGCTGTCGGCTATTTGCCTGATGACTCTTCCTCTTCAAAGTCACGCCCAGAGACACGCTAAACTTAAGGCAGAAGCCGTCCTGCTGGTGGCGAACCAGGGAGATCACACTCTCAGCCTCATCAGCCCGGCCACTGCCAAGCAGATCGCGGCTGTTCCCGAAGATGGCACCACCGGCCACGAGGTGGCCGCATCTCCCGACGGACGCACCGCCTATGTTCCCATCTATGGCAATTCCGGAGTAGGAAAGCCCGGAACTGATGGCCGCAACATGGTAGTCATCGACATTGCCACGCGAAAGATAATCGGCAATGTCGATTTTGGCCGCGGCGTCCGGCCGCACTGCGTGATCTACGACCAAAATAGTGACCTGCTCTACGTCACAACCGAACTGGACCAGACCATAACCGCAGTCGATCCGCATACCTTCAAGGTCGTGGGCACTATCCCAACGACGCAAGCGGAGTCGCACATGCTAGCGATCTCACACAACGGACGGCGCGGTTACACTGCCAACGTCGGTCCCGGCACGGTCTCCATGCTCGACATGACCGCACGCAAGACCATCACAGTCATACCCATATCGGCGACGATCCAGCGCATCTCCATTTCTAATGACGACAGTATGGTGTTTACCGCCGACCAAACAAAACCCCAACTGGCGGTCATTGATACATCCAGCATCAAGCTCAAGACCTGGGTACCCTTACCGGCGAACGGCTATGGCACCGCGTCCACCAGAGATGGCCGCTGGTTGCTTGTAGCCATGCCATCCATTAATAAGGTGGCCGTCATCGACTTGGGGACATTGAAAGTTACGCGCACCATTGACGTCGCCCACGGCCCCGCCGAGATTCTCATGCGTCCCGATGGCAAGTTAGCTTACGTCTCCTGCCCTCCGAGTAACCAAGTCGCGGTCATCGACCTGGAGCAATGGAAGGTGCAAGTGCTGATCAACGCCGGTGAATACGCGGATGGCTTGGCCTGGGCGGGTCCTCCAGCACAATCATCCAAAGACTGAGTGCAGGTTGGAGCAAGTGTTAAAGCGGGTGTTTCTAGTAGAGCAGATTTCTATATTGAGCAGCGACGATTCTGAGTTGCTTACAACTTACTCGCAGGCGCTACGGCTGGCGGCTTCGAAGCGTTCCATTTGTGCTTCGCGCTGGCTGCTTAAGCGGCCATCGGCGGTCTTTCCATACGGCTCTTCGCCAGGACAGTAGTAGAGGGCGGTGTGCGGGTCGATCCAGACCTCGATGCCAGGGTCTCCTTGAAAATGAACAGCGGGCGCGGGAGCCTCGGCGATACCTAGCGCCACCAGGGCTCGATCCCACGGGCTGAGAGTTGCTTTTCGCGGCGAGACGGCTGCCGGCCACAACAGGGCCGTGGCGGCTACAAAGATGGCTATGCCTAGATAAAGGTCGGCGCGGTGGAAGCGCAAAGTCACACGCAGATTGGCGAGGCGCTGCAGCAGGGACGTTGGGCTGGTGTCATCGGCGGTTGAATTGGTCGTTAAGGTGGCTGAGGTGGCGTCGATCGCGTAGGCATCTTCCCAAGTAAGGTCCGTCAAGTAAATGTCAGATGAGTTAGAGGCAACTAAGTAAGAAGGTTCGGAGCGCGAATTATGATTTGTAGATAGCGCCACTGGCTGAACGGTCGGGCCGGAGTCTTCTTGTGCCAAATCTTCTTGGGTCGAATGTTCTTGGGGCAAATCTGCTTCGGTTAAATGTTCTGGTGTGAAGTCCTTGGCTGCGGTGATCGGCCATTTGCGTTTTCGCGGCGCTTTGTCGAGCTGTGGTTTTTCGAGCTGCGGATAGTCGAGCGTCGGGTCGACGACTGCGGGATTGCCTATCGGCCGTGTCACCGACTTAGTGGGCAATTGGTGGAAGGCCTCTAGCCTTTCTGACCCGTTCGTTTTCTCTACAACGTCTTTCGTTCCCTTTACAACATTTTTCGCTGCGTCTGGAACGGTCAGAAAACCGTTGCTGGCAACTTTTACCGACGCTGGCGTGGTCGGCCTGCGCTTGGCTTGAGCAGGCGGGATGTCCTCATGCGTCACCTCGTGTTTGGTGGCATCGTCAACGTTGGCGGGACGGTCGAGGGCTGGAAGGTCGAGGGCCGGACGGTCGAGCCACAGTCCCTGCTCTTGACTCATCAGCCACATTGAGGCCCAGTTACGCTGCATTCGTTCCCCAGGACGAAATTCGTCGCTGCCGCAGCTTTTGCAGCGCGATGCTTCCTCGAGCTTCGGAGCGCCGCAATGCGGACAGAGATTTACTTCTGGTTCGAGGTGAGTCTCGGGTTCGGGACGGGCCTCGGATTCGGCTTCGGTTTGTCGAGCCAGTTTCCGGCGGTCGTTATGTTCCTGGATGGTGAAGGCGGCGGACAACAAGCCTTGAAAGGATTGCTCGTCGAGCGTCAGGTAAGTCCGCGTCAGATTGGTCCGGCTTGAAGACATGGTTATCGCGGGAGAGGGAGACCGTCCAGGCTACCGCAATTGTAGTGCAGTTTGGGCTGTCTGAAAATGAAAGAAAACGAGGGATGTTTTGGGATCGATTCCTGATTGGGGACGCCAATGCGGGAAGCTTCATGAGAATCGGCTAACGAAAGGTACGGAAAATCGACGGTTGAGAGGTTAACTGTATGGTTTCAAAGGGGACAATTAGAAGGCGAACATGTGGCGAACTGGTTGCTGTGGTAGTGACGGGGCGCGACCCCAAGACTGAACTGAAGGAGCCGACGAAACGCCGATGATTAACCTCAATGACATCAAAATCACTCCCCGAGACCAGCAGGTGCTGCGTCTGCTGGTGCAGGGATGCAGCAACAAAGAAATCGCCAGCCACTTAAACATCAGCCCGCGAACCGTGAAACAACATCTGCGCACGCTGTTTCTGCGCGCAGGCATTAAAGAAGGCCGGAAGCGCGTGAAACTCGCGACCGCCATGTTCATCAAGGAGCAGGTGCAACCATGCAACCCCGTGATCGGCTAACCGCCAAGGAAGTTCAGGTCGCCACTCTGGTCTGGCAGGGTCTTACGAATAAAGACATTGCCGGCGTGCTCAGAACCAGCGAGCAGGTAGTGAAGAATTACCTGCGCACCGCCTTCGACAAGTTGGGAGTCTGGACCCGGCTGGAGCTCGCCCTCTACGTGGCAGGACACGGCGGAGCGAACTGGCATGTGCAAATGGGGAACGGCCTATTACCCACGGAAATGGGGTGGAACGTTGCTGCCGGCGAGGGGAACGCCGCTCAGGCGGATGTGAGAGCAAAGACGGCGACAGCGGGAGTTCGCTGAGGCTACCGACGATAACTAAGACGATAACTCCAATGCACACGACAAATCGGCAACAGGATTCAATCCAATAAGAAAAATGAGGCTATTAAGTATGTGTAAAGTATTCATCGCTTTCCTTCTTCTGTTAGGAGCTGCTTTTGGGCAGTCGCTTAGCGAAGGTAGTGTGGTCGGGCTGCAAGTCTTGCCCAACCCGGACAACAAGATCATCACCTATGATTTCGAACTGTGTTGCGGCTTTCCGGCCGGCCTCGGCGGCTATCTTGGCAACGGGTTCGACTATCGAAATGCCGAGTTCACCGCCTACTGGAAAGGGCCGCAGCAAACCATCGGCTATCTCTTCACTGGCACCATCGTTGCCTGGGCGGAGCCGCAAGTGATCGACCCAATCTGCACCATCCAGAGCGCTACTCTGGACGAGGGCAAGATTTTATATGGCAGCAAGCAAATAGGAACTGGACTGGTGGCGGAATACTCCCAACTGTTCTGCCAGCAAAACGGGGTCTACTGGTTAGGACCGGGCGGTCTGACAGTTCATTGATGTCGAACCATGATGTCGAACCAAGACCTCGAACCAAGACCACGACCGAAAACCATTAACATTAAAGACTTGATCCCCATCCTGTACTTAGGGACGGAAACAGATTTCACACCATTGTGACGGACAGCAGTTTCCCAAGCCGCAACAGTTAATGGGAGCTGCTGTCTTAACTATCATATTTTCAATGAAATAGCCGATTTTCCGCTGGCCGGATCCGTCGCCAGCAAAAGCCCGATCATCCTCCCAATCCCGGTAATCAAATTGCTTGGTTACTCTCGGACCCGTTCGATCTGCTCCAGCCGTTCAGAACTTCATCAGTTCAGATCTCATCGGTTCAGAGTTCCATCAGTTCAGATCGAGACTGAGGTAGGTATGACTTACAAGGACATTTTCTGGATGGCCTGCGACTCGACCGAGCAACTCCGGGCTGAATATGGACCGTTCCATACCCGCGAAGAAGCCGAGCTCGAAGCCCGCAAACTCGGCTTTGGATACCTCCTGCGCTACGAGCACATTCTCGGTCCCAACGAAGAGATTGAAGAAGTACGCTGCGTTTTTCTCGAACTGCAAGATGTCCAGACCGCTCCCAGGGATGGCGTGACCTTTCATACCCGCTGCGCCAGTTGCGGCGAGGCCGCTGCCCACGAGAGATCGTGGCAGGCCGAAGTCTGGGCCGACATCCACGAATTCGAACATACCCGCCACAAAGTCAGGCTCTTCGAGCACGCCTTGGGAGAAGGCCTAAAAGAAATAGGCGACTGGCGCAGCCGCGCCGCGTAACAGCCCGTGTGGAGCGGACATTCCTGTCCGCTGCCTTTGATTCTAAACCGTCAGCCTGCTCAATTCGTCAACGTGCCCAACCCTTCGTCATGCGAACCGTGAGATTCGCAACGTCTTGCGAAGCGCAGGATTCCAAGCCCATTCACCATAAATTGTCATCCTGAGCGAAGCGAAGGACCTGCTTTTGGCCGCTTAACTAAAGCGGGTACCTCATCCTTCGCGCACTTTGCGAAGGGTGGGATTCCACGTCCGCCGACCGCATGCGATTTAGACTTTGTTTTGAAAGGGCGCGCGGATTCATAGACTGCGGTAAAACTTGGATCCTGCACTAGCTTTTGGCTGGCGCAGCGGTTTACCGCTGCGATAAGGAGCTAGTTTTCAGCGACGGTTTTAGCCGCAGTGCATCCGAATCCGAAACGTTCAATCAGTCCGCATCTACGGGTGCCCCATGTTTGCCGCATTTGCAAACGTGGGACCCAGCCCAAAGCCACGGACGTTGCGCTATCCATAAATTGTTATCCTGAGCGAAGCGAAGGATCCGCATTCCAAAGCCTAGCCCCCAACAATCTCCGAGAGAGTCGGAGTAATCTTGCCAGCGAGCCAGTGATCGTACTCCTCTAGCAGTGCAAGGTCCTCAATTGTCAGGGTAATGGCAGCCGAAGGGTGTGACACGATATTCCGCTTTTCGTTGACGACGTTCATCCAGTGGATCCTGGCTTCCTTCTTACCTGCTTTTTCGTATGCCAAGATGGGTTCAAAAGTATCCCAGTTTTCCACCGCAATCTTTGCGTAATCGATTAGATCGAAGTAATTCTCCTTGCCGCCGCGCTTCCCTTCATCCTCCTCGAAACGCTGGCTCACCTTGACACGCACGGGCTTTGGTACACCCGTCATCCACCAGCCTGTTTCCTCCTCGCCGCATTCACTCCGGAGCTCTTCCAACACTACCTTCTGCAATGTCCGTTCGATACGGTCAATAATCTCTTTGCCTCGGATGTTCGTTTGCGCCTTCTCTTGTTGAATGAACTGGTCTAATCCTTGTGGGTTAAAATTAGAAATCACCTGTCGAATTGCCTGCTCGCAGTTGCGTCTTCGCCTGGTTTGGCCTTGGACTCCGCGCAGATCTCGAAACACTTTTCTCTCCTGCTCCGAAAACCCGCCGAGGTATTTGCCGACCGCCAAGGCGTACTTCCTCAAAACCTCAAATAAATCTTCGTTATCGAAGTGAATCAGCTTCTTGTTATCGAGGTGCTCGATGACGCTGCGAAGAACGCTAATGCAAGTGATGACACCATCATTCATGGCAAGCCCGCCGCCCTCGCCAGCGCCCTTGTCCCACCACTCGGTCGTTGCTAGTCGGATTGTGTCGAGCCACTGGTTAAGGATGTATTCAGTTCGCTTTAAAGTGGCATTGTTGTCGCCTGCCCAAAGTGGACCGTATTCGAGGATGTGTCCTTTCTTCTCTTTTGCAATGTGGAATCCGGCCTTCTCTACTGCCCCGTAGATGCTTGTTAATGAAATGCAGCGAATGGCGTCCTTGCCTGCATCTGCAGTTTGAACGCGGTGATAGAGCGGGGACTCCGGATCTCTGTCCATATCTTGAACAGCCTTCGAGATGATCGCCCTAACCCGGATTGCATCGCTCTCAGCGTTCCAATGTAGCTCCGCATACAGTTCCTGCAGAAGCGATTGCTTCACACTTTTTTGTTTTGCGTTTATGTCGATGAAAAGTTGCGCCTGCTCACTTGGTTCCAAGCCATCGAACGCTAGAACGGACAGACGGCTCTTCGCCGCCCGTTCGTGACTGGAGTAGGCGAAGAGCCTATGCTGCCCATCGATTATCCATGCCGACTTATACGTGGGCCGGATGGAGAGCCATCCAGCAATACCGCTGTCTTCCGGGTCACCCTGATGGATTCTCTCGAACTGCAGCCTATTCTTGTCTATATTGATGACGATATTGGTCGGAAAAATTCCATCGTCACTAATATATGCTCTGATTTTGTTCAATCGGCCCTTGTTGAGCATCCGTTGATAGGTACTCACGTCTGACCGTTTCCCCTAGGATCTAGGCGAAACATAAGTAATCTTTAAAAGATAGTCAGGCGTGATGGAGAATGAGTAACAATTAACCCTCCCATTTTGGTTTTTATGGCTGGCAATCGAAACTCTAGTCCGGGCAGGAGAGCCTCCATTAGGTGAATTACTATCGATGTAAGGAGACAGCGCAATGGACAAGCGTATGGTCCTCCGTGTCTAATGACCAATGCCCCACTGCAATGCAGGGATTCAGCCGTCCCGCTGCGATGAAATTAGCGATCTCTAGCTCATGAACCTGCAATGCAGCATCGAGCTCGCCGCCGCTTACAAAGCCGGTCCGCAGATCGCGCGTGTGCTGAGCGAACACTGGTGTAGCCGCGAGCTTTACTGTCCTGCTTGCGATTCCAGCTGTATATCGCCATCAAGAGCGAATACGCCTGGGTTTGATTTCACCTGCCCCAAGTGCGGACAAGCTTTTCAGCTGAAGAGCTCAAGGGTCTGGAATCCGAGGAAAATTCCCGATGCCGCATACGACACGATGATTCGAACGATAAGGTCAGACAGCGCCCCACATCTCCTCCTGCTTCAATACACTAGGGAGTGGCATATTCAAAACGTGCTGCTGATTCCCAGGATGTTTTTCTCGGAGAGCGTTATTGAAAAGCGCAAGCCGCTGAACCCGTCGGCGCGCAGGGCAGGATGGGTTGGCTGCAATATACTGCTGAGCGGCATTCCTGAAGACGGCAAAATCGCGATTGTGTCATCCGGCATGCCTGAGCCACGTGAACAGGTTCGGCGAGAATTTGAACGCGTGAGAGGGTTAGCCGAACTGCCTCCATCTCTGAGGGGTTGGACTGTGGACGTTCTCAACGCCATCCGCCGACTGGGGAAGTCTCAGTTTTCCCTTCAAGAGTTGTACCAACTGGCGCCCGAACTACAAGCAGCTCATCCCCGCAACCGGAACGTACGCGCGAAAATGCGGCAGCAACTTCAAGTGCTTCGGGACCTTAGGCTCCTTGATTTCACAGACAGGGGAGTCTACAGGTTCCGGCTCCGATCTTGAGCTATTCGGTGTGTGGCGTCCCTTCTTGGTCTGCTGGAGCGAGTCCTGTCGTAGCTCTCCTCGCTGTTGCGCAATTTTTGGAGCCTTTGGATAACGGCATCGGGCTGATCCCGCACTTGCGCGTATGCGTGCATTAGTTCAACATTTTTGTCGGAGAGATATGCTTTCTTTGGTCTTAATGCGAAGAAAAGCGCATCGCCGCCAAAGAAGGGCTCGAAATATCGGTTGCAGCAGGGAGGGATGAGAGGAAAAATGAAATCAACCAGATTCCGTTTGCCGCCGGGCCATTTCAACAGCGGCGAAAGCTTGACGTCACGATCCTCGACCTTCGTCGCACGGTTGGTCACCATTGGATAGGGCAATTCTACAGCCGCACCCAACCGCATACAATTTACGTTTCAGACTCTCCAATCCAAGCGATGACGTGTCTGCCCTTTTTTCATCACAAACGCCCGGCCCACGCGTCACAGACACCTACCCATCCCGTCGGCGACAATGAAGATCGACCTGTTGCAAGCCAGAGGTGTGCCCGTCCACCAAGGCGGCCCTCGAAGCTGCCCCAGCCCCACTTGTCGCGCTCTTTGACAAAACGACGACAACACGAAACAACACCAATTTGGGACAAGCGTCAGCCCCGGCGAAGTAAAAAGGGAGCTAAGTTATTGCTTCTCAAAGACCTTACCTCTAAGTCATTTAAACCCAAAGATTTAGCGGAAATTTCTTGCCAACCCGATGATTCCAATAGGGCGGGGGGGTACCCCCCCAAACGAACCGGCTCATGCCCTCAGAGTTCAGAGTAAAGGCTGGTCAAGTTATGAGTTGGGTTCAGTCAGCTCTCAAGCAATGAGTTAGCTACAGGAGTAATCTTGCAAGAAACACATCGCGATAGAAATCACGATAGAGAAGGAGAAAAACAATGCCATACGTTACAGTCGGAAAAGAAAATTCGGGCAACATCGACCTTTACTACGAAGACCATGGCACGGGCCAACCGGTTGTCCTGATCCACGGATATCCGTTGAGTGGTGCTTCCTGGGAGAAACAAGTCCCGGTCCTCCTGGAAGCAGGTTACAGAGTCATCACCTACGACCGCAGAGGCTTCGGCAAGTCCAGCCAGCCCACAACCGGCTATAACTACGACATCTTCGCAGAGGACCTTCAACAACTAGTCACCCAGCTTAAGCTGCGTGATTTCACGTTGGTCGGCTTCTCCATGGGAGGAGGCGAGGTGGCGCGTTACCTGGGAAAATACGGTTCCAAGGGCGTGAGCAATGCGGTGATTATTTCCGGTGTGCCACCGTACCTGCTGAAGACGGCGGATAACCCGGAGGGTGTGGATGCCACCGTGTTTGCCGGGATCGAGAAAGCGGTCGCCGCTGACCGCTATGCGTTCTTCACCGGCTTCTTCCAGAATTTCTACAACGCCGATCTGCTCCTGGGTAAGCGTGTCAGCGAACAAGCCATCCAGGCAAGCTGGAACCTGGCGGCGAGCGCTTCCGCCACCGCGAGTCTGGCGTGTGTCGCAACCTGGCACGAAGATTTCCGCGAGGACTTGGCACGCATTGATGTACCCACGCTGGTGATGCACGGCGATGCCGACCGCATCCTTCCCATCACGGCTGCGGGACTGCGCACGGCCAAGCTCATCAAAGGGGCGCGCCTGCTGGTCGTGAAGGACGGTCCACACTGCATCCCGTGGACGCATGCGGAAGAAGTCAATGGCGAACTTCTGAGCTTTTTGGGCGAGAAGGCTGAAAAATCGCAGAAGGAGGTTGCCTAGTCAAATAGTTCCGTGGCAGCCTTTCAACCAGACTGATTCCGATCATGTTACTTGGAAGTAGTCGTCGTCGATCGTTCACGCTGTAGCTGAAAGAGCACATGCGGGTCCTCAGCCGAAGCACGGCCGGCCCAGATCCATCCATAACGGTTGAGGAGGGCCCCAGCAATGAAGCAAACGGCAGCGGCGTATCGTCCCCTGGGACTCCCGCCTAAGAATAGGCGAAGCAGAAGGGACGCGGGCCCTTCGACAAATCCCGCGATGCGCAGCGTCCAACCGGATTTGCCGTGTTGTAGTGGCGCATCGACAGGCCGGTCGCGCACTTCGAGAAAAATTGCCAACAGAGTTTCGAGGCCAGAAGCGACAAATCCTAGAACCTGAGTAGCGGGAACCATGAAGCCAAATAGTTCGAGTATCCCTGACGAACTACCGAGGCCAGATGTCAAGAAATGAGGCGGAAGTATTTCGCGATTCTGCGACCACACTGGAATGGCGGTTGCGCCTATCAGCACGCCGGTATAACTGGCCAGAAGCAAACCGGTGATTGCGGCTGTTAGTTCGCCAATCCAGCGGAGATCGATCCAAAGAGGAGTTGTGTAGCCATGCAAAATCAGTTCGTGGCTGACCACCGCGAGAAAGATGCAACCGGAAAAAGCAACCAGTATCCAAGCGCCCATCGACATGGGCGAACGGAGTTTGAAAACTCTGAGCATATTCAGGAAACGAGAAGGCCGTCCGAGATCTGAGATCAGGAGCACGGGACAAATAGAAGCACCGATCAGCCCCATCCACAGAGCGGTACGTATGAGTGCGGGATCGCCGTGGAATAGTTGAGCGGCCAATGCAATGCAGGCGGACATGCCGGCAATGCCACCGAGAAAAAAGTAGAGAGGAACTTCCCAAGTCCATAGCGGTTTCTTTAGGACCGGCAGGCCGTAATAACTCTTTGGTGCCTTGGAAGGTGACGTAGAAGCAGGCGATTGTGTGGCGAGGCCGGCCTGAGTGCTGGGAGTTTGTGCGGCGTTGGCTGCAGCGCGCCGAATTTCGTCGAGCCTTTCTTCAGTGGCCCTCGGTTTGCGGGAAGGATTCATGATTGAGTAAGCCTAAGCCCAATGAATCGACAGATGAGCCAACTTCGATCAGAAAGCAAACGCGGCACAGACAACTGCTAACAGAATGACGGCAGACACGAGCGCGGAAGTCCAAGCGCTCTTCAGATATGCTGTCGGAACTTCGGGAGCTGGCGGCAAGTTGTATGCCTCGGGCTCGCCCAGAATAACGAAAAACGCATGAATGCCGCCAACGCTCGTTTCCTGCGGATCGTAGATTCGCGCATCCTGATAGCCGCGTTTTTGCAGTTCCTGCACACGCTCTTTGCCGCGATCGCGCAGCGTTTCGAGATCGCCAAACTGGATGGATTGCGTGGGGCACGCTTTCGCGCAGGCCGGAGTCAATCCCGCTTTCTGGCGGTCGTAACAGAATGTGCATTTGAATGCACGACCGTCGGTGGGTCGCTTCTCGATCACGCCAAACGGACAGGAGACGACACAGTAGCCGCAACCGTTGCAGACGTCGGGTTGCACAAAGACAGATCCGAATTCCGTGCGGACAATCGATCCCGTAGGGCACGCTTCAAGGCAGCCTGCGTTGGCGCAGTGCTTGCACACATCGGAAAGAAAAATCCAGCGAAACGGATCTTCGGTGTCGGCCACTTGAGGACCGGCGACTTGCAGTTCCTCGATAAAGAGAACGTGACGCCACGTCGAAGCTCCGAGGCTTTTAGTGTTGTCGTATGACATTCCGCTCCACACCAGGCCGTCTTCGGGAACTTCATTCCACTCCTTGCATGCGACTTCGCAGGCCTTGCAACCGATGCAGATGGTGGCGTCGGTGAGGAATGCAGTCTTTCTTACTGCCGCTGCTGCCGCTGCCACATCGGTCATGAAGGGGTTACCTCGATGGAGCGCAAGACTTCGAGTGCCCCCGAATTCGCCTCGCGTCGTCCGCGAAGTACATTACACAGAAGGCCCTTGGTCTCCATAATGTGAACGTTCGGTTCTTCTGAGATCGCGATGAGATCGTTGCCGATATCGCCTTTCACGAGGCCCGAATAGCCCCAATGATACGGGAGTCCGACCTGATGGACAGTCTTTCCTTCGATCGTCAGCATTTGTATTCTGGGCGTAACTAAGGCATGAGCTTCGATGGCTCCGCGCGCAGTCATGATGGTTACCCATTCGCCCGGAGTGATCAAAAGCTGCTCCGCCAATTCGGGCGAAATCTCGCAGAACAATTCCGGCTGGAGCTCAGCCAAGTGTGACAAGGTTCGTGACATGCCTCCTGCTGTGTGGTGTTCTGTGAGCCGATACGTGGTCAACACGAACGGAAAGCGACTGTCAGGCGAAGTGGCGTATTCGTTTCCGATGCGGGTTCGAGTGTCCGCTACTGGATTCGATTGCCGCTTCGGATACATGGGATTTCGGACAGGAGATTCAAGCGGTTCGTAATGCGCAGGCAGCGGGCCGTCTTTCAAACCTGCCGGAACCCAAATCCAGCCTAAGCCGTCGGGATGAAGAATAAATGGTTTGTCGCCGGCCAGTGCATCGTCGCCTTCCGCACCTTCCGGTGGCCGATAGTCTGGCGGTTTGGTCGCGACAAAATCCGGAACGTCGTTGCCCGTCCATTTCTTGGCTTGTTCATCCCACCATACGAGTTTCTTGCGCTCGCTCCATGGCTTACCGTCAGGGCGGGCTGACGCGCGGTTGTAAAGAATACGGCGGTCGGAAGGCCATGCGAAGCCCCATCCGTGTCCGTAGAAATCCGTGGAGGCACGTTGATTTGCACGGTTTTCGCCATCTTTGGGGAAAACGCCACTGTAAATCCAGCAACCGCATGCGGTCGATCCGTCGGCTTTGAGCGACGTGAATCCGGGCACTAGCTTGCGGTCCGCCCAGCTGTAACCGTTGATTTCCTTCAAGACTTCTTCCGCTACGGGTTCGTGGTGTTCACCTTCGGTGTGATAGTCCCAAGTCAGAGCAAGCAGTCCGGCGTTTCGCGGACGAGGATCCTGTTTAGCTTTTTCTTTCAGCAAAACGCCCAGATGGTAGATGAACCAGTTTTCGCTGCGGCTATCTCCCGGAGGATCTACTGCTTTTTGCCGCCACTGTAACAGTCTCTGCGTATTCGTAAACGTGCCGTCTTTTTCCGCATGCCCGGCGGCGGGCATCAGAAAAACTTCAGTCTGAATATCTTCGGAGCATAACTCCCCCCGCTGAACTTCGGGCGACTCATACCAAAACGAGGCGGTCTCAGTCTCGACCATTTCGCGGACGACCATCCACTTGAGCTTGCCGAGAGCGCGGCGCTCCATACCGGAGTTCGGACCAGCGACAGCGGGATTCTGACCCATCACAAAAAGCCCATCCATCTTCCCGTCCATCATGTCGAGCCAATAAGCTTGATGCGAGTGATCGCCGGTGATACGCGGCAGCCAGTAGAAACCAAAACTGTTTTCGGGCTGCGCGGCGTCGCCGTAATACGCCTTCAAGAAGCTCACAATGTATTTGTCGTAATTTTTCCACCAGCCGGTGCGCGCGCCATTTACTTCGATGTATTTGGCGAGGGTCTTCGATTCTTCACCAAACTTCGGCATATTCAAATACCCAGGAAGAATATCGAATAGCGTGGGAATATCGGTCGAACCTTGAATGGAAGCATGACCGCGCAAAGCCATAATACCGCCGCCGGGTCGTCCCATATTGCCAAGCAGCAACTGCAAAATGGCCGCGCATCTGATCATTTGAACGCCGCTGGAGTGCTGTGTCCATCCGAGGGCATAGCAGATTGACCCGGTTTTCTCCGGGCCGGACGCGGTGCAGTACGCCTTGCTTACGTTCAGGAAAGCATCTTTTGAAACGCCGCAGTATTCTGCCACCATCTCTGGCGTATAGCGCGCAAAATGTTTTTTGAGCAACTGAAAGACGCAGCGCGGATGCTGCAGCGTGGGATCGGTGCAGTAGTGATTCAAATCAGGTGTGGCGTTCGCACCTCGCTGCCCGTGACCGCCATGTGCGTCGTCCGGCGCACCTTCTCCCGATTGACCCCTGGCTTCGGATTCCGCACCCTCGTATAGCCAGCTTTTCGGATCGTAGGATTTCTTCTCCCCGTTCCATCCGGAAAAAATCCCTTCGAGATCTTCGGTATCTTGGAATTGGTCCGAGATGATCACGCTCGCGTTTGTGTAGTGAACCAGATATTCGCGGAAGAACAACTCGTTCTCAAGAACGTAATGAATCAGTCCTCCCAGGAAAAGAATGTCAGACCCGGCCCGCAGAGGGACCCAAATATTCGCCACAGCAGAGGTGCGGCTGAAGCGCGGATCAACGTGAATTACCTGAGTGCCGTGTTCCTTCGCTTCGATTACCCACTGAAAACCAACGGGATGATTCTCCGCCATGTTCGATCCCATAATCAGGATCGCATCGGCATTGCGCAAATCGTTTGGCGCAGACGTGGCGCCACCGCGTCCGTAAGTGGTGCCCAGACCGGGCACCGTCGAGCTATGTCATATACGGGCCTGGTTGCTAATGCACACCATGCCCAATCCGCCCGTGAATAGCTTCTTGATTAGATAGTTCTCTTCGTTGTCGAGCGTCGCACCACCCAAGTGAGCGATGGCCGTCGTCTGCATGAGGCTCTGGCCGTCTCTGGATTCGACGAAGGTGCGTTCGCGGCTCTCCCAAATTCGATCCGCGATCATTTCCATTGCCTTATCGAGATCGAGATCTTCCCATTGTTTGGAGAATGGCCGGCGATACTTCATTTTGGTCAGCCGTTTGGAGTGCGTCAGCAACTCGAAGCTGTCCGCGCCTTTCGGGCAAAGGCGTCCACGGGAGACGGGCGATTCAGGATCGCCTTCGATCGAAACCAGCTTACCTTCATTGTGGAAAATGAGCTGACCGCATCCCACCGCGCAGTAAGGACAAACGGACCGAGCTATTTGCGCGCCTTCATTCTTCGGCCTAAGGTTCTGCGTGCGGCGACTCATCGATTCCGGGCCAGTACCGTCGCCGCCTTGGAAAATCTGGTGAAGAAACGGCCACTGCAGCGCAAATTCCTTGATCATGGTGAGCATCGAATGGAGCCTCACGACCGGGTGTATTTCGTCTGTCCGTACGCTTTAGATGCGACACGATGGCAATTGGTTAGGGAAATACTGGTTACGGAAATTAAGATCGGGAACCGCCCGTTTTCATTTTGCTGGAGCAGTAGCCGCCGGCGGAGATTGAAACAACTTCTGCGAATTGAGCGCGGTGTTGTACACGCCCCATCCCAGCGGCACGCCAACCAGAAGCCACGCAAACAAAATCATTGCAGGCGACGACTTTTTTGTGCTCTCAGGCATTCGATTTCCCCTTTTCCGTAAGCCAATATTTCGACGCGACCGGGCGAACCATCAAATTTGCAACAAAACCAATCACCAGCAGGCCCGCCATAAAGTGCAACACGCTTTGATAGGCACTGGCTTTGTCAGCTCCATGCTGCAGTTCGTATTCACGCATGTAGTTCACCAGCACAGGACCAAGCACTCCTGCCACCGACCAGGCAGTCAGCAACCGACCGTGGATCGCGCTTACGTGATAGGTTCCGAACATATCACGCAGATAGGCGGGAACGGTCGCGAAACCGCCTCCGTACATGCTGATCAGTACAGCTGCGATCGAAACGAACAGAAAGACGCTGTTCAGGTGATCCGCGCCAGTCTGCGGCAAAAAGAAGTAGAGCACCGCACCGACGGCGAAGAAAATAAAGTAAGTTGGCTTCCTCCCGATGTAATCCGAAACGGTAGACCAGAAGAAGCGCCCGCCCATATTAAACAGACTGAGCAGGCCCACAAAACCGCCCGCGGCAACCGGACCGATACTCCCCTTGAACAATTCCTGAATCATCGGCGAGGCTTGTTCGATGATGCCGATACCTGCGGTAACATTGGCGCACAATACGATCCAGAGAAGCCAGAATTGGAGCGTCCCAAATGCGGTGTTCACATCGACATTGTGGGTCGTAATCATCGCATCCTGCTTTACTGGCGGAGTCCAGTTTTCCGGCTTCCATCCTTCCCTAGGAACCCGGATGGTGAACACGCCGAACATCATGAACATCAGATAAAGCGTGCCCATTACCAGAAACGTTTTGCCTACCCCCACATCGGTGGAGCTCCGGAAGTACGCCATCAATTTGATCGCGAGAGGCGAGCCGATCATGGCACCGCCCCCGAATCCCATGATCGCCATTCCGGTCGCGAGCCCAGGGCGATCGGGAAACCACTTGATCAGAGTCGACACCGGTGAGATGTAGCCCAGACCAAGTCCTATGCCTCCCACCACGCCGTAGCCAACATAAAGCAGCCAGAGTTGATGCGAAATCACGCCCAGATAGGAAATATAAAATCCGAACGCGAAGCAAACCGCCGAAGCAAACATCGCCTTGCGCGGCCCGGCGCCCTCCAGCCACTTGCCGAAGGTCGCCGCCGAAAGTCCGAGCATGACGATGGCAAGCGAGAAGATCCAAGCAATCTGCGTTTGCTTCCAGTCATCTGGCATCGACTTACCGACGCCCAGGAGTTGAGTCAGCGGAATCTTGAATACGCTGAAGGCATAGGCTTGTCCGATGGACAGGTGGATTGCGAGTGCCGCCGGAGGAACCAGCCATCGGCTGTATCCGGGATGGGCAACCGATAGCTCTCGATCGAGGAAAGACAACAAGGCCATGTCGCGACTCCCTCAATGCATTTTGAATTCACCGGCTTTTCGCGCCGTTGAAGTGTCTAAAAGCAGAAAGGGCTCAAAACAATAGGCCCCCTTGGCACCTCTATATACATTCTCGACTTGCAAAATGCAACATGAGATCACTACTAGTCGCCATAGTGATCGGGATTTTCCAGCAGATTCCAGGATTAGACGAGTTCTGCATTACCTCGTTTTGCCTGGGCGTTGTAAATCGAACCAATTCATTGCTTCGAATACTTGAAGGTGTTGCGTCATGCAGCTGTCCGAAGAACAGCTAGCCTGTGCTTTGTTGGATACGTAAGGAAACGCTCAATCGTTTCTTCTTTGTCCCAGTATTCTTACTCCGAGTATTCTTTTCCACCTAATCATCCACGCCGTACACTACACCAAAACCTACTCGTTCAGTTGGCACGTTCAAGCGGTGCCCCAATCCGCGTCCCGCTGCCTGGACCTCAGCGTCCAGACAGCATAAACTTGCCACCATGCTACCCATTGTGCGGTTGCTTCACGGATGCATCGCGGTTGTTCTCTTATTCTTGCTTGCCAGTCTCGCAGGTGGCCAGAATCCGTCGGTCTCGTCCCGCTCCGCAGTGGCGCACCCGCAAGTGAACACGCTGAAGGTAACAATTCTTTCAACCATGCTGGCGGACCAAGGCATCGGCGAGTGGGGCTTTTCCGCCCTGGTTGAGGCCGATGGACACCGTGTGCTGGTTGACACCGGGTACCATCCAGAGACCGTGCTCCAGAACGCAAAGGATCTTGGTGTCGATCTCTCAACTGTCACCGACGTCGTACTAACCCATAATCACGACGATCACGTGGGCGGATTCATGACGCTTCGCCGCGAATTGATGAAGAAAAATCCCTCTGCCCTGTCGCGAGCGTACGTTGCCAAAGGGATTTTTTACAGCCGTCCCTCCGCCAAGGGGGAAGGCAACACCATGATCGCGATCAAGCAGGAGTATGAAGCAACTGGCGGCAAGTTTATTGAACACGATCATGCGGAGGAAATTTTTCCGGGAGCCTGGCTCACCGGACCGGTTCCGCGGGTGTATCCCGAACGTAACTGGAGCGTCTCCGGCAAGGTCGAAACGCCTACGGGTCTGGTCGAGGATAATATTCCTGAAGATCAGTCACTAGTCATCAACACAGCTCACGGCTTGATACTTATTTCCGGCTGTGGTCACGCCGGAATCATCAATACGCTCACGATGGCACGGGGTGAATTTCCAAATGTGCCAGTGTATGCGGTTCTGGGCGGCTTCCATCTGTTCGCGGCAACCGATGCCCAAGTGGACTGGACCGCGGACAAGCTGAAAGATTTTGGGACTTCATACCTGCTGGGCGCGCACTGCACCGGCATCGAAAGTGTCTACAGGATCCGCCAGCGGTTAGGATTGCCGCGCGGCTCCGCTGTAGTGGCCGCAGTGGGTGCGACCTTTGTATTAGGCGAAGGCATCCATCCTGGCGAAATCGCACAGTAGTCTCACCGTTTCGACGCACGCTTCTTTTTCGTCTCGGTACTCTTACTCCGAGTATTCTTTTCCATCCTATTCATCCACGCGGTCCGCAGAGCGCCGGTCAGCATGTCCTCGTTCGCTTTCGAGAGGACAATGTGGGTCGCTCCCATTCGTCCCCATCCGCCATGAATGGGCAGGAAAACTTCCGGCAACTCCCGCACAAATTCCGCCTGTTGCTCTAGTGTAAGCATCAGGTTGCCGTAACCATCTTTTTGCGACGCCAGTGTGGCGAAGATCCTGCCTCCTACTCGAAAATCAGCCGCTCCCATGTGCGAGCCTTCCTCAGCCCCTTCGAAGCTCAGCGCAATCCTGCGGAAATCTGCCACCTTCATCACAATCCCTCCAATTCATCTTCGAGGATGCCACTATCGCCTTGTAATTCTATTGGATTGCTGACGTGAAACGGACGATCACGCTCGCTCCATGGTCAATAAGTGCAAATGGCAATTTTGCGACAACAAACGCAGAAGGCACGGAATCTGGCTGTCCGATGCCCTTAGTGGGAAAGCCTGTCGTAGCGCCGAACTTGCAAGACCACTTCCCCAGTGGAAGAATTCAGTCTAGGAAAAGGTTGAGTCGCCGTGAATCGCTTGGAATTTGTTGCACGATCCGTAGTCATTCTGTCAGTGGGCCTGCCAGCCTTTTTCTCTCTGCTGGCAGTTTCCCAAACTCCGGCTCTTGTAAACCAAAGCACAAGCGGTCACCACTCGTTTTCCACGACGGAGGAGTTAAAAGTGCTCGACCTCCGCCCCGCCGCCGTGTCTCTGCTTAATCCCCCTATCATTCACCGGATTGCAACAGCGAGATGGGACCCACAAAACATTCGCGGTGTCGTAGTGTTGGAGTCAGCGGGCAACGGCGCGAAATTACGGTATCCCAACGGCCTCCAATATTTTCTTCCGTCCAACCTGTATTCGCCTAGCAGCAGGCCGATCATCGCTTCTGATGAGAAAACGGGCACGCTAACAGTAAGGTCAGGAAGATCAGGGTTTCCGCCCAGACTGGAAGATCCGAAATCATGGTCGATTCAACTCCCGACCGACAACATGCGCGATATTAACGGTGACGGTTGGCCTGAAGTCGTAATTACCGACTATAGCGGTGGTGCTCACTGTTGCACCGATCTAACTGTACTATCGCTTCGCCCGAAAGGGCCGGTCTGCATCTTTTCTCAGAAGCTTGGGTCCGCGTCGGCCGAGCTCTCTGATTTGGACAGCGATGGCAAGATGGAAATCGTTACAACGCGACTGGAGGAATACGCGCTCGGTACGTTCGCGTTTGGGACATACGGTGTTCCCGTCATTTATGCTGCTGGCTCCGATGGCGTGTACCGAGTCGATACTCGGGCGTTCCAAGATGTTTTGCGTGGAGACCTCGACAAAGAGCTTGCTGAGATTTCGACACGAGGAGTAGACATCACATATGAGGAGCAGAACACTCGGCGGATAGACTTGTTTTTTCTGAAGTACTTAATTAATGAAAAGACGGAGGCATACGCTCAGCTCAAGGAAATTACCCCTTATGTGCAGGTGAGCGTGCCCGAGATACTGGGCATAGTGAAAAGAACTCTCAAAACGGTAGCGCCGGAGGTTTTGACCGAGCCGGAATGGATTCAATTGTCGAACCAGCGTTAGCGGGACGACCCGATTGGCGATCACGCTCAAAACTCGGTCATGAGTGAAATGACGATCTGTTTCGTCTTTCGAACGCTGCACCCGGCATGGTATGTTGGCTCGTCATCAAGCGGACACTCATCCCCTTTGCGCATGTTTTGCGAGGCGATGGGTCGATAGAACTTTTCCCGCATCTGATAAATCCATGGTTCGCTCCTACAAAGGCGTCACTCCCCAATTTCCCGAAACCTGCTACATCGACGATTCGGCCCAACTCATCGGCGACGTCATCGTCGGCGAGCACTCAAGCATCTGGATGAATGCCGTCCTTCGCGGTGACGTCCACCAGATCCGCGTCGGCCACTATTCCAACATTCAGGACAACTGTGTTCTCCACGGCATGAAGGAAGAATACGGCGTCTACCTCGGCGACTATGTCACAGTGGGCCATAGCGCCATCCTCCACGGATGCAGAATCGAAGCCCGCTGCCTGATCGGCATGGGCTCCGTCATCCTCAATGGAGCCGTCATCGGCACCGGCTCCATCATCGCCGCCGGTACCCTGATCCCCGAAAAAACAATTGTGGAGCCTTATTCCCTCTGGATGGGCTCACCAGGAAAATTCCGCAGGCGCCTGGATGAAACCGATCAGGCGACAATCCTCCGCTACGCCGAAAATTATGTGGGATACAAGAAGTCGTACTTAATGGAGAGAAAAAGCTCTTAGCTTTTGGCTCTTCAAGATCGAAGAGCCGACGCAGTAGGTTGTGCCCGCGCCTCACCAACCCGAAACCCGATTCTTAAAGCTGGACGCCGCCCCCAGCCCGTTCATAGTCGCACCCATCACCAGAATCGCACGCGCCACATAATTGTAGCCTCTCTGATGCAGCATATAAGAGGTGGTAATTTCAGCTCCGAATAGAACCGCCATAGCCGCTACCTGCACCACGGGTGTATGCACAAACGGGCGGGCCATCGGATCGTATTCCTCGCCGCCTCCATCGAGGTTTTTTCGTGTCGCAAAACTATCGGCAGTCTTCGCCGCGCCGTCGAGCGCCACCAGCGCGATTGTAGCCGGAGTCCAAAAACGTGAGGCCGCCAGATCTTCGTGGGTCACATACGCATGCGACGCAAAAGCGTAGCGGGCCTGCTGAGCGCGCAATGAGGCCGATATCATCATCACCATCGCCAGCAGCAAAACTACCCTGACCATTTTCATGTGGAGACCGGGCGCACGTACGCACCCTCACATGCCCATCGGAAGACCACTAAAATTCTTGATCTCTAAAACAGGATTCACCAAACAGAAGTAACCATTTCACAGCTCACAATCACGGCCGATAGTCTATTTTTTGCCTAGCCTCAAAGTTGTGCTTGAGAATGCACTGGATCAAGGCTTAGAGTGCTAGGACCAAAGCACCGTCGTTAATGGAGGAAAGTATGGCGAATGCCATGCAGGTGACTGGAACCGGTAAAGCAGAGTACAGCATTTGGCGAGTAATCATGGCCTCGTCTGTCGGCACCATGATCGAGTGGTATGACTTCTACATCTTCGGCAGTCTGACGGCCATACTCAGCCCGAAGTTTTATCCCCCGGGCAATGAGACGTTCCAGTACGTTGCCTACCTGGCCACCTTCGCGGTGGGCTTTCTGGTACGGCCCTTCGGAGCACTGTTCTTCGGCCGCATCGGCGACCTCGTCGGACGCAAATATGCTTTTCTCGTCACCCTCTCCATCATGGGCTTTTCCACCTTCGCCATCGGCCTGTTGCCCTCCTACGCGACCGCAGGTTGGTTCGCGCCGATCGTGCTGCTTCTAATCCGCGTTCTACAGGGACTGGCGCTAGGCGGAGAATACGGTGGCGCGGCCGTTTACGTGGGCGAACATGTCCCCGACAACAAGCGCGGTTTCTATACCAGTCTCATTCAGATCACGGCTACGCTCGGTCTTTTCGTATCGCTCGTCGTAATTCTAGTTACACAAAATTCGATGTCGAAAGAAGATTTCGCCGCCTATGGATGGCGTATTCCTTTCCTGATCTCCATCATCCTGGTGCTGATCTCGCTCTACATCCGGCTGAAGATGAAAGAGTCGCCGATTTTCGCCGAACTCAAGGCGACGGGCATGACCTCCACACAACCGCTGAAGGACGCCTTTACCAAATGGCGGAATTTGAAGCAGGTTCTGATTTCGCTCTTCGGAGCAACCGCCGGCCAAGGCGTGGTCTGGTATACCGGCCAGTTCTACGCCCTCTTCTATATGCAGACTATCCTGAAGATAAATGCCAAAACCGCAAACATCATAGTCGCCATCGCGCTTCTCATCGGGATGCCGTTCTTCACCGTAGTGGGTGCGCTTTCCGACCGCATTGGCCGCAAGAAGCTCATGATGGCGGGCTGCCTCCTCGCAGTCGTCACCTACATCCCAATCTACAAGGCTATGGAACGCGCCGCTGGTAACAATGTTGTTACAGTAAAGTCCTCTCACAACAAAGTTACGGGAGCAATCGGGCTAACAGCGATGTCCATGGACGCGACTGGCGCGTTAGTTCCCGCCAAAGAAGCTCCGGCTCCCAATATCCCCATGTTGGTGCTCTTTGTGTTGATTCAAGTGCTCTACGTATGCCTGGCCTATGGCCCGATCGCTGCCTACCTGATTGAGGCGTTCCCGGCAAAGATTCGCTACACCTCCCTTTCTCTGCCCTATCACATTGGCAACGGCGTGTTTGGAGGATTGCTGCCACTGATCGGCCTCTCCTCAGTCGCAGCCACCGGCAACATTTATGCTGGGCTCTATTACCCCATGATTGTGGCCGGCATGACATTCATCGTAGGAAGCCTGCTGCTGCGCGAGACGCGCGGCGTACGTATTTGGGATGAGGCCGGAGGGCGCACCGCAGTAAAGAACTAGTGTAAGAAAGGAATCAGTGTAAGAAAGTTAGTACTCCATTCCCATCTATCTCCTTTGCACGAATAGGAAAATCGTGCATACTGCGAAAGCTCTTCTGTACAGGAGGCTCTGGCCAGCATGGTGTTTCGTAGTTTTTTAGCCGCGACAGTTCTTTTTGCCCTCTTCGTTCCTCTTTACGCTGCCGACAATCCCTCACCCGCCCCCAACTCCGATCCCACTTACCAGCAACTCCGCAACCTCACGCTCGGAGGCGGCGCAGTAACCGTCACTGACTTTACTTTGAAACGAGACGCGGGCACTTTCCATCTGCACTCGGGAACAGTGTGCTTTGTAACGCCGGTGAATGGCAAAGTCACCGGAGCAGTGTTTACCGGCGAGGGCCACTTTGTCCTCGATCCGCCGCAAGAGTCTGAGCGCAATAGTTTGAAACTGCTGACCAAAGAGAACGAGTTCAGCGAGAGTTTCACTCAGGCGGTCTTCCGTTTTACCGACTCCACGTATGACGACATCAAGAAAGCCAGCAGCCCTGCATCGGGTGGCTGCGATGCCAACCCGCTAAAAGACAGCCAGAATACGACGCGCCATAAGTTCAAGAATAATCTGGAGGCCCGTATCCTCGAGGATGGATTGAGTCCCGAACCGGGAAATCTGTTCTACGTCTTCATCCACGGTAAACATTACAGCGACAAAGAAATCTATGAGATTGAGCCCAACAGGAATTCCGACCAGGTCAGCTTCCGCACCTATGAAGACAACAAATGGGGTCTATGGGCGTTGTTCAATTTTTCTGGAGAACACACCCGCGGGAGCTTTGGCAGGCTAACCGCGGTTGAGCATCAACAACTCGACATAACCTTAGAAAAAAGTGGCGCGCTCTCCGGCAAGGCCACAACCGACTTTGTCACGTTGCGTAAGGGTATGCGGGTTGTTCCCCTCGACCTTTTTCGGCCCCTCAGGGTACAGAGTGTGACCTTCAACGGCCAACCCCTTTCCTTTATTCAGGAGGACAAAAACGAAGACAGCAACTTCGCAGTCATTTTGCCCAAAGCTCTCGACGCAGGAGAGAAATTCACCATCACAACCAGTTATAGCGGAAAAGAAGCAGTGATCAATGAGGGCAATGGTAATTACTACCTAAACGGAGCCGCTCGTGAAAACTGGTATCCGAACAACCCCGGTGCGTCGTTTGGAGAATACGCCCTCTATGACATGACGCTTCGCATTCCCAAAGGAATGAAGATGGCCGCGACCGGAGCGCTTGTTTCCGAGAGTAACGAGGGCGGCCAGAATGTAACCGTATGGAAGAGTGAAAATCCACAGACGGTGGCGGGATTCAGCTTCGGCCTTTTCAAGGTAGAAGAGGTCAAACTCACCAAGCCCGAATATTTCATCCAGTCTTTTGCCAACGAGGAGTCACCCGATTGGGTGGAATCGCTGAAGCGCATGGGGGGAGCGATGGGCACAATGAACACGACTTCGCTCAACAAAAAAGCGCTGGCAGAAGGCGAGTTAGCGGTGGAACTCTACACCGATTATTTCGGACCCTCACGCTTTAAGCACCTGCAACTCACGCAGCAAACAGCGTGCAATTACGGACAATCATGGCCGGAACTGGTTTGGATCCCACTATGCTATTACTTCGACACAACAGTACGCCATCAGTTAGGCCTTGACCACGCTGATCGCGGGTATTGGAAGGTCGTGACGGCGCATGAAGTAGCTCACCAATGGTGGGGGCACACGGTCGGCTTTGCTTCCGGTCGCGATCAGTGGATGAGCGAAGGTTTCGCCGATATGTCAGCGTCCCTCTACATCAGTATGATCGAAAAGAATCCGAAGAAATTCATCGAGTTCTGGAACGACGAACGCGAGATGTTGCTGGAACGGAATGCTGAAGGTTTTCGCGCCATCGACGTAGGCCCCCTAACCATGGGGTACCGCGCCAATAGCTCGCGCACCGGGTCGGATATAACTCGCCGCCTCATCTATCCCAAAGGCGCATATATTCTCCACATGATCCGCATGATGATGTGGGACCGCAGGACCGGCGATCAGAACTTTATCGCCACTATGCATGACTTTGTCCAGACTTACTCCGGTCGGTCGGCAACGACAGAAGATTTCAAGGCCATGATGGAAAAGCACATGACTCCGGACATGGATATGGAGGGCAACCATCGCCTGGACTGGTTCTTCAACGAATATGTTTACGGCACCGCGCTACCAACCTATAAGCTCGCCTACACCTTCGACAAGGACGCAAACGGTGACGTGGTCTTCGGCCTCAAAGTGACGCAATCAGGCGTGGATGACAAATTCCGGATGATCGTCCCCATCTATCTCGAACTGGCCGATGGCCGCACTGTAAACCTGGGCCGCGCGCGCCTGGTCGGCAATACTTCAGTAGAGCAGAAAATCCCCATGAAGGGATGGAAAGACATTCCCAAACGCGCGCTGATCAATTACAACGACGATGTACTGGCTTCTAATTAGAGTGCGCCATCGGCAACGATGGCCTTTTTTGTTTGCCATTGTTCTTGGATTGTTATTGAATGAATTTCCGGAACAGCGCTGGTCGGATAACCAATCAAATATGTGATCGGTACTAGCCCGGTAGAAAGCACTCCCATTTCCCACTGATATTGATCCTCACTCGCCAGCCCACCTACCATCTCACGCAATTCCACTGGGCGATAGGTTCTAAGGCAAGACACCACTCCATCAAACGTCAAGACCAGGGGAATGATCGGAATCAAGTAAGTCCAGAGTAGCCGTGACCATCGAAACGGACGGATCCAAACACTGCAGACAGACAACAAGAAAACGTATGCGAACACGATGCCCATAGTTGCAGGAGTCCGCTGCGATATTTCAAATATACCAATGCCTTCGTTCGCCTCCACCGCATTGCGAAGTATGGCGCAGGCATCTTTCGGTGAAAAATGATGGAACGAAGTGAACATCGTTCGCAGCCCTTTTAATTCCACGGGAACCTTCATCGCATCCACCGAGCCAGGATAGAAAGCAATGCGATTCTCAGAAGCAGCGCTCACAGCTTCCAACGCCGGAGTGTTTGGATATTTATCTGTGAGCCAGATCCGAATCCCCGGAGATTCGAGCCTGCGAGAAAGGTCTACCCATGGTCCGCCGCCACCGGAACACATATCGACAACCGATATGCCGGCCTTCGATTGGTCGCCGGATCTTCCGCTTCCCGCCAAATCCAGCGCGCGTCGAAGAAGAGGAGCGACTGTCCCATAGAGCCCTGAGAGATTCACCCCAAACTGGAGCGCATCCGTGACGCCGTCTCGGAGAGACGACGGAAACCACCGCTGTTCATGAAGTTCGATAAACTGTAAGCGACGCACGCGATTTTGGACTGCTGAGTAGTATCACGGCGAGAACGTTCTCGTCCATCTGCTGAGTTGTTCCTCAACCCAGATCGGCAAAACCACAAATTCAACGTTAAACTAATAAGGCACTCTAGCCATCGAGTGAAAGCTTCGACCAGCGATTAACGACCAATACCCAATGATCAAATCTCCCCGAGGAACTCGCGACCTACTCCCGCCCGACACCGCTCTCTGGAACTTCGTCGAAGCCACGGTTCGCGACGTCTTCCGCGCCTACAACTTCCACGAAATCCGCACACCGATCTTCGAGTCTACCGAACTCTTCGCCCGAGGCGTAGGTGAAGAGACAGATGTTGTCCAGAAGGAAATGTTCACCTGGGAAGATCGTGGACGCGCCGAAAGCGACAAAGGACAATCCCTAACTCTCCGTCCCGAAAACACCGCTGGAGTAGTCCGCGCCTACATTGAGCACAAGCTCTGGGATCGCGGCCTCAACAAGCTCTTCTATATAGGACCGCAATTCCGCCGCGAGCGTCCGCAAAAAGGCCGCTTCCGCCAGTTCTATCAAATTGGAGCCGAAATCATCGGACCCGCCACCGCAGGCAGCCAATCTCCCGCCAGAGACGCTGAAATCCTCGAGCTCCTGGCCACTTTCCTCGATCGAGTTGGCGTCACTAACTGGACGTTGGAACTAAATTCCGTGGGCGACCTCGCCGACCGGGCAAAATTCAACGAAGCCCTCCGTCATGCGCTCGCTCCCGTGGTCGATAAAATGTGCTCCGACTGCCAGCGCCGCGCTGTAACCAATCCGCTGCGCGTCTTCGACTGCAAGGTTCCCGAAGACCAGCCCATCATTGATACCCTTCCCACCATCACCCAGTTCCTAAGCGAAGCGAGCCGCGCTCACTACGAAGAAGTAAAAAATATTCTGAACGCAGTCCAGATTCCTTACACAGAAAATCCCCGCTTGGTACGAGGACTGGACTATTACCAGAAGACTGCATTTGAATTCACCCATGGCGCGCTCGGTGCGCAGAATGCGATTCTAGGCGGCGGAAGATATGACGGATTATCCGAAGCGCTCGGAGGTCCGCCAGCTCCGGGTATTGGCTTTGCCATTGGAGAAGACCGTCTGGTGCTTTCGCTAACCGCCTCGGCGGAGTCAGTCATCCGTAAGCCTGACGTTTACGTTGCTCCGTTAGGCGCAGACATGAATCGCGAAGCAGCCCGCGTAGCTCGGGAACTGCGCCGCTACGATCTGGTGGTCGAACTCGGCGACGAATCGTTTCGCTTGAAGAAGTCATTCGAAGCTGCCGACAAGATAGGAGCGCGCTACATCCTGATAGTCGGCGAGAACGAAGTGGCGGCCAATGCTTTCGCGCTCAAACATCTAGCTTCGGGAGAACAAACAACCGTTCCGCGAGCCGAACTGGCTCAAAGAATTTCGCAGCCAAAGTAACGCAGTCACACCACGATTCGTGCCAGGAAGTAGCTTTAACACGCAGTAGATTTTGTTTCGTATCAGGGCATCCTTAAGCGATGCCGCGAGCTCCGCGAAATCGGAAGCCCTTTTGGGGGCTGGCAAATAAAACCGCGAACGGATTGCATCACCAAGTAAAAATCGTGCTCAGGAGATAACTATGCGAACCACTTCCCTGCTCTGCGCAACTATTCTAACTGTCACTTTAATCTTTGCGCAGACGGCCAAAGCCGACTCCGCCTTCGACCAGCAACTCATCGATCAGCAGAAACAACTCCTGCATGCCGCCGAAACCAAGAACCACACCGCCATCGAGCGCGATGTCGCCAACGATTTCCAGGGCATTGAAATTAACGGTGATTTCTATGGCAAAGAAGAACTCGTCGAATCCGCCCGCAACGGCACGCCTAAAGACACGCGCGCCTACGAATTCCAGGTTGTCAAACTAACCAAGGACTCTGCCGTCGTAGCCTACAACCTCATCGTCCCAGGAGAACATCCCCGTTATCGCCACATGGCCGACACCTGGGCAAAAATAGACGGCCAATGGAAGCTGAAATTCCGCCAGATCACCCCCAACCTTTGGAGCGCCGCCGATCTGGACTAACGACCTGCGCCTTTTCTTGTCAACATTTAAGGACGACGCGGTTATTTGCCCCCCGAAAATGTGGGCCAGCCGCCGTTCCGCAGCATGTAATATTCGTTGACTGGGCGATCGTCGCGCATGGTGGGCGCATCCGGATGTGCAGCGAGCATGCGATCGATCGAAACTTCTTTCTTTAGGACGGCCGCAAATTGCTGCTCAGCAGTCGGGAACGGACCCCATTCCACCAAGTCAGCAGCTGCACTCGCCGGCAAGCGTTTTGCCAATTCAGCCGCCGATCGATCCGGGATGGGCTGGCGGCTGGCCAGGTAATGAATTCCCCAACCTTCGATTGAAGTAAACCCGCGAACATAGGGGAACGACTCTCTCAAGGCCCGCGCAATGGCGACAGTCGTCATCAAATCTCCGCCGGGGAACCACTGCTGCAGAATGCCATCCGGCCGCAAACGCTTCTGCGCGGCGGAATAGAACTCGCGCGAGTACAACATGCTGGAGCCAGCGGCCTGAATCGGCGGAGGCGGATCGATGACGATCACATCATACTGTTCGCTAGTCCGCTCCAGAAAACGGCGGCCATCGTCAATGACAACGTGCGAATGCGGGGACTTCAGCAGTTCCGGGGCATCCGCGTGAAAATACCAGAACAGAGCTGGAACGCTGGGGACAAGATCCACCGCTGTGGAATCGATTCCCCATGACAATATGGAACGATGCGTTGTGCCCATGCCAAAACAGATTACCAACGCGTTCTGCGGCGCATGATCCAGAAACGCCAGAGGCAAGGAAGCCATCACTTTTGTGATGGGTGTCAGGGTGGTCATACTCACGCCGTTAACCAGCAACTGCTTCTGCCTTCCCTCGCCAATTGCGATGGCCGTGGCAGTGCTATCCCGGCGTACCTGTGCTTTCGGAATCTCCTCCCCATAGCTCCGTGTCATAAAGATTAAGCCGAGCGACACCAGGAAAATTACGCCGGATACTGCCGCAAGTTGAGCTGTAAGAAGTGCTGCGGACCCCGGTTGCCGGAACCACATAAACAACGCCGCAACCAACAACCAAGGCAAAGCCAATACCACCACGCAATAGCGCTCATTGAGATTTGGCAACAAGACAAAACCCGCAAAAAGCGGACCCAAAATACAGCCGGCGACGTTCACCGCGTACCCAATTCCGGCCCGGTTAGGGTCGCCTTCGGAGAAACGGTCGACCAGCTTCGGAGTCACAAATCCCAGTAGGCCGCTGAACGCCGCAATCCCCAAAGGCACGCGCAGCCACGCAGCAATTCCCAAGCGCGAGTCGGCGGTCAGCAAAGGGATTAGAGAAACCAGCCACACGAACAACCAGACCAGAGATCCGTTACCGCTTTGCCGGATGGTCTGCCCGATGCTCTGCCGGTGGCTCCGGAACCGGTAGATGCTGGAGCCGACAAAGGTTGCGGCCAGGTAAACGCCCAGAATGGTTGCGAAGGAATAGACGAATGTGCCGACATAGGGCGTGTACTGCCGGGTCCAGACCACTTCCATCCCCATGCTGGTGAGTCCGGTGGCGAATAGTAACCAGAGCATGCTGTTCGCAAACATCTGACGTAAGGCTATCGAGGAGGCTTGGCCAGCGGCATCCGGTGAGTCTTCGGTATCGTTATTGTTGTTGCTGTCGCTGTTATTGTCCCTGTCATCGGCATTGCCGCCCACTTGCAGCCTCTGCCAGTGCGCAAGCACAAAGGCAGCGCCAAAGATCGCAAAATTGAGCACCATCCCAACTCGCAGAGTGCCGGAGAAACCAAAAAGCTCGACCAGCAGCAAAGGAACCACTGCGCCCACCACAGCCCCGAACACATTCGCAAGATAAAAAAAACTGAATGAGCGTCGTGACTCGAGACGCTTGTCGCTGCGTATGGCAAACATGCCCAGCGGAATGGTCGCACCCATGCACGCGCACCACGGAATCAGGCTGCATGCCAGCCAGACACCTGCAGCAACGTAGTAGCCAGATGATGACAGCGATAAGCTGTTCCCCAAATGCTCCAGCAGTGAGCGGCCAGCCCGCAATTCCAATGGCACGATGACAGCCGAACAGCCAATCAATAACTCGGCCATGGCGTAAAGCAGCAACGGGCGTGAAGTGAGACGAAAGGTAAGACGCTTTCCGTACTTGCGCACCAGATGTCCAGAACTCCAGGAACCGACGCCCAATCCTGCCATGAAGCTTGAGAGCACAATCGACACCATCGCCGTAGTAACACCGAATTGCGCCATGGCAAGACGAAGCCAGATCAGCTCATAGAGAATGCTGCAGAATCCGGAAATGAAGAAAAAAACGAAGTACCAACTCCAACCGCTGCCTACAATTGCCGCTTCTCCAAGCGGTTTCACCACATCTGTTGTGGAAAGAAGTTTCGTGGAAAGAACCTCCGCCGCGTCCGGCATAATCTCAGTGCTCACCAGTAGCTCCGTTTGTATCACGAAACCCGAATCATGCGGCTCGTTGTGCCGGGCTCGTATATGCGTTGACCGCGAACTCGAAAAAATGCTCGCTCAAGTTTCGCGGACAGCTAGAGAGCGCAGCAGGGGCATCGCCATCATGGTAACGAAAGTCATTCGTCCCTCGACCCCACAAACCACCGTGTGTGGCGAATCGCCCGCTCCTTAATGTTCTGGAGAGGTACCGCCGATGGAAATAACGACAGGATTCAACAAATGGACTCTGAAGCCGAAAGAAAAAAGATAGCGAGAATCGCGGTCTTGCACGAAAAGATAGATACCAACCATTTTGCCAAGCTTTACTGGGGCCAAGGAGGAGCTTAGCCGCGCGGCCATTGCCGAATATAAACACAGACAAGATCGCTTAGAGGAAATTCGTTGTGAGCTTTTTGAACTGAGGCCCACTAGTATTTCCGCACCGGGATGCACGTGCGCGACCGTCCATGTCCTTCGGGAATCTTGTCTCGTAGAAGTTTCGCGATCTAGTCTCGGTATTGGAGTCCACTCGCTGTCCCCGTCCGCTCGATTGGGGGCCCCCCAGCTAGCAGCTTGGAACCAAAAGGAGGCTTATCCCCTGTAAGGGGACTGCCCCAGTACGTGCATGGACGCGCGTGAGTATGCACAATGACGCGCAAGCCAGTGCAGGTATGCGGGCAATCTGGACGAATGTGGGATTGGCTGAGGCACGGATTTAGACGCCCCTGTCTAGCGTGATTGACGCGGGCAGAGCATCGTGATGTAACGATGCTCTAAAAAGGGAGGATAATAATGAGCCCACAAATCGGAAGAAAGTATTTTTCTCTCCTCACATTCTTCTTCATTTTCATCGCCACGGCATTCCTTTCAGCCGAGGGCAATTACCGCGTAATCACCGTCTCGAACGGTGGGACCATCTCGGGCACCGTGAAATGGTCTGGCCCGGTACCACATCTGGCGGAATTCCCGGTTACCAAGGATCCCCAGGTTTGCGACCCTGAGTCAAAGAAGATGGTTGACCTGGAGCGCTTGATCGTCGGGCCGCAAGAAGGCGTGGCCAATACCATCGTCTACCTCAAAGACATTACGAGTGGTAAGGCGATGGACCTGCCTGAGCAACGCCGCCATCTCGACCAAAAGCGTTGCCATTACATCCCGCACATTTTGCTCGTCCCCGAGAATGCCGAGTTGCAAATGGAAAGTTCCGACGCCACGTTGCACACCATTCATATGGAAGGCGCGGCCACCTTCAACCTACCCTTCCCCTTCACCCACCAAATCACGTCGCGCACCATGTCGACGCCAGGACTGGTCACTCTACGATGCAACGGAGGCCATGTCTGGATGAGCGCCGAGATGATGGTGGTACAGCATCCTTACTATGCGGTCACCGATGAGAGCGGGAAGTTTGAATTTACCGATGTGCCTCCCGGGACTTATCAGATCGTGGCCTGGCACGAGGGCTGGGACCGTGCGGGAAAAGAGCAAGTCTACGATGTTTTGTCGCAACACAAAGTCGACCGGCCTCTGTTCGCCGAGCCGAAGACTTGGGAGAAATCGGTCACGGTCACGCCGAGCAACACGAGTGTGGTCAACTTTGCGATTTCTGGCAAGTGATCGGCTGAACTTTTGGAAGTGCCCGTCCAGACTCCGTTTGGGCGGTTTTTTTGTCGCATCATAGGACCGAGCTAAACCCACTCACCCGAAACACATCTCCAGGTTCTACCCTAATTTATCTTGATTCGCTCGTGCAGTTGGACTGATAATCCTCCAGTGAAATTCGATAAACAAATGCGCCGATTGTGGTTTGCGTTCTGAGTTCTCGTTGTCGCGATTGCAGTGTGGTTTTTGGCCCGCTCGAACCAGGTTTATTACGCCCGCATCTCACCCATACTCGGCGCCAACAAAATAGAATCAGGTACCCCTCTTTCCGCACCCTAAGCCCTGAAGCCGGTTCCATTTATAATCCTCATTTACAATCTTGGTTTCGGCTCACCACCGTACTCCAGCAGGACTAACCTCGGCGACACAAGGCGAAAACGTGCTCGATTTTTTAGGCGATCTCAGACGAACTCATATGTGCGGAGCTCTCCGGCTCTCCGACGCTGGCAAAAAAGTTGTGCTCATGGGATGGGTCAACCGCCGCCGCGACCTCGGCCAGATCATCTTTGTCGATCTCCGCGACCGCACCGGAGTGACCCAGGTAGTATTCAATCACGAACTGAACGCCGCCGTTCACCAAAAAGCTGAATCGTTGCGCAACGAATTCGTGATCGCAGCCATCGGAACAGTGAAGCGCCGCGACGCCGACACCATCAATCCCAATATTCCAACGGGAGAAGTGGAACTGGTGGTAGAAGAGTTGCGCATTCTGAACGTGTCCAAGCCCCTGCCCTTCCTGCCGTCAGACACCGTTCTCGCCAACGAAGAAATGCGCCTGAAATATCGCTACATCGATCTGCGCCGCGACGCCATGCAGTTCAACATAGAACTGAGGCACAAGGTAGCTCTCGCCATCCGCGACAACCTCGCGTCACAAGGCTTCTTCGAAATCGAAACTCCATTCATGACGCGCTCCACGCCCGAAGGCGCTCGCGATTATCTCGTCCCCAGCCGCGTGCAGCCGGGATCGTTCTACGCGCTGCCGCAATCCCCGCAGTTGTTCAAGCAAATACTAATGATCTCGGGCTTCGACAAATATTTCCAGATCGTGCGCTGCTTCCGTGACGAAGACCTGCGAGCCGACCGCCAACCGGAATTCACCCAGATCGATCTCGAGATGAGCTACCCGCAACCGGAGCGAGTATGGGAGGTGGTCGAAGGGTTTCTGACAGCCGCGTTCAAAGCGGCGGGACATGAAATCAAAACACCTTTTCCGCGCATGGATTTCGACGATGCCATCCGCCAATATGGCATCGACAAGCCCGACCTACGCATACCTGCTTTCACAGACGTGCGCGATTGCTTCACGACAGCGGATCTGGAACAGTTGGCGATCAACAAAGACCTGCCGGTGGTTGCGATTCGTATTCCGAAGGTGGGCGAACTTTCTCGCAAGGAACGCGACGACATCAAGCCCCTGTTCGTTTCAAAGGGTGGAGCACGGGTCTTTGAAGACTTCAAACGCATAGAAAACAAGTTTCCGGAAGCTGGAGCAAAAGTGCGAGAGAAAGTCCATGCGAAAACAGGCGCGGCCGTAGCAGACGACCTCCTGGTGCTGGTAGTGGGTTCAACACAATCGGGCACAACCGGAGATGCCCATCCAGCCAGCAAGCGCAAAGTGACGCCCGCAGAACTAGCGATCTACGCCTCGGCAGGACTCCTACGCGTAGCGCTGGCGCAGAAATATTCCGACCGTCACCAGCTTTTTCAGAAGAACGACTACCGTTTTCTGTGGGTAACGAACTTCCCCATGTTTGAGTACGACGAAGGTGAAAAGCGCTGGATGGCTGCGCATCATCCGTTCACCTCGCCGCACGATGAAGATATGGACAAGTTGGAAAGCAATCCGGCCATGGTGCGTGCGCTGGCCTACGACGTAGTGCTGAATGGAACGGAGTTGGGGTCGGGCTCCATCCGTATTCACCGCCAGGATGTGCAAAGCAGAATTTTTCACGCGCTCGGCATGACAGAGGAAGAAGCACGCTCGCGCTTCGGTTTTTTCCTCGAAGCGCTCGAATACGGGACGCCCCCGCACGGCGGGATCGCGCTCGGCCTCGACCGCATCGTGATGATTCTGGCGGGAGCGGACAGTTTGCGCGAAGTGATTCCCTTCCCTAAAACCGCCGCCGCCAAAGACTTAATGATGGAGGCGCCCACGCCCGTAGCGGAAGGACAGTTGCGGGAGTTGGGGATTGGAATCGTAAAGAAGTAAGTGCGGCAATGGCGGATTTCATTCTGTGCAAAACGAGCCCTGACGACTACAGTGAACACCGCAGTGTCAGAATGCTCCGGCAAATGTATGCTCAAAGGGCAGGGTTGAGTGTTGAAAGCTTAATATCCAAAGAACATTGGAGAACACCATGAAAACACTGATAGCAATCTGTTTCGCACTGGCCCTCCTGAACGTGGGAGTGGCTTCGGCTCAGGACACGATGAACAATGACACCATGAAAGCGGATGCTCCCCAGAAAACAATGGACGTCAAAGGCAAAATCAGCGATGACGGCAAGATGTTTGTCAGCGACAAAGACAGCAAGAGCTGGACTATTGTCAACCCGGATGCAGTCAAAGGACACGAAGGACACCACGTCATCCTGACTGCACATGTTTATCCGGACAAGAACGAAGTGCACGTCATGTCGCTTAAGATGGCAAAGTGACTCCTCTGCCAGGCGGAGGCTTGCGGAACATTAAGGCGATCTAACCGCGCCGGCGTGTCAAACGCCGGCATTTTTATGGCGCAAATATGGGCAAGAGCCAAACGCGCTACGGCATCGTACAATCCACGGAGCAGTTTCGCGAACAAGATGCCCACTCCTTTGCAGCTCGACGATTTGCTGGCGCTCGAGCCCGACGACTCACGAGAGAGAGCAATCTGGGTTTATGGCGCGCTCCGGTATTTTCTCGATCTGCCAGCCGCGTCTCGGACGGAGCGGCTCCTGCAGTTCACATCCGAAATCGACGCTCATCCGCGCCACCAGGAAATTCAGGACATCTTCCACGAATTCTGGTCGCATCATTCTTATGTTCGCGTGATCTCGGAAGCTGGCCTGCCCGACCAGGTATTTTTTCTGCGCGAGCTGCTGGCACGCGCCCTCTGGCACCTGATGCCTGTCGATGAAGTTCAGGGAGATGTTTACATATTGCTGGACTCGCTGAACCTGTGCGAGGCCGACGCCCAATGGGTCGCTTCCGTTCCGGATTCATTGGTGGATTGGTGGGCTGATATTTTTCGCCCTTCGCGAACTTCGATTCTCGCTTCCTCCAAGCTCCTGGCGCTGCGGGCAACAAACGTCGCTCTGGCGCGCGACTTTCTGATTCTGGCGAACGATGAAGACGTAACCAAATCGGGATTCTTCGACCTCCCCGCGTTGGTGGCGCATGTGGCCCAGAACCCTGAAGACTTTGCGCAATGGGAGAGCCGGCGAGAAGCTTGCGAAGCGCAGTTACTGGCGAGCACCCAACTTCTGGAAGAAAGAGGTTCCTCGGCCAGCCTGGTGTTCCGCGTTCGTCTGCTGCGCTCTCTGCTGTTTCGAATTCAGCAAGTGCTCATCTTACAACGCAAGGATTCCGATTCGCGGAAGTTTGCCGTCTCCATTGTTCATGGCTTTGCGACTCAACGAAAAATTGGGAGCGTAATCGGCGCCAGCACGCGCCGGCTGGCTCGCAGCGTGGTCGAGAAAACGGGACGCGTCGGCAAGCATTACATCGCAAACAATGCGGAGCAATGGAAAGTGATGGGTTGGGGAGCAATCCTGGCCGGTATCATTACCTGTTTCACTGCGCTCTTCAAGTATTCGATTTTAGCCGCGATTCACGCGCCATTTCTGGTCGCGATTTGCCATTCCTTGGATTACATGGTGAGTTTTCTATTGATGCAGGCGGGAGGTTTTTTGCTGGCATCGAAAATGCCAGCAGCCACCGCAGCCACTCTGGTCGATGCCATGGAAGATCCCGAGAAAGATCACATGGCCAGTTTGCAGGCTATTTCGCAGACGCAAAGTCTCGTCACCATTGGAAACCTAATTGGCGCAGTGCTGTCGTCAATCGCGGTCGATCGCATCTGGAATGCTGTTACCGGACATCCTTTTCTTACGCCGGAAGAGGCTGAACACGGCATCCACATGCTCTTCCCGCTACATTCGCTGACCATACCCTTCGCAATTGTTACCGGCGTTTTTCTTTGGCTCTCTTCGCTAGCCACCGGCTGGACGGCAAACTACGTCGCGCTCACGCGAATGGAATCGGCAATCGCCAAAAGCCTTCGGATTCGCCGCCGGCTTGGACCAGCGCGCGCCAACTCCATTGCCCACTGGGTAAAACATCATGCCGCCGGCTCGGTCGGATACATTGTTCTTGGATTTCTGCTTGGTTCGGTTCCGATTCTGGTTTCGCTTTTCGGAATCCCGTTGGAGGTGCGGCACGTAACGCTGAGCGCGGCCAGCCTCGGCTATGCTCTGGACGCGGCCCGGCTGGATGGCGAACTGAGGCGTTCCGATATACTGCTGTCGTTCTCTGGCATCTTGGTGGTGGGAGTGTTCAACATTTTTACTTCGTTTGCGCTCAGCTTCCTGCTAGCGATGCGCGCTCGCGACATCGGCGCGGCAAAAGCGCGCCGTTTTTTGAAAGAAGTTGGGGCCAAGCTGGTTTCTCATCCAGTTACATTCTTGCTGCCAGGACTCGATTCTTCAATTCTCGATTCTTCGATGAAAGACTGAACCAGTTGACGCCCTACGCGAACAGAAACTCCTTAGTCCGAAGCTCCTTAATCGTGTCCCGCAGCTTAGCCGCCTTCTCAAATTCAAACCGCTTGGCCGCTTCCCGCATATCGCTCTCTAACTTCGCAATATAAGCGTCCAACTCCTCCTGCGATTTCAGCTCGGGAATACCGTCCACCTCGGAAGACGTCAGATCGGCATAATCGGCGCCCACAATTGCGACCAGCGTCATGTCGAGCGGTCGAATAATCGATTCAGGAGTAATCCCGTTCTCTTCATTATAAGCCTGCTGAATCGCGCGCCGCCGGTTGGTCTCGTCCAGCGCCTTTTTCATGGAGTCAGTCATGCGATCGGCATAGAGAATGGCTCGCCCATTCAAATTGCGGGCACAGCGTCCAATCGTCTGGATCAGCGAGCCAGCGGAGCGCAAAAAACCTTCCTTATCGGCGTCAAGAATCGCCACCAGCGATACTTCCGGTAGGTCAAGCCCTTCGCGCAGAAGATTGATGCCGATCAATACATCGAACTCGCCCTTGCGCAGATCGCGCAAAATCTTCACCCGCTCCAGCGTTTCGATTTCAGAATGCATGTAACGGCACTTAACTCCAACTTCGCTGTAATACTCCGCCAGGTCTTCCGACATGCGCTTGGTCAAAGTCGTAACCAGCACCCGCTCGTTGCGAGCCACGCGGTCGCGGATCATATGCAGCAAGTCGTCAATCTGCCCCTTGACTGGACGGATTTCGACCGGCGGATCAATTAATCCAGTAGGTCGGATGATCTGTTCCACGACAACGCCAGCAGACTTAGTAAGTTCATAAGGACCAGGCGTAGCCGAAACATAAACGAGCTGATTAGTACGATGCTCGAACTCCTCAAAAGTCAGCGGACGATTGTCCAACGCCGATGGCATACGAAACCCGTACTCCACCAGCGTCTGCTTGCGCGAACGATCGCCATGATACATGCCATGAAGTTGCGGCACCGTCTGATGCGACTCGTCGATAAACATCAGAAAGTCGCGAGGAAAATAATCCAGCAAAGTAGGTGGAGGCTCGCCTGGCAGCCGTCCCGTAAAATGCCGCGAGTAATTCTCAATGCCATGGCAGTAGCCCATAGCCTTGATCATTTCCAGGTCATACATCACACGCTGATGAATGCGCTGCGATTCCACCAGCCGCCCCTGTTTCTCAAGTTCAACTTCCCACCAGGCCAGTTCGGTTTTGATAGAAGCGACAGCCGAAGCCCGAGTCTCTTCCTTCATCACATAGTGCGTCTTAGGATAAATCGGCAGCCGCATATAGCGCTGCTTGACCGTTCCAAACAAAGGATCGATCTGCGCTAGCGATTCAACCTCATCCCCAAACATCTCCACCCGATAAGCATTGTCATCATAGGTGGGATAAATCTCGATCACATCCCCGCGCACCCGAAACATCCCGCGCCGAAAATCTCCCTCCGTCCGCTCATAAAGAATGTCAACCAGCTTGCGCGTGATGTCGGCGCGCTTAATCTTCTGTCCCTTTTCCAGAAACAGCATCATCCCGTAGTAAGCCTCGGGAGATCCCAACCCATAAATGCAACTCACCGATGCCACAATCAAACAATCTCGCCGCTCAAAAAGCGACCGGGTCGCCGAAAGCCTCAGCTTGTCCAGCTCATCGTTAATCGTTGATTCCTTCTCGATATAAAGATCCGCCGCCGGCACATAAGCCTCCGGCTGGTAGTAGTCGTAATAAGAGACGAAGTACTCGACCGCATTGTG
Organism: Terriglobales bacterium; assembly: GCA_049674665.1. Taxonomy (GTDB): domain Bacteria; phylum Acidobacteriota; class Terriglobia; order Terriglobales; family Acidobacteriaceae; genus Acidiflorens. The sequence goes on from JBATZM010000102.1 coordinate 46,725, forward strand.
CGGGAAGAAGGTTTTAAATTCGTGGTAGAGCTGGGCGGCGAGGGTCTTGTTGTGCGCCATCACCAGCGCGGGACGATTTGCAGCCTCGATAATTTTGGCTGCGGTATAGGTTTTGCCAGATCCGGTTACGCCCAGCAGAACCTGATGCTGCTCGCGATCAAAGACTCCTCGGGTGAGCGCTTCGATGGCTTTTGCCTGATCGCCCTGGGGCTTGTAGTTGCTTATGAGCTTAAAGTCCACAGCTCATTATATGGGAGCGGGGACCGGCGCTTGCGAATGCGCTTCTACATGCACTTCCGTGTAAATATGTTGTTTGGAAGGCAGGTACTACGGAACTTTATACTAAGTGATTCACCCTAGAAACTGAGCAAAACTGCCATTGGTGTCTCTCATCGGAGTGCTCTTCATGACTTTGGTAATCGCTGTTTTCCAAGGAAAAAACAGCGCCCGCGCGGTTTTCACACTTAGTTAACACGAAAACCCCAGATTTGGCCGCGAGAATGCAAAATGAGACGCAAAGACCCGAATCCAGATGTGCCGAGGGACTTGACCGTTCAGCCACTTGCGGCGGCCAAGGTGCATCGGTGAGGTGCGAAGTTTATGGAAGAACAATTCAGTCAAGTGGGGCCACGGGAACGGCAGATCATCGATTTGCTGCTCCAGGGATGTGACAATTCAGAAATTGCTCGGGATCTGAACATCGCCGAGCGCACCGTCAAAGCACATTTCAACCGCTTGTTTCTGCGGTTTGGAATCAAGGGTGGCATCAAGCGGGTAAAGCTCGCGACTTTGCTTTATAGGAGACAACTATGGTTGGAGAGACAGCAAACCACCGCGGACCGAGTGAACGCGAGCAACTAATCATTCAACGCGTAGCCGAGGGCTGCAAGAACCGGGAGATCGCCGATTCTCTAGGCACCACCGAACACGTAGTAAAAAATTATCTGCGCTTGATCTACGACAAACTGGGATTGTGGAACCGGGTCGAACTGGCGCTATGGTACGAAGCGCGTCAGCACGAGCAGGTTTATCAAGCCTAAGGTTGGCGCTGCAGCCAATCTCTCAGACTGATTGCTTTGCGGGGAAGTGTCGACCAAGCTCCGAAGAACTGATTGAACCCGTAGTGAAGGACATTTCCCTCGCTTTCTTCTGGCGTAATCATGCCTTAGAGGATTGTTGTGTCCGTCTAGGAAAACTCGATTCCTAGATTTAAATTGCTACCCTTACTCGTAAAATCGATTCCCTAGGACAGGAACTCGGTGGCTCTCGCAAGCTCCTGGTAAAAAGTTCTAGTTCGACCGCGCTCAGAGCCATGCCGGCTCAGTTCATTCCTTCGATAATTTAACGGAGCCAACCCTTTGCAGGAAAGTTGAATCGTATTCTCCTGCATTGATATTGCTCAGATCAAGTATGATCTGAATCGTTATGATGAACCCGTGCGCGGATAGGTAGATGACCGCCACGACCAATGGAGGATATTTGACAATGGAGAATAATTTAATGAATGGGCTTAAGCTCCTTGCATTAGCTGCTGTTGCTGGAATCTGCTTCGCGGTAATTACTCCCCAAACACAGGCTCAGGTAAGCGTCAACATCGGAGTCGCGCCTGAATGTCCTTACGGCTACTATGACGTCGCGCCGTACGACTGCGCACCCTACGGCTACTACGGCCCAGAGTGGTTTACAGGTGGCGTCTTCATTGGCGCAGGCCCGTGGTTTCATGGCCCCGAAGGCTTCCACGGCCACGTAAATAACCGTTTCCATCCTGAGCACGGCTATACTGGCCCAAGACCAGCCCGCGGCGACAAGCCCGAGCCGGGAAAACGTCTCGATAAGATTTCCCACTTCAAAGGAAACGAAGTGCGTGACGGTCGCGGCCACGCAGTCGGCAAACGCTAACCGATACTAGACCTAATCGAGAACGCGTAATAGGAAAGGGCAGTTGTCCACACCTTCGAAGATGGAGTGGCCAACTGCCCTTTATGAGAGAACAACTTCAGACCCGGCGACGACCCGATTGCGTCCTTCTTTTTTGGCCTGAAACATTCTTTCGTCAGCCAAGGCAAACAACTCCGCAGCATCTTCTCCATCCTGCGGAAAACTGGCCAACCCCGCACTGATCGTGACCTGAATCTTCTCCCCGCGCGTGGCCAAAGCAATCGGAGTGCTTGCCACCAACTCCCTTAAGGATTCCAGCTTCCGCTGGGCTGATTCGATGTCCGTTTCGGGCAGGATCACGACGAATTCTTCTCCTCCATAGCGTCCCACGGTGTCACTTTGCCGGATGGAGTCACGAAGGATCGTGCTGATTTTCCGCAAGACAAGATCGCCCGCCGGGTGGCCATGCGTGTCGTTCAGCAACTTGAAACGATCCGCGTCAATGACGGCAATAGTCAATAATTTGCCGTAGCGGCGGGCGCGGCTGAGTTCGAGAGCGAAGCGATCATCTACGTAGCCCCGGTTGAATAAACCTGTCAGTGGGTCGCTAGTCGCCAACTGCAGGAGTTTCTGGCTGCGGAAAACCAGGCACAGACTGAGTGCTGATGCGGTCAGCATGATGATTAATCGCGAGATTTGGGCAGACCAACTGAACAACCCGTATGCGTAAGGCGAGTAAATTGGGCTGTTGAGATTCCAGTGGGTTGCAGTGAAAAATATAATCGCCAGATATTCCGTAAACGCCAGTAGCCCGGCGCTGATACAGACGCGCTTGTCGTAGCGCAGACTGGTGCCACCGATGGCCAGAAAGTAGCCCTCAAAAACAACCTTGCTGTTCACGGCGGTGTGTGGCTCATTCATGAAAAGAAACATGGCCAGCCCACTACTCACTAGCGTGACGTCAAGGCTGCTGCTGGCAAAACTCAGCCAGGAGGGATTGAATTCCCGAGAGATCAGGAGATACACGATGACGGAAAGAAAAAATGTAGCGGACGTAAGGCCCACGCCGACGATGCTCTCCTTCAGATCCACCGGGAAGAAAACGGTGTTGATCGTGGGTATAAGCAGGAGAACTGCGGCAAGACCCAATCGGATTTTCGCCACCAATAATTCGCCGGCCACACCGGCTTCGGCGAGGACCGGGTCGGGAAGCGACCATAGTGATCCTAAGAAATTTCTTAAGCTAAGATTCATCTTCATAAAGGAGTTGCCAACCGTGGCCCGCGCCGCTCTCGTTCGACGCATCCAACGTCGATTCGAGATTCAGACTCAGTCAAGCGTAGAAACTGGAGTTAGAAACTAGAGTCAGACACTAGAGTAGAAGTAGACGCCCGCTCAGGCAACAAGAATCAACTGCGGGCGTTCCAAGAAAGCAACTCCGCATTGGGCGTTAGCTTAGTCCGTGAAAGTTATTGTGTCCTTTGATTTTCTGTCTTCTCGATCACACTCGGACACCCGCCATTCTTCCCGACCACAATCCTCATGTCAAAGCGAAATAAGTGCCTCCTGACAACAACAGGCTCGTGTAATGCGGTGTAACTTCGCCTACAAATTAAAGGAAAAGCGGACGATATTTTCACAATCTCTTGACAAGCTCATGACAACCGAGTCCGGTGAGCGTGACTATGCTCGCGATTAGTAACTTGGTTTTTCATTAGTAGAAAAACGATTTTGTCTTAAGGAGAAAAATTAAATGTCCCCCCCTGAGAAAATTTGGAACTTCTATGATGTTAACGGCGCTGTGGTTCTGCGCGTCAGCGTTGCAAATCGCGGCCCAAACTTTCACTACGCTGCTCAGCTTCGACGGGACGGACGGCGCCTACTCGACGGCGGGTCTGGTCCGCGCCACCGACGGAAACTTCTACGGAACTACGAGCGGGGGGGGCCAACAGCGATGGCACGGTCTTCAGGATCAGCCCCAGCGGCGTGCTGACCACAATTTATAGCTTTTGCTCGAAAAGCGGTTGCTCGGACGGCGCCAACCCCGTGGCGGCGTTGATCCAGGCCACCGATGGGAACTTGTACGGGACGACGCAGAGTGGCACCGTCTTCAAAATCACCCTAAGTGGCACACTGACGACACTTGGCGGTACGGGCGGCCAAGATCCCTTGGCAGCGCTAATCCAGGGCAAGGACGGAAACTTTTACGGAACCACCGACCGCGGTGGGACCAATACTTGCACTCTGCGACCCGGTTATCGCGTAAGTTGCGGCACGGTCTTCAAAATCATTCCAAGCGGCACGGTGACGACGCTAGTCAGCTTCAACGCGGCAAGCGGGTTTGCCCCCGCTGCGCCTTTGATCCAAGCCACTGACGGGAACTTTTATGGGACAACGAACCGGGGCGGAGCCAACTATCCAGGATTTGGCACGGTCTTCAAAGTCACCCCGACCGGCACGCTGACCGTTCTGCACAGTTTCGACGGCACCGACGGTGAACTTTGCCTCGCGGGACTGGTCCAGGGCACTGATGGAAACTTCTACGGGACAACGAGCTTTGGCGGGGCCAACGCCAACTTCGGCGGCACAGTCTTCAAGATCACTCCAACTGGCACGCTGACCACGCTGCACACCTTCGACGGCACGGATGGTGAATTACCATACTCGACGCTGGTCGAAGGCGCCAACGGTGATCTCTACGGAACAACCGAGTTTGGGGCGAACAGCGCCTGTAGCGAGGGCTGTGGCACGGTCTTCAGCCTGTCTGTAGGTCTGGCTCCGTAGAAACACAGCTTGCCTCAGGCACGGAGAGGGCGGTCGCCAAGAAGAACGCCGGTCCCGTTGGGGACAGGCGTTTGGTTGAAGAATCTTGAAGCTTGCTAACAAAGTTTGTTAACTTTGCTTCACGCCTGCGTCCGTTTCCGATTGCGCAAATACCTGGTTGGCTCCCATATGCGCTGGAGCCGGCGCCAGCATCTGTTCTTTGCGATAAATCAGATTGCTGGCGTTGAAACTTGCCAGCTCAAATCCATGTCCATGTGTAATTGCATCGGTGGGACAAGCTTCCACGCAATAGCCACAAAATATACATCGATTGTAATCGATGTTATAGACCTGGGCGTAACGCTCGGCGCCTGAAATCCTTTTCTCTTCGGTGTTTTCCGCAGCTTCTATGTAGATACAATTCGCGGGACACGCGGCGGCGCACAGGAAACAGGCTACACATTTTTCCAGTCCGTTTTCATCACGCTGCAGTACGTGCATGCCGCGAAAGCGCTCCTGAAACATTGCGCCTTTCGTCGGGCCGGGACCGTCGGGATAGTTCTCGACGATGGAAGGCTGAAACATCTCCTTCAGGGTGATGGTCATCCCCTGGGCTATGGCTCCGATGTTCTTGATCACGGACATGACCTTATTAGTATAGCGGATGTGGGAGCTCTCAGCGGCAGTAGGTAGTAGCGCAGTTTTCGAATAGCCCATGATTCGGCCAGGACGAGACTCGGACAGGACCAGGTTCTCGGCTCCGTTTGATCTGGCCTTTCCGCGTTCTTACCGAGGATCGACCATGCCCGCAGCTATCATGCGAAGTGCCGTCATACTAGGCAGGAAGAAATAATTTCCGCCGCGCAGCTCCACAAAGTTGGGCAACCCGCCGCACACAAACGGCGGATTCTTGGGATCGTCCGTCCCTTGAATCATGTGCTTGTCACGTCCTTCATGGTTACCTAACAGCATGTCTTTGTCATTCCCGAGGCGTGCATCGTTACCATATTCCACCCACTGCTGCTGCACAAACTCAAACTGCCGGAACAGGCTGGCGTTGAGCGCCATGAAAATGATTCCATGCTCGCCGTCGTCCTGAACCGGTTGGTCCTCCGGCACATACGGTCCGTAAGGCAGCCCACGGCGCGTGATGCGGCGACGATTGACTAGGCGCCCGTTGAATCCGAACGCGTCCCGAGGATTCGTGCGGCGCACATGCGCTCCGATGGGACAGCGCGTGCCATCCAGATCGTTGCCGAAGGTGAAGTTCACATTCCGTTGCTCGTCTTTCACGATCTCTTGATTGGGTGCATCGAGCGAAAGCTCGACTGGCGTTCCATCACGCCAGCGGCCGAGAAACTTCGACGCCAGCTTCTCTTTCCCGCCCGTGTACAGCTTTCCATTTTCTTCCAGATAACGACGGAATGTGGCGACGTTCTGGTGCAGCTTGCGGTACACCATGAATGTCCCGTTGTTGGCGAGCAGGTGGGGGATCGGCGCTACGGGCAGTTCGCCCGCTTCATCCGCATATCCCAGTAGCAGTTCGCCCGTGGCGATCTTCGCCCAAGTGCCATCGGCCATCAGTTTTCCCTGCCCAGGTTGTGTGTCGCGCTCTACGCCGAGGAAATCAGGATTGCCGAATCCATCGGTGTAGCCAAAATGCTCTTTCGTACTAAATTCGCCGTCGATACACAACGCTCCCGCATTCTGCGAGCCAATTATTTTGGCTCCGCCGGTCTCGTCCATCGATTTTTGGAGATCAGCGCACAGCGTATCCAGCGTGGCTTGTGTTTTAGAATTCACAGCCAGCCAGATGTCGACCCGGCCCTCGCGCCAGACTTGGTCCCACTTTTCGGGCGCATTCTTACCTGTATCGGAAAGGATTTCTCCGCGCGCCTTCATGCCTTGAAGAAATTCCACCGGGAAGCTTAGAAGCGAGGCATCCGGCAGGTTCAAATTCACCAGACCTTTGTGCGTGAAAGCGATGTTCAAGGTCCACTCGGGCTTACCCGCATCCCAGTGTTCACCGGTGGTAATCTTATCCAGCAGCCACGCGATGAACGCCTGCCCACGCTGCACATCGGTAATCTCAAGAAACATATAGCGTGCGAAGGGCAGGCCATATCCGCGCAACACGAAGCCTTGAATGTCGGTCGCGTCCAATTTACTCATTTGGAGTTACCTGCCTGTTTTCGCTTAATTTCTTGTTGCCCACTTCATGTTTGTCTCAATCCTAGGCGGCCCACCTTTTTCGGGGCGACCGGGGACAGGTGGCGGCGCCTTGTGCAATTTCTCTAAGAAGTGCGCGAAAAAAATCTGCAGCTCGGCTGCGGGTTTGCCCTGGTTCTTTTCGATAAAATGCGCGATTGCGGCCTGCGTTTGGAGCGCGGTCAATGTCTGCTGAACGGTTTTGTTGTTGACGTCGGCGAAGTAGAACGTAGTAGTAACCTGGCACTTCTTCATGTAGGCAATAAAGGCAGTCACGTCCTTTGTTCCCGGATAACCCCAGCAATGCTGCCACACAGCATCCACGTCTGTGGCGATCTCACGAGCCATGCGGGTCAGATAGGTATCGAGATCACCGTCAAAATTAGTTTCGAAGATAAGATACTGCGACTTCAGATGCTCTTCGCAGGAAGGCACGCCCACATACACCACGTCATCCATGACTACCAAGCGCGCCATGTGCGTGCTTGATACTTTGGCAAACGGGCTGAATTCGTCGGATGGCAGGCTGGCCAGCTTCATACGGATCGCACAGTTGTGCGAGGTTTCCGCATTTCGATCTTGCAGAATCGGCGAAAGGATCGTCAGTCCATAAACGCTTCCGCTTTGATTCGCCATGCTGTCCTCTTTTCTTCTAACTTCCTATGCCTACCTAGGTGCCTTCCTATGTGCCTACAGGGGCCTTGCCAGTCTCCCCAAGATCGCGTTGGACTGCCCGCACGAACTTCAGATAAGAGCGAGCAAACTCCTCCGCCGATTTACCTGCGCTCTCTTTTTCAAAAGCATCAAGCGCCGCTTGCACCCGATGTGCCGCCTTCACGTCGTTGGTGGCTGCATATGGATAGGCAGTGTAGTAGTAATCCGTATCGAATTGACAGCGCGCTATGTACTCCTTGAAGGGAGTTACTGGAACAGAGCCAGGAAATTTTTCGCTCCAGCGCCAGATGAGATTCAAGCCACGGCTCAAGACCGCCGAGAACGCGCCGATGTACTGGTTCCACGTTCCATTGAAATTGCTGAAAAACAGCAGATAGTCGTACTTCAGTTCCTCTTGCGGTTGCTGGTCGTTGGCGCGGGGGAACTTTTTGCGTTTGATGACAACCCACCGGGCAAAATGAATGAAAGACAATTGCACCAGATCTTTTTGTAACGGCTTAATTTCTTCGAGAATGAAGAAGAAGGTACGAACGATCCACGTCTTCCACCATTTCAGGGGGGTGATCGCGTTCATCGCATAGGTTTTGTGGTTGATGTTAGCCATGGCCTTCTCGGTTACGTCGCCAAAGGGCGATATTATCGACCCGAAAAGTAAGAAATTCAAGGTGATTTCCTAACTCGAGGATTCATCAATGCTGAGCAGATTGGTAACCCTATTTCGTCAATTAACGGTGGATTCGATTCCGGCCCGGATTGTCGGCTATTCGTAAACTGACCCAGTTGATAGCTACCAAGGGCGGGGAGTCTTTCGTGGACATGGAAATCTTGTCTTAATGATTGAGACTCTACTTGTGCGCTGCGTCCCGCCGGCGCTAAATAGCGTTTCAAATTATGGCTTGCCGCTGCTGGCGTTCTTCGCTTTCTATTTTCTTTGTTGTGTTCTTTCTGGTTTTCATTTTTCTCTTCGGCGGATTGTTGAGCTCCGCTTTTGGTCAAGCGCCTGACAGGAAAGCTCCGTCGTCTTCTCCCGCGCTCGATGCCCAGCTTGATGCGGATACTCCCTATCCTCATCTTCACCCTTATCTTCAACTACATGATCTTCAACTAGAGGATCGACTGCACTGGAACTGGAACCAGCGGGGACGGAGTGTGCCGGGGGAATCAGCGGCGGGGCTTCGGTTTCGGGCCTACCAGCAGAAAATGGCGATGCGGGCGCAGCGCGCGGACGCGGCTTTAGAATCAACAACCCCGCCCAAGCGGAGCTTGAATGGAGCACTTGCTTCGCCGTCGGGCTCGACGATTTGGACGCCGGTCGGACCGGCTCCGCTGGCTTCCGATGCAACGGGAGACGGAATGCAGAATTACAACTGGGCCTCTGGACGGGCTACTTCAGTTTTGATCGATCCCGCAGACAGCACGGGAAACACGGTGCTGCTGGGTGGCGCGTATGGCGGCCTTTGGAAATCGACGAATGCCGGCAGTCAGAGCTCCAGTCCCGCATCAGTCGTATGGGAGGCTCTGATTGACGATGAGCCTACGCTGGCGGTGGGTGCAATTGCTCTGCAGCCGGTCGCCGCCGGCAACCCAAGCAACGTCATTCTGGTGGGTACGGGCGAGACCAACAATTCGAGCGATTCTTATTACGGTCTGGGAATGCTTCGCTCGGCGGATGGTGGTTCGACGTGGACGCAGATCACGGGGATTGGACAACCTGCGGACCAGTCGTTTTTAGGTATTGGGTTCAGCAAGATCGCTTTCAGTATGGCGAATCCCAGCCTGGTGGTGGCGGCCACGGCGGGCGATAACGGGTTGTGCGTTGGTCTGGAAGCAGCGGCAGGTGGAGATAACAGCCCGTGCCTTGGTCCGGAAGAAGATGGGAATTCGACTGCACGTGGACTTTATTACTCACAGAATGGTGGCGTGACGTGGAACCGCGCAACCCTTACCGATGGTTCAGTTCCCGCCTCGGCTACGGCGGTAATTTACAACGCGACAAGCGCGACGTTCTACGCTTCTATACGACGTCACGGTTTGTACTCTTCCACCGATGGACAGCATTTTACTCGGCTGACTACGCAACCGACAGAGGGTCTTGCATCGGCGTTGTGCCCAGCTAGTTCGAATGCTACTACCTGCTTGATTTATCGCGGCGAGTTTGCGGTGGTGCCGGGACGCAACGAGATGTACGTGTGGGTGGTCGATGTGCAGGGCGACGTCACCTATGGAAATCCAGTGGCCGCTGACGAGGGCATCTGGCAATCGATGAATGGTGGAGCGAGCTGGACGCAAATTCCCGATAACGGCATTACCAATTGCGGTGACGACGCCTTCGGACCCAACGACAGCGGCTGCGGCGTGGAGCAGGGTTGGTACAACCTGGAGTTAGCGGCAATCCCCGATCCGCCGCCTCCGAGTTCAATGGGAACGGATATTTATGCAGGTGCAGTCAATCTTTACAAGTGCACGCTTGCGTCTGGCACTACTTGCACACAAGGCGACTGGATCAATCTGACTCACGTATATGGGTGCAATCCGGGCCCGTTGGGAGCACCCGCGCATGTGCATCCAGACCAGCACGGGATCGCGTTCATGGTTGCGAGCGGAAAATCGCCGGGCTACTTCGCGCATGACGGCGGAATCAGCCGGACGCTCGATGGCTACGCGGGGCTGGATACGGGAAGTTGTTCGGGGACGAATCAGTTCGACAGCCTGAGCCAGACGCTGGGCTCGATGACGGAATTTGTTTCGGTCTCGCTGAATCCCACCAACGCGGCCATACTGCTGGGCGGAACGCAGGGCAACGGCTCACCGAAGACCAGCAGCGCGACCGAGAATAGTACGTGGCAGAACGCGCTCAGCGGGGATGGCGGATTCAATGTAATCAATCCCGTGAATCCGAGTGAGTGGTTTGCGGCAAATCCCTATGTCACGATTCTGAAGTGTGAGTCGGGACCGGCCTGCAACGACAGTACGTTTGTTCAGGTCGTCGGCTCCAACGATCTGGGTGGAGATCAGGGAGCGTTCAACACTCCTTATATTCTGGATCCACAGAATAACAGTGAAATGCTGGTGGGCACATGCCGAATATGGCAGATCAGCACTAGCGGAACTTCGCCTCTGCAACTGAGCAATGACTTCGACACTTTAGGGACTGGCGTGTGTACAGGCAATGAAATCAATCTGGTGAACGCAGTGGCGGCAGGCGGTCCAAAGGTGAGCGGTAATTCTTCTGTGGTCTATGCGGTGACCAATGGATATGGGCCGCTGAGCGGGTCACCTGGAGGAGAAGTTTGGGTCACCACCAACGCGGGCGTTAGTTTGATGACTAACGTTACGCAGAATGTGAACCCAAACGGGTATGCGATTTCTTCAGTCGCTATGGATTCGTCGGATGCAACTGGTAACACGGCTTATGTCGGAATCATGGGATTCAGCACACAGGAGTATCCAACATCGCATGTATGGCAAACCACGAATGCGGGCGCGAGTTGGTCAGACTGGAGCGGGACTGGAGCGACGGAACTGCCTGATGCTCCGGTGAACGCGTTGCTGGTGGATTCCTCGGTCACTCCTTCTCTGATTTACGCGGGAACCGATGTTGGCATTTTTGTGAGTTCGACGAGCGCTCCGAGTTGGACGGAAGTTGGTCCCGCGCCGGGGCCGGGGATGTCGGGATTCCTGCCGAATGCTCCGGTGACGGCACTGCAACTTTTTAATCCAGATGCGGGCACTAAAACTCTGGTGGCATCAACCTATGGCCGCGGCATTTGGAACTACGCATTGGTGACGTCGCCGGGCTATACGAATGGGATTTCAAATTCGCCACAAACGGTCTTCCCTTCACAGACGGCCACATTCGATGGCACGCTGACTTCGCAGGACGGATACGCCAATCCGGTGAATTTGAGTTGCACTGGCGCAGTGCCGACGACCTGCACGCTGCAACCTGGTTCGATCACTCCGACTGCAACTTACACCCTGACGGCGGGCGGAAGTGTCGGCAACTACAGCTTCAACGCGCACGCGGTGGGAACGGATGCAAATGCGATTACGCGCGACGCGCCAGTGACGCTGTATGTTGTGGACTTTAATCTGACAGCTCCCAGCCCCAACTCGCTGAGTGTGGGACAGGGCGGAACTTCGGGGGCAAGCACGTTTCAGGTGACGGCTCTGGGAAATTTTTCTGGGGCGGTTGTGCTGAGTTGTCCGACGGGGCTGCCCACCGGAGCGGCTTGCTTGTTCTCGCCATCGAGTTCGGTGACTCCTACCGCTTCGTCGCCGGTTACGTTGACGGTGACGGCAGCGGCGGGGACTCCGTTGGGTGGTCCTAGGACGGTGACGATCTCGGCCATGGCCGCCGGAGCGCCTGCGGCTAAGACGCAGACGTTCGGGCTGACGGTAACGGGACCAGTTCCGAACTTTGCAATCGCGGTGACAGCGATTCCGAATACGACGGTGGTGAATCAGAACGTAACGTGGAGCGGGACACTGACGGCCGTGAACGGATATAGCGGGAGCGTGACATTGGCTTGTACCGCGGGAGCACCGGCGACATGCGTGATTGCGCCGGCGACGGTGGTGCCGACTGCGAGCGGCACCGGGTTTACGGTGACACTCGGCAGCGCTACGGCACAGACGTTTAATTTTGCGATTCAGGGAACGGCGGGGACGTTGACCAATGCTACGCCGACGGAAACGCTGACGGTCACGACTTCGGCCCAGGGCTTTACATGGACAGACACGGGCAAAGCTACTGCGACGGTGCTGGCGGGACAGACCGCGAGCTATACATTTTCAGCGGCTCCGGTGGGGGGTGGGGTTTTCAGCTCGGCGGTTAATTTGGCTTGCGTAAATCTGCCGGAGTTAACTGGGTGCGGGTTTAGTCCGGCGTCGATTGCGATGGGGGCGGACACGACTGTGGTTACGCTGACAATTGGGACCTGTGGGCCGAACTTACCAACGCAATGTCAGTCTGGAACGGGCGGGGACCTCCGTCGTCCCAAGACCACGCGCTCCTCTATTTTGCCGTTCTTCACGCTCGCTTGGGTAATGGTGAGTTTTGTTGTAATCGGACGAAAGAGACGCGGATCGCCTCGTCTTTACAGCAGGATCACGGCTGTTTGCCTGGGGATCGGATTGATGGCTGAGATTTCTTGTGGCGGGGTTGCGGGCGCTGGTGGTACCGGCACGCCGGTTACGGTGAATCCCCCCCTGGCTACTTTGTTTGCGAATGAAGTGGGTAACTCATGGCCGGTGGGAGCTACTCAACAACAATTCACGGCTAACCAGAGCGTAACATGGGCGGTCACGGGCGGGAATGCGAATGGCACGGTGAGTGCGACGGGACTGTATACGGCTCCGGCGCTGGTGCCAAGCTCGGGGACTGTGGCGGTAACGGCCACATCGTCAACTTCGGCGGGCGGGGCTTTTGTGACGGTGGCGACGCCGACGGCTTTAGGAGCGTCGCAGATTACGGTGACGGCTACGGCTGTGGGCGGGACGACAATCGGGGATATGGTTACTTTGACTGTGCAATAAGGCGCAATCTCACCGCCAAGACGCGGAGAGTGCTAAGAAAATCCTTCTCTGGAAACAAGGCGCGGGCTTTTATGCCCGCGCCTTGTTTCTTGCATCACATTTTGTTGTTTTACGCGTTACGGCGATGGGGTGTAGGGCGAGGCAGAATTGTCTCAGCGCTTCACTAAAAACGGACAAGCTAGTGTAGTCTGAGAACTTCTTATTTACGGCTGGTCGGGAGAATTTGTATGGCTCAGAGTTCGAGTTTGAAGAAAAAAGTTGCGGTTTTGGGCGCGGGGAAGATGGGATCAATTCTGCTGCAATCTTTTTTACGCGATGGATTGCTTTCGCCGGGGCAGACCTGGGCTACGGTGGCGCATCTGGAGCGGGCTCGGTTGCTAAAGGAAAAGTTGAGGGTTCATGCGGGAACCGATAACTCTGAGGCGGTGAAGGACGCAGACATTATTTTTCTCTGCGTGAAGCCGCAGGTGGTGGCGGATGTAGTGCGGGAGATCCGCGCGCACCTGAATTCGAAACAGTTGATTGTTTCGGTCGCGGCGTCGGTCCCGACCGAGATGATTGAACGGGCGATGGAGAAAGAAGTTCCGGTGGTGCGGGCGATGCCGAATACTCCTTGCGTGCTGGGCGCGGGCATGACGGCGCTGTGCAAGGGGAAGTTTGCGACCAAGCAGCATCTGGAAACGGCGACGAAGTTTTTCGATGCGGTGGGACGGACGGTGGTCGTCGACGAAAAACATATGGACGCGGTCACGGGATTGTCAGCGAGCGGGCCAGCGTATATCTACATTATTTTGGAATCGCTGGCGGAGGCGGGCGTGAAGGTGGGGTTGCCGCGCGATATCGCGACGCTGCTGGCGGCACAAACAACGATGGGTGCGGCTCGGGTGGTGCTGGAGACTGGAGATCATCCGGCGCTGCTTAAGGACGCTGTGACTACTCCAGCGGGATGCACAATTGACGGCATCATGGAACTGGAAGAAGGCAAGTTGCGCGTGACGTTAATCAAGGCAGTTGTAAAAGCGGTGCAGCGAGCTAAGGAGCTGGCGTTTTCGTAGTTATAAAGTGCCCACTTTTCATTTAGCTAGAGTTGAATCAATTAGCTAGAGTCGAACAAGTCTGGGTCGAAGGAGAAATCCAGGTGAGACGACTGCTTATCTCGATTATATTCTTATTCTTTGCAACGCTCTGTCTGGCCACTGGGACGGTTAGATTTGACGATGTGAAGATTCATCGTCACAAGAGCTCTACAGACCGGATGCTCGTTGATAAAGTCGGAGTTATGCAGTTTGATGACAGCGGCAGAAAACTAACTTTCTCGGACAATGCGGGCGATACATTCGAAGTACGGTATGACGACATCTCCAAAATTATTTTCGAAGCGACCACACATATGCATGGGCGTACGGCAGGCACCATAGCCTTAACTGCGGTTGGAGGTGGCGTTCTGGGCGGGATCGCGACCGCAATGCACGTTCAGGATCATTGGTTTTACCTGGAGTATAAGAGTAGCGACCAGAATGAACAGGTTCTCCTGGAAGTACCAAAGGAATCGTCCGAACAGGTGATTGCCAAGGCCCAAAGCCTTTTTGGTTCGCGAGTCACCATGCCCGAGTTTCAAGAGAAGGGCGAGGCGATCCAGAAGGGCGAGGAACTCGATGTAAAGCACATTCCCGATTTGCGATCCCAGCATATGGTGACGATCGACAAGAAAAATCATCCCCTCCCAGAGGTGAAGGCCGACAAGGCAACAGTAGTCGTCGTTTGTCCTTCGTTGGCGGCACGAAATGCGGGGCATGGGAATCAGTTCAAGCTGCACGCCAACGACCACGTGGTCGCGGTGAATAAATTAGGGACTTATGGCTTCGCCTATCTTGATCCGGGCCAGTACAACCTTATCTCTCAATCGGAGAACGCCAATGGTTTCACGATCGAGTTGGAGGCGGGCAAGTCGTATTACTTTATTCAGAATACGTTCGCGGGTATCGTAAAGGGACACACCATGCTGTCGCGCAACAGTCCTGAGATCGTGATGTACGAGCTTAACGGTTCTTATTACTCCGACTGGAAGCGCAAGTCCAAGCCGAACGAATCCATGCCAGATTCAGTTGCCGCAGCTGCCCGGTAGCAGGGCGAGAACTTCGTCCACTGATTCAAAGATTGGGAATCAGACTGGCTGAGGCAAAGTTATCGCGCTCCACTGACCTCCCAACACTGCGCTTCTGCCGATTGCACCTTGCGGAAGACGATACTGACCCGATTAATTAGGCAGGGTGAAGCTCAGAGTTACATCCGTCTGGAACTGCGAGGGGTGATCATGTTGGCGATAGGGTTGGTAGCGCCAGTTGCGGACGGCTTCGGTGGCTGCTCCGGCTAGTAAGGGGTCTCCACTTACCGTGCGGATGTTGGCGACAGTGCCGTCTTCGGCTACGTGGACTTCCAGCACTACGTTGCCAGCTCGGTGGGCGGCTAAGGCTTGGGGAGGATAGTGAGGTTCGGTACGGCTTATAAGACGGGTTTCGGCTTTCGCTGGAGATAGCCACACGGCGGAAACTAGTTTTGCTTCAGCGGGCTTCGGTTCAGCCGCCTTGGCGTTGACGATTCTTGTGGTTGACGATGCTTCCACAATCGCATCGCCGTCTTGCTTAGTGGATTCGGGCTTAGGTGGTTGATTCTTCGGTTGGCTGGAGTCATTGGGAGCGGGTTTCATCCGGAAGACGACTTTGCCTTTTTCATAGACTACTAACTCGTCATCAGATGCGGTGCTGGATGTAGTGCTGGTGGATTTTGCTGACGCTCCCGGAGTTGTCCTGGTCTTTGTCGCGACGGATGATTTTGATCCGCTGGATTTTGCAGCGGCGGATTCTGTGGTTTGGGTCAGGATTGAGTTGGCGGGAATGGGCTGAGACGCGCTGGGCCGAAGCCATCCTATTCGGGAACCTATCAGGAAGCTGACGGCAATTGTGGCGAGAATGGCCAAAGCTCCAAGGACTACTGTCCACGCTTCGTAGGGAGCGCGATGAACGCGCTGCGAGACAGCCGCTAGTTCGGGCAGAATGAGTTCCGTCTGGGCTTCTGATCGATTCACTTCGGCGGCAGGTTTGCGCTGACTTATTTCGATGGCGGCGTGGCGAATGCGGGCGCACTCCTCGGCGAAACCTTCCAGCAGGTTCTGATCGGTGTGAGAGAAGGCGGCCGGTGTTGTAGAAAAAACTTCTAGGACTCCGGTGAACTGGGAGTTATTTATATCGAAAACGGGAACGATAAGAATGGAGCGGATGCCGAGACGCCGCGAGATGACGGGATCGATGCGCGGATCGAACTCGGTATCGACGGAAAGCTGCGGTTGACGGGTTTGCAGACACGCTCCGGAGAGACCGTCGCGGGTGTTGAGGGGAACGCCTAGATCGGGGGCCAAGTGTCCAGTAGCGGCTCGACAGACCATCTCATCGCCGCGGAGAAGAGCCAAAGCAGCAGCGGCGGCCCGGGTAGCTTCCGCAGCGCGCACTACGAGTTCATTGAGCACCAGGTCGAGGGCGAGTTCGGGCGGAAAACCGGCGCGGACGTGCTGCTCGAGGATACCGGTCAGGTCGAGAGACGAATCGTCAGGGCGGAACTCGGACCTCGACATAGGTTGCGGGAACATCGCTTGTTCCGGCAGTCTGCGGCAATTCGGGGGAACGCAGGCTTAGAGGCGAGTTTCCCGCGAAATGAGGGCGAAGTCAATCGCAAGGACGAGATTTGGCAATTGCGTGATTTTGTAATTTGGAGCGCGGATAGAAGCCTATTCAATCAAGAGTGGGATTGTGAGGGCATGGGTTCGTGGGCAGGAATGTCCACGAACCCATCCAAGCTAGTGTCTGGAGGTGCTGGTGACCGCGACCTTGGCATCGCTGTCGGCAACGGAATATTCGACGAAAGTGACGTTTTTGAAGCCAGTCGAACTGGCCGTAACGGTAACGGTGGCAACTGTGTCGGGCAAGGTTAGATAAGTGTCAGCCAAACCGTTGGCTCCGGTGACGACAGACGCCGGGTTGGGAACGCCACCATTGTTGGCTGTGAAAGTGATGGTGATACCGGCAACGCCGTTCTTGTAGGCATCCTGCGCCTGGGCGACGATAGCCTTTGGCAAGGTGGAACCGGCAGGGCCAGTCTGCTTGGCGCCACCGTAGGCAATGATTTTAACGGCAGTGGCTGGCGTGGCGGTCGCAGTGGTGGTGGCATTGCCGAAGCCAGTACCGGAGACCGTCAGGGTATAGGTGCCAGCTTTTTGCGGAACGGTATAGGTGGTGGAGGCATTGCCGTTGGAGTCGGTGACAGCGGAAGCCGGGTTGAATGTACCGCACGTGGTAGCTCCGCTTTTCGTGCAGCCATCGCTGAAATTGACGGTGACACCAGCTTCGGGTTGTCCGTTGTATGGATTTGCGGCCTGTACCTGAATGGGAGCGGACAACGCGGTGCCAACGGTAGCCGTCTGCGAGTTGCCTCCAGTAATGTTGACGACATTAAACAGGCCGTAGGCTTCGAGACTGGTTTGCGTGGCTACATAAACTTTGCCGTTGGTAACGGTCTGCGTAACAAAATGTCCAACGGGTGGCAACTTGTCGCGTCCGTTGGGAGCCTGATTCGTGCCATAGAGCAACTGGAGCGTTGTGGCGTTAAAAGCCAGGAGTTGAGGACCGCTGATGACCCACATGATTCCGGTTTGAGGATTATTACCGTTGGCGGAAATCGATGGGGAATGACTCCCAACATATTTTCCAGTGGTGAGGGGAGTGCCGAGCAATCCGCCGGACAACGGAAAAGCCATGAGCGGATTGGCATCGGGAGCGTAGTAGACAGTGTTGTTCCAGTAGGCAGGGGAACCGTACTGGATTTGGGTGGTGGTGCTGTCGCCGTTGATATTTGAGAAGAGAGGTAATTCCTGGATGATCTGATTATCGTTTCCGGGAGAGTACATTCCCATGTTGTCGCGATCAAGCACATAAATGATGCCCTGCTTGCCGCCGGCGATGAGTTCGTGGGGATAAGGGCCGTCTTGATCGGGGAGGATGAGTGCTCCGGTGGAACTTATGTCCATATCGTTGGCATCGAGAAAAGCCACGTACCACGGGGTGAAATAATCGGCAACTTCGTACTGGTTGTTCTGATCGACGAGACCGGGGTCAAGCTTGACGACGCTGTTGCAATAGGTCTGACCACCGTCTGGGACGTCATAACCGTGGGCGCCGGATTCTGCGGTCTCTATGAAGATGTTACCGGCTTCATCGGCGGCGAGACCGACGCCGGCTTGCCAGACGGAAGTAAATCCGTAGTCGGGCGAAGTATTGAAGACACCGGATTGCGACAGAGTGGCCTCGTTATAGGACAGAACCCAACCGCTGTTGTCGTCGTTGCAGTAGTTCGAGCCGAATCCCATGTAAAGGGTCCCGTTGAGCAACAAGAGCCCTGGGCGGTTTTTCTGGTGAAGGCTGTTGAACACGGTGACATGTCCCTTATTGCTGGTACTGGTGGCGGCGATCAGGACGGGACTACCCGGCTGGTCATTGCCAGTGGTGATGTCAAGTGCGTGGAGCTGGTGACGGACAGTACCGTTTAGAACAGTCTTAGCCACCAGATACATGGTGGGATTGGGAGTGGTGTTGGGATCGATCACCGGGGTTCCAATGATGCCTTCCTGATAAAAACCAGCTGCGGTTCCGCAAGGGAGATACTTGCCGCTGGCGGTAGTACCCCCGTCAAGCATACTGGCGTACCAGACCTGAGCGCCGGTATCGGCGTCGATCGCGTAAACCGAATCCGCCTGAGTAGCAACGTAGACAACATTGTGTGTGCCCTGACCGGGAATATTCACGTTGGGCATGTAGAGCGGCTGCGCCATCACCACATAGTCGACAGGAGAGCTGAAGAGGTGACCAAACCCGTTCTTATTGACGTTGGCGGGAGTCAGCAAAGTTTCATTAGTGTTAGCACCGTCGCGAGCGTTATCAGTGCGGCTAGTCGTAAAAGGCAACGGTGCGAATTGCGCGAATGATGACGACAGCAAAGCGGCGACAAAGAGCAGAGATAAACAAAGATTGCGGGGGGCAATCACCCCAAACGTCGAGCAGTGATTGGACTCAAAAGATGCACCAGAACGGATTCTCGCGCAGTATTGTGACAAAAAATGGCGCATCATCGTTGTTCCCTCCAAAATACAAACCGCCAGGGGTTTGCCTGTTAAATAGCACTTGAGGCACCGGGGAAGGGAGCTTACAAACCAAGAAAGAACTTAATCGAACTTTAACAATTACTAGGCTTTATACACCGGAATGCTGTGGAATCACAATGCCACTTAACGGTGCAGACGCAAAATATTGCACATTTTGCACTTTTTTTCTTCTGATGGAGCCGCACGCGACGGTGACTTCGATCACCGCTCCTTGTGAGATTCGAATTCCCATTCCTGGGCTAGGTGAGACGCACGATTGCGATGAACAGGCTGTCAGGACTGGAAAGACTGCTACAGTTAAGAAATTGCACACCGTCGAGCCGGAGGTGCAAACGAAAATTCTAAGGAGAGCGAGCTCGCTATGCGCATCGCGGTGGTCGGTTCCGGGTACGTTGGGTTGGTGACAGGCGCGTGTTTTGCGGATCTGGGGCACGAGGTGATCCTGGTCGATAACGATGAGAAGAAAATCGCGGTATTGACGAACGGCGAGGTGCCAATTCATGAGCGATTTCTGCCCGAGTTACTGGCGCGGCATCGAGGACATCGCATCAAGTTTTCCGGCGACCTACAAGCGGCTACGCGGGAGAGCGAAGCCGTCTTCATCGCTGTTGGAACGCCGCAAACGGAAAGCGGCGACGCCGATCTGTCGTATGTGGAATCCGTGGCGCGGGAAATTGCCGGGGGTGTGGACGATTATAAGGTGGTAGTGGAGAAGAGCACGGTTCCCGTGTACACCAGCCAGTGGATCCGCACCATCATTACCAGAAACGGCGCCGATCCGTCGCTGTTTGATGTGGCATCGAATCCGGAATTTCTTCGGGAAGGGACTGGGATTACAGATTTTCTCTATCCCGACCGCATCGTGGTGGGAGTGGAGAGCGAGCGGGCAGCGGAGGTTATGCGCCAGCTCTACGCGCCACTAACGAGCGGATGGTATTACGGACGGGGAGACGCAATTCCACGTCCGGAAGCGGCCATGGGCAAAGCCCCGCCGCGGTTGATCGTCACGAGCACAAAGAGCGCCGAATTGATTAAGCACGCTTCCAATGCATTCCTGGCGATGAAAATCTCGTTCATCAATGCAGTGGCATCGATCTGCGAATCAGTGGGAGCGAATGTGCAGCAGGTGTGCGACGGGATTGGGGCGGATTCGCGGATCGGACCGCGATTTATGAATCCAGGAATCGGTTATGGCGGTTCGTGCTTCCCGAAGGATCTGATGGCGTTCCGAGCCGTGGCGAAGGAAAGCGGATACGACTTCCGCTTGCTGGAAGAAGTAGTTCGCATTAATGAAGATCAGCGGCGCCGGTTTTTGCGCAAGGTGCGGAGCGTGCTGTGGACTTTCCGCGGCAAGCGATTGGGCGTGTTGGGGCTGGCGTTTAAAGGTGGAACGGACGATATTCGGGAGTCTCCTGCGCTGCTGCTGGTGCAGGAATTGCTGCGCGAAGGCTGTCACGTTTGCGCTTACGATCCGGCGGCAATGGAGCGAGCGAAGGAAGTGCTGAAGGCAGGTGTCGAGTTCGCAGCGGATGCGTATGAGGCGGCCACGGGAGCGGATGCGTTACTGATCCTGACCGAGTGGGAAGAGTTCGCGGCGCTCGATCTGGAGCGACTGCGCAAGCTGGTGAAGTATCCGATCGTGCTGGATGGGCGGAATCTGTATGATCCAGCGGTGATGGTGGAGCGGGGATTCTCTTATTACAGTGTGGGGCGTCCGGCCGCGTTGGCGGAAGAAGTATCGGCTAGAATCGTTCCGCAGAAAAGGGAGCGTGCGTGAATTCGATGAACCAGAGAAGTACGAACACGCCAGGCACGAACACGCGACGTGCGCTGGTAACCGGTGGAGCGGGTTTTTTGGGATCGCATTTGTGCGATGGCCTGCTGGGCGAGGGCTACAAAGTCTTGGCGGCGGACAATCTGCTCACGGGACGACTGTCAAACATCGAACATTTACGAAATGATTCGCGGTTTGAGTTTGTGGAGAAAGATGTTTGCCAGCCAGGTGAGTGGGGCGCGCTGGATTACGTGTTTCATTTTGCCAGTCCAGCAAGTCCGGTGGACTACGCCAAACACGGAATCGAAACGCTGCGGGTAGGATCTTATGGGACGTTTGAAGCGCTCGAAACGGCTTTGCGGTGCAACGCAAAATTCATGATGGCATCGACATCGGAGTGTTACGGCGATCCTCTGGTACATCCGCAGACTGAAACCTACTGGGGCAATGTGAATCCGATCGGGCCGCGGTCGGTGTATGACGAGGCAAAACGTTTTTCAGAAGCGGTCACCATGGCGTATCACCGTTATCACCACGTAGACACGCGGATTTTGCGCATCTTCAACACCTACGGACCGCGCATGCAGATCAACGACGGGCGCGTGATTCCGAATTTTATGTGGCAGGCGCTACGGGAAGAAAATCTGACAGTGTATGGCGATGGTGGCCAGACGCGCAGCTTCTGCTATGTCAGCGACGAGGTGGACGGCATTTTGCGCCTCGCACGATCGCCGGAACATGAGCCGATGAATATAGGAAATCCGGCCGAGTTCACAATTCTGGAGTGCGCGCGAAAAGTAATCGTGACTACGGGGTCAGCGAGCCAGATAAAATTCGAAGCGCTGCCGCAGGACGATCCGAAGCAGCGGCGTCCGGATATTTCAAAAGCGAAACGGTTGCTGGGGTGGGAACCGAAAGTTGATTTGGACAGCGGGCTGAAGCTTTCGCTGGAATATTTTCGACAGGCTGTGGCGGAAGCGATTGCGACGGACGCGCTGACGGAAAAAAACAACGCGCTTAGCGGGGTTGTTCGTCCAGAGTTGGACCCGCGGCGAGGACTGCAAGCAGCCGCAGAACCTCTTCGCGCTCCACGGAATCGCGAAACACGAAGCGCACGCCCATCCCAAAGCCGGGATGCGTTGTCAGCACCTGACCCCTGATTCTCAACTTCGTGTCGGCAGTCCGGACCAGAATCTCCACGCCCGCCTGTCCCGTGAGTGGGGACGGCATTTCGACGTAGCAACCGCCCTCGCTGATATCGGACAGGGTACAACGATTCGGGACACTGGTACCGAGGCTATAGACTTCTGCTCCTAGTTTGCAGGCAAAACGCAGCTCTCCACGGCGGTTGCCGGTATTCGAAAGCAGTTTTGGATTTTCAGTCTGGGAGTTTTTTTCGCGAAGCGGGCGAGCCCCAGTCACGGCCGATTTACTTGCCGACGCCAGGTCCGGCGCTTCGTTTGCCGGGTGAAGATTATTCTGCTGCAACCAAGTCTGCATAAGCCGGCGCGAAGACTGGGGCACATCGAGAAAGCGGATTCCGGTGCGGCCACTCGCGTCCTGCCAAGCCACCTCACCCGACAAGCGGACCAGTTGCTGATGACCGGGGAGTGCGAACTCAAAATAAACTTTGCAAGCGGGTGGAATTCGGTTGGCGATCTGAAGCGAAGTTCCACCGTCGCTGAGATCGTTCAAAACGGCGTTCAGTTCGGGCGCTCCGGGATACGCAACGTTAGCAGGTGAACTAACAGGCGTGCGCGGAGTACGGCGGCGCTCGCGACGAATGAGGCCGCGCGCAGCGCGCAAGCTGATGCGAGTTCGTTCGGCAGAGAGTGGGCGATAAAGAACAAAGTTAGCGCCGAGCCCGAACACGGGACGGGCGTTGAATTCGCTATCCACCAAGGCAACCAGCATGCTGGTGCGGTTCTTTTCGGACTGACGCAAACGCGCCAGGAATTCCTCGGAGCTCTGGTCGGCGCGGTAATCGAGAATGATCGCGTCAAAGTGCTGGCTTTCGAGCAGCTCCATACCCTGTGAGATCGATGGGGTATGCTCGGCCGTCATTCCTAACTCCGACAGGGTGAGCGTAAGCAGGTTGGCGGAACCCTGGTCCGGGCACACCACTAGGGCGCGTAGATCCATAGTGACAGCATGGTAAGAGACATCCGGGACAACGACAAGTTACCTGTGTCACGAGGGAGTCGCCATTTGGGCTTCCTTCCCAAACATGTCTCGCGCATCATTCTCATCGTCGTTCTCGTCCTCCTTACTTTATACTCCCGGTTTTTCCCGTCTTTTCTATCCGCCCGAAGGCACGCACGCTGGTTACCAACTTTAGTTATCTTTCTCTTTTGGTTGATGGTAGATAAGCTGACAAGACGTTCGTGAGATGTTTGCGCACCAACCTTTGTAAGCACCGAGGACAGAACGTGCGGCGCGGAGAAAGGGCAGTGCATTTCGCAAAACGAGCGGAACCGGAACGGACGTACCTCTCCTGGAATTACCTTACGAAAAGACAGTGTACAAAAGGCCGGTGTACCCCGGTACTTTGACGTACACCCCGACAGTTCCTAACATCAAGCGAGTTAGGCATTAGTTAAGACGAGCGCGGGGACGATGAAGCACCGAGATCGTGGGAGAGATTTCTTACCCGTGTTTTGACGATTTTGTTTTACGGAGCGGGAAACCGCGGATACGGCAAATGCTTATGAGAAGCCTGAAACAAAATGAGAGTCGTCGCAAGCATCGGGAGCGCGGCTTCAGTTTGCTGGAAATGATGACGGTAGTGGCGCTTGGCATCGTCGTGACGGCGATCACCTTCATCAGCATGGTGCCCGTGCTGAAACAGGGGCACCTGAACAATGCCTATAACACTACGTTGGCGGCGATGCGCCAGGCCCGTGACAACGCAGTCTCGCAGCGCACTTCGTACTCGGTGACTTTTACCACGACTACTACGCCGGTCGCGAACACGATTACGGTTGCGCCGACGCTGACGACATTTCAGGGCGCTCAGAATACCGTGATCTATCAATTACCCACGGACGTGGCATTTCTTGCCCAAACCGGGCTCCCCACAGCTGCTCCCGACAGCTATGGCACCGGGGTGGTGGCCATTGACTTTGGTTATACCGCACACGCCACCGGAGGATCACAGACGGTTTACTTCTGCCCCGACGGTTCCGCGCAGGATGATAGCACCGGGAATTGCTTAGGCAACGTGGATGGAGGCGTGGTGTACATCGCTCGTGCAGGAGATTTGTTGAGCTCGCGAGCAGTCACGCTGTGGGGCGCAACCGGTCGCATCCGCGGATGGCGGCTCTACAGCAACGGAGCGGGAGGTTATCAATGGCTACGTCAATAAACAGGCACGCCGGAAATGATCCGATGCGAAAACAAACGCAGCACGGATTTTCACTGATCGAAGTTGTGATCTCGATGGCCATACTTACCGTGGGACTGGTGAGTCTGCTCGGCGTGTTCGGCTTGGCCATGGCCGCGACCCAGACATCTCAGCAGGACATGATTGCCAAGCAACTGGCCAACGAGTCGTACGAGAGTATCGTAACCGCGCGCAACACCTCCCAGCTGCAATGGGATGACATCCAGAATGTAGGCTCTACCTGCTCCAGCGGTTCTGGTACCTGCGGCCTCTTCGTGACTGCGACACTTCCGATCTACAACGCGGGAGTGGATGGCATTTTTGGAACAGCAGACGACGTGAACGCTGGATTGCAAACTCTTACCGAACCGGGACCCGACGGAATCTATGGAACCGCGGACGACGTGCAGGTCCCTATGTCTGGCTATCAGCGCACGATTCTGATCTCGCCAGTGACCAGCGGTGGTGTCGTGGTGCCTTCGCTGCGGGCTGTGAATATCACCGTGCAATACTCGACCACCACCCAGAAATGGGCCAAGTCATACGTTCTGAGTTCGTTCATTTCGCAGTATCAGTAAAGCAGTACCAGTTAAGAGCAAAGAGGAGTTATGGGCGATCGCTCAACAAAACGCGCAGGTGGATTCAGTCTGCTGGAAATGACCATTGCTATGGCCCTGGGTACGGTCGTGCTGGGCGCGGCAGTGCAGCTTTACAGTCAGGGTGTGGCCGCCACCTGGACGGTTTCGCAGCGGGCGGAGTTACAACAGGATTTCCGCGCGGCCTCTAACATGATGACGAAAGACCTGAGCCTTGCCGGGGTAGGTCTCGGACAAGGTGTGGCGATCCAGCTGCCTACGTCCGCGACCCTTCCGCTGTATGGCTGTGTTCAGGTGACTGGGACGCCGTGCTACCTCGGCGTCGCCAACGCTACCGGAGCAAGCTACCCGGAACAGGGCGCCACGCCATATCTTTACGGGCTGCTCCCCGGATATAATGCCGGGCCCACGATCAATGGTTTGCAGACCGACGTGGTCACGGTGGTGTATTCGGACTCCACTTTTTATTTGGACTGTTACACGGCCGCCGTCGCCAGCACGACGTCAGTAACCTTCACGGCGATCGTCCCCACGCCGCCCGCTACTGCGAGTTCGAATTGCACATCGCCCACCGGCAACGCTGGAGCGCAAGCCGTGAACGATTCGGTGGCGGGACTAACGGCTGGCGATCTCGTCTTATTTACCTTTGGCACCGTGCAAGTAGTAGCCGAAGTCAACGGCGCGGTGACTGCAACCGGCGCCACCTTCAACAGTGGCGATACGCTGAAAATGAATCAGGCAGCCGCGGATCCCAAAAGCCTGGCCAGTATTGCGACAGGTACCACCGGATATGCAACGCGCATTCTCGCAATCACCTATTACATCGACAACACGGTCAAGCCGCCGCGACTGATGCGGCAGGTTAGTGGACACGCTCCGACGCCGATCGTGGATGGCGTTACTTACATGAAGTTCACCTATGACCTATATAACAGCGCCACTACTACGCCGGCGGTAGCCTGTAGCAACCCGGGCGCTGCTACCGATGGTTGCGCAGGCGCTTCGGCAGGACTCCTTCCCAACCAGATCACCAAGATCAACATTGCGCATATGGCCATGAATAGCACGATGAAGGGCGCCCAAGGTGGTTATCAAGGATTGGACTTAGAGACATCGGTTAGCGCACGGGATTTGACATATAGCAATAACTACCCAATTGCCCCGTAGCCACCAACAATGCCTCACGAGGAGCGAGACGATGGGAAGCGAAGTAACGGGGATTGATATCACGGTGATTCACAGAACGGGGAGTTACAGAACAAGGAGTAACAGAACAATGAGTTACAGAACAAAGAATACCAGAGGATTCACGCTCATTGCATCCTTGCTGATGCTGTTGCTGCTATCGGGAATCGCGATCGGGCTGATGATGATGGTCAACACCGAAGGCAAGGTCGGCGGCACCGATCTGCAGAACAACGTCGCCTATCACAGCGCCGAGGGTGGGGTCGAAAAGATGACCTCTGACTTGGCCGCGACCTTCCAAAACGCACTCTCCCCCACCGCGTCCCAAATCTGTGACCTGGGTTTGCCCACCACGACTGGGCCAACCCTACCCGGAGTAACTTGGACAGACTACCAGATAACCCCAGGCGCGCTCGGGGCCGCGTGCCCGACAACGCTGGTGGGACTTCAGAACTGGGGACACATCACTGGCGGAACGAATCAAGGTTTGTACGCGCAGATTGTTCCGATAAATATGCTGGCCACGGCGGTCGAACCCGGCGGGCAGGAAGTGAGCATGACGAGGACCGCCCAGGTAGCGCTGATTCCTGTGTTCCAGTTCGGTGTGTTCTCCGATAGCGATATCTCCTTCTACGCAGGCTCCGCTTTTGATTTCACCGGTCCCGTGCACACCAATGGTGACCTGTATCCTATTGCTGGAAGCGGCGCTACGCTCACTTTCCACTCCAAGCTGTCGGCATATGGCAACATAATTCGCACCCAACTACCCAACGGATATGCCACCAGCACCAACTACACCGGCACCGTATATATTCCGAGCGCCGACGGTGATTGTGCGACTCCGGGGACGCCGGTGGCTGGTAATTGCACCGCCATGGCTGGGGTAACCACCAACTACGGGGATGGCAGCGTAACCGGTGCGGGCTCATCTACCGCACAGTTGCCGGCGAATTATAACGGCACCAATTGGACTCCTTTTTCGAATGGAACAAACTTAGAGATCATCAACGGGAATTATGGCAGCACTGTGTCTGGAGCTACCGGAACGGGTGCCACGAAACTGAAAATGCCATTCGTCGGCGGCGGCGCCTTGCCGAATGAAATTGTTCGCCGGCCACCACCGGGCGAGTCGCCCACAGGCGCACTGGGCGCGTCCCGCGAATATAACCTGGCGCAGATTCGCGTCCTGCTGAGCGACGATCCGACGGAATTTCAGAATGGTACCGGATATTCAGATCCGCAAAACGTCCGGCTGGCAAATCTATCAGCGGCACAGATGCAGGCACAGTATGGAAACACCACCGCCGGCGCCAACCTGCAGTTTGGAATTCCGATATCTTCAGGCAATTTCAACGCAACGACGTTCGGTTCGCCGACGAGCGGCAATACCTTTAACCTATATTTCGCCGCCGGCTCCAACGTGACACCGTCCACGTGCACGAGTTCAACGGCATGCACCATGGACTGGCCCTATGCTCCTTTGCCGTGGACTGCGAACCCTACCCCTACAACCCAGGGACTTCAGCCTGCTCCTCCTGCAACCGGACCGGCCGCTCCAACCTATGAACTGCCGGGCAGCGGCGCGCCAGCGCTCGTAACCGGCCTTTGCCCCCCGATAACTTATCCGTTAGGTACAGGAGTCGTATCACCTACTGGCTGCCCAACAACAGCCGCACCGACCTATCCGTATTACGCTCCGCCCAATCAAAACGGGGCCTCGCTCAACAGCTCGGCATCGGCGTCGGCTTGGAGCCTGATCGATGGCTATCTGCGCGTGGAATACAAAGATTCCTCAGGCGTCTGGCATCCCGTAACCAATGAATGGCTATCATTGGGATTTGCGCGTGGCTCGACAGCGCCCGTCTCCGGAACTCCTAACCCGATCAATCCGAATGCGATTCTGCTGCTGCAAGAGCCGGCGGATCGCACCGGCACTGGCGTCTGGCCCACTACTACCGCGACGGCACCAACCTGCACCACGACGACGGGGACATCGCCTAACAAGAAGTGCACGGCGTGGACTGGCACTGTGCCGGAAGTTGCCTACGATCTCCCAGCGCAGGCGGCAGGGATTACGGGGACGGCTGGAGAGTGGGCGTTTGGTCTTACTCCTACTTCGCCGGTCGCATCCCCGCCGGCCTCGGCGACACCGCAGAGCCTCACCCAGTACAACTGGTATCCCATTAACTTCTACGACGTCCGCGAAGGCGAGGCTCGCGATAACGCGGTGGCGGCGACGGACAACAGTTGCGCGCCCAATGGCGTGATGAACGCCGTCGAAATCGATGTGGGCAATCTGGCGAAATGGCTGGCAGGAACGATCCCCGGAAGCGGTACGAGCGTAGATTATCTCGCGCAGAATGGATACATACTGTACTTCTCCGATCGCCGGGGCATGCTGCTGAATCCCAACCCACCTCTGGGCGGGGCGGCCTCTAAAACTGGAGACGCGGGCCTGGAGGATGTAATTAATCGCACCAGCGGCCCAGGTGTACCCGACGGTAATTTGGAAACGATCCCCGCCAACCGAACCTATTCTCCCGAGGACGATAATGAGAACGGAGTCTTAGACAAGTTCGGCGGGGCGAACATGGGATTGGGTTTTTGGGGCACAGTGTCGACCTCGACCCAGAATCTGAATTCGATGATCATGGCGAACACGGCGAAACCCAATATCTTCGGTGCCGACACGGCGGGCAACGACAACGACCGGATTGCCAGCTGCTCCAACACCGGGCGCAAAAACTGGGTCAGTGGGGCGCGCCATGTTTTGCGGCTGGTCGATGGTGCGCTCGGCCAAGTGCCGGTAAGAACGGACGGAGGGCAAACTCTGGATAGTCCCGGCGGATTCACCGTAGCATCGGAAAACCCGGTTTATATCTGGGGCGATTACAACAGCAACGCGGCCGATGCGGCGGGCTGGGCCGGCGACACAGTCGAGTTTCAGGGCGATGTGGCTGGGCACTCTGCCGCCTCTGTCATCTCCGACGCCGTTACTCTGCTTTCGGTCGACTGGAATGACTTGTACAGCGTAGGCGCCGCCGCTGCGACCAACGCCCAAGTTACCAACCAGGCCAACCGCAACCCGAGCCATGATGGCCACTTCCGGCTGGCGATCGCCGGAGGTAAAAACATGAACTTCCAGCAGCCGACGTACACCGTT
Organism: Terriglobales bacterium; assembly: GCA_049674665.1. GTDB lineage: Bacteria > Acidobacteriota > Terriglobia > Terriglobales > Acidobacteriaceae > Acidiflorens. Next base: position 76,095 of record JBATZM010000102.1, read on the forward strand.
CCAGCAGCACCCGGAAACGACTTCGGCACCGATGGAGGCGTACACAACTTCTTGCGCTACCTGGAAAACTGGGGCGGGCAGACCATGTACTACAAGGGCTCACTGGTAAGCCTGTTTTACGCAACCTACGGCACTGGTACATTCAAATGTTGTAACGTCGTATATGGCGTTCCAGTCCGAGCCTTCCATTTCGACTTGGACTTCACCAGTCCCGGAGGCCTGCCTCCAGGAACGCCCATGTTCCGTGACGTAAACGCCTTGAGCTACAGGCAGGCATTTACGACGCGCACCTACTAAACGCGCCAGATATCCAACCCACTATCCCGATCCGCAAGGATCGGGGTTTTTTATTGGTCGTAATCTGAAAATACTATTCTCTTTATTGCCCTCGATGTGGACACTCATGTAGACACGAGGGAGAGGAATCATCGTCCCAAACCATCGATCCGAAGATAGCGGGCTTTGGCTGACGCTCGGACTGCTGACGATTTTTTCGCTCAGCCTGTTTTTAATTCCCGGATTCATCATCCGCCCCTTCACCCATCAGTCCGAGCGTGGGCTCCGGTTGGCAATCGCAGTGAAGCGCATTGCGCCCGCACTTACCGTGGTTGCATTGCTGGGTGTGCTGGCGCTGAGCTGGCGTTTGTGGCGAAGCTCGTCAAGATGGTTGCGGACAGGCATCGTGACCGCGCTGGTGCTAAGTGCGGCCTCGGCGGTGATGGTACGGCAGAACTATTTTGAATGGATGTTCCATCCCATCAAGGCCGCCGGCTTCGTCTCGCCTGGCGATGCCCACCTCGGCGACAAGGAAATGGTGATGGCGGTGCAGATCGGGCAGGAAGCGCGCGCTTACCCGATCCTGCAGATGGCCTACCATCACGTACTGAATGACACAGTGGCTGATGTGCCAATCGTCGTCACCTATTGAACGCTCTGTCACACCGGTCTGGTGTGGAAAAGAACAACGCGGGGACGCGAGCTTCATTTCTATCTGGCGGGAATCAATAACCAGAATTTCCTGATGCGCGATCGCGAGACGGGCTCGTGGTGGCAGCAGGTCACGGGACGCGCCATCTCGGGCGAACTGGCAGGCAGCACACTGGAATTGATACCGAATGACGAACTCACCTTCGCATTGTGGAAGTCCGAGGGGCCACAATTACATCGATTGGTGCTGGCGCCCGTTGCCGGACATGGGGACAAGGACTATGACAAGAAATGGGAAGAAGAGGTTGCGAAGTATCCGGTGCCGCTGACTTTTCCGGGGCAAGGCTTGAAAGATCGCGACGTGATTCTGGGAATCGAGATGAGTGGACAGGCCCGGGCTTTTCCATTGGAGAAAGTGCGTGGCCCGATCCCGGTCGAAGACAAAATCGCGGGCATTCCGGTGGTGTTTGTGACCGGGCCGGATGGTCAGTCAGTGCGTGTCTTCCGTTCGCAGTGGAATGGATTGGACATCGACCTCTATCGCGATGCCCAGCACGATACCCAGAGTGACAGCAAGAATCCAGAACGGCTGCTGCTCGATTCGCAAGGCAATACGTGGAACTTTGCGGGGTGTGCGACGAGCGGACCGGCGACAGGCCAGTGTCTGGCTAAGATCAATTATTTGAAAGACTACTGGTTCGACTGGAAGAACTACAATCCCCGGACGACGGTGTACAGCCACTAATACCGAGTCTTAGAAATTCGCGAGCACAGCGACAGCCACCCTCAGCTATGCGTTTAGAAAGAACCTAGCGCAGAGCGTTTCCACGTATTTGGCGCAACGCAAACATAAATATACTTCGCATCCGCGCCAATTTGCCCAGCCGTGCAAGGGGCGGACGAACTAGCGGGCGTCGCCAGATTTACGTGAAAACTTCCAGTCGTATAAACTCCACTTGCATTAACTTGAAGGTTCCCACCAGTTACCGTATTGATCGTCAACTGTCCATTCGCATCGTTGATCATTCTCACATTATTAGAAGTCCCAAAGCCGTTCAGGTTTATATATGGCGTGGCTGAGGTGTTCGCAGGGTTACCGACATCGATAGCGCCATTGGTAGGATCGCCATTCACGATAACACTGCCGAGATATGCGCTGGACCCAATGATGTTACCTGCACCATCGACAGAAAATAATAGGGTTCCATTCTTGGCGTATTGAATGGCGTTTTGCCATGATGCGCTAGAGCTACTATTTTGAATGAGAATTCCAGTGCCGAGGGCGCCGTAATCCGCAGTATAAACAGCACCAATGTAGTCTCCATTTAAATGGTCCAGAACACCTTCCTGCACATCGATGCCGTAGGTAAGAACGTTTTGGACAGGATCCACAATAGTCGAGGCAAATTCCGTGGCGGACAAAAATCCATGTCCCTGATTCTGAACATTAATTAGGATTCCGGACGAATCCGAGTGCGGAGCATTCTGGCGGACAATGACGTTCAAACCGTCGACTTCGCCAACCTTACCACCCGTCCACCAATTCTCTTTGGAGAAATTTATCGTCATTCCAGTCTGTGCCGTTGCCGGACCATTTACGCCACTACCGCGAGCCGTTCCAGTTATAGTTGCTGCCGAGCAAGGCTTATTAATGCAATTCAGGCTAACCGGACCAACGACTAGAGGAGGATGATCCTTGGGCTGAGATGTCTGAGCGTGCGCCAATGAACTTATCACAACTAACGCGAGGGCGAGTAAGTACTTCATAGGATCTCCTAAGAAGCTTTATTATATTTCCCGATGACTATTCCTTCCAAGAAAAACGGCTGGCAGATGCCAGCCGTTCGTTAATTTCGGTGAAATTTGGATGGTTAGTTAGCGGCCGCCGCGGAATCCCCCACCGTGGAACCCTCCACGGGAGCCTCCAACCGGCCCGCGAGCTACAAACCCGCGCCCAACCGCCCGATCGCGTCCCTCAAAACCACGTCCTACAAAACCGCGAGCGTAGGGCCGTGGATAGACCGGATGTCCCCAGCCGTGGTACCAGGGGCCTGCGCCGATAAAGACTCCGCTGGAGAACCAGCTCGGACCATAGTAGCCGTAGGGCGCGCAACCATACGGAGCATCCGGGTAATAGCCATAAGCGCAAACCGGCGGACCAGCCACATAGCCGGGGCCAACGCCTATTCCAATGCCCACGCCGACTCTGACCGCAGCCTGCGAGTACGCAACCGGCAACATCAGCAATGCAAGTAGTGCAACATATCTCAGGTATTTCATGGTGATCCCCCTTTTCTTCCACCTCGGCGATTGATTCGTTACTACGATTCGCCGAAGCGTCAGGTACCTCAGCTTTTTATTTCTTTCAGAAGTCCCTACACATTTGAACTCGGATCGCAGAGAAAAGTTGCGGCCTGAGGAGTGGCTGATTTCAGCCATCCTGCGTGAAATCAACCAGTTGGAGAAGGTGGTCCACTTCTTGCGGTCGAGGAGGCGCTCAATGTGCGCGCAATCTACGCAGAGCTTCCTCGGCTCCATGATTGTTCGGGTTCAATTGTATGGATTTCTCGTAGTTCTTAATGGCCAGTTCACGGTCGCCATGCTTGGCATAGACCTCTCCAAGGCTATCGTAGGCGTTGGCGGAATCAGGATAGGATTCCACATTGAGCCGGAGAATTTGGATTGCCGTGTCCAGTTGATTCTGGCTCATCAATATGTAGCCGAGCCGATTGAGATCGCTCTCGAAGTTAGCGTAGAAGTTCACCGGATCTGCTCTGTACTTGCGGATCGCGGTCCGGGCAGCCTCAACATCTTTGTTCAACACAGCAGCGTGGACAACCTCGGTAAGGGGTAGCTGCGGAACGTAGCTGAGAATGGCTCGCATCGCCGGGTCCACATTGTTTCGGTAATCTTCGAAAGTGAGATCGGCGGCAATCTGCGGAGCAATCCATGGGCGCCTGTCGCGTGGATCAGCCTCTTGCCAGTACAGCGTCGAAACAAACACCTTGATCGAACTGTTAGGCAGCGTAATCTCGATGTGGTCTCCATAGCCGTTGGGGCTGCTACCTGTGGGCTGGCCCACAAAGAGAGTGTTGGTATGGCGCTCGAGGTACACGGCGCACATTCCCGCAGCCGAAAATGTCATACGTCCGGTAATCGTAAACAGTTTGCCGCGCTGATTGATCTTGTCGGAGCGGATGATGTCATAAATTAAGGGCCAATTCAGATATCCATTGCCACCACGATTGTTGCGGATGTCAATTACCAGCCGATCCACCGGATTTGCATCGATGAATGCAAAGACACGGTGGAAAAAATCGACCAGCTTTTCGTCGGATTTGTCTTGCACCGCGTTGTACTTCAAGTACAGAGTTCGGGAATCCTTGAGATATTCGAACCAGTAGGGGTTTTGAGGGTCCTTTCGCCATAGCGGCAGGGGGTTGGCAGCGCCATCGCTCGCATCCACCCAAGTCAAGTTGTGCGCTGCTTCCATCGTGATGGGCTTCAGGTGGACCATAATCTGTTTACCATCTTTGTCCACTGTCAGCGCGGCATCCTCCATGTTGTCCACGATTCCAAGGCCCTCAAGAAATTCGGCAAATCCCAACCAGTCGGGGGTTACCTCCTTCACCATCATCTCGTTGTCGCGATTCACAATTTCGCTCATGCGACGGTACGCTTCGGCAGAGTCAAAGTTGCCGATGCGCATGACCTTGCCACCGACGACTTCACGGTAATCAGGCCCAGCTTGCTGTACATAGAGCCCTTCTTTGAACAGATAGAACTTGATGGGATAGCGATGCAGCCCAAGTGCGGGGTTATAGGCGGGAAACAGAGAAGTGTGTCCGTCGCCGACCATGGCTACGATTCGGGCCAGTTCGACAAGGATCTGGCTGCGGGTCAGCACAGGGATACGCTCGTCCAGCCGGCTGACTGCGGCCTCGAATTGCTCCCGCGTCATACTGTGGAACAGGTTCTTATGTCGTTTGGGCATTTCCACGGACAAATAGTGCAAGTCGTCACACCATCTCTGGGCGTCGTCGGATGAAACCGGCGCGAGACTCTGACCCTGGACGACAGCCACAAAGCTGCCCAGAATCAGTATGAGATGAATCAGTTTAAAAATAAGAACCAGGGGCTTAATTGACAACGTCATCGGGTCCACCTTGGGTCGGAGACTGGGAGCGAACCAATCCAAGTAGACGTGCCCGAACCGTGTTTGTTATCCCTAAACGCGCGGATTAAGCGGATTAAAGGGACGAAGAAAAACGGCTGGGATATTTGTCATGCCAGCCGTTGGTAATTTTAGTTGCGGTTGCCCTGCGTCTCGCGCTCTTCGAGACCTCGGATGCCGCAAGCGTTTTCACTGCCTCAATCTGGCCCCCAACCTTTGCGAGCTACTCGATCGTCCCATACACCGCAAATGCAGCTAGGTTATCTACGTAAGGTAGCCACTCACCATTCGTATTGCCATTTAGGAATGCGACTTTACCCTGGGCGTCGTTCCAAACGAAACTCCATTGATAGGTAGCTTGTGTCGAACCCGAATTGGTATTCGCAGAGCCGCTGGCAGCTACGATCCAATATTGTGTGCCGCCCTGGAGTGGTATGCCAACCATGTTTGTAAATGTTACCAACTGGCAGCATGTGCCTTCTGGTGGGAAATTGAGTCCTGCCCAAGTCTGCAGAGCCTTGCCGGGTGCGCCGTCTGCGTCGCTATAAATAGAGATGGTGCCAGCGTTCGTGCCACCGCCCATATAGCCCAGCGCGATCAGAACTTCCTTCGCTGTGGAATTTGTTTTTGGGGTAAAAGGCATGGCAAGGTATCCCGTGCCCCATTGCGGATTGCCGGGACCGGTTATATCCCAGCTGATCCCGTCGTCAAAGGCATCCGTCTTCGATCCAAGATTGCTGTGGATTACTTTCAAACCGGATACGGCTCCGTTGGCCGGCCGAATGACTTGAGACCGTTGGCTGAGCGCGATTTGCGGCGCCTGCGCTGCGAGACTAGCGCAAGCGAGGGTTATGAACGCGAGGCAAAACCAAAAACCTGAGGCGACTTTCTTGACCATTGCTCCTCCGTTCCGCGGAACGAATCTTTCTGCGGTGCCGCCCATTCTACATCAATGCCGGTCCCTTCCAAACGCAAAACCCGCGCTGGGCAAGGGCTTGGTGCTCCTCATCGCGCTCTGTATGTATTTAGTCCCATCACATCCTCATTGGTAGCTGTTAGTTGCTGGTCCAGCAAACAGCAGCAGATTCCCATCCGGATCCTTGACGACGAAATTCTTGGCACCCCAAGGCTGCTTTTTCAGCGTCTGGTGAAAGACAACACCAGCGGACTGAAACTCAAGAAACAGCAGCTTGATCTCGTCCGCTGTACCGACGGTCATAGTTACGGACAACAGCTCCTCCCGATCGCGGACCGTCGACTCGATTACTGGTCGCTCGACGCACCCTAGCTCGAAGCACCTTAGATTGAGACGCGCCGCGTCGCGACCCAACTGTGCATAATAGGGAGGTTTGCCGTAACTGAATACAAGCGAAAAACCTAATTTCTCACGGAAAAATTTGCATGATCTCTTGATATCGGTGACGAACAGTTGCGGCTCTGCACTGACAATCGTTGCTTTCGATGGCGACGATTTGGAGAGTGATGACTTCACCTTGAGCGACGTGGTCGAAAGTCCAGTTTTCAAGGCTTGCCAACTATCGAAGCCTTGCTGTCTTGCAACCATTTCTTGCGCATCGCTGAGCTTAAAGCTCGCTGCAAGAATCTCGGAGTCAGGCATATTCAGGAAACGCGGCAAATGCCCGCGGATTTGTGCGGCGACAGGATAGTGGTGTTCGCGATGCCACCGCAATATGAGCTTGGCTTGCTTTTTGAGGTTCTCTAGATTGGGCATGTAGGCCTCCACGATGAGATCGTAGGTGGGCATTGCCCTTCGGCGGCGTTCCGTTGCATCCTAGATATGCGCAGATCGCAGTATCTGCGATGGTGTCAGTAGTTGTCAATTGAGAACGACGCCGCGCTACGCGTTGTTGGCCGCACTCACGCATTTTGTCGTATTGCGGGCAAACCTTCCATAATCCGGTGAGGTAAGGGCTGCCGACTACCCGGTCACCCGACGATTTTGCGCTATAGCTATAAAAGACTGCGGCATTAGCCGGGAGCGACACTCCCTCGACAAGAACGAATTGTTCCAGACGAGGGATTTTGCTGGAGGAAAGGTAAGGGTGCTACGTAACCACAGATCTCGCAAGCAAAAAGTGGAGCAACCATGACGATGCGAACGGAATTGCTGCGATTTAACGGCGCTGTCGAGCGCGATCCAGCCATCAATGCGTGGATGAAAACGCATGCCGGTGAATTGGGAGCCATCGCGCATCAGTGGTTTGAGGTGATGCGAAAATGCGGGGATGAAGTCCGGGAGCTTTTGCATGACGGCTGTCCCGTTGCATGTTTGGGAGATGCGCCCTTCGGCTACGTCAATGTATTCACTTCGCACGTAAATGTGGGGTTCTTTCACGGCACAGCGCTGTGGGATCCGGCGCGCTTGTTGCAAGGTACCGGCAAATTCATGCGCCATGTGAAGCTGAGGCCTGGAACGGCCATGAACGCCGCAGAGCTGAGCAGGCTCATCGATGCGGCGTACTCGGATATAAAGGCGCGCGTCGAAAACGGCTAGCTCAGAGAAACGCATTAGAAGCCCGACGCGGATGTTTGTTTGCTGATCGTGGGCGGATAACGGGCAATTCGGAAGCAATATTTAAGTTAGCGCTTATGCGGCGTAGCCCTTTAGGTATTGGATAAGAGAGAGAATGAGAGCCCACCCCGAAGGGGAAAAAGGCAGACTCTCATTAGGGGAGGGGCAATTCCTGCGAGATTTTATTGTGGTTTGCCCAGACAGTAGTCGAAAACCTTAATCTTGTTACGATTTCCGGAATGCCCGGCGGAGAGTGCACCGCTTTGCGGGTTTCGAGACGTGGGATGCCGCCAGTGTTCCAACCTCCGTGGGTCTGGCGCCACTTCTTTTCATCACAATCATCAGTGAGCCTCATCACAGACTTCCATTCCACCATGGACGATGATATGGAGGACAATTGAGAGGATATCGGAGTGGGGCAGGCAGGAACCGCTAACCCATTTTGAGTGATCTTTAGCAATCTAACCCCTTATTTATGAATACTTTGAAAATTAAGTCGTTATTTTTTCAATACTTCACCGCAAATTTTCGGGGGTACAAACCCTATTGCTAATCACCGACTAAGTGAAGAGGAACCATTCGCCACCAAAGGTAACGTCCTGATTTATTTTTCAAACGTTTTGCAGGGTTCAAGGTTTTCTCGGTCCGTGGAAGAAGTTCCAGGTAGAAAAAAACAAAACACTGCACCAGCCAACCCCGTGAGGGGCAGCCCGACCCATCGTTTACAATCCTCGTCGTTTACAATCAAGAATTCTCTCTAGGTTGGAAAACGATTGGAAACCGTACGCATGCATCGTTGGTCGCAACTCTTTATTCCTACTCTTCGTGAGGCTCCGGCTGATGCCGAGGTCGCTAGCCACAAGCTTTTGGTCCGCGCTGGATACATTCGTCAACTCGGCGCCGGGATTTATTCGTTCCTATTCCTCGGCAACCGCACTACGCAAAAGATCATGGGCATCGTCCGCCAGGAGATGGACAAGATCGGCCAGGAGTTCTACCTGCCGGCGCTGAACCCGCGCGAAATTTGGGAAGCGAGCGGAAGATGGACGGTGATGGGCGACAACATGTTTCGCCTCAAGGATCGCAAGGGCGCCGACCTCTGTCTAGGCTTCACACATGAAGAGGTCATGACCGACATCGCACGCAAGGAACTGCGCAGCTACAAGCAACTGCCGCAGATCTGGTATCAGATTCAGACCAAGTTTCGCGACGAGCCTAGGCCCAAGTCAGGCCTGCTGCGAGTGCGGCAGTTCATCATGAAAGATGCGTACTCATTCGATATTGACGCTGCCGGACTCGACACCTCCTACCAAAAGCATCACGACACGTATTGCCGAATCTTCGATCGCTGCGGTTTGAAGTACATGGTGATCGAGGCGCACTCGGGAGCAATGGGTGGATCGAAATCGCAGGAGTTTATGGTGCGGACTCCGGCGGGCGAGGATCTGATTGTCAGCTGCGAGAAATGCAATTACGCGGCGAACATGGAGAAGGCCACGTCGAAACTCGCTCCGGTCGAAGACTTAAAGCCCGAAGGCGATGGCCAGCCGCTTGAAGTGCACACTCCGGGACAGAAAACAATTGAAGATGTCGCGCGGTTTCTTGGTGTGTCGCCGAAAAACAAAATCAAGACGCTGGCGATGATGATCACCGCAGAAGACGCGACGCCTGCAACGAAAACGCCCGGCAAGTCTCGCGCACGGGCCATTGTGCTGCTCATGCGTGGCGATCACCAGATGAACGAGGCCAAACTGTCGTCTGCAGTCGGCGGCAAAGAGACGCGTCCAATGCAGGACGATGAAATCCGCGAGCTGTTCCACTCGCCCGCTGGATATCTCGGTCCGCTCGGCATCAATTGGGCTACAAACATGGATGAGCCTGACAAGCCGATCCTGCTCGTCGACAATGCACTCGAAGGCCGCACCAACCTCATCGGCGGCGCAAACAAGGAGGACTACCACGTCAAGCACCTGACGCCTGGGAAAACTTTTCATCCTACGGCATACGTCGATCTGCGCAGTGTGACCGCAGGTGAAGAGTGCCCGAACTGTGGCTCTCCCCTCCGCATCGACACCGCCGTCGAGATCGGACACATTTTCAAGCTCGGCTACAGGTATTCCGAATCCATGGGTGCTCGTGTGCTCGACCACAACGGCAAAGAAGTCGCCCCAATTATGGGGAGCTATGGGATTGGGATCGAGCGCATCCTGACAGCGGCGGTCGAGCAGAGTAACGACGAGAACGGTTTTTGGCTGCCGCCTTCTATCGCGCCGTTTGAGGTGGTTGTGGTGTCTACCAACTCGAAAGACGAGGGGATCCGCAGCGCCTCAGAAGACGTCTCCCGTCAGCTGGAAGCCTCCGGTTACGACGTTTTACTCGATGATCGAGACGAACGGCCGGGAGTAAAATTCAAAGATGCCGATCTGGTGGGTATCCCCTTTAGAATCAACGTAGGAAAGAAGGTTACCGAAGATACTGTCGAAGTCGTTCGGCGCTCGACTCTGCAGCGCGAGGACGTTAAGATTTCTGCCATAACGGAGTATTTCCAAGCATTGCACAAAGGGTAATGACGATGCTTGTTCGCGGTCGCTCGCCAGCCAAAGAACAGCCTTAGCGCATGCCGGAAAACTCGCGATTGGAACTTCGCAACCAGCGATTTGGCGATTGTTTCTTATGGCAACTCTAAAATTGGTATTCGTCGTGGCGATTCTCGGGTTTTTTGGTCTGGTGGGCTTGAAGGTCATCCCACCGTATTTCTCGAACTACCAGTTTGAGGATTCGATCAAGACCGAAGCAACGCAATCGACGTATAGCACGCGCTCGGAAGACGATATTCGCGACGCCATCATCAAGGAAGCCCGCAGTTACGATATTGCTTTGACGCCAAAGGAAATTCATGTTTCGCGGAATGGGAGTTTCGGCACTGGCACTCTAGCCATTGAGGTCGATTATAGCGTTCCGATCGAACTGCCTGGCTATTCGACCACTATCGACTTCCATCCTTCGACCAAGAACAAGGGGATTTACTAAGTTTAGGTTGTAGTTCTCAGGTCGTAGGTCTTGGCTCTTAACCAGGACTTTTCCAGCGACTCCCGATATCTAAGCGACCCTGCGGATTCAATGCCACACCCTGTCCATCCTTTGACACGCATCCAAATAGGTTGAGGAGCTGCCCGTTGATTTAGAATCAACCATAAACGTACTTTAGCTCCAAAATTTAGTTCGGACTGCGAATTGCTCGTTTTGGGTTGGTGCACGGCGGTCAACCCACAGCCATCCCTATGGCCATTAAGCTGAAAATCCCGGCGGCTCGAAGCGGCAATCAGCCTGGAAGAAGCCGCGGCAAAAACCGCATGCTATCGCGCGATCCCATCGTGCGTATTGCCCTGATCGGTTTTCTCTCGCTGTCGCTGCTGGTAGTCGGCTTTTTTGCCTACTGGTATGTAAAGTACGACCGCATTATCGAGCAACGCTTTCGCGGCCCTGTGTTCGCCAGTTCAGCTAAGATTTTTGCCGCCCCGAAGATAGTCAGGGTCGGAGCGAAGATGACCGTCCCTGAAATTGCGGCTGAGCTGCGCCATGCCGGCTATGCCGAAAAGGACGGCGAATCTCCGCTCGGCAGCTATCATCTGCACGGCGGCTCGATTGAAGTTATGCCTGGGCCGGAGTCTTATCACAGCCCGGAACCGGCCACCATCACGGTCGCCGACGGAGCCGTTTCAACCATCAACAGCCATTCCGACGGAGCATTGGAGGCTTATGAACTTGAGCCCCAGATGCTGACTTCGCTGTTTGATGCCGAACAACGGTCCAAACGGCAACTGGTGAAGTATGACGAAATCCCCGAAGTCATGGTGGACGCCGTTATATCGATTGAAGATCGACGCTTCTTTCAGCACAACGGTGTGAATTTCATGCGGCTGGTCGAAGCTGCATGGATCGATTTCACTCATCAGCGCCATCAGCAAGGCGGTTCGACAATCACGATGCAGCTCTCACGGGCATTCTTCCTGAGCCCGGAAAAAACGTTCAAGCGCAAGCTGATCGAAATGCTGATCGCGGTCGAGCTCGAGCAGAAGTTTTCCAAGCAACAGATTTTCGAGTTCTACGCAAATCGCGTCGATCTGGGACAACGCGGATCATTCACCATCTCAGGCTTGGCCGAAGGATCGCGGTCTTATTTCAACAAAGACCTAAAAGACATTAACCTGCCGGAAGCAGCGCTACTGGCTGGATTGATTCAGGCGCCCAGCTATCTCTCACCCTATCGCCATCCCGAGCGAGCACTGGAACGGCGCAACACCGTGATTGAGTCCATGGTCGAGACTCATGACATCACCCGTGAGCAAGCCGATAAAGCCAAGGCCATGCCGCTGAAATTGGCGCCACCGAACGTTGAGGCTAGTGATGCTCCGTACTTTGTGGACATGGTACGCGACACGATTGTCGGCAGGCTGAATGAGCACGAAGTCAACGAACAGGAATACCGCATCTACACGACGCTCGATCCTGAACTCCAGCGAGCAGCCGCGCAAGCGGTCGAAACCGGCATCAAGCTGGTGGACGATCAGGTCACGAAAATGCGTACCAAGAAGATCAAGGTCGGGAAGAACAAATTTGAAACCACCGTCACACCCGGTCCGCAGGCCCAGGTGGCGCTCGTAGCTATGGACCCGCATACTGGCGAGATCAAGGCTCTAGTGGGTGGACGAAACTACGGAACGAGCCAACTGAACCACGCCCTCGCCAAGCGTCCGACCGGTTCCATCTTTAAGCCCTTTGTGTATGCGGCCGCCATGAATACAGCCATAGACGGCTCGACGTCCGTGATTACTCCAGCATCCACAGTTAATGATCAGCCTTCAACATTCTCCTACGGCGACCAGATTTATGAGCCCCGCAACTACAAAGAGGAATATCACGGCGACGTCACACTTCGATATGCCTTGGCGCTTTCGCTCAACAACGCGACTGTGAAAGTAGCAGAAGAGGTGGGCTATGACAAAGTGGCGGATCTGGCAAAATCCGCCGGCATCACATCCGTGAAAGCGACGCCAGCGATGGCTCTCGGTGCCTACGATGCCACTCCCGTCGACATGACGGCAGCTTACACCAGTTTTGCCAATGGCGGCCTGCGGCTCTCACCCATTTTTGTAAATTCTGTGCGTAACTCCAAAGGCGACATCATTCTCAACTTTGGGACTACAAAGACGCAGGTGCTCGATCCGCGAATCGCAGCCATCATGACTAACATGTTGGAAGGAGTGATGAACTTCGGCACCGCCGCGGGCGTCCGTTCTCGCGGATTCACCGCTCCGGCTGCGGGCAAGACCGGCACTTCGCACGACGGCTGGTTTGCCGGCTACACCAGTAATCTACTGTGCATCATTTGGGTGGGATACGACGATTACAGCGACATTCGGCTGAGCGGCGCGCAGACTGCTGCTCCCATTTGGGCCGAATTTATGAAGAAGGCGGTTGCTCTGCCGCAGTATTCCGGCGTGAAGCCCTTTAGCCAGCCCGAGGGCGTGGTCGATGTCCAGCTCGACAAAATTACCAATCGTCTCGCAACTCCTTCCTGTCCTGACGATTACACGATTGCCTTCATCGCCGGTACCGAGCCTCACGATACCTGCGACCAAAGCGGGGGCGTGCAAGGCTTCTTCTCTCGTATGTTTGGCGGAAATTCCGAGAAAGCACTGCCTCCCCCAGGTACGAATGGGAACCCGCAGACTGCCACCGGTGTCCAATCTGATGAAGAGGCCAAGAAAAAGAAGAGCCTTTTCGGCAAAATTGTTGGCGTTTTCAAGGGAGATAGTAACTCCCAAAAGACTGACAAAAATGCACCGGCAACGTCTAAAAGTAGTGACAACGGCGTGCCACCGCAGTAAGCTAGGTTCGCCTAAAGCTAGGTTCGTGTAAAGTTTGATCGCGTTTGGCCCGGGGGTTATATGCTTTCCTGGATCCGCATCAGCTCCGCGTTGTTTCTCTTCGCAGCACTTCTGGTTCTCCCATCGCAAGCTCAGAATTCTGAACAGTTGGAGGTCGGGCCGCCACCGCTTCACCGCGCCGATCCGCCCGCTCCCAGCGCAACGCCTGAGGAACTCGAACAACGTGGCGATGAACTGCGCATGGAGAAGAACTTTCTCGACGCTATCGATTACTACGATGCTGCGCTGAAAAGCACGCCCACGAACGCGTCGCTTTTCAACAAAATCGGCATCTGTCAACTCATGATGCAGCGTTATAAAGAAGCCAAAAAAAGCTTCGAACGCTCTATTCGAGCCGATCATGACCATGCTGACGCTTACAACAATCTCGGCGTCACATATTACGCAACGCATAACTTCAACGGAGCGATCAAGCACTACGAGAAAGCGATCTCGATACAAAATGACGCCGCCTCCTACTACAGCAACTTGGGCACGGCATATTTTGGCAAGAAACGGTTCGAAAAAGCCATAGAGTGTTATGCCAAAGCAGTACAACTCGATCCCAGTATCTTCGATCGAAGCTCGCATGCCGGAGTTCAGGCCAAGCTTCCTTCTCCCGAAGACCGCGCCCACTACGACTACGTACTGGCAAAGATGTTCGCCAAAACGGGCGTGAACGACCGCTCGCTGCATTATCTGAAGAAGGCAATGGAGGATGGTTACAAGGACATTAAGAACGTATACAAAGACGATGAGTTCGCAGCGCTGCGCAAAGATCCCCGCTTCGCGGAATTGATGGCTGCGAAGACGACGTCTATCTCTAACTAGATGCCGATAAGTTACTGACAGAAAATGCTTTCAGAGAAAAGCTAAAAAATCGGCGAACTCGCCGAAACTTTCCCAACAAGGCTGGGTTTTCAGCAGTATTGCTCCTGAAAACAACAGGGTGAGTAAGGAGAACAAACACCCACCGGTTGCTAACCCGAGCACGCCCCAAGCAAGCAGCCGGCGGGTGAATCTTTCTTCCTAGCCGTTAGCGCTGGACTTTCAGTTCCGCTCCGAAATGTACCCCTCCACCGCCCGTTTCCATTTACCCTGCGCTTTCAAAATGTATTCGACCGCGTCGCGTGCCGCTCCGTCACCTCCAGCGTGGGACGTAATCCAATGTGCTTCTGCTTTAACCTCAGGACGAGCGTTCTTCACCGCGATCGCCAATCCACATTTGCGCATCGCCGGCAAATCGATCACATCGTCGCCAACGAACGCCGCCTCGGCCGCAGTGATTCCATCTTTCTCCAGAATTTGTGCGAAGACCGAAGCCTTGTCTTGAATCCCCTGATGGACGTGGTCAATCTTTAGATCGCGTGCCCTCAGAGCAACCGTTTCAGAGATGCGTTTGGTGATGATGCCTGTCTTGATGCCTGCCAACCGCGCCAGCGAAATGGCGGTGCCATCGTGAGCGTGGAAACCCTTAGCCTCGATTAAGCTGGTGCTATGAAGTCCGAAGCCCCCTTGTCCGCTATGCTGAGCGGATCGTTCGAGCACACTCTGCTGAACTCCAGATTGCGACCCGCCTGGCGCGGGGAAGATCCAGATTTTGCCGTCGGTGAGAACGCCATCAACGTCAAAAAGAATAAGTTTAATTTTGCGGGCACGAGCGCTAGCAGATGATTTAGGCATCGCCGAAATTCTAGCAGGCCGCAGACATACTCGATGAAGCCGAATCAATCGGATCTAACGCCTTGAGGCAAACTGACCAGCGCACTTAGGCGAATGTTTTACGAAACCACCTATTCTGGCTACAATAATTCCATGCCGCCGGCCGTCTCTCCTTCCCTTGCTTGGGCTCATCCGCTGGTACAGGAGTGGTTCACTGCGCACTTCTCCACACCGACTGAACCGCAGGAGCAGGGCTGGCCCCACATCCTCGCTGGCCACACTACGCTGATCTCAGCACCCACCGGATCGGGTAAAACACTCGCCGCGTTTCTCGCCTGCATTGACCGCCTGGTGTGCAAGGCCCTCGCAGGCGAACTACACGACCGCACTGAAGTTCTCTACGTGTCTCCGCTCAAGGCCCTCAGCAATGACATCCAGAAAAATCTCGAAGTGCCGCTCGGAGAAATTCTGCAAATGGCGGGCGATCGCGGCCTACTGATGCCGGAAATTCGCACCGCCGTACGCACCGGCGACACATTGATGAAAGACCGGCGCCTCATGCTGAAGCGCCCTCCGCATATTCTAGTTACCACGCCTGAGTCGTTCTACATCCTGCTCACGGCGGAGAAGAGTCGTGCCATCCTGCGTGATGTCGAGACCGTAATTATCGACGAAATTCACGCCGTGGCCGATGACAAGCGAGGCGTGCATCTTTCACTTTCGCTGGAGCGGCTCGAAGCATTGACTCATCGACCACCGGCGCGCATTGGCTTGTCCGCTACACAGAAACCGA
>JBATZM010000103.1:0-173244 GCA_049674665.1 Terriglobales bacterium
ATGTAATAGAGCTTAGGCTGAGTTCCCTGCTCGGGCTTGCGCACGCGAACCGGTTCGCGCGCCACCAGTTGCGCCGCTTCACTTGAAGGGTCGCTCAGATCTCCGGCAATGATGGCGTGTTCTGGACACACGATCACACAGGCGGGTTCCAATCCGACCTCGGTCCGGTGCGCGCAAAAGTGGCACTTGGCGGCAGTACCATCGTCGGGATCCATGTAAATCGAATCGTAGGGACAGGCTTGCATGCAGGCTTTGCAGCCAATGCAGCGGTCCGAATTGAAATCGACAATCCCATCCTTGCGCTGATACATCGCGGTCACAGGACAGATGGCGACGCAGGGCGGCTTCTCGCAATGATTGCAGCGCGTGACCTGAAATACGCGGCGCGTGTTGGGGAAAACTCCCTTTTCGACGTACTTGACCCAAGTCCGGTTCACGCCCACCGGCACCTGGTTTTCGGTTTTGCACGCCACTGTACAGGCATGACATCCGATGCACTTGCGGTTATCGATTACGAAGCCGTATTTCATCCGCTGGAACTCTCAACCCAAAACAGTTAATCATACGTGGGTCTGATGGAATGAGGAGTGATGTTATTGAGGCCGCATGCGTTTTTTGGGAAGTCTGGAGCGCTAAATCTGAAAGTCGATATCTTCCATAATCCGTTGCAGCGATGCAGAGAGCGGCTCGCGTCCGCCCGTCCCCTCCAGTTGACGCACTCGTTCCGCCAATTTGTTTACTTCGGTAGCAACTGCGGCCAAGGCCTCGGAAAGCGGATCGTTGATCTGCTTGGGGTCGGTGATCACCACGCGCTTGCCTTCTCTGAAAATGACATGCCCAGGTACGCCCACGACGGTGGAATCGTCCGGCACGTCTCGAAGCACGACCGATCCCGCGCCAATCCGGCAATTGTGTCCCACCGTAATGTTTCCGAGAATTTTCGCGCCTCCTCCGACCACCACGTTATCAAGAAGCGTCGGATGCCGCTTCCCACGCTCCTTGCCAGTTCCCCCGAGCGTCACTCCCTGGTAGAGCGTGACGTCGTCACCAACCACGGCGGTCTCGCCGATCACCACACCCAATCCATGGTCGATGAACAAACGTCTGCCAATCTGTGCCCCGGGATGGATTTCGATGCCAGTGAGCCAGCGCGCAACCTGCGACAACCAGCGCGCCAGCAAAAAGAAATTATGGTTCCACAACCAGTGGTTCATGCGATAGAACCACACCGCATGCAGACCGGAGTAGCAGAGATAAACTTCCAGGCGCGACTTCGCCGCGGGATCGTGCTCCAGCACGGTAGCAACATCCTCGCGGATTAGCGACAACAGATACGGCATTTATCAGGCCGGAACTTCCACTGTTGGAATCTGCAACGCCTGGTTCCGGAGTCCCTCGAAAAGGATACTACTCAGGTAGCGTTCGCCGAACGACGGAAGAACCACAACGATCAATTTGCCGGCATTTTCAGGTCGGCGCGCCACTTGCAAAGCCGCGACCACCGCCGCTCCCGACGAAATGCCGACCAGCAGTCCTTCTTCGAGTGGAAGCCGTCGCGCCATGTCAATGGATTTGTCGTTGGTTACTGTAATGACCTCGTCAATGTAATCCCGGCGCAGAATGCTCGGAATAAAACCGCCACCAAGTCCCTGAATCTTGTGCGGCCCCGGAGGTCCTCCAGAGAGAACCGCGCTATCTGCCGGCTCAACCGCCACCGCCTTGAATGATGGCTTCTTCGGCTTGATATATTCGCAGACACCGGTCAGCGTCCCTCCCGTACCAACGCCGGAGATAAGAAAATCGACGCGTCCGTCTGTGTCATCCCAAATCTCAGGACCGGTAGTTTCGAAGTGAATCTTCGGATTCGCTGGATTGTCAAATTGTTGGAGCATGTAAGCGTTGGGAGTGCTGGCCAGCAATTCTTCAGCCTTCAGAATCGCGCCCTTCATTCCCCGTGGACCAGGCGTAAGAATAATCTCTGCGCCCAAAGCCAGCAGCAGCACGCGCCGCTCCAGGCTCATGGTCTCAGGCATGGTGAGGATGAGCTTGTACCCTTTCACAGCGGCGACAAAAGCGAGAGCGATTCCAGTGTTGCCACTGGTCGGCTCGATCAAAACGGTTCTCCCTGGCTGAATTCGGCCAGTACGCTCGGCATCGGCAATCATACTCACACCGATGCGGTCTTTTACGCTGGCTAGAGGATTCCGGCTTTCGAGTTTCGCCACGACTTCGGCAACCACGCCCTGCGTAACCCGATTCAAGCGTACCAGCGGAGTGTGGCCAATAAGTTCCGTTACGTCCTTCGCGATTTTCATAGTCGATCTGACTCTCTAGGAGGCTGCGGAAAACATTTAAACTTCTCAACAAACGAGAAGCGCACGAGTTTCACTCGTGCCGTTAAGTCGTTAAAATACGACCACGCTTTAGCGTCTGAGGCGTGGATTTTGCGCCCCCCCGCATTAACGTCAGTCCAGCAAATCGTAACTGGCAAGCGTCAAAAACTCCGCAAAGTCCGGGCTCGTCGTCAATTCCTCCAGAACTCGGGCAGCCTGCTGCAGCTTTTCGTCATTGCCCAACTCGCCGCCCAACTCTGCTGCTCTGTGCTGAATGATCTCTTTCACCATGTCTTCCGTTACCAGCCTGGCATCTTTCAGGTGTGAACCATGCCTCACCCACTGCCACACCTGAGCGCGGCAAATTTCTGCGGTCGCCGCATCTTCCATCAGGTTATAAATCGGAACACAACCCGACCCTTGCAACCATGAATGCAGGTACTGTAGTCCGACGTCAATATTCCAGCGCAATCCTTCGTCAGTAATGTCGCCTGTAGGAACCTCGATCAAGTCTTTCGCTTGCATGGTTCGTGTCGGTCGCTGTGACAATTTCTGAGTCGAAGAAATCTGGTTTGCTTCGGGCATGTACTTATCGAAGATTTCTTTTGCTATCGGCACGAGGCCTGGATGAGCAACCCAGGTGCCGTCATGACCGGCTTGCACTTCGCGAAGTTTGTCCCGCCGTACTTTCTCCAGCGCCTGCTCGTTAGCCGCCGCATCGTTGCGGATGGGAATCTGGGCCGCCATTCCACCCATCGCATGAATCCCCCGCCGATGGCAAATCTGAATTAGCAATTCCACATAGGAACTCAGGAAATGCCGTTCCATCGTAACCTGCGACCGATCCGGCAGCACGAATTCAGGATGTGCTCGAAACTTTTTGATGTAGCTGAAAATGTAGTCCCAGCGCCCACAGTTTAGTCCCGCCGAATGGTCGCGCAACTCGTAAAGAATCTCGTCCATTTCGAACGCTGCCAGAATAGTTTCGATCAGGACGGTGGCGCGAATCGATCCACGTGGAACGCCCAATTCATCCTGGGAAAAACAGAACACGTCGTTCCACAGCCGGGCCTCCAAGTGATTCTCCAGCTTCGGCAGGTAGAAATAAGGGCCGGTGCCTTTGCTCAGTAAGGTCGCAGCATTGTGAAAAAAGAAAAGCCCAAAATCAAAAAGCGACGCCGAGATCGGCTTCCCGTCCACCAGAAAGTGCTTTTCGTCCATGTGCCATCCACGCGGCCGGACCATCAGCGTGGCTAGATTGGATCTAAGTCGATACTGTTTTCCTTCGGGACTCACATACTCAATCGTTCCGCGAATCGCGTCCCGCAGATTGTATTGGCCTTCAATATTGTTACTCCACGTCGGCGAATTTGAATCCTCGAAGTCAGCCATGAAAACATTGGCCCCCGAGTTGAGCGCATTGATGATCATTTTGCGATCGACAGGCCCAGTGATTTCCACGCGACGATCAAGCAGATCCTTAGGAATCGGCGCTACGGTCCAATCGCGTTCGCGGATTTCAGCCGTTTCCGACAAGAAGTCCGGAAGCTTGCCGTGATCGATTTCTTCCTGCACCGCTCGCCGCTGCTCCAGTATTTCCTGTCGTCGGGGCTCAAACTCAGCCGCCAGTTTCGACAAGAATGCCTGGGCTTCCGGGGTAAGAATGTCAGTCTGTTTTTGGACTTGGCTCTGGCTCTCAACCAGTTGGTTGTCAGGGGAAGTATGGGCTTTCATAGGCCAATATCATAGCTGTTTTCGGGTCCATCTCCTATGCACTCGGTCATTTCGGGCGAGTGGCTTCGGGGCGGATAGCACTGTTTGTATGGGGTGGGCAATCGGAGTCTACTGCATCAGGATGAAATTCTTGTTGGAGGATCCGACGAACGATGCCGTCGAAGACTGGAACTGTCAGGTAGTTAAACAACAACCTGTGTTTTTGACCGTCCGCGCTTGCCTTCGCGAAGTTGTGCCGCGGTAAAAGCGGAGCCACAAGTACCGCATCTCCAACTCGTAAACGCGCTGGTCAAAGGACTTGGACTTGGCCCGTCATTACTCGGTTGGGGCTGGTTCGCGCGGACAGCCAGAACCAACTCACCGCCACAATCTGAACATGTTCGTTTTTGCATAAACCTCGTTAAAGATATGGGTTCCAGACCGTAAGGTTCCCTTGATCTGCCTACTACTTCTACTCTCTACTCTTGCACAAATATACTGAAAATCAACGGTCAATATTGACCGTTTTTATGCGTCGCAGCTGGTTCCTGTGGGTGCCAGCAGCGCACACACTCAAACTCATAAAATTGGGTTGCCAAGAAAATATAGACTTCGCGGGCGAGAACGCCCACGCCGCGCCACATCGAAAAAATCTAGGCGCTGACCCGTACGGATACCAACTCTGGGTTGCAGTGAGAATTTTGCATAGACTTCACGGCATCTTCCGCTGTGAATCTGCCCATCACCAAAGCGAGCTTGCGGTTGGTTGTCGTCTGGATGGGAAGGCGGTCAACCCGCAGCACATATTGAGGAGCGTGAGCACCGCCGCGGTTGACTTTCACAAGGAACTTGATGTTTTTCATGATTCCTTCCTGTTTCTATCTCGGCGCACGTTTGATATCGCAAAGATCCAGTCGATGTGTCAGCGTCATGACTCGGACTACTCCCAGAACAATCGCAAAGGAGACAGTTTTCAGATGGCTAACTTAGTTAAGAGGAACTGAAAGAGTAAGAAAAGATGCCTGCTCAAGCTCAATCCTAGGCTTATGCAGTACTATTGTCAAGCTTGATAACACCGGCGATGCCCCATAAGATCAGCACCGAAGTTGCGTCCAATTACCACGAAGCCACCAAACATTCGTACAGTAGCGTACGCACCAACCCGCATTTCCTCGACTTTGGCAACCAGCCTTTGCCGTTCAAAATCTATCCTGCGCTTGAGCCGTCGCGCATGCCAACCGAGGTGCGTCAAACTGGAGTTGCCGCCCTTTCTGCAATCGCCGAAAGTGCCCCTGTGCAGGGCAACGCAGCCCCAGATTTAGAGGCAGTAGCTCAACTTCTGTACCTTTCCGCAGGCATCACGCGGCAAAGAAAATATTCCGGCGGAGAAATCTATTTTCGTGCGGCCGCTTGCACCGGCGCGCTCTATGAGGTCGAACTTTACCTGATTTGCGGAAATCTCGCCCACCTCCCGGAGGGCATCTATCACTTCGCCCCCGCTGAGTTCGGTCTGCGCAAGTTGCGCACCGGAGATTATCGAAGCGTCCTGGTCGAGGCCACGGGCGGCGAACCCGCGATCGCTCATGCACCGCTAATCATCGCCTGCACCTGTACCTACTGGCGCAATGCCTGGAAGTATCAGGCGCGCACCTACCGCCATTTCGGCTGGGACAATGGCACGATGCTGGCTAACCTTCTCGCCGTCGCCACGGCTCAGGGTCTGCCCGCCAAGGTAGTGTGTGGCTTTGTCGACGCGACCGTGAACGGCTTGCTTGATGTCGATCCCGAACGCGAGGTGGCCCTTTCATTGGTCGCCGTCGGCCATGACTCCGGGTTTTCCACGCAAACCGCGCAACATTCTCCGCCTGCACCACCTCAATCTGCACCACCCGAACTATTGGAAATCGCTCGGCTCGGCTTCGAAACCGTCCCACTCTCACGGGATGAAATTGACTATCCGCTCATGCGTGAAATGCACGCCGCCTCATCGTTCGATTCCGCCGAAGAGGTTGCAGCATGGCGCGACCCTCCGATGGATCTCGGAATAACAAAACTGTCACCGCCGCCTGACGGCCCTATCCTTCGGGTCGAACCTCTCTCCGACGAGGAAATGCCGCGCGATCCCATCGAGCAAGTCATCCTTCGTCGCGGCTCCAGCCGCCGGTTTGCGCGCACACCGATAAGCTTGCATCAGCTTTCGACCATGCTCGACCGCGCGACCAGAGGCATACCAGCTGACTTTCTGAATCCGTTCGGAACTCAACTCAACCAACTCTATCTGATTGTCCATGCCGTCGATGGCCTCGAGTCCGGAGCCTACGTCTTCGACCGCAATCGTCAAGTGCTCGATTGTTTAAAGCAGGGAAATTTCCGTGACCAGGCAGGTTATCTCGGATTGGAGCAGCAGTTACCCGCAGACGCCGCTGTAGACATTTTTTTCCTGGCAGATTTACGGCTGATTTTCGATCGTCTTGGGAACCGCGGCTATCGGGCCGTGCAACTGGAAGCCGGTATCCTCGGCGGCAAACTTTACCTCGCGGCCTACGCTCAGCACCTGGGTGCCACGGGTCTCACCTTTTACGACGATGATGTAATCCGATTCTTCTCGCCGCATGCTGAAGGCAAGAGCGCCATTTTTCTGGTGGCCCTGGGCAACAGCGCCAAACACCAACCCTAGTTATGTGCAGAGTCCTTCTGGCGAGTAGCTTCGATACGCGTGAAT
The DNA here is from genome assembly GCA_049674665.1 of Terriglobales bacterium. GTDB lineage: Bacteria > Acidobacteriota > Terriglobia > Terriglobales > Acidobacteriaceae > Acidiflorens. Next base: position 6,769 of record JBATZM010000103.1, read on the forward strand.
ATTCCGTGCTCATTGCATCGCCTGGAAAATTAGATAAGGCTGACCGGAACGGTACGCGGTTTCGGCCAGCCCCAAGAACGGCTCGCTGACAGCTTTCTGATGCAATTACTGCTTGTCTTCTCTAGCTTCCGCAATGTGGGCCTGGTGACCAGCTTCGGACACAGCGGCCACAAACGCATCTCCGCTGTGGGGAGTTGGCACCTTGCCTGAAAGAATCTTACGGAACATCATGTGATGGCCATAAATAGCACGAGTCGAGTCGTTGTCCTGCTCGATTACCGCACCTTCCAAAGTCAAGCCAGCAAACACGCCTTTCGAGCGCGAGTAAGTCAATACTTCAGTGTTCAGCAATATGTCAGTCCCGGCGGAGGTGTGACGGCCTACTGGACCCGCTGCCACCGATCCTTCACCGGTGAGTTCGAACTTAGTGGAAAGCAGATGCTGCAAACCACGGTCGTTCATGACCAGCATGACCAGGTCTACGCCCTCTACGCCGATCTGCAATCCCCAGCTCCCCCCACCAACCGATACGAACGCGGGAGCGCTCCAACCTTCCGGTGTGCGGCAGGAGGCAACGCCACGCCCGTGCTTGGCGCCGAAGATGAAGCCAGCTTTGAGCATGTCGGGCACGATGACGACACACTTGGCGCCGCTCAACACTTCCTCGGGGATACCTTTGTCGGGCGTGGACATGATCGACTGGAGAACGTCCACGGATTTTTGCATGCGGTCGACTGCGGCTTCACGATCCGAGCCGGCCCAGGCGAAGGTTCCAACCAAGCCGATCAAACTCATTAATAGCAGCGACATTATCTTTTTCATGAATTGTTCCTTTTGGGGATCTGCGGAACTAAGAGGAGACGACTTCAGATGGGCTGACTTAGCTCAGAGAACCTGAAAGAGAGAGAAGAACTACTCGACTCAAGCGCAATGATCGCTCAACAAACCAGAGGAAAGCTGTCCTGGATTGCTCACTTTCACCAGTTCGTCAAAGCTAGGGTACACGGTTTCTGCCATACCACGACTGACATTTTCATGCCCATGTGAGCAATCCTGCACAGAATAACAATCCCCGGCGTGTCATCGTTAGCAAGGCGAAGATGTGGACAGCGAGTGAGATCCTCACCAGCGCCTTGATCGCTCACTCCATGCGGTGCCAGCGATGCAGGGGAAGAAAGTTTAGAAGGTTGATCGACGATGAAAGCCTCTTTTCAACAGTTCAGCGACCGATTGCATAGACGGTTCACGGCCGTCAGGGCATCTTTCTCGAAGCTGTTTGCCTCACTTACGCCAACGGCTCGAGGCTTCGCATCGCAAAGGATGTGTCCATTTTGCGGGTTGATTACGCCGCGCTCCAAGTCCTCTTGCCTAGAGTGTGGAAAGTCGCTGGCTCCCGCGACAAGATAGCAGGATACAGAGTAGATGAGTTTTCGGGACGCTCATTTTCGGCGATCCCTAAATGAGCAGGAGATCGAACATGCTTTGGACAATTTTCGTTGTGCTTTTGATTCTGTGGCTTCTCGGTTTCAGCCTCCACATGGCCGGAGGCCTGATTCACTTACTGCTGGTCGTTGCGCTGGTGGTATTGGTTATTAACCTGGTGAGCGGCCGTCGTGTGTGAGGCCTTCGCTCAATCGTTCTTTTTCTTCAAGGAACAAAATGAAAAAACAATACCTGCACCTCTCTGCTTATTCTTGTGACAAATGTGCCGGCCCAGTCGTGGCGGGATTGACTGCCGTGCGTGAGAATGAAATATCGAAAGAGACCGACATTCGCCAAGTCGGAGCGATTTGTCTGACGTGCGGCCATCGGCAAAGCAAGGCGTCCAAGTCGGGTCTGACCCACGATTTTCCGCCCACACAATGGGAGTTACTGAAAGCAATCGACGGTAACCCTCTTGTCGCAGAAATACATTAGAAACTAGCAACTGGTTCAGTTTCGCGAACGCGCGCCCGCCATACTCAGCGCGATTCCGCCTGCGATCAGCACAATACTGACGATGGGCGAAACGCGTTCACTGTGACTGGTCTGAACGCCCAGGTTCGTATTGCCGATCTTAATGCCCTCGGTCTGACTGTGAGGGATGGACACAATCAGCGATGCGATGCCGAGCACAATCAGGAGCAGTCCGACATATAGCAACATTTTCATATCGCACCCTCTCTATTAATGGACAATATCAATGGACGAAATTGCGTTGCTGGAGCAGGCTAGTCATGTAGAACCACACCCAGAAGGGAGCTGTGGACCTGCAATCCGCCCTCTGGACCACCCGAGTAATTCACAAAACCCAGTTTCCTAAAGCGATTCATAAAAAAGCTAACCCGCGAACGTGTTGTTCCCACCATCTCGGCCAAACTTTCCTGACTGATTTTGGGGACTACAGTTTCGGGCACACCTTCTTTGCCAAAATGAGCGAGCAGAAGAAGGACTCGGGCCAGCCGCTTTTCGCTGGAGTTAAACAACTGGTCGACCAGATCTTCTTCATAACGCACATTCCGCGCCAGTAAATACGCAACGAAAAGGTCGGAAAACGTGTGTTCGCGATGCAGCGCATCCATCATTGCTTTCTTGTCTATCCGCAGGATTTCACAATCCGTCATGGCAGCCGCCGACCCCATGCGCAGCGCCTGACCAGCCAGCGCCCCTTCGCCAAAGAAGTTTTTATCAGTTAACCAGCCGATAGTCGCTTCTCGACCCGTCTTGGAAACGACGGTGAGCTTCACTTTGCCTTTTTGAATATAGAAAACCGCATCCGCCACGTCCCCCTGCGCGAAGATGCCCTGCTTCTTGGCAAACGTCAGGCTCTTCCTTCCGTCACCAATCGTTGCGAGGAAGGTGCTGGGATTGAACTCGCGGCTCTTCTTATTTTTGGCAGACGCAGGAGAAGCCATCGACTTTGATTCTAGCCCGAAAAGTTGCTTTTTCCCACGATACTGTCCGTCCTCGCACGGCCAAGCTCCATCTGCCGGCGTTGAAAGTGAGCTGTTCTGCACAGTATTTCGCAAGAAAATGGACGAGTCTTGAGGCATCAAGGGCGCGCGGGCCTGTCAAACCAGGCAGCGAGACGCGGCATGGGCGAGAGGTTGAACACCTCTTCGGCTCCGTGCTCTTCGCCAAGAAAACAGACTTGAGTCGTTCATGTGCCTCAGGCGAGCCTCTGTCGAACCAAGCTAACGCCCAGTTACTCTTTTTCTGCCGCCAAACACCGATCTGGGTGCGGGTCGGTGCGGGGCATTCCAGTATTTAGCTCGCATTTTTCTCCCGGCTTGGCACCACAAGTGGGACAGCGAACAACCAAAGCTTGTTTCTTCCGGGCTGTCATGACTGCATAGTGCAGGGTTGGCCGGTAATAAGCTGGTCAATTGTGACCAGTGCAATCAAATCAAATCCATATGTGTGGAACATATTTCCTTAGTGGCGACGGCAAGGCAGGAATCGCTGGTATGAAAACGCGCATCCAAGTCAATGCGTGAAGAAACTGAGTCAATTATGGAAGAGAGGATGTCAATCTTCGACGAGCAATACCGAGTTGTTGCCATCGAAGGTGACCGCCTCGTCATCCGGGGAATTCTCAGCGGCGATGTGCTCACCATCGTCAATCCCGCGCCTGAGACTCCGCTTACTGAGCAAGATTATCCGCCTGGAAAATTGATCGTTCTGACCGACCCCTCACAAGCGCCTCTGAATTAAGAGAGGTGTCACCCTCTGCCTTCCAAGCCCTTTTGAAAACCAGCCCCCCTCGAACCAGTGTCTCAGAATGAAGGAGTCAGTCTCATAGTGACTTGATTAGTGGCTTCATAAATGACCTCTCGCTAGCAGTGTTTTCAACGACCTATCGCAAATCAGCGATGGCAGGGAGATTGCTCCTTCACTTCAAAGTATCTTTGCGGAGTAAGTAGTGACAATTGCGTTCAAAGCCACGCAGTGGGGCAGATGGTTGGCCGCATTATGGCGGTCGTTGTTCTTATCATCATTCTTATTGGGCTTTTCAATACTGGCCTGTGCGCAGGCACCCGACGTCAGCCGAGCCCCAACCGTCCCCGTGGTCTCGGGAGGTGTTGCCTTCGTACCATTCGTGCAAGCCGGACAGACCACGCTCGTAAGCATCATCTCCCCAGTAGTTCTTATACCTTTGGGCGAGAACTGGCTCATCGAATCACGCGCAGCCTTTGAAGGAGACTTCGTGCGTCGCGACGGAACCGGCCCTTTCGGTGGAGAGATCCAGAAATCACTTGAATATCTGCAAGTCGATTACATCGCGAACCCGCACTTGACCTTTACCTTCGGACGATTTCTCACGCCGTTCGGCATCTATAACGAGCGACTCTATCCCGTGTGGATCCGAGACCTGCAAGCCGATCCGCTTATACTTCCGCTCGAACAAAGCTCGAGCAATGGCATGATGCTGAGAGGCGGATTTGAAGCCGCTCACGATTTGAACCTCAATTACACGGCTTACTTCTCCACCCTCAGCACCAACGAAACACTCGCCTCCGATCGTCTGGTCGGTGGACGCCTCGGCGCGTTTCTGCCCAACCAGCGCGTTGAAATCGGGATTTCGTTCCAGCACCTGTTACAGGAGAACAATGCCAATCGCTTCGGCGCCCATTTTGAATGGCAGCCGCGCGCTCTCCCGTTGGACATTCGCTCGGAATACGCCGATACCGAATTGGGCCAAGGCTACTGGATTGAACCCGCTCTGCGCCTGAGTGCAATCTCTCATGCCAAAGTTTTCTCGCACATGCAACTGGTCGGACGGTTCCAGCAATTCTTCACCAAATCCGGTGTGATCGACGACGATCTGCCCGGCGCCAACACCAAGGAACCCGAGATAGGATTGAATTACTATTTTCTGGATGGATTGCGCGCCACCGCCAGCTACGGCCGGCAGCTCAACTCCGAAGCTAATGCAAACATCTGGACTGCCGGTGTAACGTACCGCTTCGCGTTTCCCCTCGGCCGAGGAGGCTACTAATGCTGATGCGAATCCTCGCCGTAATTCTGATTCTGGCCGCGATGGTTGCAGCCGAGTCCGGCAACAAATCATCGGGATCCAATGCTACAGTCCCGTCGGCCGTTGTTCAGCAGACCACGGCACAAGCCAGCGCTGCTATACGAGTCGAAGGCGAAAAACGTTTCCGCACCAACTGCGGACGCTGCCACATGCCTCCGCACAAATTTCCGCCGAAAATGATGGCGACCATCGTTCGCCATATGCGTGTGCGAGCTCTCATCACGGACGAAGACATGCGTTACATCCTAGCCTACATGACGGAATAACTTTGAACTTCGATTACACTAAGATCCCCCTCAAAATTCCCGCGCTGTTGGTCACGGCTCTGCTGGTAGCATCAATTCCGCGATGCGATGCACAGAACCAAATGCGCGTGGTCGAAATCCTCGCCGACAAAGACAGCCGTTACAAGATCGGTCGACAAGTTAGCCCCACATTGACCTTCAAGGCAGGTGAAGAAGTACAATTCCGAATTACTGCGAAGAAGGCGAAAACCTTCAACCGGAATGGATCCATTCACGGCTTCGCTCTCATCCGCAAGAAGGATGGCGCGAAATTTCCAGACTGGGAGATCGAACTCAAACCCGGCACTCAGGAATTTATCCTGAACGTCCCCTCTGAACCCGGGGAATACATGATCGTTTGCACCGTCATCTGTAGCGAGGGACATGAGGACATGAAAATGAAGGTCATCGTGATTGCGTAGCACTCACCAAGGAAATTCTCATGAAATGCCAGATGGTTAACTGCTCGGATATAAATTACTGGATCATTCTCACTGTTTTTGCCGTCTTCGCCACTGGATTGAGCCACGCCGCAACTTTTCGCGGCGAGATTGGCGACAGCTCCTGCGCTCTGAACGTTCACTCTCTCTCGCGGTCGCACCAGGAGATGCTGAAATCCAAGTCTTTTGGCTCGACTTCAGCCGACTGCGCTCGGCACTGTGTTGCCCATCTCGGAAGTTCGTTCGTGCTGGTGGTGAAAAATGACGTTTACCGTTTGGATAATCAGCAAGAAGCTGAAAAATGGGCAGGGCAAACCGTCATAGTGACTGGAGAACTGGATGCCAAAAAGAGTGCGATCACGGTAAAGACCATCGAGCCCGCAAAATGAGCCACCAGGCCCTGACGATGGATTACAACTTGCCCGTGACTGGCTGAAAAGGGTGGCAGCCCGGCAGGGATTCGAACCCCGATACGCAGCTCCAGAGGCTGCAGTCCTACCGTTGAACGACCGGGCTGTGCCTGAATTCTAAATCATTTTGTGGTGCCTGCAAAACCGTGCGCGCTCATCAAGCGCACGCGCAACTTACGGCACCCGAGTTAGAATTTGGGGCAGCGGTGCTAGGAGTTGCTATGCCGAGCAGCAAAACTTTCCCCGGAAGCGTCTCAGGATCTCTCATCTCAGCCGACGCCGAGTACGCGGAGATGGCGCGCCGCCCACTTGAGGCCGAACAGTGCGCTCTCATCGTCGTGGACATGCAAGAGAAACTGCTGCCGCCGATCTGGGAGAAAGAACGGCTGGTGCGAAATGTTCAGCTTCTGATTCGCATGGCCGGAGTCCTGAAGATCCCAGCACTGGTTACGACACAATATGCAAAAGGCTTGGGCAACACTGTACCGGATATCGCGTCCCTCTTGCCCGACAGTCCACCTATCGACAAGCTAATGTTCTCCTGCTTCGGCAGCGACGTATTTTGCTCCTTGCTGAAGCGCTTGCCGGGGCAACGGACAACTGTCTTACTGTGCGGCATGGAAGCCCACATTTGCGTAATGCAGACTGCAATGGGTGCGCTCCGTGAAGGCTACCTCGTGCACGTGGCTGCCGATGCCGTCAGCTCGAGAGCAGAATTAAATTGGCAAGTCGGACTGGATCGCATGTGCACGGCCGGAGCGATTCTTTCCTCGACCGAAATGATGATCTATGAACTGCTGCGCTCGTCAGGCGCGCCCGCATTTCGAGAACTACTGCCGTATCTGAAAGGCTGAAAGTCCAAGTCGATGGGAATATGGGAATAGAGGTTAATTTCAATTTCCCCTGTGCATCCCGGCGTACCCTGTGTGTCCTGCAGTAAAGATTTTTCCACCACGAAAACTAGCCCGTCGCCTCTTCTTTTTTCTGTTTCACTCGCACGACGGTAATTTTTGAAAACCCCTCGTCGAATGTCGGAGCCTTCAACTTACTCGCCATCTTGCGCATGATATCGTCGGGAACCGCGCGGCCACGTCGTTGGTGGCGTTCCATGCAAACCTCCAGCGGGACATCGAAGTACACTCCCTGCACATCGTAGCCGTAATCCTTAGCCAGCTTGATCCAGCTACTCCGGTCGTGGGGCGTAAGGTTCGTTGCATCCACGTAATTCATGGGACGCCGCGCGATCAGCCTCGCCTTCAGCATCGATCGCAGATTTGAAAACACCAAATCCTGAAAGCGCTGCTCCTGCGCGTCATCGAAAAGAAGTTCGCGCAGCAGATCACTCGAAAGCGGATGAATATTATGCCGCTTGAACCACGAACTCTTGCCCGATCCCGGCAGCCCGATCGCAAGAACAACGGTTCCCTTGCTGGCGCGGGCTGGGGCGGACGCAGCTTGAACCGGCGCAGCCCCTGTAGGCAACTTCCCGGCAACCACTGATTCAGCAACAGATGCCTGAGCGACCGATGCCTCTGCGGTAGCAGGTTCTGCCGTGACCGACCGCGGACGAGATCCACCACCTCGACCGCCGCGACTGCGACGCCGGCGAGCCGGTCGCGGTTTCGATTCAACCGCCGCCGACGCTGCGGCTGGTGCCGAGGCAGACTCAGTCGCAACTTCAGGTTCTGGCCGCGGGGAACGCCGCGACTGAACTACGGGCGCCTCAACCACGGGCACATCAACAGGAGCTGCCACCGGGGCAACTGGTTCATTATCATAGAACTTCGGCTGCAACGGCTCCGGTGCCTTGGTCGCTTCCTTGTCGCCGTCTCCGGGCTTCTTGCGGCGCTTCAAGCGCTCGCTCATCCATTTACGCATATAGCGCTTGTAGCATACTGGCGCACACTGGAGCAATCCGCGCCCCGTGGCGGCCGGGGTACCGGGTGCAGCGTCGGCATGTTTCCCCTGTGTTCCTCTGTGCTCCCCGTGGTAAAGATCTTGCCTGTCGATGACAAGCCTTCCCGGAGAAGAAATCGGCGGCATGTTCCTGTTAAGTCCTGTCAAACTAGGCGAGAGTTCTCCACCCCGCGATTACAATAGCTGCCAGAGCAAATCCATGAATCCGACTCATCCTCCAACTCTGCCAGTTGCCGCCGGGCAACTTCCCGCCGTGCCACTCACGCTTGAAGGCTATGCCACGCTTCATCAGATGATGCGCTTCCGCTGGACCGCGTGGCGCTCCATCGCCGAGAACGACCGTCGCGAGATTGTTGCCGAAGCCACGCAAGTACTGGCGGAGATGGAGGGCAAAGCCGACGGACAGTCTGCGCTGTTTTCATTGCTCGGGCACAAAGGCGACCTGATGCTGGTTCACTTCCGCGAAAGCTTCGACCAGCTCAATCAGGCGGAGCTCGATTTGGCGCGGCTTCGACTTAGTGACTTCATGGAGCCCACAACTTCCTATCTGTCGATAATTGAATTGGGATTGTATGAATCGTCGCTGAAGACCTACAAGGCGCTCGCCGATCGCGGCGTCGAACCGCACTCAGATGAATGGAAAGATGCGATCAAGGAAACCGTCGCGCGCCAGAAAGAGGCGATGAAGCCGCGTCTGTTCCCGTCGATGCCGCCCAATCGCTACATCTGTTTTTATCCCATGGATCGTCTCCGGGGCGAAGACAAGAACTGGTATACGCTCCCGATGGAAGAACGCCAGCGCCAGATGAACGAACACGGATTGGTCGGTCGGCGCTATGCCGGAGAGGTAAAACAGATCATCACCGGCTCCATTGGTTTTGACGATTGGGAGTGGGGCGTCGATCTTTTCGCCGACGATCCGCTGGTTTTCAAAAAGTTGATCTACGAGATGCGCTTCGACCATGTCAGCGCCGTCTATGCGCTGTTCGGAAGTTTCTACATCGGATTGCGCTGTCCGGCGAACCGCCTGCACGACTTACTGGAAGGCAATTTGCCACAGCACGGCGAGTCAGGAGTTTAAGTCGTCTCCCATCGCCGAATCACTTTTTTCTTGCGAGCGCGCTTCGCCTTCGGCATCTTCACCTTCGCAAAGTGAAACTCGTGCAGCTTCATATCCACCCGCGCCCCGCGAAACGTCACGCCCTCCATGCGCAGCCGGAATCGCTGTTCAGCGGCATTTTCTCCAGCAAGTTTGATCGCTCCACCCGCGCCGAGCACCCGGTGCCAGGGCAGTCCCTGAACCTGTTGCAGAACGCGCACAACTTGCCGCGCCGCTCCGGGCCAGCCTGCAGCCTTGGCTATCGCTCCATAGCTCGACACCGACCCCGCCGGCAAGGCACGAATGCAGCGCACGACGCGAACCCGCTTATCCGCCAGCAAGCTTTCGTCTGACTTGCGCTCGCCAGACTTCCGCTCGCTGGACTTTCGCTTCCCAGCTTCGGGTTGAGATTTCCGTTTCACAGGTCCATATCCTTATCCTTACAGACAATCTCCGTCAGAAAATCGTGTTAACCTAGTTTCGCCGATACGAAAATATACGCGTGCCCGTAAAACCTTGAAATACGATACCTGCATCTCATGTTTTACTCACCAAATTGGCCCTCGGAGAAGTTGGAGAAATAATATGCTTCGCTTGCTGAAAGCCTTGCCTTTTGCCTTGGCCCTCGCCGCCTTGAGCATCTTCGCGACCAGCTGCGGTTCCGGTGGGTCAGCCGCGGTTCGCTTGATCAATACCATACCCGACAACGGCGTCAACGGCTCAATAGCGCTGGACATCTATTTCAACAACAACTTGACTAGTACTTCGCCACTGGCGGTCAACACTGTCCAGCCTGCTATATCAACCCCTGCGAAATATCTGAACGTACCGTCGGGCAACGACACGATCGTAGCGTACGATACTGGCACCAAGAGCAACCCAGTCGTGAGCCAAAGCTCCGAAACCGGATTGAGCAGTTCGAACAACAATTCGGTCCAGTACACGTTGCTCTTCGCCGGATATACCGATGCCCCACCCCAACTTTACGTTATCAACGACAACAACACCCCTCCGGCGGCGAATACCGTGAAATTTCGCGTCATCGACGGATCGGCTTTTGAGGGGGCGAACGGCCTCGACGTTTATCTCTACCAGACCGGAACTATACCTCCTACCATGCCTCTGTTTTCTAACCTGACTATCGGGATGGCGAGCGAGTACAATGCTTATCCTTTTGCAAGCGGTCAACCCGCTTCTATTATCGAAATTGTTCGCCACGGCGGCCCGATACTTTATAATTTTCCCCTCCCTGCTTTCTCACCCGGAGAGATTATGACCGTGGTTCTTAACGACGAGCCGGGGGGGGCAACCATTAACCCACGTCCGATAGTGATGGTTGATCTTTTGGCTAATTAATCGCGGGCGAGGTGGCCTGAACTACCCAGCATCTCGCCCTACTTTAGGAAGAAGCGCTGGGCTTTAACCGACGCCCAGCGAATCAACGTAGCAAGCAGTTGACAAATATTCGCCTTCGATACCAAACTTAACCGGGGGAGAATTCTGAACTCTGGAGAAACAAAAAAGATGTCTCGCTCATTGCTGGCCCGGACGTTACTAGCCCATACGTTGACGGCCCGTACGTTGATAGTCCGTACACTGACGCTGGCAGCCTTGAGCATCTTTACCATCAGTTGCAATCCCACGAATCTCACGCAGGTTCGTGTGATCAATGCCATCTCCGATGGCCCCGGCTTGGATGTTTATTTAAATGGAGGCAAGTCCTTCACCAACCTGGCATTTACCCAGGTTCAGCCGTCTCCCCCCATCTACTCGTCGATCTACTCGGGCCAGGATACGGTCGAAGCGTATAAAACCGGCACCACCACCAATCCCCTCTTCATATATAACGGCATTGGAAACAGCGGCCAAGGAACCGGCGGTGCCATCACTGACTTGAATGGCTCAACGGAGTACACGGTAATTCTGGATGGACTCTACGCCGGACCGTCCCTCGTCGTCATACGCGATAACAACGCGGTGCCGTTTGAAAACAACGAGGAATTCCGCGTGATCAATGCGTCCCCCCACTCCCCCACAGGCGGAGTGGACGTTTATATCGTCCCCCCCAGCACTGAAGACCTTACGAATTTCACACCTCAGATCACCGGACTCGGCAATGGGCAGGGCAGCACCTACCAAAGCCTTACCTACGTTAGTACTGGCTATAACGTGATGGTTACCGCGAATGGAAGCAAAAAGGCTCTCATTACCGAGCTCTTAACGCCCAACTCCCAGTCGATTACCACGGTGGTGCTCGTCGACAATCTGGGGGGTCTTAATGGAATGTCGCAGACTCCACTGGTGTTGCAAGACCTCAATTAATCGCTGTCAAACTAGCAGCCAGACAAAGCTTGGGGAGTGCTTTTGCAGGCTGAGCAAAAAATTCCTTTTGTATCTGATTTTGGGTGGCGCAGCGCTTCAGCGCTGCGGTAACTGAACTATTTTGAATGCGGCTTCAAACCGCTGAAGCCCACCGCGCCCCACAGCACAACTTCTTCGCAATCTCTTAAGCCGCATCTTGTTTAAAAGATCGCGCGGCCGACGCTTCATCGTCGAATACTTCAAAAATAGTCAGCAGCTTGGTGATCTGGAGAAGGTCACCCACTCGCTGGCTCAAACTCGCCAGCTTCACCGCCCCACCGGCATTGCGTGCAGTTGTGTAAAGCGAAACCAGCGTTCCAAGACCGCCGCTATCGATATAGTTTACTTCGCGCAAATTCAGCACCACCTTCGGGCTCTGGGCCAATAGATTCTTGACAGTATCGCGGAGGCTGGCTGATTCTTCGCCGAACACCAGCCGACCGCTGCAATCCACCACCAGCACGCCCTCCAATGCTCGTGTGCTCATTCTCAGTTGCATAGGCGCTTCTCTCCAATATTCATAGTAAAACCCGATTCATGAGCCTACCCCGCCAGCCGAAGCCATGCAAGCGGTCGAGCTGAGGCCACTCGGCTCGGCGCTCGAAGCTCGCCCGCAAACCGTCCACGTGTCAGACTGTATAATCAGGGATTCGCATGAGCTATCAGGTCCTGGCACGCAAATATCGGCCGCAGAAATTTTCCGACGTCATCGGCCAGGAACATGTTACCCGCACCCTGCAAAATGCCATCGCGCAAGAGCGCATCGCGCACGGCTATATCTTCAGCGGCCATCGCGGCATCGGCAAGACGACCGTCGCCCGCATCCTGGCCATGGCGCTAAACTGCCGCTCAACTATTGAAACGACGGGGAAACCTCCGATCGAGCCCTGCGGCATTTGCGATTCTTGCACCGAAATTCGCGCCGGTAACGCGGTCGACGTCATCGAAATTGATGCGGCCACCAATCGCGGCATCGACGAAATCCGCGAATTGCGTGAAGCCGCCCGCTACCGTCCGGCGCGCGACCGCTTCAAAATCTACATTCTCGACGAAGCCCACCAGATCACCGACGCAGCCTTCAATGCGCTGCTTAAAACGCTGGAGGAGCCTCCCAGCCACGTCATCTTTATGATGGCCACGACGCAGCCCGAAGATATTCCTCAGACCATCCGCTCGCGCTGCCAGCATTTCAGTTTTCGCGCCGTGAAATTCGAAGACATCATGGGCCAGCTCCGCGACATCATCACGAAAGAAAAAATTCCCGCCGACGATGACGCACTTGCTCTGCTGGCGGAAGCGGGCGACGGCTCGTTGCGCGACGCGCTCTCCATCCTCGACCAGGCCATCGCTTCCACCTCCGACCATCTGACCCTCGATTCGGTTCGCAGCCTGATCGGCGCAGCTCCGGCTGGAGCACTCGAAACCGTAATGCAATCCGTTGCGGAAAGTTCGAGCGAAAAAATCCTGCTCCTGGTTGACGAATTGATCGGCGAAGGCCATAGCCCCACGCATTTCGCGCGCCAGTTGGTTCGATTTCTCCGGAATGTCACCGTGGCAAAAATCGCGGGCAAAGACTCTGCGCTGCTGCAAGTTTCATCCGATGAGCGTGCCCGCGTGGCCCGCATCGCCGACCTGTTCAGCGAAGAAGACCTGACCCGGCACTTACAGATCATGCTGCGCACCCACGGAGAACTCGGATATCGCCAGGAACAGCGCTTCCATCTCGAACTGGGACTGCTGAAAATGGCGCACGCGCAGCGTCTGCTGCCGCTCGAGCAGTTACTGAGTGACGTGGCGTCGTCCGCTTCTTCACCAGCGCGCGGCCTGCCGAGGCCGGTTCTGACGCCCCCTGTCGCTTCCCGTCCTTTCGCTGCACCAACGGAAGGCCGCCGCACCGAATCTCCTGTCACCGCGCGATCAAATTCTGTATCGCCTTTCGCGGCCGACTCGGCGCGCAAAAGCAATCCGAAGGCTGAGTTTTCAAGCGATAGCGTTACAACCGCCAACGTAGTCATCATGGGATCGGCCGCCCCTGCCATCGAAGAGCTGCCGCCGGTGCCCGATCCGGAGCCCATCAATAATAATAGTGGAGCGATGGGCGTCTCGCCCGTCCGTCCGACTGAAAGCACGGGCCCGTCCGCCACCCTTCGCGAAACCGAGCCGGAGGCCAACGCTGAGTCTCTGCGGGACGCCGTGCTCAACGCGTTGAGCAATCAGCAAATGCTGGTTTCTTTGCTTGAGAGCGCGGAGTGGAAGCTCGAAGGAAGCTCGCTGATCGCAAGAGTAGCCGCTTCAAGCACCATGATCGAAATGTCATTCACCGCCGATGCGCGCCGCATCGCCAGCGCCGCCGCCAGCGGTCTGGCCGGCAGACCGATCAGGATTCTGGTCGAACCCGGCGCGCAGCAGTCCACGCCTCCGGCACACCGCGCCTCGAACGGAAGCGCACGCAGCCGAGCCGAACAGGATCCAGTCGTACAAAGAATGAAAGAAAAATTCGGAGCGGAAATTCGCACCGTTATCGATTATCGCGAGAAAGGGTAAGAAGCAATTGGTAATTTGCGATTTGTAATTTGTAATTGAAAAGCTCAAAACGCTTTGCGCGCCGTGTGCCCTTCAATTACCAATCACAAATTACCATTTACAAATTTTTCTTATGTCCGGATTCAATTTGCAGGAACTAATGTCGCAAGCCAAGCAGCAGTACGAGACGCTGCAAAAAAAGATGGAGCAGACCGTCGTCGAAGCGTCGTCCGGCGGCGGCACGGTCACCGTCAAAATGGATGGCCGCAAGCAAGTACTCGGCATCAAGATCGATCCGGAGGCGGTAAAGGCGGGCGATGTTGAAATGCTGCAAGATCTCGTGATGGCCGCGCTGAACGAAGCCAGCCGCAAAGTGGATCAGGCGATGCAGTCAAGCGTGGGCGGAATGCTTGGCGGACTAGGCATTGGGGGACTCTAGAAAATGTCCCGCTTCGCTGAACCAATGACCCGGCTTATCGATGAACTCAAGAAGTTGCCGGGAGTCGGCAATAAAAGCGCACAACGCTTGGCCTTTCATATTCTGCGATCGAGCGAGGATGACGCCGAAGCTCTTGCCTCTGCTGTGCGAGACGTCAAAGCCAATCTGCGCCTGTGTTCGATCTGCAACAACATCACCGACGTCGATCCCTGCGTCTACTGCAGCAGTCCCACTCGGAATCAAAAGCTAGTCTGCGTGGTCGAGGAACCGACCAACATCGCCGCCGTAGAGAAGACGCGGCACTTTAATGGCGTCTACCATGTGCTCCACGGCTCAATCTCACCCCTGCATGGTGTAGGCCCCGAGCAACTCCGCATCGGAAATTTAATGACCCGAGTCGCCCACGGCGAGATCGAAGAAGTCATCCTCGCGACCAACCCCACCGTCGAGGGTGAAGCCACCGCCACCTACCTGGCCCAGCAACTAAAACGTCAGGGACTGCGCGTCACCCGTATCGCGATGGGCATACCAGTAGGCAGCGACATCGAATACACAGACGAAGTCACCATGCTGAAGGCCATGGAAGGCCGTCGAGAGATGTAGATTCTGCCCGAAACCCCGCAAGCGAACTGCCATACCTCGGTTTCTCACCCTCCCGCCAGGGTTACCAATGGGCACTAGCTCACGGTAAATCCTCCTCGTATAATGTCCGAAAATCCACATTTTCTTCGAGGGATCGACCTATGGGCCGTGTCCGCTTTGCGCAACCGCTCCTTTTCTGTGCCGCTACCCTGCTGATGGTGGCGGGCACATGTGTGCCAAATATGCGCGCGCAAGATGCGCTCCCCACTCCCGCGCCGTACGTGCCCCGTCTTGGAGGCCCACAGGATTGGAGCCATCAGCACGTCATCTACACCCTCAACGGCTCAGTGGAAGATATGCTGAAGCTTCGCGACGATCCTCGCTTCCTGCATAGCATTGTTCTGCATTACACGCGAGAGCATCGTAACCAGACCGCACAACCGGCAACTGCCGGGTTGAATGAATCTGGATCGAACCAAGCTGGATGGAACGAAGCAGGCTTGAACGAGGCTGAGTTGAATGAATCTCGGTCACACGACAATAGTTTGAGCCAAGACCTCTTCGGCGACTTTAGAGTGGGGTTACAACCAACTCCGGTGGACCCGATCAGATTCCCCACCATTCCACGTCGAAACAAGAACACCAAGGTTGACTGGGCGATGTCCCTGGGACCAACCGCTGGCCTCGCCATTGGTGAGACCCCGGCGGTATACACCTACAACTATTCGTCGCCCAGTTGCAGTATCCTCACCGCCACTCCTCCCGTCGTGGGCGACTTTGTCGTGTACACCATTAACGCGACTCCGGGAGTGGGCACGCAGGCCAACCTGGTTGGTTTGACGAATCTCTATACCGATCCCGCCGGCACCGGATTTTGCTCTGGCGACACCGGCCCCTCGTTTCTATTTTCTTACGCAATCGGTACGGGCGGCTCGCCGCTGTCTCCAGTGCCTTCGATCGATGGGACAAGGGTTGCCTGGATCGAATCGACTGCCACCACATCCAACTTGCACATTACGATATGGGCAGCCAACGATGGCGGTACTGCCACGTCCCCAATTAAACCGCCCGGCGTCTTCACCAATGGGGCCTGCGTTCCTGCCGGAGATTCCTGCGACCTTGCCATCAACTACACCAACACATCAGTTACCGGATGCACCACTGCATATCCCGCCGCAAACACCCGTTCCGACATCTACGTCGATTATGCCAGCGATAGCGGCTTCGTCAGCGCCAACAATGGACTTCTCTACCATGTTAAGAATATCTTCAGCACCACAACCAATCCCTCCGTCGATTTCTGCGTCCCCGTTAATACGACTTTCGAAGCTACCCCTAGTTCGGCCATGAGTGGCCCGCTCTACGATGGGCTGCTCAACGAGGTCTTCATCACCGATTCCGAAAAAATCTACGCCTATAACGTGCATGCGTCAGGTACGACGGTAAGCTTTACACCCGCGTCCACGCCGTCCTATACCTACGGCACTACCGCAAGTAACTACAATTATCAGACCGGT
Organism: Terriglobales bacterium; assembly: GCA_049674665.1. Lineage (GTDB taxonomy): Bacteria > Acidobacteriota > Terriglobia > Terriglobales > Acidobacteriaceae > Acidiflorens. The sequence goes on from JBATZM010000103.1 coordinate 23,358, forward strand.
CCGGGACTAATGCTGGACGAGTTTAACGGTTATCTCTATGTGTTCTCCACCTATGACAAGAACACCAAAACCTCCGTGACCCAGTTGCCCACCAGCCTTGCTTCTGCTGCTACGGTTGAACTCGGGGCCATAAGTACCAATACCAATAAAATTCTGTTTTACGGCGCCTTCGATAACAACTATTACACCAACGGGCCGGCCAACGCTAAGTCCACGCTATACAGTTGTGGCACTGCGGCGACTGCGACCGCGCAGAATCTCTACTCGATTAGTTTCAGCGCCACCACCGGAGTGGCAAACGGAACCCCCGCCATGTCCTTGAACAAAAATGTTAATGCGGGTGGAAATTCTAACGGAGTCTGCTCGCCCATCACCGAGTTTTATGATGGGACCACCGATCGCATCTTCGTCGGCATGGGAGAGCCAGGCGCTACCACCGGGGCCAACATCGTCACCATGTGGGACGTCAACAGCCGGCCCAGCGCCACCACCGCGGCCACGGCTACCGCCACGGGCTACACAGGCGGCACGAGTGGCTTCGCCGCGGACAATGCCAGCGCGGACGCCCAGGCGGAGAGCATCTACTTTTCGACCGAGGATGTCGGTACCATCTCTACTCCTGTCGCTGTCCCCGCCGCCACGGCCTACAACGTATTCGGAATCTACACCGACGGCTCGACGTTCCCACAGACCGGTGGACTGGACGACGATGGCAATGCTTACTCGGCCACGGAGCTCGGCACTTCAGCAACGTGGAACGGTATCACGTATACCTTCGGGCCGACCAATGCGGAGGATGCATGGCAGAACACCATCATCACGCTACCTGCGGGTCAGTACAGCACATTGACGTTTCTAGGCAACGCCGTGAATGGCAATCTGCCCTCTCAGACATTCATCGTCACCTACACCGACGGCACGACCTCAACGTTCACACAGAGTGTCAGCGACTGGTTTACGCCGCAAGACTACATGGGAGAAACGACCGTCGTGACCACGGCCTACCGCAACGAATACAACGGTACGAAGGACAACCGGACGTTTGATCTTTACGGTTACTCGTTCGCGATCAACGCTAGCAAGACGGTAAAGAGCCTCACCCTGCCAGGCCTCAGCACCGTCAATAATGCTGCCGATAATGTTGTAGTTGTTCTTGGCATCGCATTATCCTCGCAAGGCTATGGCGCCATAAAGCTGACGCAGTCCGGGCTGCAGTAGCAACCGGCGCGGCGATAGCATTGGAGTTGGAACGGAATTTAGCGTTGCCGTGACCGCAGGCTACGAGTTTTTAACGCCGGCTCGGTTACATGGGCCTGAATGGCTATGAACTTTTCCGCAACTCAGCGCCTGCGTCTCGAACACCCGCTCGAACTGAAATGCGGGTTTCGCGTAAGGTTTTTTTGTTTGCTTCTTATGAATCTCCAGCTTGTTTTCCGGACCCACAGGGTTCCCGTTTGCCATTATATGTATTCACCCCTAAAAACAGACTTCTGACAAGCGGCTGGAAAATCTTCTTTACAGAATTATACAGTTCTATCGTCTTTGCTAAAAGCTCATTCTTCGGAATCCTCCAGGGTTGAGACTTGCAAGTTCCACGTCTCAGTCGCCGACGACTCCCAACAGGAATCCGTTGGCTTCCTCGTCCGGGGCAACTAACCCTTCCGGCAGACTTCCCCGGTTGTACTCCGCCATGCGATTCTTCCATTTCAAAAAGTCGGTAATGCTCTGCGGCTCGATGCGGACTTCCACCCGCCGCAGACTCGCCAACAACAGATTCATTTCATACCCGAATCCGATATCCGAACGCATATTCTTAGCCGACGGCTTGACACGCTCGATCTCGCGCCCGGATACCTCCAGCAGTCCCCACCCCGCGGGAAGTTCTTCGCTTCGTATCAACCCCCGAGGCGACAAATAATACCGCTCGCAGCCGACGCCGATCTCCGGCTTTTGGCGGAACGGTTTGTCGCGATCAGCCAGGAAATCTCCGCGCGAAATCTTGCTCTCGATCAGCACCGAATGACACGCCTTCTTCCAACCAATCGCATCCGGCATCTCTCCGCTGACGCAAGCCTGCTCGCTGAGAACAACTCCACAGCGATAACGCCGCAACCACGACACCGCCATCGAAACTAATTTCGCGTGAGTCATATTTGTACGAACTCTGTACGAACCACAAAATAAGTTTGGAAGGTGAACATCATTCTGAGAAGTGTCAGACTAGCTTCGCATCGGGGTATCGCTTCAGTGATGCCGCAAGCCACCTGCTATCGGCGGCCTCTTTAGGGGCTGCGCTAAGAATTTGCTGCTGCTGCTCGCGGAACTACGCAAAGTTCGTACCACCACCGGTCGCCGCAGCACCATCTCCAGCAGATGTCGCGCCGCGGCAACCCCTTCCGCCGAGCGGTCCAACACCGAGTATCCCGCCACTCTTACCGTTACAAAACGGTCCTGCAAACTAACTTCGAGCTTCGGAGAGTTTTCGTTTTCATTGCGCCCATGCCGCGTGTCCAGCGCATTAGCCAGACGCAAAACCCCGGCCAATTCCATGGCGATCGGCCGATCCGCCAGTTCCAGCATCTGCATGGTCTTTCCCCGCGGATGCGGTAAAGCTCCGCGATGATAGCGTGCGACCACTGCTGCCAATTCCAGTTCGCGCGCACTCCAGCCCAAGGGACGCGCCAACCCTCGGATCATCCGGTACGAAAATTTCTGGTGATTTGCTGCGCCCTTGGCTTTGCCGACGTCATGCATAAGCGCCGCCGCCTGCAACACGGCTCTTGGTTCGTACTCCCGATCGTTGGCAGTAAAATTCAGTGCACGAGTCGAAGCAACATCCAGCGTCGCTGGCTCGGACGACAGCAGACCCGCATCCTTCAACCCGTCATACAAAAGGAGCGCCAGTTGTGCCACCCGCTGAGAATGCGCGAAATCGGGATCCAGATATCCCGCCCATGCGCGGAGGCGGCTCATCGCCGCCGAACGCAATTGCGGTCCCGCAGGCAACTCCGCCCGCCAGATGCGCCACAGCGAATCCTTTCCCACCATCTTTTCGCGATAGCGTGCGATCCTCTTGCTGCGCTCCGCATTCAACATCTCGCGCCAGCAATTGCGATTTTCCACGTCAGGGAACGCACTCACATTGGCCTCGACCGCAGTCGCCCAAAGCACGTCCAGATCGTGAACTTCTCCCAACAGATCCTGCAGTTCCTTCAGATCGTCGCCCCAAAGCGCGTGCTGGCGCGGCAGAAAATTTTCTACCGTGTAACGGAAGCGTTTGATGCCGATGCGCAGTTCGTGCCAGCTAACCTGCGACCGCGTGCGCAACGCATGTTTGTGCAGTTCATAGGCCGACGTCCACTTTTCCAACGCCAGATGCAGATAGACCACGCTCCCCGGACGTACCCGCGACGCGCGCTGCGGCAGCGTTCTCGACCACTGGCGCCATTGCTTCCGGTCAAACTGATTGAGATCTTTGAAGGCGTCCTGCTTGCATTCGGCTTCACGCGCATGCAGATGATCGAGCAGCTTGATCGCCACGGGATCGCCCGAAGAAAGATCGACTGCGGCAGGATCGGTAATACCTCGGGTTCCGCTCAGCTTCTCGATCCACTCTTCCATCACCTGCATGTCGCGAAGCTCGCCGAGCGCCTGAAAAAGTTTCTTCCCCGCCTTCTTCATGTCCTTCCATGAAGAATCGGGATCGATGGCCATCAATCCGTCTGCAAGTGAACGACAACGCCGGAGCGCAACTCGAAGGTCGTGTACCGGATCGGCATCGAACCCAGCAGCCGCCCGATCACACTCCACGAGTACTCGTTCCATCCAGGCTCGCAGGCCGAGCTTTGGCTTGGGACTCGCGGGCTTTGGGCGTGTCTTCGGGCGTTTGTTCGGTCGTGAATTCGGACTAGGCTTCAGGACTGGACTGGCTCCCACGTAGCTCCTTATGGTTTACGGGAACCATTGTCGCCTCTTTGCGCGGATTCTTCTAGAGCAGGCGGCTTTGGATCGTGTCCTACTCTACTTTTTCACCACGGAGACACGGAGGCACGGAGAAAAATCTCGGAACGGTAAGAGCCCAGGCTAAGGTTTAGCTTCGGAGTTGGGTTTTCTCCGTGGCCTCCGTGGTGGAAGACCTGTACCGCCCCCCCCACCCCCCCTACCCCCTAGTATCGTTGTTATAAACAGTCGTATTGTCATTTGTATAAACAAATTGGCCGGAACGGAGCGATGGTTCGGAATAGGCTCTGCCAGACCGTCAATTTGTCAAAGATTGCCGAAGGTGGTTTTTCAGCAGTCGTGGAACCGTCTCTGGAGACGGGCGGAGTTCTGGAGGCTCCACTCTGGGGAATGATGGCGGAGTTTGGGGCGGTTGTCTGTGATGGAAGTACATAAGATTGGTGATGAAAAAAAGCACGGACGTACGGCATGACTCAAGGGTATTAGTTTGAACTCGGCCTTGTGGACAGAGCAGCCAAGACCCCAGGTAATTGGTCACAGCCTGGTATTCAATTTGGAGGGATTTGAGATGTAATCGAGGCGTTAGCGCTCATTGACCCAGACGGGCCGTAGTTGGTGCTATGGCGATATTGCAACAATTCACCTCGGATTCTCATGCAAGACTTAGCCCAGAGACGCGTTCTCCCACTGAGCTTACAATCCGGTGCGAGCCACCGAAAATGGAGATATGGACGGCATGGCTCATTCTGATGTTTTCTTCGATTGACGTTCTCTCCCCAGACGCGCGTCTGGCCCTACCCAGAGATGTCGAGCAGTGCTTAATGGTAAATTCCTTGACGGAGACTCGCCCGATGCGCTCGCAGGTTCTTGCAGCCACTCTTCTTATCGTTTGTGTTGCAGCCGCTTTTGTTGCCGCCGCCAGCGCCCAAAGCGCTCCGGTGGTTGCAGCCGGGGATCAGCGTTTTCACTTCACTGAGAAGCCCGGACCGGATGCGGTGGGACTGAGGGTTGTGGAGCAGTACGATTTCTCGCGCGCCTATCGTCCTGTCACCGATGCATTGGGCCAGCCGTATCAAGGAGAGCGCGCACGGCCACTGCAGACGCTGATCTGGTATCCGGCGCAGAAGAGCAGCGGCAAACCGATGACGGTTGGGGATTACACAGATCTGCTGGCTATGGAGACCAGTTATGGGAAACCTGAGCTTTGGTCGGATTGGAAATCGTGGATCGAGGGCATGAAGCCTACGCTGAAAGATTCGATGTGGGCCGTGCGCGATGCTCCGCTGTTGTCGGGACGATTTCCGGTGGTGATCTATGCGCCGAGTCTTTCCTCGATGTCCTGGGAGAACGCAGATATATGCGAGTACCTGGCGAGCCACGGCTACGTGGTGGTTGCTAGTCCGAGTACGGGCGCGACGTCGCGCGATATGACCGTGGACCTCGGCGGTATCAATGTGCAGGCGCAGGACATCTCCTTTTTGATTGGGTACGCGCAGACTCTGCCGGATACGGACATGTCGGAGATTGCGGCGGCGGGGTTTAGCTGGGGTGGGATCTCAAACCTGTTTGCGGCGGCGCGCGACAACCGCATTGACGCGCTGGTGGCGCTCGAGGGCAGCATGCGGTATTTCCCGGGTCTGGTGAAGGCGGCGACCGATGTGCATCCGGAGCAGATGACGATACCGATGCTGTTCTTTACGCAAGGGCCGACATCGCTCGAGAAGCTGGCGCGGCGCACTCCAAGCAAGGACACCGAGGGCCCCAATGTACTGAATGCGTGGACGCACGGCGATCTGATTACGGTTGAAGACATCGCACTGGTACACACGGAGCACGGCTCGATGTTCCAGCGAAATGAGGACATATGGAAGAGCTATCCCAGAAGTCACAAAGCGGATTACACGCGGGCGGATGGGATTGTTGGCTATGCCTGGGTTGCGCGCTACACGCTGGAGTTCCTGGATGCATATCTCAAGCATGATGCGCAGGCGATGGCGTTTCTCAAGAAGACGCCTGCGGATGTTGGCGTTCCGCCGCACATGATGACGGCGGACTTTCGCGCGGGCAAAGCGATACCGGCTAGTCTCGATGCGTTCCGCGCGGAGCTGGGACGGCAGGGCTTCGATCATGCTCCGGCAATCTATGCTGCGATGCTGAAGGACCAGCCGGATTTCAAGCTGGATGAAGACGCCGTAATCGGGTGGGCGCACGACCTGATGGAGAAGAATCACCTGCCCGAGGCGACCGACCTGTTGAAGTTGGATGTGCAGGTGTTTCCGAGTTCGTGGAATGCCTATGACAGCCTGGGCGAGGCATACACGAAGGCAGGGCAGAAGCAGTTGGCGATCGACAGCTACAAGAAGTCACTGGAACTGAATCCGGCGAATGATGACGCCAAAGAGAAGCTGAAGATGCTGGAGACGGCACCGCCGGCGAAGTAGCTCTATAAAGTCAGTTTACGAAAACAGGCGTTATCACTCCTTGAGAATTGGCCGCTCGGTCAATGCGTGCAATGGGATATTACGTCAGCGATCTGCTTTTGAAGATTTCATGGCTGTGTGGGTGTTTAAAAATAAGCGTTTTCCAGCCGGGCAAGACGTGCGAACAAAAACAATTGCCGGCCCATGTCAAGGCCGGCAACTTAAAACGAACAATCGAGAATTATCTTAATTGCTCAGTGCCTAATTGCTGAGTACCTTCTCGCGCTCCTCAGCATCCTGGATTTCCTCGCGTGGTGTGCTTGGCAGCGCAAACGCCAATACCTCGTCGATGGTCTTCACGTAATGAGTTGTTAATCCCACCAATTGCTCCGGAGTCAAGTCTTCCTCGACGTTGGTTTTATTTTCTGCCGGCAAAATCACGTCATGTACTCCGGCACGTTTCGCGGCCAGTACTTTTTCCTTGATACCACCTACCGGCAACACGTTGCCGCTCAGCGTAATCTCGCCCGTCATCGCGGTCAGCGGACGAACCTGCTTGCCCGACAACAACGACACCAACGCGGTCACGATCGTGACTCCCGCTGAAGGACCGTCTTTCGGAATCGCTCCCGCCGGCACGTGAATGTGAATGTCATGGTTGGAGAAGAATTCCTCGTCGATCCCCAACTGCTTAGCATTCGAACGCACCCAGCTTAGCCCGGCCTGCATCGACTCGCGCATCACGTCCTGAATCTGACCGGTGATCGTGAGCCCGCCTTTGCCTTTCATCTGATTCGCTTCGACAAATAGTACGTCTCCGCCGGACGGCGTCCATGCCAATCCCACAACCACGCCGGCACGCTTGGTACGCTCCGCAATTTCACCTTCGCTGCGGACCTTGATGCCGCCCAGAAATTGCTGCACGACCTCCTTGGTAACCACCAACTTCTCGGTCTTCCCTTCCGCCAGTCGCCGCGCCTGCTTGCGGCAAATGGTACCGATGGTGCGTTCCAGGTTTCGCACTCCCGCCTCGCGCGTGTAATGGCGGATCACGTAGCTGACCGCCTCTTCCGGAAATTCAATCTGCTCTTTCGTGATGCCGTTTTCCTCGATCTGCCGCGGAATCAGGTACTGGAAAGAAATATGAATTTTTTCTTCCTCGGTGTAGCCCTGGAGTTCGATGATCTCCATGCGATCGCGCAACGGCTCCGCAATCGGATCCAGCATGTTCGCGGTAGTAATGAACAATACTTTGGAAAGATCAAAAGTCACATCCAGATAGTTATCGCGAAATGTAGCGTTCTGTTCCGGATCAAGCGCTTCAAGCAATGCCGATGCTGGATCGCCTCGGAAATCGCGCCCGACCTTGTCGATTTCGTCGAGCATGAAGACCGGATCCTTCGTCTCCGCGCGCCGTATCCCTTGAATGATCTGCCCCGGCAACGCACCGATGTAAGTACGCCGATGGCCACGAATCTCCGCTTCGTCGTGTACTCCGCCGAGCGACAGACGCGTGAACTTGCGCCCCAGCGCGCGGGCGATGGATTTGCCCAGCGAAGTTTTGCCCACGCCAGGAGGTCCAACAAAACACAGAATCGGACCTTTCATGCTGGGCTTCAAACGCCGCACCGAAAGATAGTCCAAGATGCGGTCTTTGACTTTCTGCAAATCGTAGTGATCGGCGTCAAGAATTTCCTTCGCCTTCGGAATTTCAATCTCTCCGCCCGAAGTCTTCGCCCACGGCAACACTGCCAGCCACTCGATGTAGTTTCGCGTGACTGAATAGTCCGCCGCCATCGGCGACATGCGCACGAGTCGCCCTAGCTCCTTTAGCGCTTCTTTCTTCACTTCATCAGGCATGCCCGCCGATTCAATCTTCTGCTTGAGTTCTTCAGTGTCGCGCGCGCCTTCGTCCTGCTCGCCCAGCTCTTTCTGAATCGCCTTCATCTGCTCGCGCAGGTAGTATTCGCGCTGCGTCTGCTGTACACGATCCTGTACTTCCGACTGGATCTTGTTCCTCAGTTGCTGCACTTCAAGTTCTTTCGCCAGGTGCTGATTGATTTTTTCCAGCCGTACTCGAACGTCGGTCGTCTCCAGCGTCTCCTGTTTGTCGGAAGTCGAAAGGGACGGCAGCGACGAAGCGATAAAGTCCACCAGCCGTCCTGGCTCCTCTATATTCATCGCAACCGTCGAAAGCTCATCGGAAAGTGTCGGCGAACCGGCCACGATCTGCTGGAACAACGTCAGCACATTGCGTTGCAACGCTTCAATCTCGGAATCCTTCGGAGGAATCAGTTCTGGAATCGTGGTGACTCGCGCCCGCATGAACGGCGAGAGCTGCGCGAAATCCGCCAACCGCACCCGCTCCAGTCCTTCGGCAAAAACAAACAGGCTCTGGTTTGGCATCTTCACAACTTTGTGCACCACCGCCAGCGTTCCAATGGAGTACAAATCCGTTGGTTGCGGCGAATCTACACGCGCTTCACGCTGTGCCACCACTACGATGGTCTTGTCTTCGCCCAGCGAGTTGATGAGTTGCACAGAGCTTTCCCGGCCCACCGTCAACGGCAATACCGCATGGGGAAACAGGACCGTGTCGCGCACGGGCAAAATCGGCAGCGACCGCTCTGTGGTTTCGTAAGAAGTGCTTTCAGCAATAAGATCGCTCATTATTCCCTCTTATTTCCCCTTGAGTGACTTTCACTCAACTTTGGATGAAGTTAACCACTAAAAAGATGCAGACTACGTGCTAGGTTGTTGAATTTTATACCTTTTCGATTCGTTTACAAGGTACTGGAAGGATTCGGTCCCACTCCGGTAACCAAGTTCTGGGCTTCACTACCGCCAATTCCAGCATGCTACGCCGAAACCGACGGTCATAGCAGTGCAGTTGCTCACATCAGGTTGTGATGAAAAGGCTGAAAACGTATCCAATGGCGGAGTTGCCAAACATCCCTCCGTGCTTTCATCGGCTCTGGCTTCGGCGATCATGAGTCTCAAATGCACCGATGATTGGGCGCACTTCAAGCCTGCGGATAAATCCCCAGCACCTTCACCAGTTCCGCCACCTCGCTTAAATGCCGCAGCGCGTTGCGCGAATCTTCATCGTCGCCGCGCAGCAGATCGACAAAAAAAACATACTCCCATGGACGCCCGCGCATGGGCCGGGATTCGATTTTGCTCAAGCTGATATCGCGCAGCGCAAACACGCTGAGCGCCTTGAACAACACTCCTGGAATATTTTTGACGCTGAATGCGAGCGAAGTCTTATCCGCGCCACGCGTCGCCCGCAATTTCCCACGCCGAATCAGAAAAAAGCGGGTAAAGTTTTTCTTGTCATCCTCAATTCCTGCCTTAAGAATCATTCCTCCATATACTTCGGAGGCCCGTCGACTGGCAATCCCGGCAGCATCGCGCAAGCCCTCGGCGACAACATGCTTGACACTCCCCGCCGTATCGTAAAACGGAACGGGCTCCAGCCGAGGATTCTTGGCAAAAAGATCTCGGCACTGATCAAGCGCTACAGGGTGAGAGAAAACGCGCCGGACATCGCCCAGTTTGGCGCTCGGCAGGCCAATCAGGTTGTGCACAATGCGCAGCCGAAATTCGCGCACGATATGAACGTCGCGTCCTAGGAGCAAATCGAAATGCTCGGCAACTGATCCCGCCAGCGAGTTCTCAATCGGGATCACCGCGCCATCCACCGATCCCCTTGTCACGCGGTCGAATACTTCGAGCGAACGCGTGCAAGGTACAACGGTCGCCCGCGACAGCATGGCTTCGGCCGCTTCGTGGCTGAAAGAACCAAGCTCTCCCTGAATCGCAATCTTCATCAAACATTTCCTCTTCCCACAATGAATCGCAACCGCTCTAACCTGCTACTCATTCCACCGGCGCCCGATCCAACTCTTTTGTCATAACCAGCGCATCCAACCGGCCAGAATAATATCCTGCCACTGTCTTCTCCACGAAATAACCCTTCTGCTTGTAGAAACGAATCGCCGCATCATTATTCACCGGAGTCTCTAGCGCCACAGCTACGGCGCCTGCCTGCACCAACTGTGCTTCCGCAGCGATTAGCAAGGCCGAGCCCACGCCCGCACGTCGCGCCTCGGCAACCACATCAATAGTAATAATGTGTCCGGTCTTGCGCCGAGTCTCCGCCACGATGAATCCGAGAATCGACGACGCGCCGCCGTTGCCCCGAACCTTGCCGCCTTCGTCTTCGGCCACCAAAGTAAACGATCCGGGCCTACGCATATAAAACGCCATTTCCGGGCGCGAATACGCCAACTGCGGATCAAAACAAGCCTGGTCGATCCGCCACAGCGTGTCAAAATCGGTTTTTTCAGATTGTCGGATGCGAAACAACACGCCGCCATTGTAGCGGGATTGCGGCAAGAATCACCGGTAAGTCTTCAAGCATGCAGAAACTATGAGAAAAATAATCAGGGATCCGAGTGGATCCGCACAGCCCAGGGTTAACTCTAAACGTTAACTCTAAGCAGGAACGGATACCGCGATGAGACTCATGCTTTCCATTCTGGGTAGTTTGGTCCTGATTGCAATTTCGGCGGCACAGAGCACCCCCGGATCAGCCGACCAGCAGGCCGAGAAGACTCCCAAGGTCAATGGCGTGCTTGACAGCTCCCGTACAGCCGTCTTTGAGACCCCGCAGCAATCCTGTAAACCGAACGACATTCCCGACGCCATGGCACGGGCCTTTCGCGATTACACGGGAACGGTCCACTTGGTCGCTGCCAGCTCTGAGCTATTCCAAAGCCTTGGTTCTACCCTTGATAGTGTGCAGCACAGTTGTGAGGTAGGACACTATTCCGCAAACGATCCAATTCCTGCGGACTTCAACGATCAAACCTGGATCGACTCCTTCTACACCTTTGACGGCAAAACCATCGCCGGCCTCACGCACACGGAGTATCACGGCTGGGCGCACCCCGGCGAGTGTCACTCGCAAAACTTCAGCGAGTGCGAGTACGACTCCGACACCTATCACCAATCCAACGACGGTGGCTACCATTTCATTTCGTTTAAAGCGCCGGCAAATTTTTTGGCGGGAGTTCCCTACAAGTATGTGATCGATCGCGGCCCCAACGGGTATAGCGTGGACACCAACATCGTGGAATGGAACGGGTGGTATTACGCTCTGGCTACGAGCTACGCGTGGCCTCCAGGGTGCTCGGGGCAAACCGGACCAAACCGCTGTCTCGTGCAAACAGGCGGGTCACCCATCCGCACTCAGAATGTGTTCGACGCATCCTCCTGGCGCGGATGGAATGGCACGGATTTCTCTTTGTCCTTCGTCGATCCCTATTCGGGCCCGGTGGAACATCCCCTGGATCACGTCTACACGCCGGTGCAGTACATGGACGTCGTGACCGCCGTCAACATTTTTCAGCCGTCGAATCTAGTTGTTGCAACCTTGTGGGATCCCTGGGATGATGAATACGGAGCGCCCGGCCTTTATCTCTCTACATCGACCGATCTTGTCAACTGGACGAAGCCGACGTTAGTGATCACTCTAGACAAGTTCCTCGCCCAGGAACCTGCGGGAAGCTGGTCCTACGCTTACTTCTCCTTGATCGATCCGGCAGCGCCGGATTTGAATTTTTCCATTATCGGCGACCACCCCGAGTTGTACTATGTGCGCTTCGATAACAATGGTCAGGGCCGCATCTTGTTCCGTCAGGGGATCGAATTGACGCCGAATTAATTAGCAGGTTGAGTCTGGAAACGCATCCTTCACGTCGACTCTTGCCTCAACTATCCGCGCTCCATTTTTTTCTTTTTCCTCCCCTTGCGCACCAGCATCTATAAGAAGTACGATTTCTGCCAAGAGGCAACGTGGGGCGTTTCATTCTCATCGACGTGGTCGTGGCGCTCGCGCTTTGCTTCCTCTGGTATGCGTGGTTTGTGCGTTATAACCGGAGGCGGGCTGGCAGCGTGTTGCAGTGGGTCCAGGCGGCATGTCTCGGAAAAGGCCGCGTCGACGATCTGCGATGGCAGTCCAGCAGTTCGCGGTTGAAAGCCACGCTTCGTCTCTCCTCGCGCTGGTTCGATGATGCCCGTCTTACGATTCGTCTCTTGCCCCGCCCGCTTCCGGTGCAGTGGGCCTTGAGCCGCTGGCGCCAGCAGCAGGAAACGCTAACCTTCGAAGCTGACATGGGATTTCCCCCAGGCTTCCACCTCGACGTCATCCGTCATCGCTGGTCGGGACAAACCGGGCCGAAAACCACCAAGGGAACGCGCGCTTGGACCATTAGCCGTCCTGGCCCCGTCATTCTCACCACTAAAGAAGATTGGCCTGTCGAACTCACGCCGGTGGTAAATGCGCTAGCCTCCTGGCGCGACAAGGATTTCGTCGGCGTCCGCTTCAACTCGACCTCGCCGCACTTCACTGCAACAGTAGCCCTGGAAAATCTCTCCGACCAAAAAGCCGCAGCCGCCCTGCTCGGCCTCTTCCGCGAACTGGCAGCCAGTTCGTCAGCTAAACAGCACTAAGTATCGTAAGCACAAAACTCCTACTCGGGCTCCGGCCCAGCCACAAACCGGTATCCCACGCCGCGCACTGTCTGCAAGTGCTTGGGATGCGATGGATCCTCTTCTATATACCGCCGCAACCGCACCACAAAATTATCGATAGCGCGAGTATCGGTATCTTCGTGCAATCCCCACACATCTTCTAAAATCGCCTTGCGCGAAACCACCCGGCCTTCGCTGCGCACCAGGTAGCGCAGCAGTTCCGCCTCCATCACTGTCAGATGGATCGTATTTCCCAGCGTGCGCAGTTCCAGTTCCGCGAAGTCAATCGACTTGCCGCCAAAACTAAACGTATCGTCGCTAGCTTTCTCTTCGCGCAATCGAGCCAGCTGCGTCTTGTCACCCTCGGCACCAGAGCCGGGATCACCGGAACCAGCATCTGCCACGTCAGCGTCAGTGTCTTTCATCCAAACACTGCGCCGGAGCAAACTCTCCAGCCGCGCAATCAGAATCGCGAGCTCAAACGGCTTCGGCAGATAATCATCCGCTCCCGAAGCAAATCCCTGGAGCACATCCTCCGCGCGCCCGCGCGCCGTCAGCATCAAAATCGGCACGTAATTCTTCTTCTCGCGCAGCAACGCCGCAACGTCAAATCCACTCTTCCCCGGAAGCATCACATCCAGCACAACCACGTCGAAGCGTTCTTTTTTTTCGACCAATCGATCTAGCGCGGTCTCGCCGTCCGCTGCCACCTCTACCGCATGTCCTTCGGCTTGCAGATTGAAGCGCAAACCATCCGCCAGATGCGCCTCATCCTCCACCACCAAAACCCGGCTCATGCCACTCTCCGCCGCAGTTCCAGAGTCACCGTCGTTCCCTTGCCCGCGCCTTCGCTCTGCGCAAACACCCGCCCGCCATGCTTGCGTGCAATCGAGCGCACGATGAACAATCCGAGGCCCGTGCCTTTTACTTGTGCCAGCGAACGCTGCGTCACTCGATAGAACCGCTTGAAGATGCGCTTCAATTCTTCCTCCGGAATTCCCACTCCACGATCGCGCACCCGCAGCACTAAGCGCTCCTCATCGGGAGCATCCAACTCCACCGAAATATGCACGCCGTCCGGTGAGTACTTCACCGCGTTGTCCAGCAGATTCGAAACCGCCGTCCGCAACTCCTCGGGATCGCCGAGCACACGCGCGCCGTCGCCGTTCTGCGCAGATGGAGATAAGGACTCGTGGTATTCGAGATCACTCGGCTGCAAATGATGGCGCGACCGCGCCAGTTCCATGCACTCCTGCACCAACGTGTTGAATTCCACCGGCAACCGCAGCGCCCGGCTTTTCTTCTGCGCCGCCTCCCCTGCCTTCAATACCTGTTCCACTGTGTGTAGCAGGCGATCGGTATCCAGCAGCATCAACTCATAGAACTGCCGCTGCTGCGCCGGTTCAACCTCGCGTCGTTGCAAGGTTTGCAGGTAAAGCCGAATAGAAGCTATGGGAGTTTTCAACTCATGCGTAACGGCATTGATAAAGCTGTCATGCTGTTCGTTGCGGCGAATTTCGCGGATCAAAAAAATTGTATTGAGGACAAGCCCAGCCGCGATGGCGCCAAAAAAAATGACACCCAGAAAAACTCGGATCCCCTCGCGCCAGTTGAGGATAATCCAGCCACTGCCAACCGCAACCGCTAGCCCGGCGAGGCAAACTCCCAGGGAGAGGAAAGTGTAGATCGCCTTTTGGCGGCTGATGATGCGCACAGGGAGATTGTAAAGGGCTAGGGGGAAGGTGTCAGGCGGAAGGTCTTAGGTGTCAGGAAGGCTCCCAAGGTTTTGAGTGAGGATCTTTCGTCACCTATCTCTAGGGATGCCTCAAGGAATGATAGTACGGGGGCTATCGGTAGATGATGTTTTGACGAATCAGCCTTGTCATGATTCGAGGGCTTCCATCGGCAGGTGTGAACCAACGCCGTCGTTCGGTCCAATTGCCATGGTCGTCGTAGATTATTTCCCACTCAACACTTCCGGGACGGCTGCTAGATTTGTGTGTGTTGGGATCAACGAACAACTCAGACCCAGTTACCTCCTTACCCGAATCGTCGAGCACTCCGAATTTCGTGGGTATTCCATCACGGTCGAAGGTAAAGCGCGTGTGCAAAGTCAGCTTGCCATTGGTATCGTAAAATTCCTGCTCACCAATACGTTTTTCGTCGTTGTACCGCACGATTAGCTTGCCGGGAACGGGCGAGGCATCATCGCCACTCCCAAACTTGAAGGGATCGGTATTCTGCTCAACCACCCGACCCTTCTCGTCGTACTTGAAGGTCACGTGATACCAGAGCTTCAGGGAGCCCTCGTTCCTATCGGAGACCTTGAGGTCGACCACGCGATTGGAGACATCCACGACCTGGACTTGCTCGTATATCTTGCGCCTTTGTTCGTCGACAGTGCTTTCATCAATGCTGTTCCCACTGTACGTGACTTCGGTGAAGCTGAATGGCCATTCCGCTCCTGATTGCCGGTACTCGCAGCCAAGGAATCTTCCGTTGGAATCGTATTTGAAGTTCAGATAATGATTCCGTTCCTCTTTATCCTGCCCCGCTCGGTATTCTGAGAGGCGACCGTGCCCGTCGTAGGTCCATCGTGCCCAGTCTTTCTGGCCAGAGGTCTTGGCGTCTGTCCGGCGACGTTCGACAGTTTGCGATTGAAGCTTTCCTTCCAGAAAAACATTCGTTACCGTCGAAGAGCCCGTTGAGCTTTCGTCGACGCGCTCGATCATTTGCCCTCGATCGTCAAATTTCATCGTCGTGGTCGTGTGATACGGATTCGGGCTTTGGTTCGGTGATTGGATTTGCTCGCGCCGGACCTCGGCGACGGGGCCCTTGAAATTCGCCGTATCTGCATATTGCAACCCTCCCTGCATAATCACAGTCATCTGCGAAAAGATCGGAGGGTTTTTCGGAGGGCCGGGGAGTTCAGCGATGGCTTTGGCCTCTGGCGGCGTGGACATTTGGGCTGCTGCGAAACTGCAGAGAAACGCGAGGGCGACACGTCGTAGCAGCAAGCATCGTCTCATTCGGGCTTTCATGTTACGACGAGATCAGCGATCACACAATTCAGAATAACTGTTGTTACTGGGCGATTACGCCGAAAAAGGCTCCCGGCACCGACCGCCGTGGCCGGTTCGAGAGCCTTTCCTAACACCTGCGACCTGAGACCCGGCGCTAGTCGTTGCCCGCAGCCGCCGCCATCACTGCAGCCGCCTTCACATCCCGAGTAAGGGCGGGCTTGGGAGGAAGCTTTTCGAGATCAACCTTATACACATGCCGCGCCAATCCCAGTTTCTTTAGCGCCCAGATGCCGTACCAGTTCATGTCGATCTCATACCACTTCAATCCATGACGAGCCGAAACCGGATGCGCATGATGATTGTTGTGCCAGCCTTCACCAAAGGTCAGAATGGCGACGAGGAAATTGTTGGTTGAAAGGTCTTTGGTAGCGAAGCGCCGCGATCCCCAGAAGTGCGTGACTGAATTCACCATCCAGGTCGCGTGCAGGCCGACGACTACGCGGGCAAATACTCCCCAGAGCAGCCAGGGCAATCCGCCAATCGCAAATAGGATCACACCCAGAATGACGTTCGAGGTCCAGTGATACTTGGTCAGCCACACCTGAACTTTGTCTTTAGTTAGATCGGGGACGTAACGGGCCAGAGTCGTGGTGTCGTGATGCATCGACTTGCCAGACAATATCCATCCCATGTGCGACCACCATTTGCCGTCGTTCGGCGAATGCGGATCGCCATCCTCGTCGGAAAATTGATGATGAATGCGATGTGTGGCCACCCAGAAAATCGGTCCGCCTTCGAGGGCCAACGTAGCGCACCAGGTCAGGAAATATTCCACCCACTTCGACGTTTTATATCCGCGATGCGTCAGCAGCCGGTGATAGGCCATGCCGATGCCTAGGCTGCCCGATACCCACCATAGAAATATCGCTACGAAAAATGCCGGCCAGGTAAAGAAAAATAATGCCGCAATTGCTCCAACATGAAACAGGCCCATGGCGATTGCCGTGCCCCAATTGAATCCATCACGACTCGCCCGTTCGCGACGATTTGTGCCCTCGCCGGTGTCTCGCATCTCCCGGCTGGCCGCTTCGCTGATTGTCTCCCGCATGGTCTCGCTCATCTTCTTCTCTTTTCTTTTCTGGTTCGCTTTCTTACTGCTTTCCTGTCCAGGATTTGTATTGGAGGTCTATTTAGACAATAGCAAGAGTCCGCGCACGTCTTTGTAATACTTCTGTAATCCTCGCTGGATAAAGGGGTTACGAGCGTAACTTACCTTAACAACAACCCCCTTATGCCGGAAGGGTCAGCGAGTCGAACCGGCGGTTGCTGACACCGTCCTCAGATTCTCGACAAAGATTTTCTCGCCGCCATTTCAGTGCAGTTTTCTAATGCGCGTCTCGATCTTGCGGAGTATCTTGATCTGTTTCAACCGTACGTCCGCCGTGGAGGTGTGTGTTGAAAAAGAAGACTTCGAAGCAGTGCATATTCCAGAAGACTTCCCTAACCGTCCTAGCATCGACGCTTCTGATGTTGCTCTTTTTTGCCTTCGCACTCTGGGCGCAGGCGCAGAAAGATCAGCCTCCCGCGAATGCGCCCGCCCCTGAATACAAAATTCCTCCCGAAGCCGCCGCTAAGGTAAATCCCGTCAAGCCGACCGCAGAGTCGCTCGCCAAGGGCAAGAGGATGTATGGCATCGACTGCGCGATGTGCCATGGAGGTAAGGGTGACGGCAAGGGAGACATGGGCTCGGACTTCAAAAGCATCCCTGATTTTACGAATCCGGATGCCTTGAAAAACCGCACCGACGGTGAGCTTTTTTACGTTACAAGGAACGGCAAAGGCGATATGCCCCCCGAAGACAACCGCGCCAAAGATGACGACATCTGGAACATGGTGAACTACGTCCGCGCGTTCGCAAAGAAATAGAAGAAGCAGCAGCGCAAATCTTAAATCTATTTTGCCGCGGCCGTCACCTCTACTCCAGCCCATTTTTCCAGCAAAGTAAGTGTCGAAGCATAGTCCAGATCCGCCTGCCCTTCCTCAGCCGCAACGTCATATACCTCTTCCACCGCCTCCAGTCCCGGCAGTCTTACCCGCGCTTCCTTGGCCGCATCCAGCGCCAGGCGGATGTCTTTCAACATCAGCCGCAGCGGAAAATTAGGTGCGAAGTCGCGCTTCAAAATAAATGGAGCTTTGTAGTCCACCACTCCCGATCGCACCATCGAAGCCTGCACCAACGGCAACAGCTTCTCCACATCCACGCCCAGTTTGGCAGCCAGCGTCAGAGCTTCAGCAAAGCCTTCGTAAATGAGCGCGATTTGCAGATTCATGACCACCTTCGTAGCCTGCCCCTTGCCGGTTTCGCCCATGTGGAATATCTGCTTCCCCATCGCTTGAAAAAGTGGCTGCAGACGAGCCAGCACAGCGTCGTCGCCGCCCACCATAAAAATCAGGTTCCCAGCTTCCGCGGCGATCTTCGATCCTGTCATCGGAGCGTCCACATAATCCACGCCCCGCACCTTCACGCGTGCCGCAAAACGCAGCGTTGCGGACGGCGAGATCGTGCTTGAGTCGGCAATAGTCATGCCTGTAGTCAAAACTTGCTCCACGCCGTCCGGCCCAAATAGCACCCCCTCGACCGCCTTCGTGTCCGAGACGCACATCCATACCACTTCTACGCCCGTAGCTGCATCCGCCGGAGAAGCCGCACTGCGCGCGCCTTCCACGTCCTTGTGGGTGCTTCGGTTCCACACTGCAACCTCGTGTCCGGCTTTGACCAGATTCACGGCCATCCACCGTCCCATAATTCCTAAACCCAAAAAAGCAACGCGCATTTGCTTTGACTCCTCCAGAACAATTCGTCCAATCGCAGTTAAAACTAAAAGAAAGGTAAGACTAAGACTTTAACGTTCTAGACTTTGGATTAAATATGACCAACAAAGTGACCGTCAAGGGAAACACAATTCTTTACACTGAAAAAATCGGGACCAGCCCCCGAACAAACTCGGCATCCCTGCGTCGATCTCGGCCCGGGGGCATCTAAATTGACTAGAGACTTGAGCCAACAAAGCCGATAATGTGTCCAAAGTGCTGGATGAAGTGCTGAACGAATTGCCGATCAATCTTCGGTCAACTAATGTTAAAGTCCTCACTAAAAAATCCCGCGTTGCGCAAGCGAGCTGGCGAGTTCAGTCGCCTGGTGCGGCGTTCCGCCGTTACGCCGCGCACCGGCCAAACCCACAAACCAAAACTCGTTTCAAATGGCGAACTAGGCGTCACCTTCATCGGACACTCCAGCTTTTTCCTCCAAATCGGAGGCCAGAACGTAGTCATCGATCCCAACTTCGCGCGCTGGCTCTTCGTTCTAAAACGCCTGCGGCAACCGGGATTGAATCTGCGCGACCTACCTCCCATGGATGTCGTCCTCGTAACCCACGCGCACTTCGATCACCTGCACCGCCAGTCGCTGCGCACTATAGCGCGCCAAACTCGCCGCGAGACTGGCACCGCGCCCACGCTCGTCGTGCCCCATCATTTATTCGATCTTGTCTCCGATCTAGGCTACGAACAAATCGTTGAACTGGAGTGGTGGAACACTTACCGCCACGGCACGCTCGACATTACTCACGTCCCGTCGCGTCACTGGGGAGCGCGCATCCTGAAAGACTCGCACCGCGGTTACGGAGGCTACGTTCTGCGCAGCGGCAAACATTCCGTGTACCATGCCGGAGACACCGCTTACTTCGCCGGCTTCCGCGAAATCGGACGCCGCCTCGCGCCGCAACTGGCGCTCCTTCCCATCGGAGCCTACAATCCCGAGCAATTCCGCAATGTCCATACCAGCCCGGCCGACGCCACCCGTGCCTTTCTCGATCTCAATGCCCGCTGGATGGTCCCCATGCACTACGGAACATTTCGCCTTTCGCACGAACCGATCGAAGAGCCTCTTCAGTTACTGGAGCGCGAAGCCTTGGCCGCGGGAGTAAAAGACAAAGTAGTCGTGCTCGAAGAAGGCATCACCCGCTTCTTCTGAAGCCTGCCAACTTCGCGATCAGGGAGTATGCTTCAGTGATGGTCGAACTTCCCGAGAGCAAGAAGATGGACAAAAAGGAAATCAACTCCCCAAAATTAACCGAACATTTTCTCTTCTGGGTTTGTGGCATCGGAGGGTTGCTGCTGGTGGCACTGTTTGCTCACTTCGTCTACCACGTTATTTGAGGCTCGATAGTTCTCGAAGCTCGATGATATTTTCTGAGGATGACAAAAGACGCTGCCTATTGGGTTCAGAAGCTAGAGCTGCAACCGCATCCCGAGGGCGGCTTTTATCGCCAGACTTACCGGGCCGATCTGCTCTTGCCGGAAGAGGCACTGCCCCCAAACTTTAAGGGTCCGCGCACGGCCGCAACCGCAATCTATTTTTTGCTGACAGGAGAGAACTTCTCCGCCTTCCATCGCTTGCAATCGGATGAGCTCTGGCACTTCTACCTGGGAGCATCACTAATTGTTCATGTAATCGAACCCAACGGCAGCTACTCGAAGATTCACCTGGGCAATGATCCAGAAGCCGCCGAGGTGTTGCAAGCTGTAGTAAAAGCCGGATGCTGGTTCGCGTCCGAAGTAAAAGATGGCAAGTCATTCGCGCTTGTAGGCTGCACCGTAGCTCCTGGTTTTGACTTCGAGGATTTCGAACTGGCCCAGCGTGAGCAGTTAGTACAAAACTATTCCCAACATAGCAAAATAATCACTAAACTGACTCTGCGATAAGAAGTCGAACTATTCCGGACGTTTTTTACGATTCTGCCTGAAGTGGCTCGCCCGTCTCGCTTCATCGTTGCCGCATTCGCTTTAGCGGGCTTGCTTTCGATTCTGCTCCAAGGCAACGGACTTTACTCTGAAAAATTACGGAACCCCAACTCGCCCATGGAATCCAATGGAAGGTTGCAAGGAAGAATGCACAAAAGAAAATGAGTGCCGCGATCTCAATCGGAGCGGAACCGGCGGTCTGGCGTCCCGCCGCCAACCCCTGGCTCATTGCTGTGACCGTCTCCCTGGCGGCGTTCATGGAAGTGCTCGACACTGCCATTGCGAATGTCGCGTTGCCGCACATCGCCGGCAATCTCGGCGCAAGCAACGATCAGAGCACATGGGTGCTCACTTCATATCTAGTGGCCAATGCCATCGTCCTCCCCATCACCGGATGGCTGGTAAGTTTATTTGGGCGCAAGCGTTTCTTCATGACGTGTATGGCGATTTTTACCGTCAGCTCTTTGTTCTGCGGAATCGCTCCCAGCCTTGGCTTTCTCCTATTCTTCCGCGTTCTCCAAGGCGCAGGCGGAGGAGGCTTGCAGCCTATGGCACAAGCGATTCTGGCGGATACCTTTCCACCGGAGAAGCGCGGCGTGGCATTTTCTATTTACGGCATCACGGCGGTCTGCGCCCCCGCGATTGGGCCTACCCTGGGCGGTTGGCTCACCGACACCGCGTCCTGGCGATGGATTTTCCTGATCAATCTACCCGTCGGCATTCTCGCCCTGGCCCTCGTATATCGGTTGGTCCAAGATCCGCCTCAACTGGTTCGCCGCATAGGATCTGGGATCAAACTTGATTACATCGGGTTTTCCTTGCTCGCACTGGGAGTCGGCGCGTTGCAAATCATGCTCGACAAGGGTCAGGAGGACGACTGGTTTGGCTCGCATTTCATCACCATTTTGGCTCTCACCGCGGGCATATGTCTGACTTCCCTGGTCATCTATGAGTGGTTTCACAAAGATCCGATTGTCGATGTGCGTCTGTTCAAGAATGCGAACTTCGCCACCGCGAACATGATGATGTTCATGGTCGGCGCCGTCTCCTTCGCAACCACCGTCCTGATGCCGCAGTTTCTTCAGACACTCATGGGCTATACGGCGCAGTCGGCGGGCGTGGTTCTTTCTGTGTCGGCCGTATTGCTCTTGATCGAGTTACCGTTTGTCGGTCGTCTGATCGGGCGATTCCAGGCACGTTACCTTATCGCGTTCGGTTGGATCACTCTCGCGTTCGGTATGTACATTTCCACCCAAAGGATAGATCTGTTAATCAGCTTTTCTTCCGCCACCTGGCTGCGAATCTACCAGTACTTGCCCATGGGTTTTATTTTTGTGCCCACCACCACTGCGGCCTACTTCGGGATTCGAGAGGATAAGAGCAACGCGGTCGCCGGCCTGGTCAACTTCACGCGAAATATCGGCAGCAGTGTAGGAACCTCGATTGTGACCACGATGATTGTACGGCGATCGCAATTTCACCAGTCGAGGCTGGTTACAAATACAAGTATGGGGAGCACAAGGTTTCAAGATGCAATCAATGGCATGACTCAACAACTCACCCATGCTGGATTGAGCCCGCACGAGGCGCAGCAGCAGGCTCTGACTCGAATCTACGCCGGTATTCAGGCGCAAGCAGCCGCGCTGGCTTACGTCGACACTTTTTGGGTGCTTGGTATTGCGGCTGTCGTTATGTTCGTCTTGTCTTTCGTTTTGAAGAAAAACGATCCGCGCGGAGGCCGTCGCAACATTTCGGCCCACTAGCGTTCTGGCGCACTAAGGTTGCCCCATCCTTGCGCGCCTTTGTGCAAGGGTGGGATTTCACAGCCGCATAATATAGTGGGATTTCGTCGGGAATCTCTGAAAAAACCAGCCTTTACCTGCCCTCCAACCCCCCTCAAAAGATGTCGCCCGAATGTAACCTCCAGCCCCCGTTTGCATCCAACTAAACATGTGCGCAAATGTTATACTGCGCTCAGATGGGGTGGCTTGGACCCCTCCACGTCCCTGCCGAGTATTTCGAACCGAGGTTTTTGACACATGGCCCGTAGTTCACGCCGTTCTCTCTTCCTGATTGTTTTCATTCTTGCTCTGTTCGGTCTGCTCGGAATGCTGTTCGCACAGCGAATCAGCCCTGCAACCGCGCCCAGCAGCGATTCCGACGTCCGCGACAGCCTGAAGCAGTTCACCGAAGTCTATGAAACCATCGAGCAGAACTATGCCGATCCGGTGAACCCCGACAAGGCGATTTATAACGGCGCCATCCCGAGCATGCTGCACCAGCTCGATCCGCACTCCAATTTTTTCGATCCGAAATCGTATTCCGCTCTAAGGGAAGAACAGCGCGGCAAATACTACGGCGTCGGCATGACGGTCGGCCCGCGTAATAATAAGGTCATCGTCATCGCTCCCTTTGTCGGAACCCCGGCCTATCGCGCCGGCATTCGTCCAGGTGACATCATCGCCGCCATCGACGGCAAGCCCACCGACAACATGAGCACCTCTGACGTAGCCGATCTGCTCAAGGGGCCAAAAGGCACCACCGTCCGCATCACCATGTTGCGCGAAGGTTCCGATCATCCGCTCGAATTCGCCGTCGTCCGCGACGAGATTCCGCGCTACAGCGTCGACCTCCACTTCATGATCAAGCCCGGCATCGGATACATGCACGTCTCCGGATTCCAGGAAACCACCGAACATGAAGTAGCCGAAGCGCTCGATGAGATGGGCGACCTGAAAGGTCTGGTCCTCGATCTGCGCCAAAATCCCGGAGGCCTGCTCAGCGAAGGCGTTGGCGTAGCTGACAAATTCCTGAAGAAGGGACAGCTCATCGTCTCGCACCACGGCCGGTCATCACCAGAAAAACGCTATGTGGCCGCCCATGGCAACGGTGGAAAAGATTATCCTTTGGTAGTGCTGGTCAATCGAGGCACAGCATCCGCTGCCGAAATCGTAGCCGGAGCCATTCAAGATCACGATCGCGGCCTGATCGTTGGAGAAATAACCTTCGGTAAAGGCCTCGTACAAACCGTTTATCCGCTAGCCGAAAATACCGGCTTGGCCCTCACGACGGCCAAGTATTACACCCCCAGCGGACGCCTCATTCAACGCGATTACACCAACCTCTCTCTCTACGATTATTACTACAACCGCGAGGGCGACGAGAATAACACCAATCACGAAGTCAAGCTCACCGACGGTGGACGCACCGTTTATGGCGGTGGTGGAATTACTCCCGATGTGAAGTTGCCGCCTTACAAGTCCAACAAATTGCAGGAAACTTTGCTGGAGCACTATGCTTTGTTTAATTTTGCCAAGCATTATGCGCTTACTCACAAGGTCACGCAGAGTTTTGAAATAGACGAGCCTTTGCTCCAGGATTTCCGCAAATTCCTTGACGAAGAAAAAATTCCTTACACCGAAGCTGAGCTGATGGAGAACAACGACTGGCTGCGTTCCAACATCAAGGCCGAGATTTTCATCGATGCCTTTGGACAGGAAGAAGGACTGAAGGTTCGCGCTGAAACCGATCCAGATGTAATCAAGGCGCTGGACCTGATGCCGCAGGCGCGCGCTTTGGCGGACAATGCCAAGAAAGTGGTCGCGGAACGCAATTCGGCTCCGATTACGCGCTAGACATTTTTGCGGCGATTCGAATTTTAGGCCCGGGCAATCGGGCCTTTTGTTTTAAGAGCAGTTCCCAGTTCCCAGTTCTCAGTTCTCAGTACAACCCCCGGAAAAACTGATTTTTCTGAGAACTGAGAACTGGGAACTGAGAACTTTCTCTTGAGTGTGCGCCCCGAAAGTCCTAAAGTGTGAAATGCGTGGAGACGCCTGTCTGCCAGCCGTGATCGTGCTTCAATCCGGGCCATGGGTGCAGTCTTTATCTCGGTCTTTACCATGGTTTCCTGCACAATGGATTCCGGCACTGCTGGTGGCGATGGTTGCGGGAATTCTCGATTGGCGCTTCCGGCGGATTCCGAACTGGCTGACGGTTTCGGGGCTGGCGGCAGGTATTGCGGCCAACACGATCCTTTACCGCTGGCCTGGACTGAAAGCCGCATTACTGGGAACACTGTTGGGCCTGGGCCTTCTGCTACCCTTTGTGCTGATCCGCAGCCTGGGCGCCGGAGACTGGAAACTAGCCGGAGCTCTGGGAGCTTGTCTAGGTCCGCGATTACTGTTCTCCGTGCTCATGGGAACGGTTCTAGTGGCGGGAGTCATGGCTTTGGCAATGGTCATCTGGAAGGGACGCCTGAAACGGACGCTCTTAAACATCGCGCATTTGCTGGCCGCTTTGTTTACTTTGCGGATGCCCGGACCTGAGGTATCGCTCGACGATCCGCAGTCCGCCAAGATTCCGTTTGGCGTGGCCATGGCGCTTACGGTGTTGTTTTTTGGGATGAGCCGAGTGCTCGGGTATTTATAATTTTGATCGAAGCGAAGGACCTCAATCTGCTGAACATTAAACGCGTAGCCCATCAACTCGCAAACACCGACGGTGCGGAGATCGCCGAAGCCGCTGTCGTGTTGCCTCTGGTCTTCATGCTTTTGTTGGGCATTATTTGGTTTGGACGCGCCTACAACATCTATTCCACCATCCAGCAGGCAGCGCAGCAGGGAGCGATCACCGCGGCGCGAAATTCGTGCGCCACCTGTTTAAATGCCACCGCTCCCGATGGCACGATATCCAGTTGCCCTGTAACCGGCTCTGCCGGGTCGGTGGCATATGCGATTGCAACCGTGATGTGTGCATCGAGTATCGATCCGACTCAGATTCCAGCCAGCTCCAATCCTCCGACCCCTATTTCCTGCGTGAATCCTCCGGCGCTAGTTACGTGTACGACCCCCGGCAATATCACGGTCTGCAGGCAGGCACTACTGAACTCCCCCGGTTCCGCGACCCAGCCGTCACAGTGTGGAGTTATCGTAAGCCTTCAATATCCATTTCAGTTTTACTTGCCCTTCACTTCACTCAATATGCAAACAATCACTTTGTACGCGCAGGCGCAAAGCCGAATGGAGAATTAGATGTTTCGATACCTCCATCGAGATGCGGTCAGTCTAGCGTGCAAGGTAGAGAGTCGCCTTGCCAGCTCCTTCAAAACGAGTTCGAAACCTGAGTTTGTTTACAGTCTGCTAGTGAGGGATGAGCAAGGCGCGGCGCTGCTGGAATTCGCCATCGTACTACCGCTTCTGGTGGTGTTCGTCGTCGGCATCTTCGATTTTAGCGGGGCTTTCAACCAGAAACAAAAGATTGAGCAGGCGGCTCAAGAGGGCGCTATTGTTGCGGGGGCGCAACCGATGAGCGACATCGCAACGGCCACAGCCGACCCGGAATCGTTGCATCCGGTCGTGACCGCGGTCTTCAATTCTCTGGCAGGCAGCGGAGTGCTACCCAGCGCGGGTTCATCTTGCACGCCGTCGCCTCCAGCGACCCCAGTACCCACACCTCCCACGCCGCCGGGGCTAACGTGGACTTACACAATTACGGGTTGCCCCGATAGTCTGGCCGTCACTATCAACCGTGGCTCAGTTGTCACCGGCGGCCCGCCCGCAGCCATCTGCACTATGGTTACGGTCACATATCCCTATCATTGGCGATTCAATAGTGTGATTCAATTGTTATTTCCTGGTTCGAGCAGCTATGCCGCTACAACGTTGGTGACCGAGAGTGCCATAGTCCACAACCAGATGTGAAGATATGCGTCGAAACAAGAAAATCTCGGATCGCAGGAACGAGCGAGGAGTCGTCATCACGCTGGTTGCGATATTTATGCTGTTTGTTGTTGGAGCGATGGCCGCGCTTTCGATCGATGTGGTAACCATCTATACCGCGCGCAGCGAAGCGCAACTGGCGGCGGACGGCGCTGCACTGGCAGCGGCGCGCGTGATCGCCAATTCTGGAGCGACCTCGGATTCGACCAGCACCTTGCTCACGAGTGTGGAAGCAGCCGGAGGCCCCGCTCAAAATGTGGCCCTCCAAGTCGCGCAGCAGAATCAAGTGGGAGGAACGTATCTGACTCCCAGCCAGGTGACCGTCACCCCTAATGGACCCTATACCAACCCGACCGTCACGGTAAAAATACAAGTAACCAACCTGCCCACTTTTTTCGCGCGTATCTGGGGAACGAAATTCACCACGGTGTCCGCGTCGGCGACGGCGGAGGCCTACAATCCTTCCGGCGTAGCGGGAACGTCGAGCACCACCAAATTCCCGGTCGCGCCGAAGTGCGTGAAACCGTGGTTTTTGCCGAATATTGACCCGAGTGGTGGGACTACTATTTTTGATCCGACCAGCGGTGCCATCACCGACCCGGATCTTCTGGGGTGGACCTCTTCAACCCCTGCCACTCAGCTGAGTGTCGCCTGCCCTAACGGCAACTGCAGCGGGACGTTGACCGGCCCTGTTGTGGCGTGGAAGTACTATCCCGGCGATCCAACGACAACCTTCCCGCCTCCAACCCAGGCATTACCCAGTTGCACCCCGGTATTGACAACCCAGTATGAGAAGAGTGTTGCCGGCTGCGTCCAAACCGCCCTCACGTGTAACAACAATAATGTAAATATCGATTTTTCTAACTACCGCAATCGAAATCGGGAAACAGCAGAGGCGGTGAATTGTGTGACGCACGCGACCGATGGCGGCGATACCGTCACTTCTACGGCCCCGCCGTCTGCGCCTTTCGAGTTCGTCGCGGGTGCCGGCAATCCGATTCCCGGTGCGTCGGGTAACGACGTGATGGTCAGCGATTCGCTGGTTACGGTGCCGGTATATGACAGTGGCAACGATCAGAACCCACCAACCAACCCGGTAACGATCGTCGGCTATGTGCAACTATTTCTGAATCCAAACGGCCAGCCCACGCCAACCTTCGGAGCAGGTCGGGGCCTGGTGAACACGACCATTATCAACATGGTTGGTTGCGGGACCGGCGCCACCGGAACGCCGACGGTCCTCGGCAACGGCGCGTCTCCCGTAGCCGTGCGGCTGATCTCACCGCCCTAGTCTAGTGTCCCTGTAGTGCGTTGAAAATCATTGTGCGCTAGCGTACCGAATGAGCAATACTGCTCAGTCTTAATTCTCGGCATGGGGTACTTTGATCCATGCCTTCCCTCGGTTTGTCCAACCCATCGTTTCGCGAGCAATCGGCGCTTTACCTTTGCTGCATCTGCAATCTGCCTGTTCGGCTTGAGGTCAGCAAGACTGATGAGTCCGGGAAGGCAGTTCATGGCGAATGCTACACGCTCAAGATCGCTCTAAAGCAGCCCTTGATCTGATGGGGGGTCAGGGATTCCCAAAAATTAACAACGCAGTTGTTAGGACACTACCCGTGTCCTGTATCAACCAAATAACTTGACACCACGAGTTATACTAAGACTAGAACAAAGCCAAACATAAGAGTTAGACGTAGGTAGTACTAAGTTCTTTGAAAACGAGATTTGTGCGCGACTTACTAAATTGAGCTCGTGGGTTCCAAAGACGCAGGGCTCAAGAAATCAATCTTTTAACTCTCTTGTTATCTAGATTTTGCATTTTACCCCTTTAGAACCAAAGATCTACCGGGAATTTCCCGCTAACCCCATGATTCCAATAGCTACGGGGGAGGGGGGGTACCCCCCAATAATCAGCAGTTATCAAAGCTATCACCGCTTTTCATAAATCGTTCTGGGGGTGAGCGTGGCTTTACAGGCTGCGCCGTTCAGGTCGGCAACAATAAGAATGTAGGCCTTTAGCCCCTGAAGGTCGAGCTACCACGCGGAAGTATTCACGAGAACTGTTCTAGAAGATGCTGGCGTCTCTTCGGGTCAGGATTACCTTTTCGAGATTGAGCTCATTGCCTACGAAGATGAAGTTGTAGGGCGAGCCATTGAGCAGCGTTCCGAGGACATCGCGCGCCGGAGCCGGCCCCAGATCGGCGGCCACTTCTTCCTGCTCCGCTCCGGCTGGAATGGCGATCTCGGCCTGGGTCTGTCGCTGAACTTCAAACAGCACTTGAGCAAGCGTGGCCTTTTCCGCATGGATACGCAGCATTCCGTTGGCAAAGCTGACGATCACGTTGGGCTTTGGTGGCGCCGGCGCTTGACTCTCGCTGGCCGGAATGGCCGAGGCGTTTGCTACCACGACGCTTGGAGTTCCAGAGGCTGGAGTTCCAGAGGAGAGCGACGCATTCTGGAGTCTTGCCGCGGGTGGGGTGGACGCTTCGAAAGTGGTCCGGGTCGCACTGGAGAGATGTGCCTGCGCCGGATTGAGCTGGGATGAACTCGGCTTCCCCGAACTCAGTTTGTCCGAACTCAGTTTGTCCGAACTTAGTTTCACCGAACTTAGTCTTACTACGACCACATTCTGAGTCTTCGAAATTTGGGTGGTTGAAATTTGATAGGACTGGGGCTCCGCTAAATCGAGGACGACTCGCGTAATGGGAGGATTGCTGAAAAACAACCCGGTGCGAACTCCCTTCAATGCGCCGTTATTCACTTTCAGGGCGCGCAAATCGGCGGCGGGAAGCGCTCCAGGAAAATCCACGACTATGCGATCGGGGCCGGTGATGGCTTGCGTGTCGGGCGCGAGCGCGGCTCCAGAAGTTTGTATTTCTACTTCCATCGCGTCGCCGGTTCCGCGCACGACTACGTGCTGCACTTCTGTAGAAGTCTTTGCAGAAGTTCTGGCAGAAATTCTGGCAGGAGTTCTCGCGGATTTGTTCTCAGATTTTTGCTGGGGCTGTTGCGCATAAATCGACGACGACAATGGCGGCAACAGGGCGGCGGCAAGGGCCAGCACGGCTCCGAAATGGGAGAAGCTTGGCATTGGGCTCTTAGCAGAGTCTAGCAGTTATGAGGCCGACGATCTGCACCAGAAGTCGTAGCACTAATAGCGATGGTCAGGCTGGGCAAACCTATCAGCGGCCAGATCGCGCTAGAACTTTGGGAGCAGGAAACCGGTGTGACGGCAGTGCTCCTGAAAGGCTTCTCCGAATTGAGCGGTCAGCATGGATTCTTCTTTTTTTGCCTTGATGGAGTAGCCAAGGATGATTAAAGCGATTCCAGCTACGCATTGCCAGCGGTTGATGGCCAGGGCTCCGCCAATGGCGGCTAGAATGAGTCCGGAATAAATAGGATGGCGGAAATGGGCATATGGGCCGGAGCGGATTAGCTGGTGGTCTTCTTTTAGAGTGACGCGGGCGCTCCAGTATTGTCCCAGGTGCCATCGGGCCCACAGAGCTATGGCGATGCCGACCCAGGTTAGGACTACTCCCGCAACGACTAAAGCGTAACTATCGGGAAAAATCTGGTGGCCTAAAATTCCGATGCCAGCGGACTCTTTGAAGATCAGAATGAAGCCGGATACTTCCAGAAAAAGGATGCCATAACGCGAAACAAAAGATTCTTTGGCGACGGTGCGGCGCGTCTTCAGTGCTCCGGCAGCCCAGTAGAGGACGAAGATCAGCCAGGGGATTTCGATCAGATATTCAACTAGATGATGCCAATTCATGGCGGAAATTATACTTGGCGAACGCTTCGCGGCGGAGAAAATGCTCGCACTATGCGGCCTAGGCCAGACGTATTCTCGAATAGAGGATGAACCGATTATGCGGCTAGTGGGCGGGCGTGTTTTCGATAACGCCACACGATCAATGCCAGGCCAGGAACTATCAGCAGCAGGGTCGAGGGCTCGGGAACTACTGGACGTTTGTGTTTCGGAACACACTTGCCATCGACGCGTTGGTCGCCCGGAGGACAGAGTCCGCTAGGAATCGGCACTCCCATGGGCACGTAGGGGAACATGAATGCCCCGGCGAAAAGCTTGGGGGCTACGGGTTCGCCTCCAGGCAAATCCGGCATAGCCAGCAGCGGGTGGACGGGCATGGATGGAGCGGAAGCGACCTCCGTGACGGGCTGATCGAGGACATCCTCGTCGGGCTCTTCGTCGGAGACTTCTGGCTTTGGCGTTTCAGAAATCTGATTGCCGCAACGGGCACGCGCGGTGATGTTGCCGTCGGTCAAGAGCAGTTCGCCGGGGTACAGACGGACTCTTTTGCGCGTCCAGAAGACGGTGTTACGAATGCGATACGAAAGATAAACTTCGCGGGCTTCTTTGGCGCGCTCCAGACGAGCGTGGGCGAAATCGAAGTTGGCGTAGTGGCGGCGAACTACGTAGTCGCTTGTGGCAACGTGGCGGAGATCGTTGGGGCCGCTTACGCCTCCCGGAACGACCGAATACGGATAGATATTGGAAATGCGGGCTCGGGCCCTGACCGGCTTAATGGATAGCGCCGCTGCAAACGCGAGATCTTTATGGAGATTGGCGCGCCTCCAAAACGAGTCGGGTAGAACTTGCGACGCGTGCATGGAAGGTATGGAAAAAAAGCGGGCTGCACTCTGCCAGCAGACGCCAGTGAGAACCGTCGTGACGAGCACGGTGACCAGGGTCCGTTGAATGCGCAAGCGACGTCGATACCAGCTGCGCCTGCGTCGCACGCCTTTACCGATTCCATCGTTGTTTGAAACCGCACCGTTCAAAACACCACTCCTACACGGCTCTGGGCCGGTGGTCGGCAAAGGGAGGGCTAGTTTGTAGTGAGCATTCCAGCGTCCAAATCGCTTCGTTAAAACGACCTAGATACAGGAACTTAGCGTTCAAGACAGCTCATATTACCAGAGTTTGCGCAAAACAATTCGTCCAAAATGATACTGGGAGGGGGATGTGTTCCCAAATAGGAAAGTACTATGTCACAACGCGTTGCCAAGCGACTTTCCGCGCCGGTAGCGGTTTTTGCGTTTGGAGTGCAGAAAAGTTCACATGCGGCTTCTAGGCATCGAGCTCGATATCGTCAAATCGACGCCACTTGTAGACTGTGATCGACACAATCCAACTCAATGCGAACAGTCCGATGATGAAATAGCCTAGCGTGCCGAAATTATCGTTGAGCTTGGACAGTGCATCCCAGAACCATCCTTCGAAATGAAAGTGTGCGCTCAAGAGTCCCAGGGCCTCGATGCCCCCGACGACCAGCGCGACGACTACGGAGACGCAAGTGATGGTGATGTTGTAGTAGAGCTTGCGAATGGGTTTTACGAAGGCCCATCCGTACGCGCCTAACATAAGGATGTTGTCGGTGGTGTCGATGAGCGACATGCCGGCGGCAAAGAGTACGGGGAAAACCAGGATCGCCGAGAACGACAGTCCCTTGGCTGCTTCCGCTGCGGAAATTCCCAACACGCCAATCTCGGTTGCAGTATCAAATCCCAAGCCAAACAAAACGCCGAGTGGATACATATGCCAACTGCGGTTGATCATGCGAAACATGGGACGAAATATTCGGGAAAGAAATCCGCGGCCACCCAGGAGCAGGTTGAGATCTTCTTCTACATAGGGCTCGCCGTGGCGGACCCTTACAAACGTCCGGTAGATTGATCGCAGAACGACGAGATTGATTATGGCGATCGCAAACAGAAAAAATGCTGAGACGAGGGTACCGACTACAGAGGCAATGTTCCTGAAGACATCGAGACGATGTTGGAGTGCAAGCGCGGCTCCCGCAATCGCTGCCGAACCGAGGACGACCACGGTTGAATGCCCTAGCGAGAACATGAAGCCGACGGCGACCGGGCGTTTTCCATCCTGCATCAGCTTGCGCGTGACATTGTCGATGGCCGCTATGTGATCCGCATCGACGGCATGGCGCAGGCCGAAGCTATACGCGAGGAGTGCCGTTCCTAGGAGTACTGGATAATGGTGGAAGGCGATGCTGGCCCAGATCCATGCACCGACATTGAATGCGAACAAAATACCGTACATGGCAACGATGCGGCCGCGGAGGTTATCGGCGCCATCGTTGAACAGATTCGTCAGTTTAGGACGCATGGTGAGCCATCAGCCTAATGCGCGCCGGTGCTCACGCCGACAAGCGTCTTCCGGGACATTCGGGTCCTCATAAGAGAAATGAAAGCAATTGGACGAACAGAAAGAAGCGATTATATATGCAACACGAAAATGGGCTCGAATCGGTGGATTCCGGCTTAAGCTCCGACGCGGCCGATGTAGTTAGATAGCCTCCTGCGGGCTGGCGACAATCGAGATTTCCACTTGCTGTACTCCTAACCACGGGTGGACAGCAGAGATCCGCACCTTTCCTGGTTGTTCTTTTGCTCGAATCCAAATCGCCCCGGTTCCTCCGATCAGTGAAAACGGATTATCGCCAATGATTTCGGCTGGGCCTTCCAAGTCCAACTTGATTGCATCATTCGCAAAAGGCCGAATCGCACCGAATTCGTCGGTGACGCGCAGCACCAGACGAGTGGTATCCACGCCATCGGCGACTAACTCGGTGTCGTCGGGAAGCAGCATGAACTTTGTGTCGACACCTTTTCCCGAAAGATTTTTGGTGATCGCCAGTTTTCCCTGGATGTAGCCCTCGATACGAAGATCGCCCCAACTATGGAAGAGTTCTCGTAATTGAACCACGAAGGGGGCGTAGCGCAGGTGTGCGAACTGCGTGCGATCCGGATCCGCATCTGCGACCAACTTGCCATCGATGTACAACTTGATGTGATCGCAATTCGAACAAACTACAGCCTTTGAAAATCCTATGGATTCGTCGCCTCGCGCCCAATGAAACGCGGGCTCAAGCACAATTTCTTCCGCCGGATCGCATTGCGATTTATAGAATCCGGCGGCTGGTTTCGGCTCGCGGAAAATGTCGGTGACGCCGTGATAACAAATGCGATCACCTGAACCGAAATCGCCGTGCGTGTTGTAGTCGAAGGCACACCAGCCAATGCCACCGGCATATTGCGGATCGGATGCAAGCTGATCGTGGATGCGGGCGTGGCGCAGCGTGTGCTCGGTGAGGCGCTCGACGTTGTCGATGGTTTTTGTCGGGTAGGTGTGACCGACAAACTCCGTGTTCAGATAGCGCGAATGATTGGGCGGTTTCAGCGGGAAGCCGAAATCGTTCATCGTGAACACATCTTCCAGAAATTCGGATGACTGGAAGTAGCGAATGCCTCCTGTCTGGCGGGTGGGGTCGAGGGAATGCGCCATCGCGTTTGTACGTGTATAGAAATCGTGGTCGTCGAGGGATTCGTTGATGCGCACTCCCCAGAGAATGATCGAAGGATGATTCCAATCCCGTCGGATCATGCGGCGCACATTGTCGACGGAGATCTGCTTCCATGCTTCATCGCCAATGTGCTGCCAGCCCGGAATTTCTTCAAGAACCAAAAGACCAAGTTCGTCGCAGGCGTCAAGAAAATGACGCGACTGGGGATAATGAGATGTGCGGACAATGTTGCACTTAAGCTTTTCACGCAGCACCTGGGCATCCCGACGCTGAACACGGCTGGGCATCGCCTGTCCGACGAAGGGAAAAGTCTGATGGCGGTCGAGACCGCGCAGTTTGACGATTTTACCGTTCAGTTCGAAGCCGTGATCGGTAAATTGGGCCTCGCGGAAACCGAAACGGCGGGAATCTTCATCCAGAAGCTGCTTTCCGTGCTGCAAGCGCACCCGGATGGAGTAAAGATTCCGCTTCTCAAAATCCCATAATCTGACGCCGCTTAGGCTCTCAAAATGCACGGTGTGCGCGCTTGGTTCGTTCGTGGGCGCGGAGGATGGCAACGGTTGCGAAGTCTTTGCCAGAACGTGCTCCCCATCCAGTAATTCGACCTCGACGGTGAGGCCATCTGACGCCGCTTCCAGATGCTGAATGAAACAATTGACATCTACACCCGGGCTGGTTGTTAGGACGTTCTTCGGCCGCACGAAAATGTTCTCGATAAAAGTAGCTGGCACAATCCGCAAGGACACTTCGCGATAGATACCGCCGAAGGTGAGATAGTCGATTTCGTAACCGAACGGAGGAATGTCGGGACGCTCGGTAGAATCAAGATCTACTGCGAGCACGTTTTCGCCTTCAAAATCGACGTGCGGCGTCAATTCAAATGAGAATGGAGTGTATCCACCTTTATATTCCCCGAGACGTACTCCATTGATCCAGACCGTGGAAGCGGTCATCGCTCCTTCAAAGTCAACGAAGACGTGCTTGCCTCGCGCTGCCGGTGGAAGCTTGAATCGCCGTCGATAAAGGGAGACAAATTCGTAAGTCTTTTCGTCAAAGCCATGCCATGGAAGACTGACATTCGTATGAGGAATCACCACTCGCTCGAACTTAGAATCGTCGAAATCTTTCGCGTGACCACCCTCAACAAAGGCATGGCTGTATCGCCAGCTGCGATTCATCGGGAGTACGATCCGTCCGGTGGCAGTTGAGCTGCCGGATTGCGCTGCGTCTTCCGAGAGGGCATAGGACGCTAATGTTGCTCCAGCGATTAAGGTGCTTGTAGTTTTCAGAAACCTGCGTCGATCCATGTTTATCCATTCCCTAAGTTAATTTTCTATTACACGCACCACGCGCTTCTTATACGACCCAGGAAAGCACTTGCCCAAGATCGGCTGCTGAATTCGATGTCGTTCCCCGTGGCATCGACGGGCCAATCGCCAGTGCTTGATTATGCCCTTCAAACCAAACCAGGAATGCAGATCGCTCGGCTCCTGACAGCCGCTGTTGATTCAACCAGTTGTAATATGCACCCATATCCGCATCGATTAACGACCCGATAGGATCGAGTTCAGCACGATCCGATGTCGCAGACAGCAGTTCGTACATCGGTTTCTGCCGCTGGCGCGGGGCAAAGCGAACCAGCAGCGTGAGCGGCTGAGCTCGCCGCAGAGCTTCGCGTGCGGACCACTGGGCAAAGGTCGTACTGAAGATTTGTGTTCCCGACCCTTCGGTCAATAGGCTGAGCTGGAAGCGATCCAGCACCTCATCTTTATCTTTTGCTTTAGCATTCCCCGCCTTATCCATGCCAAGATCTGCGAGACGCATCTGGGCCAGAATCGTACGCAACGCTTCGGGCCCCATGCCGGGCTGCTCAACTTCTGCTCGAATCTTGCGCAACAAAGCAGTGCGTACCGGTTCGAGGGCACTGTAGGAAACGCAGGTGAGCGGCGGGTCGTAAATCGCTGGCTCACCCCCGTCGATATACCAGTGGGCGTAAGGAACGGGATGCGCTTTGGCGCGCGCAGCAACCGCATCGAGCAACATACGCAATCCATTTCCCGGTTTGACGCCGCTGAAATACACGCCATGCGGGCGCAGGTCGCGAAACAGCGGGC
Source organism: Terriglobales bacterium (assembly GCA_049674665.1). GTDB lineage: Bacteria > Acidobacteriota > Terriglobia > Terriglobales > Acidobacteriaceae > Acidiflorens. Next base: position 59,281 of record JBATZM010000103.1, read on the forward strand.
TGTCATAGGACACGACACCCTCGCCCACTACGGTGATGCCGAGCCTGGGAATCGGAGGAGGTTCTTCCGGCACTGCCGAATGTGAATGATCGGCATAGTCGGTTGAGGCCTTGCGAAACGCGTCGAGTTGATGCGTGCTCCAGAGATGAGCAGACAACTGTTCCATAAACTGAGCGGGCGTGCCCGTCCAGTCGAATTTTTCCAGTTGCGGTGAAAGACTGATCTGCGCGAATTCCTGGAACCAATCCTTCAGCTGGTCTGCGGAAAGCGAGTTCAAATTGGCCAGCTCTCGTTCATAGGCTCTGCGTTCAGCCGGGAACTTGAAATCGTAATCGATAAGCTCTCGCAGCATAGCCGGCAAGAAACTGAGTGGCAATTGTTGCAAAGTGCCCAAATAGTTGGTGACCAGTTTCCGCGCTTCTGGCGGATAACCAGCGAATTGCTCCGGTTTGAGATCCCGTGGAAGCATGAGAGCTACAAGAGTTCCGTGACCGGTTTACCTTGAGCGAAACCGGGAGAAAATCCAAGCATCGATCCCAAAGTCGGCACCAGATCCGTTGATTCGAGTGCGCGATCAAAAACTACTCCCTCACGAATACCGGGACCGACGACCAGCATCCACGTTGTTCGGGACAGAGCGTCGCCGGTGCGATGATGCTGGAAGCCATTTCCTCCAGCGTCATTGTCTGAGTCACGACCGAAATCTGGCAGTATGAAAAGCGTTGTCTTGCCTGCATATTCCGGCTCACTTTGTATGGTCTTCCATAAATCGGAGCATAGACGGTCAGTGCGGCGAATTCCGTCGACGTAGAGTGAGTAAGCTCCAGCATGCGCGATGTCGATGTCGTGCATGGTAATCCACAAGAGACTCGGCGCGACCTGGCGCATTAACTGGCGAGCAATGTATACAGAAAGCTCATCGGGGCTTGACAGAGTTTGCGCATGCGCTTTGAAGTTGTCGACCGAGAGCTTAAGGATGTCTTCCAGTTGTTGTAATTCGAATTCGCTGCCTCCAAGCTCGGGGGCATAGAAAGGCGTCTCATAGTTATCGTGCAGCAAATGTTCGTAATCGGTGCTGTGGCTCGAAGTGGCCGCCGTCAACAGATGCTTCGGCAGAATCACTTTAGCTCCCAGCCCGGCGCCATACGATCGATGACTGCTTTCGCCGATCCGGTTGAAGCCGTTGCTGGGAGCGACAACCCAGGCATCGGAGGCTGGGCGCTTCAGATCTTTACGAAAGTATTCGAATACGGTTGGATACTCTGGCGGAACCGAGGCGAAGTTGTTGAACGTCTCATACACGCCAGTCGCAAGGCTTGCGGTGGCAACGTAATGGCCCAGGATTCCACGATTCACTACCTGAGTAAAAAAAGTTCCTTGCGGGATGAATTCGCGCATCAGGTGGGGAATATTTTCCTGGCCTTCCTGCGCAAATGTCTCTTGATCGCGCGCGCCGCCACCAAACGTAACGACAACGACTTTTCTCGGTCGGGGAGTAACTGCAGCTCGTGCCCACGAGGAGCGCAACAGAGTACTACCTAACGTCACTCCGGCGGCGGCGCGCAGAAACTCGCGACGGCTGCGGACGAGGGCGCAGCGAGCTTCTCGAGGATCAAAGGCGCTTCCGGTCATCTGGCTCCGATATTCTCGATACTGCCGTAGCACTGTCATCACTGACTTATTCTGCGATGACCCAATTCTGTGACGCCTAAATCAACTATGGCGACTGCCATCAAGGCTTTGCCGTTGCTGTTGCTCCGCCCATTTCCGAGTACACAAATTGTCGAATCTCCGCTCGCTGTTTGTCGACCTCGGCCAGGTGCTGCGCGCGGAGTTGCTGATAAATCTCGAACTGCTTCTGAGCCTGATCCTTTTCACCGGTGTGAACGTAGGCTTGGCCTAGCCGGTAGTGCGCGTCCGCGAGATCGGAATCGTGCTCGAGAGCCTGCGCGTATTCGGGAATGGATTCGGCGTACTTGCTCTGGTCCGAGTAAAGATTCCCCAACTGCAAATGTGCCTCGGCCATGTTGGGATCGAGGGTGACCACCTTCTTGAGCAACGATTCGATTTGATGAACGTCCAGGTTGGCATCCTGTGCTCGCTTCCCTTTCCACAAACTCATCGCGTAATAGTAGAGAGCGCGAGGATTTTGTGGCTGAAGCTCGGCAAAACGGTGGAATCGTTCGATGACCTCGTCGGCGTTCGCTGGCGAACTGTCGTAAGCCCGGGACAGAAAAAGATAACAGCGAGGGTCCGACGGATTTAGATCCGCGGCTTGCAACAACGACTTGATCGCCTCGTCATATTTGCCGCGAGAATAAAGAGCCATACCAAGTCCGATGGCGAGCCGGGGTGAATTGGGGTAGCGCTCGGCACCTTGATGAAATACTTCAATCGCCGGTTCCAGCGTGCGGTGGATCAGAAGTTCGCTGCCCCAATCGAACAGGTTGTTCTCGCTCGGGTCCATGTGCGCTGCGATTTCGAATTCGTTGGCGGCGGCGACGGGTTTTCCGTCTTTTTCCTCGATTTGCGCCAACAGATTATGCAATTCGGCCGTATTTTTCCGCTGCAAAAGATCGTGAAGCACCTGCCGCGCGTTAGAAAGTTTCCCGAACTCGACGTAAGCGAGAGCCAAATCGTAGCCGTTGTCGTAAGAGGCGGGGTTGATCTTTTGCGCGCTCTCAAGGAACGGCGTAGCCTCGGAGATCTTGCCCGATTGAACATAAAACTCACCGAGGTTATGGTTCGCGTCAAAGTTATGCGGCTCGAGTTTGAGCGCCTGCTTGAACTCTTGTTCCGCTGGTCCTGGATTTCCCAGGCGCACAAGATTGGCAGCTAGATTCGTTCTCGCCGCTGCCGAATCCGGTTTCAGGCGGACAGCTTTCTCGAGATGCTCATGAGCTTTTCCGTCCTGCGACTCCGCGGAATAGGTCAACCCCAGCAGTTCGTGGACCTCGAAGCTCTCTGGAACCTCATGCAGAAGGCTCTCTAGTTGCGAAGCGGCGTCAGCGAAGTGTCCCGAGTCATACGCGGCAGATGCCGCCCGGAATTGGCGATCAAGCCGTTGATGATCGACCTCTTGACGATCCGAGCCAGGAAGCTGGTCTTGCCCGACTGCAAAGACGACGCCCAGCAAGCACACCAGAAGAGCAGCGAAAAGAAAATGCATTAACCGGAGTCGGAAGATCACAGCAACCGTATGCTAGCACCGTGGTGAGCGACCTGCAGCACTTGAGAAAAACGACCATCGGAAGGCGCTCTGCTGAGCGCCTTCCGATAGGAATTATTGGGCTCAGTAATACAGCTTTAGAGCAAACTGGATCTGCCGCGGATCGTAAGGAGCATCACGGGTAGACCCGATCTCGCCAAAGCTTGAGCTTGTGAAGTTGCCAGAACCGGAGACTGAAACAACACCGTTACCGCCGAAATTTGGTGCGTTGAAGTTCGGGTGGTTGAAAAGGTTGAAGAACTCAGCGCGGAACTGCAACGAGAAACGCTCGTTGAGTTTCATATTCTTAAAGGTTGAGAAGTCCATTCGCTTAAAGGTCGGTCCAGCAAGCTGCCCGCTGGGACCACCGAGGGCTGCGAGACCGGTTAAAGGAACGCATCCCGTGGGTGAACTGGTGGGCACACCGCCAGGCCCCAACGTACAAGGTTGGTTGAACGCCGCTGGGTTGCCGAAGAAACTAGTCTTCCCGTTGGAATCGATGTGGATGCCTCTGTCAAAGTTCCTGGAGACCACGAGGTCGTTGCAGTTAGCATTACTCCCTACGGTCGAGGAAACGGTGTTCGTCGGACAATTCAGAGTAATGGGTTGGCCGCCTTGAAGCACGAGAATCGTATTAACGCTCCAGCCTCCCAGTATCCTGCTTGCCATTCCACTATCGGCGAGGAATCGTTTGCCCTGACCGAAGGGAAGTTCATAGCCGCCGCTGAAGTGGAAAACGTTCCGAATATCAAACGGAGCCAAGCCGTAGTCAAAATTGATCCCAGCTCCCGGTATAGCGGGAGCACGGTAGCCTCCTAAGCTCCCATTGTTAAGCAGATCGAAAGCGTCGGTGCGCGTCTGGGACCATGTGTAGGTGGCCAGGAAATTCAGCCCGCGCGCAAATCGTTTTTCCACCGTGGTTTGAAGCGCGTTGTAGTGACTGTTGCCCGCCGTGGCTGCATAGCTCGCGTTCCCCCCGAAATCCGGAAACGGCAGGCCCCCTTGGGAAGCGGGGAGACCGCCGGATCCAGGAGTACCGCCGGCTCCAGGAGTATTCGTCAGCTGTGTGTTGGTGGGCAGAACGGCCGTAGGGTTGTTGGAGCCGGGAAACACTTCCAGGTGACGAGCGAGCGAATTCACATAGCCAGCCTGAAAACTTAACGTAGGCGTTAGCTGGTACTGCAGGGTTAAGTTGCCACTCATCGTGTAGGGCGTCTGGTAATCAAACTGAATTCCGCGCAACTGCAAACCATTGGCTTGGACCGCAGTGGGCTGAAGCGGGGTGCAGGAGAATCCCATCTCAAAAGTTGCGGTGCCACCGGGACCAGCCGTGGGGCAGCCGGCGAACGTAGTCGGGATACCGTCACTTGGAGGAGTGAAGTTGAAATCAAACTGGAAGGGATAGTTTTCGCCCAAGTTCGGCGAATAGCCGCGATTTTCAAAGCCGTTGTAGAAAATCCCCCACCCGCCTCGAACCACTAACTTGGAATCGGCTTGATAAGCGAAGCCGATACGAGGCGCGAAATTCTTCTTCTGTGAATTGCCGAGTCCATCACCGTAGGCGCCCGTGATCGCGGGAGTTATGTTATCCGCAGCGAGCAAATTGACGAAGCTCGTGGAAAAACTAGCGGGGTTTGTTCCACCCGGCATTATGTATGTCGCAGAGCCGGTCGGGGGGCCGCTCGGAACAAAGTTGGCCTGTTGCCCATGGTGCTCTAAAACCAGCCCGAAGAAGTCCCAGCGCAACCCGAGGTTGACGGTCAGCTTGGGAGTAAGCTTCCAATCGTCGTTGATATAGGTTCCGTAATAGTTCTTTCCATTGTCAGTGAGGGAGATGTTCGAAACGTAAATGTTGGTTGAGCCTCCCACGTTACAAGCGACTGATCCACAAAGTGGAGCATTGACCACAGTCGGCGCGGTGGGCGTGAGTAAGAAAGCTGCCCGGCCCGTGTTGCCCTCGTCAACGTTTGGTATTTCGGTGAAATTACCGTCGTAATCGAACTCCCCGCGGGACCACGGCGGCTGCAGGGTGGAGAAATTAACGTGCTGCCACTCGAAGCCCATCTTAAAGGTGTGCTTGCCGTAAATCTTGGTAAGGTCGTCAGTGATCTGGGTAGTAGAAGTGATTTCATCCGACGGCAGGAACGAGTTGCTGCCCAGAGTTGCCAGTCCATTAATTCCGAAGGCGGGAAGTCCGCCATTCTCAGACACCTGTGGAACGCCCAGGATGCCGTATGTTGAAGGAATATCGCTCAGATCGTCTGCCTCTGGGGAAGACCGGGTGGTGTGCAAGTGATTAAACCCGACGCGGGCAACGTTGACCAGATTTGGAGAAAAGACATGGGTCCAGGCTAAGGCAGCCTGTTCGGATTTCGCCGTCTGGTTGCCCTGTTGGAAAGCACCGCCGTCCGCCACGCCTCCGAAAATGCTGGGAATGAACTGTGGGTCGTTTACGTAGCTGAATCGGGCGAATATCTGGTTTTTGTCACTGAGGTTATAGTCCACTCGGGTGTCAAAGGCATCGCGGTGTTCATCCAGTTTTGGAGAATTAGCGTAATTCGTAAAAAGTGAAGAAGTAGTAGGGGCAGGATACAACTGCATTAACGCGATGGCATTGGTGTCCAACCGCGAGGTAGCAATTTGGTTCAGATTGCAGCCCGCCAAAGTAAAGGCGACGGTACTTGGCGCGCAGGTACCAAAGGGATCACGGACAAAGCCTGTAGCAGTCGCCGTCAAACCTGAAACGGGATCGACATCGCCTGCGGTAACTGTGCGCGTGGTTGCTGGGTCGTAGATAGTCCCCACAGGAGAAGTTCGATTCAGTGCATCGGTTTGTGCCACCGGAACGCCATTCACGTATTGTCCAGTGATCAAGTCTGCGAAATTGGCCGTAGAGGTGGCCAGGCTACTCATCTCCGCAGCCGTGGGAACGGACCCAGTCAAGATCGTTCCCTGAATCCGTCGCAATCCTTCATAGTCGCCGAAGAAAAAGAGCTTGTTCTTGATGATCGGGCCACCGATGGACCCGCCAAATTGGTTTTGGCGCAACTCGCCCTTGGGGACGCCGCCAGCATTTTCAAAATAGTCGGGAGCATCAAAAATATCGTTGCGGAAGAACTCCCAAACCGTGCCGTGCAAACTATTGGTGCCAGATTTAATGGTCGCGTTAAGAACGGCAGCTCCCGAGCGCCCAAACTCGGCGCTGAAGTCCGAGGTTTGAACCTTGAACTCCGCAATCGCGTCGACCGGTGGAAGCACAACAAAGTTGGTGCCGTTCAAGAAGTCCACGGTGTCGGAATTGTTGTCGATACCGTCGAGCATGTAATTGTTTTGCGCCGGCCGATTGCCATTGGCTGTGAAAGCACCGAATTGGGCATTGCCGCGCGTGTCGGACTGAGGCGTGTTCACGCCGGCGGCGAGTTGAGCGAGAAACGTGAAGTTGCGGCCATTCAGTGGAAGATCATTTGCGCTGCGCGCGTCGACCACCTGGCCAACAGATGCATCCTGGGTCTGGAGCACGGGAGCGGCTGCTGTGACCTCGATCGTTTCGGTCACGCTTCCTGGTTGAAGCTTGAAATTGACCAGGACGTTCGCGCTCACGTCAACGGTGACATGGGTTTGGACTACAGTCTTGAAGCCCTTCGAGGAGGCATCAAGCTTGTAAACTCCAATCCTTACCGGGCTAAACTCATAGTGCCCGTCCTCAGCCGCCGTAGTTGATAAGCTCGTCCCCGTGCCTTCGTTGGTGAGCGTGACTTTAGCTCCGCCGACGACGGCTCCTGAAGCGTCCGTGACGATTCCCGTAATGGAACCGGTATCAACTTGAGCTTGGAGGAAGCTGACGTTGAGAATAGCGCAGACAGCAAGTGCCAATACACCTCGCAGCATCCAAGACATGGTCTGTCGGTTCATTCGCTCTCCTTTGAGCTTCCAAAAGGCCTGCACCCGGGCAAGCCTTGCACTCCCCAACGTATGACTTATCACAGCCGCCACATATGTAATTTCATAGTCATTTGTGGCTTAACCGTTTAATCTAAATAACCTAATTCTAGTAGCGTCGTTTAAGTAACACGGCGTAGTAAGCGTTGTCAAGAAATTTTTAGTGGTCTATACTCCGTGTTGCTTCGGCGCGACGGGAAAAATATCCCGACAACATCGATTTGGGCCGCTCCAGAACGGCTAATTACCGCAAGCTATGAGTGTAACCATTCGCGATGTTGCGAAAGCTACCAATGTCTCGATTGCGACTGTTTCTAATGTCCTGAACAAGACTGGTAAGGTGGGGCCCAAAACTCGCCGCCGCGTCCTGCTGGCAGTCAAGCGGTTGGGATACATTCCCGACGTTCATGCGCGCCGTCTGGCTTCGCGGGAGCGCCGCACCCTCGGGATCATCGTGTCCGACATCGAGAACCCATTTTTCCCGGAAGTGATAAAGAGTTTCGAAGAGCGCGCCCGCCACCTTGGCTACGACGCTATCGTCAGCGACACAAATTACGATCCGCGCAGAACTCGCGATGCCGCTTCAAGAATGATGGAACACAAAGTTCGTGGCGTCGCGATTATGACATCGGAGATCAGCCTCCGGCTGGTCCATGAACTTGGCCGAAGAATGATTGCCGTAACTTTTCTCGGCCTGGTACCCGTTCGCGATTACATGAGCAATCTGGACATCGATTACTTTTCTGGCATTGAACAGATTGTGAAATATCTATATGCGAATGGACACAGGCACATTGCTTTTGTTGCCGGGAGGCCTCGACTGAAATCCAATCTTGCGCGCTTGCATGCTTACGAACAATCCATGCGAGCTCTAGGATTAGAGCCGGGGCCTGTGTTGCCGGGCGATTTGCGTTTCGAGGGCGGGCTGGCCGCCGGGGCGGCAATTGCCAAGATTTCTCCGCGGCCAACTGCGGTCATGGCTGTGAACGATCTCACAGCCGTCGGAGTGATCAAAGGCTTACTGAGTGCTGGTTGCCGTGTACCCCAGGATATCTCCGTTACCGGATTCGACAGGACACGCCTCGCCGAATACAGCAATCCATCGCTCACCACCGTGGACATTCATCGCGAGACTCTTGGCCAACTGGCAGCCGACGCGCTGCACGAGCTCTCCAGTACTGCCAACCCTCAAGGCAAGGGATATAAGATCGCGGTCGAACTAGTGGTTGGAGATTCCTCCGGACCTGCTCCCCATTAGGCGCGCCTTCTCTCCGTTGACAGACTCGATAGTGCCAGACAAAAAAGCACGTGCGGTTTGCAAGCGCTTCTGTTGGGCGGTTGCAACATAAGCTGGCTCAGCAGACACTTGAAATGCTATATTGAGCCCTCGAAGAGACATGAGTGGATGTTGGGTTGCGCCTCACTAAAGATTCGGAGTATTAATAGCCGTCTGGGATTACCAGGATTGCTCCTTCTAGCAGTGCTTGCGATTCCCTGCCCTGCACTGACTCAAGAGTTAGCTCAACAACCCACTGTCAATCACCGCAATACGCCACCCTCGGCCAAGACTGGTTCCCCTTTTCAGGAGGCCGAGACTCTTATCGAGCAAGGCCTTTTCGAGCAAGCCAAAGAAAAGATCCAGGAACAGATCGATCTGAATCCGGCAAACGTCGATGCTTACAATCTGATGGGAATTGCCTGCGCCGACGAGAAAGACTACGTCGATGCCGCCGACGCGTTCCAGCACGCGCTGCAACTGGCTCCCAACTCTGCGACAACTCACAACAACCTGGGCAATCTGTATGTTGCCCAACAAAAGTTCGATCTCGCCGAAAAAGAATTCACAAAGGCCCTGAGCCTGGCTCCGGCCAATCGCGATGCTAACTACAACCTGGCTCTGCTTTTGATTGCCAAGGGAGAACCGGTCGCGGCTATAGAGCACCTTCGGCGAGTGCATCCAATAACCGTCGAGACTCAGTTCAGCCTGGTGCGCGCGTATTTGCAGGCAGGCAAGACTGCCGAGGCATTGAGAACCGCGCACTTGATGTCGACAGAGAACAAACAAGATGTTCAGTTGCACTTCACGCTCGGCGTGCTGCTGGGAGAGCAAAAGCAATACAAGGCTGCGCAACTCGAACTGGAGCAGGCGAACGCGCTGCAACCTGAAACTTTCGAAATTCTCCATAACCTCGGGCAGATTTATCTTCGCGGTGGCGAAGACGCGAAGGCCGCACTTGCACTGAATCGTGCGCTGAAGTTGAAGCCCGATTCTGCTGAAACCCTTTATCTGCTGGCGCAAGTTGATTCCCAACAGGCGAAGCCCGTCGACGCTCTCGATTTGCTGGTGCGCGCCCATAAACTTGCGCCAAAAAATACCGACATTATCTATCTGATGGCTCGGGTCAGCATGACCCAGAATTATTACGAAGACGCGATACCCCTGCTCGAGTCAGGCTTAGCCATTGCACCACAACGGGCCGATCTCCACGCCGCGCTGGGCGAAAGCTACTTCATGGCCGGCAAGTCGGAAAAAGCGATTGACGAATTCAAACAACTCATTGCCATCGACCCGTCGGCACGCTCCTACACTTTTATGGGGCTCTCGTACCGGCACCTGGGACGCTTCGATGAGGCCCTGAAATATTTCCAGGAGGGACTAAAACAGGATCCGCACAATGCCTCGTGCTTATTCAACATCGGCTATATCGAAGAACGACAAGGAAATTATGCGCGAGCCGAAGAAATGCTTCAGCAGGCTCTCCATTCGAATCCAGATTTGCCCGATGGCTTATTGGAGTTAGCAAATCTGCGGACCAAAGATAAGAAGTTCACGGAGGCAGCGGAGCTTCTTCGGAGATACGTGAAAGTAAGCCGTGATCCCGCTACCGGCTACTACAAACTCGCCATGGTAGAGAGAAGTCTCCATCAGACGGCGACCGCACAGCGAGACTTAAATGTTTTTCAAACGCTCTCGAAGAATGCTTCTACTGGGCCTTATCCCTATCAGCACCTTTTTGACTACCTTGACAGTCGTTCCCAGCTTTCTCTTCAACAACGCACTCAACTTGACGTAACCGAACTACTTGAGCAAATCCAGAAACATCCTGGCCAGCCTAAGGACTTATATCTGCTCGCCGAAACTTATCTGAAGCTTGGAAAACCGGATGAGGCTCGACAAACGATCGCGCAGCTTGACCAAGTCAGTGCCGATGACTATCGCACCCAGACTGGCATCGGCGTATTGCTCGCAAGGTATCGTTTGTACAATGACGCCATTCAACATTTCCAAACTGCACTACGCGCGAATCCCGATTCCGACGACGTGAAATTCGATTTGGCAGATGCTTATTTCCGCGCAGGTATTTATGACAAAGCGCTCGATGCTGCGCAGACCCTTTCAGCAACCGGCCAGCAAGACGATGCTTTCATGTCACTGCTAGGGGACGTACAGGTTCACATTGGTGAAACCGCCAAAGCAGCCGAAATCTTCCGCAATGCGATCAGCCGGAATCCCGACAACGACCAGTACTATCTCTCGCTCGCGCTGGTCCAGTTTCGTGAAAACGATCTCAGTGGCGCTGAGCAGACCCTACAGAAGGGTCGCGCGCGAATTCCCGGCTCTGGGAAAATCTTTTGGGGCTTGGGGCTTGTGTCAGTACTGCAAGGTAACGCCGGACTGGCTGGCGAGCGCTTGGAACGTGCCGTGGAGTTACTGCCGGAGTGGGCCGGCAGTTATTCCACCCTCGGCGTTTTTTATTATCAAACGGGACAGATTGAGAAAGCACGCGAGGTGCTCAACCGCTTCAAGGGAAGCAGCGCCGGAGGTTTGGACGTGAGCCGGATCGAAGAAACTCTGTCCAAGACTCCAGCGAGTTCTGCTCCGGGAGGCCAGCCTATTCCGATGATCGCCCGCCAGCAGGTGCTTCAATTGGCGCTAATGATCGCCGACCGTACTTTGTGAAAGACTCCACTAATCTGCGAATGACTAGAACGTCGAAAATAAGTCGGGGACTTGCTCTCGAAATCGGATATGGCGTGGTTCTCATCCTCACTCTGATCAGCCTATCCGTCGATGCGAAGATTTCTACGGCGCAGGCTCCCAAAAAACAAGACGCTGGAATTCCGTTTCGCTACACTGATATGCGCCAGGCCGCCGGAATCACTTTTCAGCAGGACTCTACTCAAACCGACGAAAAGTACTACCTCGAAACCATGGGCACGGGGGTCGCATGGCTCGACTACGACCAGGATGGGTTGATGGACCTATTCTTTGTCCAGTCCGCTGCTACCGATATCTACAAACCGCCACACCCCTTGCGCTGCGCGCTTTATCACAACAACGGCGACGGAACCTTTACCGATGTCACCGAGAAAGCTGGCGTGGGCGGTGAAGGTCACTACGGCCAGGGGGTTGCTGTCGGTGACTTCGACAATGACGGCTATCCAGATCTGTATGTGACTGGCTATGGCCGCGCTATTCTCTATCACAACAATGGCAATGGCACTTTCACGGACGTTACTGCAAAAGCCGGCGTCGCCGATGAGGGTGGATGGTCTACCAGCGCAGGCTGGTTCGATTACGACAAAGACGGTTGGCTCGACTTGGTAGTTACTAACTACATCGACTGGACGCCAAAGAATAATATTTGGTGCGGCGAGCATCGGCCAGGCTATCGTTCCTACTGCCATCCTGGCAATTACAAAGGCCAGCGCATCAAGCTCTACCACAACAATCACGATGGAACTTTCACCGACGTGAGCGATGCATCAGGAGTAGGCAAACCCGAAGCCAAGGGCATGGGCGTGGTGCTGGCAGACTTCAACAATGATGGCTGGCCCGATATTGCCATCGCTAATGACACGTGGCCGAATTTTCTCTTCATCAACAAGCACAACGGAACGTTTGAAGACGTTTCGCTGGCTTCCGGCTTGGCCGCGAGCGAGGACGGAAGCTATGAAGCCGGCATGGGCATCGATGCCGCCGATGTTGATGGCGATGGCTGGCAGGATGTCTACATTACTCACCTTGACTTCGAATTGAATCGTCTCTATCACAACAATCGGGATGGTACTTTCACCGATGACACATTTCGTTCCGGCATCGGAAACAAAGCGGTCTTGCTGAGCGGCGTAGCCATGAAATTCCTGGACTATGACAACGATGGATGGAACGATATCCTGCAACTCAACGGCGCTATGGTCGATAATGTTGAGCTCTATCACGCCGAGGTATCGTACAAAGAGCCGTTACTCATGTTTCGCAATCTGGGGAAGGGTCGGTTTGAAAAAGTGTCTGAGTCGCTGGGCCCGGATTTCATGCGCCCGATCGCGGGGCGCGGTTTGGCGACGGCCGATTACGACAACGACGGCGCCATCGACATCGTCACCAACAATCGCGGCGATTATCCATCTCTCCTGCACAACGACGGTGGAAGTGCCAACCATTGGCTGACCGTTCTCTTGATTGGAACCAAGTCGAATCGCGATGGCATCGGCGCTTCGCTCAAATTGATCTCGCCCGGTTTCACGCAGGTTGAACAGGCTAAGGGCGGAATGAGTTACATGTCGGCAAGCGATCCTCGAATTCATTTTGGCTTAGGAGAACGTACGAAGATCGAATCTTTGGAGATTACTTGGCCGAGTGGACAGGTGGATCGATTGGCGAACGTGCCTATCGACCAGATCATCGCGGTAAAAGAAGGCTCGGGAATTGTCCCGCACAAGTTTCCAAGAATCGCGGCAAAGGTCGCGACAAAGATCGTGACAACAACCCCAACAAAGACCGCGGCCGGAAAATGAATTTTCCCCGTCGGCGTTTCCTCGGTTCTTCCCTGGTCGTTCTCGGCAGCACGCTGGTTGATGCACTCGCCACGCCGTTATGGAAGTGGCGGCGCGGTCTTGTCCTTGAGTCGGCGCCTGCCGCAAATCCCACCGCGACTTCCGCCTCCCAGGTGCAGTTCGTGGACGTAGCTCGCGAAGCCGGACTCAACCTTCCAAACGTCTGGGGATCTCCGGATCACAAGCGCTACATCATCGAAGCGAAAGGCAGCGGGCTCGCTTTTTTCGATTACGACCATGACGGCTGGCTGGATATTTATTTGACCAATGGAACGCGACTAGGCGAGCACTGGCCAGCCGGGCAGGCCCCCACGTCGCATCTCTACAAGAACAACCGCGATGGCACGTTCACTGACGTCGCGGAAAAATCCGGGATCGCGCGCACCGGATGGCAGACGGGCGTCTGCGTCGGCGACTACGACAACGATGGCTGGGATGATCTCTTTTGCTGCTTCTGGGGACACAATATTCTTTTCCACAACAACGGCGACGGCACATTTACCGATGTCACTCGCAAGACCGGCTTGTACGATGAACGCGTCCGCTGGGGCGCCGGCTGCACCTTCCTTGACTATGACCGCGACGGTCATCTAGATCTCTTCGTATGCAACTACATCAAACTTGATCCGGCAAACACGCCGTCGGCCAGCGATCCCGCGGTTTGCCAGTGGAAGGGTATTCCTGTAATGTGTGGGCCGCGTGGACTCCCCGGCGACACCAATGTTCTTTATCACAACAACGGCGACGGAACTTTCACTGATGTTTCGGAAAAGTCGGGCATCCTGAAACCGGGTCCGCGATATTCAATTACCGCGGTCTCTTATGATTTCGATAACGACGGCTGGCCGGACATTTATGTAGCTGTGGACTCAGAACCCAGCATTCTGTTCCACAACAACCGCGACGGCACTTTCACCGACGTGGCCGTTATGGCGGGATGCGCTTATAGCGAGAATGGGCACGAGCAGGCAGGAATGGGCGTGGCGGTTGGCGATTACGACTGCGACGGCTGGTTTGACATCTTCAAGACCAATTTTGCCGACGATACGTGCAACCTTTACCACAATAACGGGGATGGCACGTTCAACGATGTGACATTTTCCTCCGGCATCGGAATCAACAACCAGTATGTCGCTTGGGGATGCGGATTTATCGATTATGACAATGACGGTTGGCCGGACATTCTGCAGGTCAACGGACATGTCTATCCGGAGATCGGCGGACACGACATTGGCCAGACCTTCAAGAATCCGCGCCTTGTGTACAAGAACATGGGCAACGGCCATTTCAACGATGTTTCGTCCGCCATGGGGCCAGGCATCACTGAGCGATTTTCCAGCCGCGGTGCCGCATTTGGCGACTACGACAACGATGGCGACATCGACGCATTGATTTTAAACATGAACGATTTGCCTTCGCTGTTGCGCAATGATGGCGGCAACAAACAGAATTGGATCAAGATCAAATTGATCGGGACTAAGTGCAACTGCACCGCCATTGGGGCTCGCGTGCGTGTAGTCACGGGCAATCACATCCAGATGGACGAAGTCCACAGTGGATCAAGCGTGATGTCGCAGAGCGACTTGCGTCTGCATTTCGGATTGGGAAAGGCGCCGATGGCAGACTTGATTGAAGTGAAATGGCCGACTACACAAAAGATCGAGCGCTTCACGCAGGTAAAGGCAAATCAGATCCTAACCATCCGCGAGGGTGACGGCATTGTCGAGCCGGCCAAATCGCCAACAAAAACCACGTGATTGTTATCGTTGGAGAGTCGGGCGTCCCCGCCGACTCGTCGACCTACGGATGAAGTCTCGCCGCCCAGCCACCTCCCGATGCCAAATGGATTTTCAGCTTTGTGGATTTGGTCACCTGGATTTTTTCTCTCTTGTAGTCGCTGGCATTGCGGTCAGCATTGACGCCGTCCGAATAGGCGTCAAGCCAGAATGTGCCTTCGGGTAAGAAAGAAAAATCGACTGTCAGATCGCGCGGGGTCCAGTCGGTCATCGCGCCTAGATACCAGTCGCGGCCATTTCTCCGGGCTACCAGCGCGTACTCGGCTATTTTCGCATCGAGAGCCTTGGTCTCGTCCCAAGTGGTAGGGACTGCAGTCAGAAAATCCAAGGCATCTGGTTCGCGCAAGTAGTTCGATGGGCTGTCGGAGAGCATTCCCAGCGGGCTGTCGAAGACCACATACATTGCGAGTTGATTGCAGCGCGTGCCCATCGCCATGGGCTGCGTTCCGATCGGAGCAAACGTGGCGCGCGTGGCATTGCGCATTGCGCCCGGCGTGAAATCCATGGGGCCGAGAAACATTCGGGTAAAGGGCAGCGTCATGTTATGTTTTGGCTCCGACTCCCAGCTCCACTTGCTCCACTCCATACCGCGAACGCCTTCCGTGCCGATCAGATTGGGCCACGTGCGCGTCATGGAAGCCGGTTTCTGGTCGCCGTGAAAATCAACCAGCATCTTGCGCTTGGCCGCTTCGCTGCTAACTTTGTAAAAAAAGTCGATCATCAGCTGATCACTGCGCTGCATGAAATCGACCTTAATGCCCTTGACTCCCCACTTTGCGTATAAATCCAGCGCGGGTATCAATTGATCGTCCAGCGACTTCCACGCCAGCCAAAGAAGAATCCCCACATTTTTTTGCTTCGCGTATGCGGATAGCTCTTCCATATTTAGATCGGGAGCTACTTCGAGAACATTACCGAGCTTGTACCACCCTTCGTCCAGAAGAATGTACGGGATGCCGTGTGCGGCGGCAAAGTCGACGTAATATTTGTAGGTTGCAGTGTTGACTCCGGCTTTGAAATCCACGCCGTAGAGATTCCAGCCGCACCACCAATCCCAAGTGGACATGCCGGGCTTAATCCACGAAGTGTCCTCCAGTTGCGAAGGTTTTTCGAGCAGCCACACCAACTGATTGGTGAGCAGGTCGCCATCGTGTTCGGTGATGCCCACGAGCCGCCACGGATATGTGCGCGTACCGGATGTAACCGCAATATAATCGGCGGCCTCGGTCACCCTGAAATCGCGATCGCTGGTTTGCACTTCTTTTAGCGGATAAGGGGGGAACGCCGCCACCAGCCCAGGTCCACCCGTGCCGCGCAGCCACATTCCGGGATAGTCCTCGACGCCTGCTTCCGCAATGGCTAACTTCGCGCCTTCGGCGGCTTCCGCAACGGCTGGCAGCGTTGCAAGAAACTCCGGCAGGATTTCGCTGGTGCGCAGCGGCACATAGTGCCGTTCATTATGCGAGTAGAAGCTGTCTTCCTGTCCATAGTAAACAACCGTGTTCACTCCAGGGAAATTGAAATGCACTTCTTCACCGTAGACTTTCACTTGTGCCTGTGGGAGAGAAGTTTCGAAACGGTATGCGACGCCTTCGTTGTAGGCACGGAATACAACGGCATAACTGCCGTCCATTTCAAGCCGCAGCTCGTTGAACTTTTCCAGGATCTTCGCCGATTTCTGATGCACGACCGGTTCCAGCACGTGGTCGGCGCTACTCTTCTTGGCCGTGAGCACCTTGGGCTCCAGCCCCAGTTTTTTGTGATCGATGTCGAGAGAGAGCGGGCAGTCTCGCAGCACGGCGGCGCCATTGAGCACCACGTCATAGTTAATTTGCTCGGCGGTGCGGATTCTGATTTCGATTCGTCCATCGGGAGATCGCAAATCATAACTAGACTGCGCTGCGGCATTTTCAGCCAATAGGGTGGAGGAGATAAATAACAAAAATAGGGAAATGGACAATATCTTCATCAGGGTTACCTTTCGACAGCTATCCTTGCTCGTCACAGCACGCAGCATCTTACGCGTGGACACAGCACAATTCAAATGATCACGTTGAAGCTCCACTACAAAATCCGGAATTTGCATCTTCAAGTTCCTACGAGTTTGGCTTACAGTACGAGGATTGCTGATATGAAGTCGAGACGAAAACTCGCGTGACATTAAAGCAAATGGAATCCAAGCTCAAACCATGACACCGATTGCAATGACGCCGGTGGCGATTTCGGAAGTGCACACAGTCCCGCGCAGGCGTTGGGGCATCGCTTTACTGCTGGGATTCGGTGTGTTGGTGAACTACTTCGATCGGGTAAATCTCTCAGTCTCGCAAGAAGCACTGCACAATGCATTCGGCATTTCCACTGTGACGTTTGGATTCTTACTGAGCGCCTATAGTTGGACCTACGCTGCGTTGCAACTTCCCTCCGGCCTGATCCTGGATCGATTTGGAGTGAAACTGGTTGGCCGGATCGGAGCGCTTTTGTGGAGCGTCGCCTCGTTTGCCGCGGCGATTTCGACTGGATTGACAGGTTTCATGGCAGCGCGGCTTCTGCTCGGAGTGGGCGAGGCTCCCACGTTTCCAGCGAATGCAAAAGCGGTCGGGTATTGGTTTCCGGTGGAAGAGCGGAGCCTGGCGACCGCGATCTTCGATTCTGCTGCAAAGCTTGCCCCTGCCATTGGCATCCCCGTGCTCGGGCTACTGTTGTTGCGCTTCGGATGGCGATGGAGTTTCGCCGCGACTGGCGTGATCAGCCTGTTGTATTTTGTTATATTTTGCGTGTTCTACAGGAACCCCAGCGAAGACAAATCGTTGTCCGCTGCGGAGCGTGATTTTATCCTGCATCGTGGAGCGCAACCCGAAGACCGAGTTAAGGCTGCAAGGGGCGCTCCGCTTGGATATTTATTGCGCCAACGGAAGGTCTGGGGCCTGGTGCTGGGCTTTGCGTCGTACAACTACACCTTCTATCTCTTGCTGACTTGGATGCCTTCGTATCTCTCGTCAACTCATCACCTGGATTTGATGCACTCTGTTATGTACACCAGCGTGCCCTGGCTCTTTGCAACGTTTACGGACATTCTCATGGGCGGCTGGCTGGTAGACAAATTAATCCAACGAGGTCGCGATGCATCGTTGGTCCGGCAGGCAATCCTCGTCGGCGGCACCGCGCTCGGCTTGGGAGTTATAGGAGCAGCGTACTCGCAAAGCACCATCGCTGCCGTCGTGTGGATCAGTCTGGCGATCGGGGGATTGTCTGCGGCCGCGCCGGTGGGTTGGTCTATACCTTCACTAATCGCCCCACGGGAGAGCGTGGGAACGCTGGGTGGAATCTTGAATTTCGGGAATCAGCTCTCGGCGATTGCCGCGCCGATTGCAACAGGTTATGTCGCGCAGATCACACACTCGTTCTTTTGGGCGTTTGGGGCAGCTGGCGCTTTTCTGATAGTCGGCATTGCCGGGTACGTATTCTTGCTTGGCCGAATCGACCCAATTCCTGAGCCGTCGTGAGTCTCGAGATTATTGCCGGGTCGGGTAGTGTTTGGTAGTTTGTGTTCGTGAATTGTAGACCTCAAGCTCACCGTCCGCCCAAACTGAGAGATTCAGATAGTTGCCCGCATCCGGTCCCTGAAGATTGGCGATAAGAGAATCGGCAGAATTGTGGGTCGCGCCACCTTCATTTGAAAAATGAAGCTGCCAGAGATCCACAAGTCTCGGAGAGTTCTTGATGATATCCCACGACGAAGGTGAACCACCCTTGTCTGCTCCGTTGTCCATGATGGCAAGGCGCGGTGAAATGGCAGCGAGAAGAGCCGGGCTGTTGCTCTGTAACCAGCCATGATGCGAGACAATGAAGACGTCGACGGGTCCAAGTTTGTTAATGGGACAAACAAGTTCTAGTTCCTTATCCCACGTAAGATCACCGAGATCGAGGATTCGAATCTTGCCGAAGGTGATGATCGTACCGAGCGAGCGGGCATTCTCGGTCTGGTCCGCTGGCCGCTTTTCAGTCGTGGGACATGCGGAATTTTCGGCTCCGGCGCCGGGCAAAGGCTTCTGAAGTAATATGCCATCGGAACTCACGACCTCCGCATGTAATCCCTCGATCGGCAGGATATCGCCGACTTTTGCAATGATTCGTTTCACATTCTGGTTTGAGACCAGCTTCTGATAGGCTTCCCAGCTCTGCTCGGTTTCCTGATTGCCCGGCTCGCGGTTCGGACCGTGATCGATGAACGTGCCCACGGGAATCTTGGCGACGAGTTGCGGCACACCTCCGGCATGGTCTGTGTGATAGTGGGTAAGCAGAACGAAATCGATTTTCGATAGACCGGCTTTCTTTGCCGCAGCAACGATGCGGTCCGCATCACGTCCGGCGTTACCGGGCCAGCCAGTATCGATGAGCAGCGATTGGCCTTTGGGCGTGACGAAGAGCGTTGACTGGCCGCCTTCGACGTCGACAAAGTAGATTTCCAATGCCTTGCCCGGCGACGCAGCTTTGGGTGATTCTGCCAACGCAAAGAAGGCGACACCGAGAATAACCGCAGGTACTACGCGAATAAAAATTGACCGCGCTTGGCGTCTAAGAACAAAGAAAATAGAGAAGGCTTGCGACATCTTGTGCTCCTATTCCGGTTCAGGCTTCGAGCCCGGCTCGAAACTTCGAGGAATTGACGTCGGCTCGACTCTGCCGCAAGAATGCTACTGAAACCGTCTCTCCGCAAGTGCTTGAAAGATTTGGTGGAGCTAGTCAGGATCGAACTGACGACCTCATCGTTGCGAACGATGCGCTCTCCCAGCTGAGCTATAGCCCCATCGGATGGCAGGTTTAGGTTTTAATTTTAGCAGTGCGCGTAGATTTCGACTATATGTGACCGGTTCAACCAGTTCTCGTCGATGCGCGGCTGCACTGGGAGTGGCTCTTCTTCATCCTTCATCCTTGTTCAGGATGGATTGCAATTGGAGTTCTAGCTCCCACACTGTGTGAGGAAAATTGCTGCGTTTCAGTATTTGGCTGGCATCTTTGTGAAAGTTACCGCCTCCGTAGGCCAAGAAAATATTTTTATAGGTAGCGCGGGCAATGGCTACAGCCGGTGCAGAAATATTCTGGGGTCGACCGAATGGAAAAGAAAAGTGGTTGGGCGGCGCGCCTAACTTCCGCTGGATGTCCTCAAACGAACCAGTGATCTCGCGGCGCAGGAACTCCTCATCGGTCGAGCCGCAATCGGCGTGATTGCGGGTATGGCTGCCGATTTCATATCCGAAGCGCTGCAGAACGTCGATTTGCTCCCAGGTATTAGGTAGAAAACCGTGCTGATTTACCTTCTGGTCATGCGCGAATTCGCGTCCGTTCGAAATGTGCTCAGTGGAGATGAAGTATCCGATGGGGACGCCGGTTTCTTCTGAGACGGCTCTCAGATTCACAAAATTGTCGGCATAGCCGTCGTCAAACGTAATGGCGACGGTGGGTACCTTGACCTCACCCTTGCGTATCAATTCGACTGCCTCGGTCAGACTCACCACGCGATAGTGCCGCAGCAAGTAATTTACCTGTCGCAGGAAGTCGACGGTCGAAACGCCGTTGCGATGAGGACGGTCGGAAACCAGATGATGACGGAGGATCATCACCGGATAATTTCCCTCTCGCCGATACCGCCGATTACGGAGTGCGACGGGAACAGCATTCAGTAGAGATTTGAGCAGTAATCTCCATGCCGGCCGGCGATAAGGGTTGGCGTTATCATTAACGCTAGCTGTACTTGTACCTTTACCTTTGCGCTGCGCCGCTAGTTTCTTTTTCAATTGCAACTGGTCTTCGGCGGACGGAATTCGATACAGTTTGCCGGGGCCGGTTTGCGGCGTCTCCGTCACGGTTCCATTGGCGAAATCGCGAATCGCAGCTACGATGAGATCCGCTCCCACGATGTCAGCCTTCAACGCTAGACTCTCGAGATCGTCGAAGGGCTCGATCGAAATCAGGGCCGATCGAATTACTCCTCCGACATCGACCTTGGCTTCGACGCGGTGAACGGTCACTCCGATTTCTTTCTTATCGTCAAGTAACTCCCAGAGCCCGACGGCACCGCCTCCGCGGTAATCCGGCACCTTACGTTTGTGAATGTTGATCGAGCCCAGCTTCGGAATTTCGAAGAGAACAGGCTTCAGGATGCGTGTGCCGAACACCAGGCCGAGATCGGCGTTGAGGCTCCGCACAAATTCGAGCGCAGGTTCGGAGTGAATGTCGGGGGTAACGAAGAGCTCGATTCCGTTGGCTTTGCAGGCTGCCTTCAAATCATCGACTCCGTAGACATGGTTGCCGTTCGGCCACCTCGGAGCGGCGTGAATGAAACGAATGAAGGCGTCCAGCAGGCTGGTGAGTTTGCGATTGATCGTGGCGAAGATGCGATGCAGTACATAGCGCCAGTACACCAGACGCTTCATCTTCTTCCGCCATGTTGCCATACGCTTTTGCAGAGTCTTGGGAACGAAAGGTGCGTACAACACGCCGACTAATTGCGCTTGCGGAGCGTCGCGACGAATGCGCGCCAGGATTCGCTCCACACGATGCGGCGGAACCGAGGTGAAAACCACGACCTTAAGGGGATTTCTTTCCATTATGTTTCTTCGTTTCGTTTCTTCCTAGTTGCCTTTAGTACTGCAAATCTGGGAGAGCCTCTTTATCCCACAGAGCACTCCCGTGGAAATTGCTGTGTCATCGTGGCATCACTTCAGTTTTTGGGGAGGGTCGGAGAGGTGCGCTGCCATCCGTACCACAATTACCCTGATCCTATTTTCCTGGCGCTAACCAAATACTGGCTTAGTGTCCAGCCCAGAATGTGGGATTTGGAAAACCGCTCCATCAGCGAGAAAAGTCGGAACTCCGCTGCTGGCCAAAGTTTTCCGAGAGGAAACAGCAGGAACCCTGAGTAAGCGCTATGTTCTGGATTGAAACCATGCTTGTGAAGAAGCGCCGGAACCTGCCAGGGGATACAACGATTCCAGCGGCGGCCCACCGGTTTGCCGGAGGTGCGTTTGCCTCTGAGTCTCTTGATCGCTCTCCACGCAGGGACGGCGGTGAGGTTGAACAAATTGAGGGAGAGACGATCCAAGCTGATGCGCGTTGGCAACGAGATAATCGCCACGCCTCCAGGGCGCAGAACGCGGCGAATCTCTTCCAGACAGCGGTCATAGGTCGATAGATATTCGAATACGCCCAGGCAAACGACATGATCGAAACTGGCGTCAGGAAAGGGTAGCAATTCTGCATCGGCGCGGGAAAGCTGCACAGCGTGCGATGCGCCGAAACGCTGATGAGCCAAAGTCAGCATTTCTGGAGAATAATCGATCCCTACAATCTGAAATCCGCGAGCTAGCAGCGGCTCAAACTCGGCACCCGCGGCGCAGCCGATGTCGAGAATAAGCCCCTTTTCGGAATCCAGCATCTCCAGAACAATCTTGAGCTGCGCCTGAAACCAGGGCGACTGTCCGCGCTCGTCGGCGTAGTACGAAGCCATGCGATCGAAAACGCCACTAACTTCGTTTTTCGAGAATTGAGAGTCTTCCGTTGCCATCACGCGCCACCCGTGTGGGACAGTAATGTTCGCTCGATGTGCCACAGAAATTCCGATTGCTCCCTAGGTATATAGGTTCGAGGAATCGCCAGGGGACGGGCGTTGGCCCGCACGGCGGCGGACGTCGTGGTCACGGCAGTCGTGTAGCCAAGCTCTTCGGTAATTTTCAAAGTGGCCTCATTCCAATGCGGGTTGAGAGCCGGATGCGGATATGAAAAATGCTTCGACGGTTCTCCGAGTTCCATTTCTAGTTTCAGTTTCGAGTCCCTCAGTTCGGTGCGCGCTTCGTCCGCGGAAACCTGGGCCACGTTTGGGTGGGTCATGGTATGCGAGCCCACGATGTGACCGGATTTCACGAGTGTACGGGCGTCATCCCAGGTCATCATGAGATCGGTTTCGTTGGGGAACGACGCCGGATCGAGGGAATGCAGCGCACTCTCGATGAACTCTTCGCGCGCCGGCGCACTTGCTTTGGAGCAAACACCGGCAGCGTTCAGAAAGGCTGTTTCGCGGGCTTGCGCGTCGGTCAATTCGCGAACCATACCCGAGTCAGGATCTTTCCAGTTCGGCCTTCGAGAGGTTAAGAATGCGTGGCGCAGCAGGCAATACCATGGCGCTTTCGACCGATCCACGGAATCGACTAGAACATAAAATGTCGCCGGGACTCCAAGCCGGTTGAGAATGGGAGCGGCAAACCGAAAATTGTCCTTATAGCCATCATCGAAGGTAATGGCCACGGCTCTTTGCGGCAGATTTTTCTCACCTTTCAGAAAAAGCGCGACATCATCCATGCTGACGGCATTGAATCGGCTCGCAATCAACTCCATGTGGCGCTCGAAGATCTTGGTTGCGTGAATGGAGTCGCAGCCAATGGTGTCGGCGTATTGCTCAGGCCGATCCTGAATGGAGTGGTAGCGGAGAACTACGGCGGCGGGCGCGGCAAACTTGTGCGCAAATCGAAGGACGCCACTCGCCACGAATGCCTTTCTGGCGACGTTTTTAACTGTTTTGCGAATACTCATACGGCGCTGTCCCGTGAGGACTGCGCTCCAACGGGCTTGGCGAGAGTGCTTTCATTTCCACTTGCTCTTGCGCTCACCCTTTCAGCATCGTGCACACTGAACAGCACTGCCAAACCGTAGGGCTCGAGGTCGATCTCGTCGAGACATTTCTTTTTGGCCAAATCGTAAAGGGCGATGTGGGTAGGCTTGTTACGAGTTTCGAATCCGTGCTTGGCCCAGATGAGGTTTTCTTTGAACCGGGTGGAGCGAATGCGAGTGAATCCGATCCAGACTTTATTTTGCTCCATCACTGCGACGCCGCGACACCAACCGAGCACGAGATGCTGCGGATTGTCGATCGCGTTGAAATCGAAGACCTCTTCGACTTGCAGAGTATGCCGGTTCGCAATCACCAGATGCCCGTCGACCGTCGTGAAGTAGATCCGGTCGCCCACCACGTGGCCATCGTGCGGCCTTTGTACTCCGATATCAATGCGTCTTCCGGGGCGGGTAAGGCTGATCGCGTCTCTTTGATCGAAGCGCGTGGCCCAAACTTCATCGTCCAACTGAAATACGTGATTGGGATGAGACGCATGAGGCTTGGTTTCGGGTACCTTGCGGTAGTCGATCTCTCGTGAAAATCGTTTCCACGTGTCTTCCCCGATAACGCTCCATTCGCGCAGCAGTTTTCCCTGAAGAGTTACTTCCACAACCATGTCCAAGCCCGTGTCTGCGATCAAAATGTTGCCTTCGGGAGTTGGGCGAACGTGGTGGAGATCGTTGAAGCAAGGAAGGGATACGTAATGCAGAAGTTCAAAACCAGGCAGTTGATAGACGAGCACTTCCGTCGGAGTACAGACATACAATTTGTCATCCGCCACCGTGCCCGACTTAAACAAGATTGAGGGCGAGTCCGCCGGACAGGCGTCTTCAGGCGAGTCGTATTCCACCAAGACTTCAGAAGTCTTGGCGGGAGGGCTTACTTTGAGGATCAGGGCTTTCTTGCAAGAGTTCCACTCCGGCAACTGCTTGAACAGACTGGTTCGTAAAGCCCCACCTACAACGTACAACTCGCTCATCCTTCAAACCCCCTTTATGACACAACGCACGGCCCTTGAAGTCGGCGTAACTTAGGTAAAGAAGCAGTTTCCCTTCCGAAGACCCCTCCACGACCCTTTGCAAACTATTAAAAACAATGGATGAGTACCATTTTACCCCAAGAGGGTTTCGCTGATATGAACGGGAGTGAAACAGATTGCGACCTTCCATCCAAGCTTGGGAATGGAATGTGTGTTTCGATTGGGATGAACGGAGGCAACCCTACTCGATACACGGCTGGAAGCGAACCTCCACAAGACCTATATAACAAGACCTATATAATTAGTTGTGAGTTCTTCCAAGGTAAAGCAGGTAGCATCCGCGGATTTCCCGACGCGCTGGGGACATTTCCTGATTCACGGATTTACGACGCGGGCGTATAACGACGGCGCCAAGACCGAAGAAGCCGTAGCGTTGGTGATGGGTGAGGTCCATTCCGGATCGCCGCTGGTGCGCATCCATTCGCAGTGTCTAACGGGCGACGTATTTGGGTCGCTGCGCTGCGATTGCCGCCAGCAACTTGAAATGGCGCTTGCGATGATCGCTAATGAGGGTGCAGGCGTCCTTATCTATGAGCAGCAGGAAGGACGCGGCATTGGCTTAATGGCGAAGCTGCAGGCCTACGCGCTGCAGGACAGCGGACTCGACACGGTAGAAGCCAACGAACGGCTTGGATTTAAGGCCGATCAGCGCGAATTTCTTATGCCAGTCGAGATACTAAAGGCGCTGGATATTCGGCGGGTTCGCCTGCTTTCGAATAATCCCGACAAAGTTGCAGCACTTGAACGTGCGGGCATCCAAGTGACCGAGCGCGTACCTTGCGAGGTGGCACCCACCGAACATACGGAAGACTATCTAAAAACTAAGCAGGAAAAGCTGGGACATTTGTTTAGCAGCCGCAAGGGTCAGCATTAGATGCCAGCATTAGGATTACGGAAACGGCTCAGTTCTGCAGCAATCTCTTAAGTTCTCTCCGATTTTTTACTGGCAGCCCGCGGAGAGCGGCTTGCGCCAATGCTAAATAAACCTGGCGCGCTCCTGGAAGCTTCTTCAACACGGCGAGATGTTTCGCTATCGTCTCGGCGTCTCCACGAATCAGTGGGCCGCTGAAAGATTCCGCCGGACCGAGGCGCGAATAGTTTGCCAAAGTCTGCATGATGATGGGTAGGCTTTTGCGTCGTGCATCTTCACGCGTCAATCCGGCGGCGCGAGCCGCTTCCTCAAGCGTCACCAGAAATGCGAGCAGCAGTGGTGAAGTCATAGTAGCCCATGCGTGGTAGGCCGCTTTGCGCGCTGGCGGCAACGGGAAACTCTGACCTC
Source organism: Terriglobales bacterium (assembly GCA_049674665.1). Lineage (GTDB taxonomy): Bacteria > Acidobacteriota > Terriglobia > Terriglobales > Acidobacteriaceae > Acidiflorens. The sequence continues at coordinate 85,045 of JBATZM010000103.1, forward strand.
CCAACTCGCGGATGATGCTGCGTGCAACTCGCTTAGCCGACTCATCACCTTCAATGGCAAAAGGCACACCTTTTAAAGATGGGTTGGCCTTGGCAACGAATGTCATTAGCGGATGAACAGACGCTACCGCGACCCCCGCTCGGCTCAGAGGATTGAGTTCGTGGCTGAGCAAGGCTCCGCTGGAGTGGAAGGCGAAGCGAATTGTATTTTTTCTGTGAGGGGATACGCGAGCCGCCAATGCTGAAGCTGCGCTGCGAATCTCGCGGTCGGGAACGCAGAGCCATAGCAAAGCGGCACCCAACGCGGCGGAATTTACTGTGGTTACCTTCGCGCCCACCTTGGCGGCGAGCGAGCGCGCGCGCTGGTGCAATGCTGGCGATTTGCGTACGACAATTTCGGTAATCCTGAAGCCGGCTTCGTGAAGCGCTATGGCCAGAGAGGTTGCCAGGCTGCCCGCTCCGACCATGGCTACTGTGGGCTTTCTGCTCATTAGCTCAGGTTCTCCCATAGTTCTCAAAAGTTCTCGATCTTTTTTCGTTAATTGGTTTTTCGGTAGTGGGCTACTTTACTTCATTTGTTGAGCGCCAAGATTGGATGGTTCGCACGACGATGCGACGTTACCACGCGTCTCTCGAACGGCTTTTCGCGCAAGCTGGAGAATCATGCTTCGATAGCCCCTCAAATATTTCGCCTACAACTTCATCAAAATTCATCGTACACTTCGCAGGTCGCCGCTGCTGGCGTGACAAATCGACTCCGAGAAGTATCAGACTTAGTGGCCCTCTGAGTAGCCTACGAACAGCGGAGGGCGGAAAGAGCAGCATAGGTGAATTGGCCTGTCATTCGCGCAGTAGTGATGTTGGCAGGAGCGGGCTGGTGCTCGATTTCCCTTTTCAGGGATTCTATAAGACAGACGAACAAGATGCGCTGGTATGACCGCATTATTCGCTTCACCGGGGCATTTATTATGGCCTCTATTGCGATTGGCGGAAGTTACCTATTGGCCTCAGGCAAATTGTTTTCAAGGTAGCTCACTACCGACTTCTCAGCCCAACGGCGCAGCATACCTTATATTGTTGTCATGGCGAAATCGGCAGGACCGAAATCAGCAGGTAGTAAATCGGAGCGAACCCGCGTCCTCTCTTCCCGGATCAGCTATCGGGGTCCGGCGTTCAGCGTGACGACGGATGAGGTCGAAGAACCCGGAGGCATGCGGGCGCGTCGCGATGTCATACGGCATTCCGGCTCGATCGTCGTTCTGGCCGTCGAGGATCCAGCAAACGATAAATCGGCAAAGGCAGTCCGCAAGGCCGAACCGCGCATTTTACTGGAACGCCAGTATCGCCACGCCGCGCAGTCTATGATGTGGGAGTTGCCCGCAGGACGGATCGACGACGGCGAAACGGCGCTTACTGCCGCCAAGCGCGAGTTGCTCGAAGAAACCGGCTACAGCGCGCGCCACTGGAAGAGAATTCTGCATTTTTATGTGAGTCCTGGTTTTCTAGATGAAACCATGACCATTTACCTGGCCCGTGGCCTTCAGGCTGGAGAAGCCCAGCCGGAGCCGGATGAGAGGATTGCGGTTCGATTCTTCAGTTTGTCGGAGGTGAAACGGATGGCGCTTAATGGGCGGATCCGCGACGCGAAGACTATCTCCGGAATTCTTTGGCTGGCTGAAATGGCACGACCAGCACGCCAAGCAGCCGTCCGGTAATAATTACCTCCCTGCCCGGCTCTAGCGACGGCCTCTTCATATAAGGCCGAGGTAACGCTGAGCCTTGACAGTCACCCCCGTCAGCAGCACAATGCCTACACATTTTTTGGGAATCCTTGGAATCGCGCCTTTCCGGGGAATTCCGCAAAAATTAAGGAGGGGGCGAACGTGGAACGTTTGAAAGGCACCGTCAAGTGGTTCAACAATGCGAAAGGATACGGATTCCTCGGCCGCGACGATGGACCGGATGTATTCATTCACTACAGTTCAATCACCACTGAAGGCTACAAGAGTTTGCAGGAAGGGGATAAGGTAGAGTTTGAGATTGTCCAAGGGCAGAAAGGGCCGCAAGCGGCCAATGTGACAAAGGTCTCCTGATCGGAGATTGTTTTCTCAGACTAGTTTTTTTACACCAAGTTGTGTGTGCTGCGGCGCCCACGCTGGCTGTGTCCCTCCCCGGCGCCCGTCACTTTCCTAGTAAAGCCCTTCTCAGCGTTACAATCTTTTGTCGAGTTGGTGTCGAGTTGGCACCTCTTAATCGAATGGACAACAAAACCATCGCCGGACTTCTCTACGAAACTGCCGATCTGCTGGAGATCGATGGGCAGGACTCGTTTCGCATACGCTCCTATCGCAACGCCGCAGCGGCCATCGAAGCACTGCCACAACAAGTGGCCGACCTGATTCAGGAGCCGAAGAAGCTTCTCGAAGTACAGGGCATTGGCAAAGGCATGCTGGCCAATCTCCAGATGCTTTTTAAAGATGGCCGCATTGAAGCGCACACCGAACTGCTGAAAAAATATCGGCCTTCGATGCTCGAACTGCTCAAAATCCAGGGCCTTGGGCCGAAGACGATTGCCTTGATCTGGAGTGCTCATCAGGTCAGCGACCTCGAGGGTGTGGAGAAGTTGGCGCGCGAGGGCAAGATCCGCGAACTGCCGCGCATGGGCGAAAAGCACGAACTGAAGCTGCTTAAGGCGATCGAGGACTATCGCCGCATTGGCGGACGGTTCCTGCTCGACACCGCCGAAGAGTTGACCGAGAAATTAGTCGCTCATCTGTTAGCTGTTCCGGGCATAGAAAAGATTACGCCCGCCGGATCGCTGCGCCGCGGGCGCGAAACGGTCGGCGATCTCGATATCCTCGTCACTGGCAAAGGCTGCATCGAGGCAGAATCACGGCAGACGCTTATCGAGCATCTACTGCGCTTCCCCGGCTTGATGGACGTAATTGCCCAGGGAGAAAATAAAGTCAGCTTTCGTCACCGCAATGGCATGCAGGTGGACGTACGGCTGCTGCCGCCGGAATCTTTTGGTGCGGCCATGCAATATTTCACCGGATCGAAGGCGCACAACGTGGCCTTGCGGCAGCGCGCACTCAAGATGGGATTCACGCTCAACGAATACAGCCTGTCCACACTAGAAGGTGAGAAGCCGGTCGCGAGCAAAACTGAAGAAGAGATCTACGGCAAGCTGAAGCTCGATTTCATTCCTCCCGAACTGCGCGAGAACCTGGGAGAGATCGAGGCAGCTGCCGCACACACCCTGCCGGTGTTGATTGAACAGTCGGACATCCGCGGTGACGTGCATATGCACACCGTCGAAACCGACGGTCGCAACACCATTGAAGAGATGGCCGAAGCGGCAAGGAAACGCGGTTACGAGTACATGGCCATCACCGATCATTCGAAGAATCTCGCCTTTGCCAACGGCCTCACCGACGAACGCGCGCTGGCGCACATCGAAAAGATTCGCGCGGTCGAAAAGAAGATGAAGAGCATCCGGATTTTTGTGGGGATCGAAGTCGACATTCTAGGCGATGGCTCGCTCGATCTCTCCGACTCCGTGCTCGAACAAATGGATATCGTCATCGCCAGCGTGCACTCATTGTTCAATCAAGATCGCGCCACTATGACTGAGCGCCTGCTGAAGGCCATTGCCAATCCGAATACCTCGTTGATCGGGCATCCCACGGGACGGCAGTTGTTGCGCCGCGATGCCTATCCGTTCGATCTCGACGCGGTACTGAAAGCAGCGGCAAAACACAAAGTGGCGATGGAACTAAACTCCTATCCTGAGCGGCTTGACCTCAACGATGTTCACTTGAGGCTGGCCAAGCAATATGGAGTGAAGATTGTCATCAACACCGATTCACATCACACTTCGCACATGGAAAAACTGCGTTACGGCATCACTCAGGCGCGACGGGCTTGGCTTACTAAGGACGATGTGCTGAACACCTTGCCAGCGCAAAAATTCGCCAAAGCGATGAAGCACGGCTGGTAGCTCGAAGCCGAGCCTGTGGCAAAACAGGGAACTAGATTACCCACAAGTGCGCTTGCCATACTCATTTTTGGCTCAATTTACAGCATCCTACGCATATGCCAAGCAGAATCAATGATTTACAAGGAATTTACATGATTGCTTTGGACAGTGGGTTGCAACCTGAATACACAAGGAGTCGTTGCAGATTGGCGATCACTTCACAAACCACTGGTACCATAATTTTAATTCGCCGCGCAGGCCAAAACGTGACACGAGGATGGCGAGCAGAGCGGAATAGCTATCACCCGTAAGGCCAGTTAACCGTCATCATCATTCATGCTTAAGTTAGAAAAAAGACAGATTCTGAAGAATGTCGGCTCAAGCTGGTCCGCGCTCGGGATCAACGTGATCGTCGGCATCTTCCTTTCGCCGTTCATCGTGCATCGCCTTGGCGATACCGCGTTCGGAATCTGGGTGGAGATCTTCGCGGTCACAGGCTATTACGGACTGTTCGATCTCGGAATCCGGTCCTCCATCATTCGCTATGTCTCCAAATACACCGCCACCGGCGATCGTGAAAATCTCACAAAATTCGTCAATACGGCGTTGTTCACCTACACCTGCATCGGCGCGGTGTGCATGGTGTTGACCGGCCTTTTGAGTTCGTCAGTTGAACACTTTTTCAAGATTCCAGCTGGAATGCACTCCGAGACGCGGCTGCTGCTGTTGATGGTCGGCGCCTCGGTTAGCCTGGGCTTTCCATTGGGTGTTTTCGGAGGCATGCTCGAAGGTTTGCAGAACTTCTACATTCTGAACTGGACGAGCATCGGTGCAACCCTGGCCCGCGCCGCTTTGATCGTCTATTTCCTGACCCGCGGATACGGCCTTCTGACGTTGGCCTTGCTCACAGTTGGCCTGCCGATTCTTTCTTCGATTCTCCGCGGTATTATCGTCTTCCGCTTGTGTCGCGTTCCATTTGGTCTTAAGCATGTGGATCGCGCTTCGTTCCGACACATGGCCAATTACGGAGGCACCACCTTCCTTGTGCTTGTCGCCTCGCGCCTGCGCTTCCGCACCGACGAACTCGTACTCGGGGCGATGATGTCAGCCGCTGCGGTCACTTGGTTCAACATCGGCTCCCGCATCGTCGATTACGCGCAGGAGTTCATTTCCAGCCTGGCACAGCTTTTTGTGCCCATGTCGAGTCACTCGGAGGCCACCGGCAATCTTGATCGCGTGCGCAAGATTTATATCGCTGGCAACCGCGTGTGCGCGTTTCTGATTCTTCCCATCACCGCCATCCTGATTATTTTTGGCAAGCACATCATTCGTATCTGGATGGGAGCACGCTACGTTCCACACAGCTATCCGGTGCTGGTGGTGATGATCATTCCTTTTGCGCTGATGCTGTCGCAGGCGGCTTCCACGCGCATTTTGTTCGGCCTCGGCAAACATCAGATCATGGCCGCGATCACTGTGGTCGAGGGCATTGCTAACCTCATCCTCAGCATAGCGCTCGTGCCTTCGCTCGGAATTGTCGGCGATGCGCTGGGCACTGCCATTCCGCTCAGCTTTACTTGCATTGTGTTCTTGCCGCGTCACCTGAAAAAACAGATCGGTGTTCCTGTCGGAACCTTCTTGCGCGAAGCCTACACGCTGCCGATTTTATTGACGCTTCCGCTGGTCGCTGCGCTCTGGCTTGCCAATCAATATTTTTATCCGCGCAACCTGATCCAGTTAACGATCGAGACGCTCGTCGTGAGTTCGATCTATGGAGTTGGGTTGCTCTGGGCTTATCGCACAAATCGGGCCTTTCATGTGGCTGAGATTGCGGGTTTGACTCGGCCGACGCCGCTCGAGCAACCGCCGCAGGCCGTGGTGGCGGTGGAATACCAGCAGGAGCAGTGAGCTAGATAACTAACGAGGAATGACTGTCAAAGAATGATTACCAAGCAATGACTAACCATGCACGACTAACCATGCACTTTTATTCCTCAAGTTTTGGATACGAGGTCGCAATCTGTTTCACATCCACCGGACGGACCGCGTCGTTTTAAGGTAGAATTTTCCTTGACTTTTGTTTTTATAGGTTTACAGGTGGATACTGGCTGGCTTTCGGAAGGTGAATTGCTCCTTCCCCATGTTCCACTGATTTCGGGCCAGATTTTGTAAGCGGCTTTGAGTAGTTTCTGGTTCCGCTAGTTTTCCGGCAGTTACCTGCAGCCCCAGCGGGTAGCTTGACGAGCCACATCAAATAGGGCGAGCTTAGATTGAGAACCCCCCAAGTGATTTTGATATCAACATAAATTTTTGGTTAGAACATCCGGGAGGAATACTGCTTTGAGCACAACCACCAGTCACCTTATCGCCCCACACGGGGGAGAGCTAATTCAGCTGCAAGTGCCGGCCGCGCGCGCCGCAGAGTTAAAAGCGCAATCAAAGGATTGGCCTTCATGGGATCTGACCGGTCGGCAACTTTGTGATCTGGAACTGTTGATGAGCGGCGGTTTCTCGCCGCTGCGTGGGTTTATGAACCGCGCCGATTACGAGGGCGTGTGCCAGAACATGCGTCTGGCGAGCGGAGTCCTCTGGCCGATGCCGATAACGCTCGACGTCAGCGAAGATTTTGCCAAGAAACTGACGCCGGGCAGCAGCAAGATCGCGCTGCGCGATCCTGAAGGCGTGATGCTAGCCGTGCTTAACGTTGAAGATGTCTGGCAACCTGACCGTAAAGCCGAAGCCAAGGCCGTTTTCAATTCCACTAGCGCCGCGCATCCTGGCGCCGACTACGCCATGAACAAAGCCAATCCCTGGTACGTAGGTGGAAAGATTGAAGGCGTGCAGGCTCCGGCGCATTATGATTTCCGCTCGTTGCGCCTGACTCCCGCCGACCTGCGGGCCGAATTTGGCCGCATGGGCTGGACCAAGATCGTGGCCTTTCAGACGCGCAATCCCATGCATCGCGCTCACGTTGAACTGACCATGCGCGCGGCCAAACAAGTCGAAGCGAATCTGCTCATTCATCCGTCAGTTGGCATGACCAAGGCGGGCGATGTTGATTATTTCGTCCGCACTCGCTGCTACCAATTACTGCTCCCGAAATACCCGCACGGCACCGTCGAACTCGCCATGCTGCCGCTCGCCATGCGCATGGGAGGACCGCGCGAAGCGATGTGGCACGGCTTGATTCGCAAGAATCACGGCTGCACCCACTTCATCGTCGGTCGCGATCATGCCGGCCCTGGAAAAGATACCGACGGCAAGCCCTTCTACGGTCCTTATGACGCGCAGGAGCTGTTCAAGAAAAATCAGGCGGAAATGGGCGTAACCATGGTTCCCTTCCAAATGATGATGTATCTGGAGAACGAAGACCGTTACGTTCCAGCTGATGAAGTGCCGCAGGGCGCCAAGGTACTGGACATCTCCGGCACTGAATTGCGCCGCCGACTGAATGAAGGCCGCGACATTCCAGCTTGGTTTACTTATCCGGAAGTCGTGCAGGAACTGCGCCGCAGTTATCCACCACGGCACAAGCAGGGTGTCACCATCTTCTTCACCGGGCTTTCGGGGTCGGGCAAATCGACCATTGCCAATGCGCTGATCACCAAGTTTCTCGAGACGGGTGGACGACCGGTCACCCTTCTGGATGGTGATCTGGTACGCAAGAATCTGTCGAGCGAACTCGGATTTTCCAAGGAACATCGCGACATCAACATCCGGCGCATCGGATATGTTGCTTCCGAGATCACGAAGAATGGTGGTATCGCCGTGTGCGCCCCCATCGCTCCTTATGAAGCGACTCGCAAAGCGGTACGGCAGATGATTGAACCGTTCGGCGGATTTATTCTGGTTCACGCTGCGACTTCGATCGAAGTGTGCGAGCAGCGCGACCGGAAAGGCCTGTACGCCAAGGCTCGCGCTGGCATTGTTAAGGAGTTCACCGGCATCTCCGATCCGTACGAAGCGCCTGTTGATGCCGAAGTCGTGATTGACACCGCCAAGCTGAGCCCCGAGGAAGCGGCGCAGACCATCATTCTGCACCTTGAGCGCGAGGGTTTCGTCGGCGCTAACGGTAACAGCTAGTAAAAAGTCGTAGAACGGTCATGGCAGGAAACGCATCGTAAGCCAGGAGCAGGACAGATCATCTTGCTCCTGGCGTTTTGAAAGACCGCATGGAATTCTTGCTACTTAAAGTACTGATCGGCTTCGTCGTCGGAACGCTGATTGGATTGACGGGTCTGGGCGGCGGCGTATTACTGCTACCCATGCTCATCTTTGGCCTGCGCGTGCCCGCCATTATTGCCGTCGGTACGGACGCGCTGTTCAACTTCTTCACCAAGATTCCCGCCAGCATCATGCACTTATCGAAGGGCACGGTGCGAAAAAAAGTTGTGCTGGCGCTTTCGGTCGGTAGCGTTCCTGGCTCCTACCTCGGAGTGACTTTTCTGGTACACCTGCGCCACGTGTATGGCAACGGCGTCAACGACTTCATCAAGTCTGCGGTGGGACTGCTTCTGGTATTGATTCCCACGCTCCTTCTGTTTCAGGGTCGGATCGAAGAACATCTCGCCAAACGCCAGCCCACGATGAAATCATTTGCCGGCATGAGTTTAATTGGTTTGGTCGGCGGATTTCTGGTCGGCATCACTTCGGTCGGATCGGGCAGCATCATTATGATGCTGCTGCTCTTGTTCTATTCGTTCGCGCCGAAAATTATGGTCGGCACCGATATTGCCCATGCCGTGATTCTCACCGGCGTCACGAGCCTGTTGCACTGGCGAGCTGGAAACGTCGATCCGAACCTGGTCATTACATTGCTGATCGGCTCCATCCCCGGCGGAATGTTGGGCTCGCATCTGAGCGCTCGCGTTCCAGTGCTGTGGTTGCGGCGAATCCTGTGTACGGTTTTGTTGATGACTGGAGCAAGAATGCTTTGGGCGTAAAGCAGTTCTCAGTTCTCAGAAACTATTGCAAGAAAATTGAGAACCGTAAACTGAGAGCTTAATCAGGGAGTATTAATGTCGTCGTCTTCCAATTCGCAAGAGCTACTTGAACGCATACACGCCGCGCTCGAAGCGGCACGAGCCGTGCTCAATCGCTTTACTCCTGGCGCGATTGAAACCGAATACAAAGTGGGACATGATCCCGTCACCGAAGCCGACCGCGCCGTCGACGATATTCTTCGTAAAACTCTTCTGCGCGATGGCGAAGGCTGGCTCTCCGAGGAAACTGTCGACGACTTTACTCGCCTCGACAAACAACGCGTTTGGGTAGTCGATCCACTCGATGGCACACGCGAGTTCGTGCAAGGCATTCCGGAGTTTTGTGTTTCGATTGCCATGGTCGAGAATGGAATTCCCATCGCGGGCGGAATCTGCAATCCAGCGACCGATGAACTCATCCTTGGGTCGCGCGACACTGGCGTAACCTACAACGGCAAGCCTGCCCAACCGAGCCAGCGCAAGGATCTGCACGGTGCGCTCGTACTCGCCAGCCGCAGCGAAGTGAAACGCGGTGAGTGGAAGCAGTTCGAGTCCGCCGAATTCAACATTCGTCCCATGGGATCGGTCGCCTACAAACTGGGATTAGTCGCTGCCGGCCGTGCCGATCTTACCTTCACACTGGTTCCCAAGAATGAGTGGGATGTTGCCGCTGGTGCCGCGCTGGTCGAAAGCGCCAGAGGTTGGGTGCTGAAGCTTGATAATTCTCCTCTGCGCTGCAATCAGAAGAATCCTCTGATCTCCGGCTTACTGGCAGGCAGCCCATTTCTGCGCGATCCATTGCTCGCCATGCTTGACCGGCATTCGCAAACTGTCGGTGGCGACAAACAATCGTAAAATCAGAAGCACCATGTCTGCCTCGCGTATTGTTTTCCTGATGTACCACGAACTCGAACTGGCTGGCCGCAAGCTCTGCCAGTCCGAACCCGGCTACGTGCGCTACATTTTGCCGCTTGAAGTTTTCCGCGAGCAGATCGAGTGGCTGAAAAAATCCGGGTGGCGGGGCGTGAACGTCACTGAGGCTCAGCGTTTTCCTGCTGAGCCGAGTGTTTGTATCACCTTCGACGATGGCTGCGAGACCGACCTTATCGGCGCCGCGCCCATACTCCACGAGTTCGGTTTCAACGCAACCTTCTACCTCACCGCAGGATTCCTGGGCACACCCGGTTACCTCAATGCCAGTCAGGTACGCGACCTCGACGCAGAGGGCTTCCAGATCGGCTGCCATTCTATGACGCATCCTTATCTCCCCGACCTGCCGGAATCGGAACTGAAACGCGAAATTGTGGATGCGAAACTCAAGATTGAAGAAATCGTGGGACACACAATCGAACACTTTTCCTGTCCTGGCGGACGTTACAACCAGCGCACCCTGCGGATGGCGCAGCAAGCTGGATTTGTAACTGTTACTAACAGCGAGTTTCATGCGAACTCACCCAGTACCAGCCCCTACCAACTCGGCCGCGTAGCCATGCTGCGCGATCTCTCCATCGAAGCGTTCAGTAACATCTGCCAAGGCCGCGGATTGTGGAAGAAACGCCTTCAGCATCAAGCCCGCCGCAGCGCCCAGCGCGCGCTCGGAAACCAGACTTACGATCATCTGCGCGCTGTATTGTTAGGGGAACCCCGACAGTAACCATCGCTTTGGTTATTTTAGTTTGCCCCGCCCCTCCCTCTAATTCCCGAAACCTTGCGGCTGTTGTTACACCTGCAATGCAGCCCAAACCGCCCGCCCCGCGCCCGTTTTCATCTATCTTCGAATAAAAACCAGCGGACACTGCCGTGTGCGAATCCGTACACCCGATTTCCTTATGTACTAACGCGTGTCGAATGAACTTCTGGTATCTGTGAACCGCGTTCTCATCTGGGTAGATTCAGCGTGAGGACAATCGACTAGTCCCCCATTTTGTAAGGTCGAGGGCTCGCAATGTTTAAAGCAGCGGCGATATTGGAACCAAAGAACACTTTTCTAAGAAATCATTCTGGATTTTCTTCTGCGCTCGCACATCGTCTGAGCGTTTTGATCCTCATACTCGCAGTTGCGCTGATAACTACGTCTTGCGGTTCGGTAGCACAAGCCGCCAGCGCAACGAACGATGAGAATCCGCACATTCTTAGTCTGGCTGGAAATCTTCCTGGAGGCGCAGTTGATGAGCCGTACAACGCCGTGCTCGCAGTGGGCGGCGGAAATTCCCCCTATCATTTCTCGGTGAAAACTGGCGTGCTTCCTCCAGGCGTAAGTTTGAATCCGGTCACAGGCAGGTTCTCGGGAAAACCTGTAACGGCAGGCAACTTTGCGTTTGAGGTAATCGTGACCGATTCCCCGAATCTCGAACAAGGGAACAGAAGTTTTATCATTTACGTCGGCGGCGGTATTAACAGTGGTGGGGGTAATATCAGCATAAGTGTTTCCCCGGCCAGCGTAACTCTGTCTTCCGCCGGGACGCAGCAGTTCACGGCTACCGTCAGTGGAACTCCAAAAACCGGTGTGACATGGTCGGCGACGACAGGTTCAATTAATTCCAGCGGACTTTATATTGCACCCACAGTCAACTCGCAAACCACCGCGGTTGTAACCGCCACCAGCGTGACAGAAACCAGCAAGTCAGCCAGCGCCTCAGTCACCATTGAACCGGTGAATCAACAGTCTCTAAAAATCACTACTGGCGGTCTTCCGCAAGGCCAGCAGGGAGACACTTATAGCGAAGCGTTCACAGCAACTGGTGGAACTACGCCTTATAACTGGAGCATTTCCGCAGGCACTCCTCCGCCAGGGATCACGATGAGTACGAACGGTAATTTCGCCGGTATACCGACCACAACGGGTACTTTCAACTTCACAGTGCTGGTCGCAGATGCCAGCGGCAAGACTGCAACCGGTAATTTCAGCGACACGATCATTGCCGGCGGCAATTACGATGGGCCCGCGGAACTGCCGCGAGCGACCGTTCCGAGTGCGATGGCCGACACGCCCGCGCCAGGAGCTGTCATCAATGTCAACGCTGGCGGCAATCTGCAAACGGCTTTGAATGCAGCGCAATGCGGAGACGTAATTCAACTTCAGGCTGGCGCAACGTTTAGCGGAAAGTTCATTGTGCCGGCCAAGAATTGCGATATCAACCATTGGATCTGGATCCGAACCAGTTCTCCGGACAGCGCTCTGCCGGCAGAAGGGCAGCGCGCCACACCCTGCTACGCCGGAGTTGCCTCTCTGGAGGGACGCCCGCAATATAGCTGCGCTAATCCACAGAATGTCATGGCAAGAGTAGAGATTCAAACCAAAGGCGATGGTCCGTTCCAGCTCGCCACTGGCGCCAACTTTTACCGCTTCATCGGTCTGGAGGTTACTCGTCCGGCTGGAACCCTGGGGCCTGCGCGGTTGATTTCAGGTCAAGGCACTATGGATCACATCGTGGTGGACCGCTCGTGGCTGCATGGAGCGCCTCAGGATGAAACCCATGATGGCGTGAACCTGGATGGCGCGACTAACGTAGCGGTTGTCGATTCTTATCTCAACGATTTCCACTGCATCTCGAAGACCGGGGCTTGTATCGACGCGCATGCGGTTGCTGGAGGCGTTAGCGACACCCAGGACGGTCCCTTCCTGATCCAGGACAACTTTCTGGAAGCCACGGGTGAGGAGGTTATGTTCGGCGGCGGAGCAGCGACCTTAACCCCCTCCGATATCGAAATCCTGAACAATCACTTCTGGAAACCGTGGCAGTGGATGCCCGGTAACACTCCTTTTGTCGGAGGACCGAACGGCAATCCCTTTATCGTCAAGAATCATCTGGAACTCAAAAATGCGGTTCGCGTGCTGGTCGAAGCGAATCTTATGGATAACAACTGGGGAGGCTTCAGCCAAACGGGTTACGGCATTCTGCTTACCCCCAAGAACCAACATACCCAGAGCGGGGCCGACGTTTGTCCGCTTTGTCAGGTGACTGACGTCACGATCCGCTATACATACGTATCGCACGCCGGTGGCGGAATTCAGATGGTGACCGACCTCTCCGGCAACGGCAAGGATGGAGCCCCGGCGCTGGCGGGTACCCGCTTTAGCATCCATGACGTCGTTCTCGATGACCTCAACAAAAAGTACGTGGGCGGCGGCACTGCATTCATGATCATGAACGCATGGCCCAAAAACCCGCTAAACACTATCACCGTGAATCACGTTACTGCGTTCCCGGATCCTAGCAGCCACATGATCATTATGGGGAACCTGTCCCAAAATGCACCCATGTACGGATTGGTCTTCACCAACAATCTGACAGTCACCGGCCAATACCCGGTGTGGAACGCGGAAGGCTCCACCAGTTGCGCCTTCGAAGACGTACCGATCACCAGCATCACCAAATGTTTCACTTCCTATACATTCGGCAACAATGGCTTGATTACGCCTCCGCCGGCGTTTCCTCCATCGAAATGGCCATCGAACAACATGTTCCCCCAAACCATCAATGACGTTGGGTTCACCAACTACAACAACGGCAATGGTGGAAACTACGAATTGCTATCGAGCAGCCCTTACAAGAACAAGGGCACGGATGGCAAGGATCTTGGGGCCGACATTGTTGGACTCAACCAAGCATTAGCAAATGTTGAATAGTTCTTTGACGTAAACAGATTTTCACCTTCCCCAAAACTTAAGGTCCGCGGCGTGCCGCGGACCTTGATTTTTTTGCAGTCATCTCGCGCGTCACGACCGGCTTTTACTGTCGACAATCCGCGCCGTGCCAGCCTCTGCACATCCGGTACACTGTGATGGACGGCCTCTCCGCGGTAATACCAGGTGTATGCGCGGTGGGTGCGATATAGGAGAATCTGAAAACATGCCTCTGCTTCCTTTGCGATCTCCTCGCCTTATTTCTTTAGTCAAGAGCTCGCTGCCAAAAGGTTTGCATTCTTTATTATTGTTTGCCGCTTTGGCTGTGGGATGCGCGCTTCCCAGTGTGGCTGCGGCACCTCCCATCGGCGAAAACGCTTATTGCGGCAAGGGTAATGTCGCGCAGTTTGGCGATAAAGACGGCCCCGCTGAACTTCCCAAAGCTTGCTACTACACCGCGCTCGATGGAACACCGTCGCCGGGAAAACAGATTCGTGTCGGTGACAAAACCGATTTGGCGAGTGCCATCGAAGACGCAAAATGCGGAGACACGCTGCTTCTGCCCCCTGGGGCCTTGTTCGAAGTGAAAGTGCTGCCCTCTAAAAAATGCGATGACCAGCACTACATCACGGTGCGAACCGACACGCCTGACTCCAAGCTTCCCCCTGAAGGCACGCGCATTTCTCCTGCATGGGGCGGAATCGCCAGCCTGCCCGGGCGGCCACCCTTTGCTCAACCCGTTGGCGGACCGGCCAAGTTGCTCGCGACTCTGGTGGTACGGCGTCCCGAGGGCGTGTCTGTGGGAGATCACATCCGTTTCATTGGAATTGAGTGGACTACGCCTCCCGACGCCAACATTGGCCGGATCGTTACCACGGAACATTCAGACCACGTTATCTTCGATCGCAACTGGTTCCACCCTGCCAACGGCTCTGAAGTGGGCCATGGCGTCGGAATCACCGACGGCTCGCACATGATTGCCGTCATCAACTCCTACATCAGCGGCCTGACTTGCATCGCACGCACCGGAAAGTGCACCGATGCAACCGCCGTTGGTGGCGGCAAGGGCGATGAACCCATCTCCGCCCTTAAGATTTACAACAACTTCCTCGAATCCGCCGGAGAGAACATTCTATTCGGAGGGAGTGCCGCTACTATAGTTCCGACCGACATCGAGATCCGCCGCAATCATTTATTCCGCCCAATGCTTTGGAAGGAAGGCCAGCCTGGCTACACGCCAGCCTCTTCGGGGCAGCCCTATATCGTCAAGAATAATCTGGAGCTCAAGAGCGCAATCCGGGTTTTGGTCGAGGCCAATGTGCTCGAAAATACCTGGGGCGGTTTCAGCCAAACCGGATTTTCCATCCTGCTTACCCCCAAGAGCCAGTCCAACCAGTGCCCGATTTGCCGCGTCAACGATGTCACTATCCGTTATAACCGGATTCGAAATGTTGCCGGAGTCTTTCAGATTGCCAACGCGTTCGCGAAGACCGGCGGTGCCGCCGCCGACGGCGGACGCTATAGCATTCACGACCTCTTCGCCGACGACCTGCACGATACCGATTACAAAGGCGGCGGATCGTTCCTGATGCTGGTCTCATGGCAACCGCCGATCCATGACATCCAGATTGATCACGTAACCGCGTTTGTCACGGGGAGTTTGCTATCGATCTTGAATCCGGGAGCGAAACTGGCGAATTTCACACTAACCAACAGTGTGTTCTCCATAGGAGATCGGCGGCAGCCGATAGCATCGGCTGGCGGAGGTCCTCAAAGTTGCGCGTCCAGGACCCAGGCACAAGGCTCTGAGGCCGTTCTGGAAGCTTGCTTTGACCCGTATAAGTTCGATAAAAACCTCATCGTCAGTGAGCGGGGATCGTTTCCCAAAGGAAACATCATGGTCGGGTCACCTGAAGCGGCGGGCGTACGCGATCTGAAAGACTCCGTCAGCAAAGATCCTAGACTCTGCCATTCAAAAGGGCCCGGCTGCTCGAAAATCTCTCCAGGAGTTGGCGCTGCTTCAGATGGGCGGGACTTAGGAGCCGATATTGACGCACTGGATGCAGCTATCGCCGGAGTGGAATAGAAGCTTATATACAGGGACAGACTTTACGGGGCACGAGGGCACGGATCGTTGAAAGACCCGTGCGAGATAGACTTCGCTGTCTCAATGCATCTGGTAACTTCGGTAACCCCTGTTTTAACAAGGGTTTCAAACGGCCCACGATGTCTTGCGTGATAAGATTTTTAGGGTGCCGATACCCAGCCCAAGCGATCGCAAGCACGCTCCTGTCTTCGTGATGGGGTGCCACCGCTCTGGCACGAACCTGTTATACGACATGCTGTTGTCCTCTGGCGGGTTTGCCATCTACCGGGGGTTCTTGCCGATTTACAAGATTCTGATTCCCCGCTTCGGTTCCATGGATAGCCGCCCGAACCGCGAAAAAATCCTCAATATATGGCTCCGCAGCAAGGGTTTCCGCCGCAGCGGACTCGATGCCGAACCGTTGTCGGCGCGTATCTTGAATGAATGCAGCACCGGAGGAGACTTCATCAGGATCGTTATGGATTCGGTGGCACAGAGTCAACAAGCGCAACGCTGGGCCGTGTACGATCCCGATAATGTGCTGCACGTTGAACGGGTGAAGCGCGACATACCCAATGCGCTATTCGTGCACATCATCCGCGACGGACGGGACATTGCGCTCTCGCTCAAGAAAATGGGAGGGTTCGCTCCTCTGCCCTGGGACCGCAGCCAAACCGATAGCCTGGTGGCAACTTCTCTTTATTGGCAGTGGATGGTTCATCGAGGGCGCATAAATGGCCGCAAGTTCCCTGCTGATTACATTGAGGTCCGCTACGAAGATCTAATTACTAATCCGCGCGAAACGCTCGGGAAACTCGGCGGCTTTATCGATCACGATCTGGACTACGACAAAATTCAGCGCGCCGGCCTAGGCCGCCTGTCGCAAACGAACTCGTCGTTTCGCGAAGAAGGCACAAAAGAAAAAATCAATCCACTCGGCCGCTGGAAAGAACGCCTGGCGCATAATGATGTCGCCGCGATCGAAAGCACGGTGGGAAAGTGCCTGAAAGAAAATGGCTACGAATTGTCGTTACCCGCCGCCGAGCGCCGCCGCAGCTTGAAACAGTCGTGGATGCGCGGAATCTATCCCGCGTTTCTCGGCAGCAAACTGTGGCTGAAATTGCATACGCCCATCGGGCGGCTGGCGAGCATGTCTGCGCTCGAAATCGAAGATGAACCAGTACCGGCGGCAGAGTCGGTCCGATCCTGAGCACCGCTATGAATCCGGCAACTCGAACTATGGAAAACGCCCTCGTTGAAAATCAGGCGGCAGGTCGCGAGGCGGCGCGGGGCGCTCGATCAAGGGCTCCCGTATTTGTGCTGGGCTGCGGACGCTCGGGCACTAAGTTTCTATATCACACGCTACTTTCCGCCGGAGGGTTCGCCGTTTACCACGCGGAGAGCAACGCCTTCAACCTGCTCGGCCTGCGTTTCGGCAATCTCGCCATCTCCGGCAACCGCCGCCAGTTGCTTGACGAGTACTACACCAGCAAACTGTTTCATCGCACCGGACTCGATCCCATAGATATCGATAAACGGGTTATGGAAGATTGCCGCAATACCGGCGACTTTCTGCGCATCGTGATGGAAGCCATCGCCCGCAAGCAGGGTGTTAATCGCTGGGCGGAATCCACGCCGCTGCACATCCTCTTTCTTCCATTGATCAAGAAAGTAATTCCCGATGCGCTCGTCGTCCACATTATTCGCGATGGCCGCGACGTTACCGCCTCCCTGCACCGCATTGGATGGATTCGTCCGCTGCCGTGGGACCGCGCGAGAGCGTTTCTCGTGCCGGCGATTTATTGGCGATGGACCGTCGGCAAAGGCCGGCGTTACGGTCGAGCGCTGGGCTCGGATTATATGGAGGTTCATTATGAGGATCTGGTTCAGAATCCGCGCGATACCCTGGCGAGCATTGGCAAGTTCATTGAGCACGATCTCGACTATGACCGCATTCAGCAGGTTGCGCTCGGATCGGTGCACAATCCCAATTCTTCGTTTCGTGGTGACGGCAAAGAAACCGAAGCTGCCACCATCGGCCGATGGAAGCGCATGTTCACTCCGCAGCAGGTTCGCGACGTGGAATCAAGTATCGGAAGCTTGCTGGTCGATACGGGGTATGTGCTGGAAACACCGCCGGCAGAGCGGCATTCACCGTTGCCTGTGCGTTTCATGAATTTTCTATATCCGTTGTATTTCGACTTCAAAATCTGGCTGAAATCGTATACTCCACTCGCTCGCATTGCCGACAAGAAGCGCATGGGCATTGCTGAGTCGGATGTCAAACCGGATACGAAGTCCGAGACTAAATAGAGTTGCGTCTTGTCACGAATGAGATTTTGGCGATGAATGCGATTTCCCTAACCTGGCAGCCCGAAGGTGCATTTCACCACGTGGGCTTCGTCGTGGCTTCGATTGCAAATTCCGTGCACGGATTCGAGAGCGTATTGCAAGTCGATTGGGACGAACAGATTTTTCATGATCGCAACCAGGGCGTGCGTGTCACCTTTCTGAAAAGCCGTCGCGCGAGTGATCCGCTCTGGGAACTGGTGGAACCCGCCGACGAACGATCGCCAGTCCAGTCGTTTGCTGCGAAAGGGGGCGGTCTGCATCACGTTTGTTACGTCGTAGACAATCTAGACCAGGCGCTCGCCGACGCACGCGCATTGGGAGCGATTGTTACACGGCAACCCATGCCGGCAATTGCTTTCGGCAGCCGACGCATCGCCTGGATCTACACGAAAAATCGTCTTCTGATTGAGTATCTGGAACGCTGATTCATTTTTTTACTTTATTCGATGTCCGACTCGAACTCAAATTCGAAACCCGTGGAACACCACCCAAATCTGCGAGCAGAAGTTGACGGGCTGATCGCCCAGGGCGCTTTCGATGTTGCCTCACGCCGATTGGCCGAACTTTGGCGGCGCGATCCCGCAGCGGGTACGGCGAGTTTTATAACTTCGCGACTCGACGAGTTACGAGAAAAGACGCGCGACAAAATCACACTCACCAAATTCAAGTTGGCTATTCTGCGCTCGTTCACGGTCGAGCCCATCGTGCCACTCCTGCGGGCGGAAGCATTCGCCTATGGCATCGACTTGGAAATCCACGTTGGCGATTTCAACACTTACGTGCAAGACATGCTCGATAGCCAGAGCTCGCTTTATCGCTTTGCGCCGAACGCAGTCGTGCTGGCCGTCCGCACCGACCAGGCCGCACCCGAATTGTGGCGCGATTTCGCCGATCTGGCTCCGGAAACCGCTCAGCAAACCGCCGCGCGCGCGGTTCACAGCTATGAGCAGTGGATCGGCGCATTTCGGAAGCATAGCCAAGCGGCGTTGATCGTTCATTCACTCGAACGCCCGGGATTTCCAAGCCACGGAGTCCTCGACAGCCAATCCGCGGCAGGCCAGTCCGGCCTCATCCTGCAAATTAATCGTGAATTGCAGCGCATAGGCGCAACATTTCACGGAGTGTATAGCCTCGACTATGATGCGCTGATCGCGCGCCATGGCAGCAAGAATTGGCATGATGAGCGTAAGTGGCTGACGGCTCGGCTTCCCATTGCGGCGGGGCATCTGCTTGATATGGCGCGCGAGTGGATACGTTTTATCGTGCCCCTTAGCGGCCGCACCGCTAAAGTGCTGGTCGTGGATCTCGACAACACCTTGTGGGGTGGAGTGATCGGTGAAGATGGTATGGCCGGCATCAAAGTTGGCCCTGAATATCCAGGCGCGGCATATCAGGCGTTGCAGCGCGCGCTGCTCGATCTGTCACGCAAGGGAATTTTGCGTGCCGTATGCAGCAAGAATAATCTTGACGACGCCATGGAGGCACTGGAGACGCATCCGGGAATGTTGGTGCGCGCGAAACATTTCGCGGCACTGCGGATCAACTGGACCGACAAATCGCAGAATCTCCGCGAGATCGCAGAGGAATTGAACGTTGGTGTTGATGCGCTCGCGTTTCTCGATGACAATCCTTTTGAGCGTGAGCAGGTCCGCGCCGCTCTTCCAGAAGTTACGGTAATCGATTTGTCGCATAACGATTTACCCAAAAATCCGCTGGAGTATGCCGCCGCTGTCAGGAATTGTGCGGTGTTCGAACGGCTTACGCTTTCTGTCGAGGACCAGCAGCGTACCGAAATGTATGCAGCGCAGAAGCAGCGTGCCGGCGCGGAACAGAATTTTCAATCGAAAGAAGATTTTTTTCGCTTCCTGGAGCAGGAAGCCGAACTGGAATCCGTTTCGAATTTGACGCTCGCGCGCGTTGCACAACTGACGCAGAAAACCAACCAGTTCAACCTGACCACGCGGCGCTACTCCGAGTCTCAGATTGCGGAGATGGCAAAACAGCCGGAGTGGCATATATTTTCGATCCGGGTGCGCGACCGCTTCGGCGATCACGGGCTGGTAGGAGTTGCGATCGCACACGATCAAGGCGATCAGTGCGAGGTAGACACTTTTCTGTTGAGCTGCCGAGTTATCGGGAGAACGGTCGAAACTGCGCTTCTCGCGTATATCGCCGAAAGCGCTGCCCAGCGCGGCTTCAAGCGTCTGGTGGGCTGGTTTTTGCCCACGAAGAAAAACGCTCCAGCACGAGATTTCTACGCCCAGCATGACTTCGAGCGGCGGGAGGCAAATGGCGCGGACTCGCTATGGACGCTTGACCTGAAGAGTTCCACGCTGCATTGCCCCGATTGGATTAAGCTGAAGGTGAGCGCCGGTAGTTCAACGACAGAAACTAAACCCGGAGGAAAGAATTGACAGCCAGTACGTTCGAACAAGTACGCAGCGTCGCCAGCGATATTTTCGGAATTCCAGCGGAAAAGGTCACGGCGGAATCTTCGCCAGAAACCATCGACAATTGGGATTCCATGCAGCATTTGAATCTGGTTCTCGCCATCGAAGAAAAGTTCGGAGTGCAACTCGACCCCGAAGACATCGAACAGATGAAGAACATCGGCGCGGTAGCAACGCTAGTGGAGAAGCTGCAATCGGCCGCTCGTTAAAGTTTCGTTTCCTGCTATTCTCGACGCTGCGCTTTTGATTCATGGCCATCGTCATCCAGCCCTATCGTCCCGAGCACGAGCCTGCTGTGGCCGAGTTTAATCAGCGCCTCCGGCAAGCGGGCGCGGACGAAAACATGGTGTTCTATCGCTGGGCCGAGCCGCGCTGGCTGCCGCGTACAGCTGAGTCCCGCATCTATAACGAATATTTCGTCGCCGTCGATGGTGGAATTGTGCGCGGCGGCTACGCGCTCAAAACTCAGGAATTCTCTTTCCCCGATGGACAGATCCGCTCGATTGGTTACTATCACCACCCCCTGTCCGAAGGTATCGTGAACAAGGCTCATGCCATCGTGGGTACGCTTCTGCTGCGCAACGCGATGCAGCGTGCGCCTCTGCTTTATTGTCTCGGCATGGGCGGATACGACAATCCATTACCGCAGATGCTGGTTCGTTTGGGATGGGTACATTGCCTGGTACCTTTCTTCTTTCGCATTGTGAAACCCTCGCGTTTCCTTAGAAATATGCAGACCTTACGATCATCAGTGTCGCGGCGACTTCTGATGGATCTCGCGGCCTATAGCGGCGCGGGATGGGTTGGCTCGAAATTACTCCAGGGCTATCGTGCTCTTCTAGCGCCCGGGGCGTCAGTAGGATCGTCGTCCGCAGCCGAGTGCCTCGAAGTAGCGCACTTCGAAGACGGCGACTCCACCGAGAGCTTGCAGTCTCTGTGGGAACGCGCGCGGACGACTTGCTCTTTCACAGCAGTGCGGGATGCCGCTGCTTTGCGCGTTCTATATCCTCCAGAGCAAACGCATCTCACGCGCATCGTCGTGAAGCGCAACAACGTTGCCGTTGGATGGGCAGTGGTGGGCGAGCGTCGCAAGGATGTGAAGTACGGCAATATGCGAGTTGGGTCGGTGGTCGACTGCTTCGCGCTTCCGGGAGAATTATTTTCGGTGATTCGCGGCGCTACGCAGATTCTGGAGCGGCAGGATTTCGATTTAATCCTCAGCAATCAGAGCCATTGGGCTTGGGGTGACGCGTTTAAGGCCGCGGGCTATCTGCCAGGCCCTTCAAACTTTATTTTCGCCGCCTCTAAAAGACTGGCAGAATTGCTCGCTCCGTTTGAAGACGTGCGTCCGCAAATGCATTTAACGCGCGCGGATGGAGACGGACTACCGGCGAATTTTTAGCGCCCGGTGCTATGCTGTTTCAGCTTGGCATGTTTTTAGCTTTGAGGTCGGCCTAACAATCCTGAAATGCTCATCGTCTTAAAATATTTCGCGCTCGCATTCAGCGCCCTCCTTCCAGTTATTAATCCTCTGGGCTCGGCATTAGTTTTTCTGGGCCTGGTTGGATATGCTCCGTCGGATGTATTCCGCAAGCTCGCCCGCAGGATTGCGTTCAGCACCACGCTTTTCCTGCTAGTCGTGGAACTGGTTGGTGCGGGCTTGCTGAATTTCTTTGGCATTTCCCTTGGAGTAGTCCAGGTGGCCGGCGGTTTTGTTTTGGCTGCGATGGGTTGGGAGTTACTGAATCAGAAAGACGCCGCGCCGAACAGTGAGAAAACTTCAGTTGACACTGGCGATTTCCGTTCTTTGGAGGCGAAAGTATTTTATCCCTTCACCTTTCCAGTGACGGCCGGACCTGGGTGCATCGTGATCATGCTTACGTTGAGCGCTCACGCATCGGGAAAGAGTGTTCTCGACAGTGTTTTCGCCCACATCGGTATCTTGTTAGCGGTTATTGTGCTGAGCTTTACGGTGTTTCTTAGCTATCGGTACGCGATGAGAATTACTCAGAAAATCGCACAGCCCACGGTCCATGGAATCTTGCGGGTGATTGCCTTCATTCTGTTGTGCATCGGTGTTCAGATCGCCTGGAACGGAGTGCAAACGCTGATACACAGCGTGGCCAAGTAATTCGGCATACCACATCCGTTGGCTATCACCAGCCGATCGCACCTTTCTTCACTGAGTCGCGTGGGTTATTTCTGCGGTTTCTTTTTCTGTTTCGCTAGAGAGCTCGTAACCGAGTTGTTTCATCAGTAGTCCCCAGTGTGCTTCCATGTAGGAGACGGTTTTCTCGGGGAGAATCGCGCGCCATCCGCCCGAAGACGCCTTGCCGACGAAGGGCTTATCGCTGCGTGTGTGAAACGTGGCTACCCATTTCTTGCCTTGCGTCTCTTCCATCTTGCGCATGTTGGCGGCGGAGCTTCGTTCGATGGCTTGGTTGATGCGATCGGGATCCGGATTGAGTCCCATGAACTGGGCCACACGCGCTAGTTCGCGGTGCTGATTCGCCTGCAAGTCTTCATAGCGCATCAGTAGGAAGTTATCGTGCCCCTGGCGTGTTGCCAACCAACTATTGACGTGGTCGGCCCAGGAACCGATGCGGCGCCAGAACTTGCCATCCATCCAGAGGGGAACAAATTCTTCGATGGGACAACCTTCGCGAACCGAGCGCAGCTTCATTTCCCAGTGATAGTTGGAAATGGCCACATCGCGCGGATCGCGCACAATGTAGATGACGCGACGGTAACGAGCGTCGAAGGACTCGTGGCTCTTAAGCACGCGTGGGCGCGGACGGCGGCGCAGGACCCAGTCGGCGGTCTTGTACATGTCGGGAACAAGGCGTTCGACGTTCAGGAAGGTGACGGGTTCGTTCGGATTAACGAAATTGCCGACGAGGAAACGCGTCCAGGTATTGCCGGAACGCGGATAGGATGTGAGGAAAACATCGTCATCGAAAATGGTGATTTCGCGTTCGATCAGAGTGCGGCGAAACAGCACGTCATGAACCCGCGATAGATGCCGGAATGCCCTGCGAACGAGTAACGCCATTTGGTGCTTCCCCCGATGATTCTATTCTTCGCCTTATTCTTCTTCGTTATTCCTCTTTAGTTATTCCTCGGCGGGGCTGCGTTCGGCGGCGGAACGATTGCCTTGCAGCCATCCGAGAAATTTTTGTTTGCGCGCAAACATGTTGCGAGCTTCATTGCGCAACGCACCTACGATCAGATAACGAGACTTGGTGAACCAAGGTACGCGATGCGGCATGCATCCATATTTTTCTTTGTAAGTCCCTTCGCCGCCCCAGTCGAAGATCGTCACGCCGCGTTTTTTCCAGTAGCGCATGGCATACCAGTGGCAGGCCTCATTTGGGCGCAGCCCCTGATAGGCGCGGAAACTGGCGTTACCCCAGAACTCAGCAATCTGGTTGAAGCCGGGATAGATTCCGGTGGCGATGCACTTCCCTTCCGGATCGCGCGCACGCAGCAGCAGGATATTTCCACCCGGCTCCACGTTACGAACCAGGGCGCGGACGCGCTCTACGGAATAGGTAGGAACAAGGGACTGTTTGGCAAAAACATCCTTGAGCTGCTCGTAATATTCGTCGGCAAAAGTGAGGTCGTGTGCCTCTTCGATCTTGAGTCCGCTCTTCTCCGCTTTGCGAATGCAGCGACGGCAGGCGCTTTCCATGCCGTTGAACAAATCTTCTTCCGAGCGGGTCAGGTCGGTGCGGTAGGACGCGTAATATTCGGTCTTGAATCCCGGAATCTCGCCGTCTTCAAATGTGAAGTTCGGATCGGAAATTTCGAGATGGAGGCATTTGAGATCGTCCCAGGCAAAATTTTCAAGAGCTTCGAGCGCGGCGCGGCGCGGAATGCCAGGATTGAGATTAAAGCCGATATATGGAGTCGTCCATCCGGGAAAAGAACTGCCCAGAACCTTCATGCCGAACTTCGAGAACGTGAGGCCAGTAAAGTATCCGAGGATTTCGTTTTTCTCGCGCAGTTCGGCTAGAACGGGTTGAGCGTTCTGCGATTCGGCAACGAATTGCAGCCACTCTCGCGTCTGGAAGACGGTGCGGTCGGCGAAACCGTCGAGGCGTTTCCAGTCGGCGAACTTGATGTCTATGGGATAGAACTCCATTTTTTTCGGTGGTATCACCAACCGCAAATTCTCTTCGACAGATTTTTACCAGCAGATTCCTTCATAAGTTCGCGCGCCTTCTGGACGCCGTGTCCGATCCAGATGGATGAGGTCAATCACGATTTGTTCGGGGCGAAGGTACTTGGCAAGTTGATCTTTGCTAGCCGATTTGTTACCCAAGATCACCACTTCTGCATTACGCAGCACATCTTCGAGGTCAGCCGAGAGCACGGACCCGATATGCGGAATCACTTCTTCTATGTATTGACGATTGGAACCCGCGAGACGGCCGAGAGAAACATCCTCGTCCCAGACTTTGACTTCGAGGCCCTCGCCCATAAGACGCTTGATTAACTGCACCTGTGGACTCTCGCGCAGATCGTCGGTGCCAGCTTTGAAACTCAGGCCGAGTTGCGCAATTTTCTTTTTGCCCGTGCTCATCACCATTTCCACGGCGCGATCGACGTGCTCGGCGTTGCTCGGCATGAGAGATTCGAGCATCGGGAGCTTGAGATCAAGCTCTTTGGCTTTGTAGGTGATGGCCCGTAAATCTTTCGGAAGACATGACCCGCCAAAGGCGAAGCCTGGCGATAGATAGGCGGAAGAAATGTTCAGCTTGGTGTCGGAGGTAAAAATCTTGGTGACCGCGTGCGCGTCGACGCCGAGATGCTTGCACATGGTTCCCATTTCGTTGGCGAAACCGACTTTCACCGCGTGATAACAGTTGGAAAAATACTTGACCATTTCGGCGACCGGAATAGTCGTCTCATAAAGAGTGCCGGGAGTGTTTTTGTACAGTTCGCGCAGTGGCGCGAGGTGCTGAGTATCACTCGCTCCAAGAATGGTGTAGGGCGGATTCAGAAAGTCCGGAACCGCGCTGCCTTCGCGCATGAACTCGGGGTTATAGCAAACGGTGAAATCCTGGCCGCATTTCTTGCCGCTTTCTTTTTCGAGGATGGGAAGCACGATCGTTTCGGTGGTTCCCGCCAATACCGTGCTGCGCAGAACAAAAACGTGCGGCGATTTCTTCTGGCGGATGGCAGCGGCGATCTCGCGGGCAACGTGCTCGATGTGGCTGAGATCGAGTTTGCCATTTTTCAGGCTGGGCGTTCCGACGCAGACGAACGAGACCTCGGAATTCAGCACGGCTGCGGTCGCATCGGTGGTTGCATGCAGCAAGCCAGCGCGGTGTGCCTCGGCGACCATCTCACTCATGCGAGCTTCGATGATCGGGGTGCGGCCCGAGTCCATCATCTCGACTTTGGCGCGGCTCACATCGACGCCGATGACCTTGTGGCCCATGGAGGCGAAACAAGCAGCCGAAACGGAACCGACGTATCCCAACCCAAAAATGCTAACGGACAAACCCAAGCGAATTCTCCTGGCAAACGAGTATCTGGGGGCTACTGCGTGGCACTAGGAACTATACCAATCCCCGTGTCAACGGTAGCAAATGATTCTCCATCGGAGTGTGGCGCGGCGTCGAACGAAGACAACAATCTGTTTAGTTTCAATATGTTACAGAGCATCTTCAAAATGTGCGCCGACTTCGAGCAGGCTGAGGCAAAAAGTGGACAACTTTTTCCACCGGGTGGAACTACGCTGGTCAAATTATCCACCAAGCTAATCGTACCGCGACGAGAAATCCCTCATTCTTAGCTAGAAACTGGTAAGGGTACCAAGAGTAACCCATGCGTCGAGAGTCGCCTTTTCAGCATGTAAGATAATGAAATTGTGGCTTCTGGTTGGCAAAGCAGGCTGGCGCGCGTATCCCGAATGGACTGGGAAGAAATACGGGTTCGTGCGGGGCAGGAAATCCACAAGCGGCGCGACCTGCTCATGTATCGGTTAGATAGGCGCTCCGGTGCGATTCGGCTAAATGTCGATTCGGAAGCGCGGCCGGGTCAATTCTTTTTTTCTGGCAATGAAATTTCAGGGCGCGCGGAGTTATTGCACAAACATCTGCCTGACGAAGCAAGCGAAATTCTACGTGAGGCGGATGAGATCTGCGGCCACCGTTTTCGCCTGCTGGGTTACGAAAATCTTGATTTTGGTCTTGACCGCGGCAGCGGCAATTTCAAAGACCCAGACTTCAAAGAGATCGACTTCCATGAGATCAATTTCAAAGAAATCGATTGGCATCTCGATCCGGTGCATGGCAAGCGCGCGCCGCTGGAGCCGTGGTTCAAGATTCCTTTTCTTGATTTCGCGGTGGTCGGCGACCACAAGGTCACTTGGGAATTGAACCGGCACCAGCACTTGGTGACGCTGGCGAAAGCTCGGCTGCTGAGCGGGGACGAGAAGTACACGCGCGAATTGATGGCGCAGTGGCGTAGCTGGATTAAGGCGAATCCGTATCCGTTGGGTATCAACTGGGGAAGCACGCTGGAGGTTGCCTTCCGCAGTTTATCTTGGATCTGGGTGGACAAATTACTGGCGGGAACAACGGAGTGTGGGGAGTTTCGCGCGGAACTGGCTCCGTCGCTCGCATTTCACGGGCGTTATATCGAGCGCTATCTATCTACTTATTTTTCCCCGAACACGCACCTTCTGGGAGAAGCGGTGGCGTTGTTTTTTCTCGGCACTCTGTATCCGCAAATGCCGGGATCCGCTAGTTGGAAAGAATCAGGCTGGAAAATTGTGCTGAACGAGGCGAAGCGCCAGGTGCGTCCGGATGGCGTTTACTTCGAGCAATCGCTGTGCTACCACGTTTATGCGCTCGACTTCTTTTTGTATGCACGGTTACTCGCGGCCCGGAATGAAATGGCGATTCCACCGGCATATGACGCGGTGGTGGGGCGGATGCTGGATGTGGTGGCAGCGTTGGCGCAGGCAGGACCGGCGGAAGGCTTCGGCGACGACGATGGCGGGCGGCTGTTTAATCCCCGGCGCAACCGGACGGAGCAGATGACGGATCCTCTGGCGGTGGGTACGGT
This sequence comes from Terriglobales bacterium, assembly GCA_049674665.1. Lineage (GTDB taxonomy): Bacteria > Acidobacteriota > Terriglobia > Terriglobales > Acidobacteriaceae > Acidiflorens. The sequence continues at coordinate 112,600 of JBATZM010000103.1, forward strand.
GATGTATTTCCGGGAGTTTGCCGTGGCCCAACTGACGGAGGAAGCGATCTGGTTGTTTGGAAATCCAGCCATCGAGAAACTCTCTCGCAAAGACTCAAGCACACCAGCAAATTCGAAAGTAGGTTCGCTCGCCTTTCCCGACGGCGGAATTTATGTCCTCGCGGATTCGCAGCAGGCAATGATGGTGGATGCTGGCCCGCAGGGCGTGGGCCGTTCGGGCCACGGACATGCCGACGCACTCAGCGTGCGGCTCACCATGAACGGGCGGCGCTGGCTGGTGGACTCCGGAAGCGGCGTTTACATTTCAAAAGACCCTGTGGTCCGGGACACGTTTCGAGGCACAGGTGCACATAGCACTCTCCGCGTGGATGGAATGGACCAGGCAGTGGCGGATGAACCTTTTTCGTGGACGCACATTCCAACCACACAAGCGGAAAACTGGATCGTGGGAAAAACCTTCACCTACTTTGCGGGCAGTCATAATGGATATGCACGGCTGGCGGATCCGGTTGTGCATCGACGGCACGTGCTCAAGATCGCTGACGACCTATGGCTGGTACGCGATGTTGCGATCGGACGAACGGAACATGAATTGGAGATACGTTGGCATTTCGCGCCCGATCTCGAAATTCGTGTTATCGGCTCCGGGGGGATGGAGATATCGAGAACCGGAGCCGCGAAGAACGAACCGGTGTTGAGCTTGATCGTGCCCCAAGAAACAGCCTGGCAAACCGCGCTGGAGACGAGTAAGACTTTGCTCTCGCCTGCTTATGGTGCGTTCCAGCCGGCGCCGTTGGTGCGATGCCGTGCGCTGGCGATGCTGCCGGCAGAAACGGCGACGGCGCTGTTTTGCGGCCCCAGGCGGCGAGAGGGTGAACAAAATATCGAACCACGGCTGACCAGCCTCGCGCAGCCAGCGGTGCAGTCTTATGAACTCGACTGCCATAACAAAAGCCACGGATTCTTTTTCGCGCTCGGCAACGAGGCGTGGGCTTTCGGTCCGTGGTCTTCGGACGCGCAAGTGTTGTATTGCTGCATTGAGAAGGAAAAATTGACGCATCTGATCATGATTGGCGGTACGCATGTCGCGTGGCAGGGACAGCTTCTGCTGAAGGCGGTGGGACCGTCTAACTTTTTCGAGTGGCGCATGCAAAATGCGGTGATGAATTCATCTCCAAGCGAGGTTTCCATAATGCCTTTGTTCGAACAAGTAACGGGAGGATCGCGTTCTTCGGACGTGGACTTGAATCATATTTCGTCACCCTACGCGGAGAAACACTAAATGTGCGGCATTGCCGGGATCCTCGAATTCGGACGTGACACAAGAGCAAACGCTGCGGCCCTGCGTGAAATGTGCCGCGTAATCACGCACCGCGGTCCAGATGACCAAGGCTTCTATACCGACGACGCGGTTGGAATCGGCATGCGGCGACTCAGTATTGTCGATGTAGCAGGCGGACATCAGCCGATTTCAAACGAAGATGGCACGCTTTGGATCGTGTTCAACGGCGAGATCTACAACCATCTGGCTTTACGCGAGCAACTGATCGCGCGCGGCCACCGCTATAGCACGCATAGCGATACCGAGACCCTCATTCACCTCTTCGAGGAATATGGCGCGGACTGTGTGCAGCACCTGCGCGGCATGTTCGCATTTGCCATCTGGAATCGCAATACGAAAACGCTTTTCATTGCGCGGGATAGGTTGGGCATCAAACCGCTCTATTACAAATTGACGCCCGAACGGCTGCTATTCGGATCGGAAATCAAGGCGGTGCTGGCGCATAGTGGGATTCGTCCGGAGTTCAATCGGGCGGCGCTGCCTGAATATCTGGCGTTTGGATATTTGTCGGGTGAGGAAAGTTTCTACAACGGAATCCGCAAACTGCTGCCCGGCCACACGATGACGATTGGCCCAGACGGTAAGCCGGAAATCCGGCAGTACTGGGATCTCGATACATCGAAGCCTCACGAATCGCGGAATGAGAATCACTACGTACAGAGCTACCGAGAGCTGCTGGAAGGCGCCGTCCAGAGCCACTTGATGAGCGACGTGCCCTTGGGTGTTTTCCTGAGCGGCGGTGTGGATTCGAGCGCAGTGGCTGCGCTGATGACGAAATTGCGCCGCGAACCGGTCGAAACTTTTTCCGTGGGCTATACCGAGCAAACTTACAGCGAACTGCCCTTTGCGCGCACGGTATCGGATCACATTAAGTCTCGACATCACGAGGTGTTGGTCAGCGAGCAGGAGTTTTTTGGAGCACTGCCGCATTTGATCTGGCATGAAGATGAGCCAATCGTGTGGCCGTCGAGCGTTTCACTATACTTTGTCGCCCGACTCGCCCGGGAAAAAGTCACGGTGGTGTTGACCGGCGAGGGCGCGGATGAAACCTTGGCGGGCTACACGCGTTATGCCTTCACTTTGAAGAATGCCGCCATGGATCGAGCGTACCGTAGCCTGGTTCCGAGCTTTCTGCGCCGCGGATTGCGCAACACGGTTGCGACCTCTTCCCTGCTCGGAGCAACGCTGCGCCGAAAATTGGAACATACATTTCTCGGTAAAGACGGAAATTCCTGGGCTTCTTTCTACTTCGACAATTTCTTTTCCGCCTTCGGCGGAGCGGAGCAGGGTGGATTGCTGACCAGCGAGTTCGCGCGAGAAGCGGCGCCCAACACAGCATATAAGAACGTGCTCGATTACTGGGAGCACTCGTCGGGCGAAATGCTGCAACGGTTGCTCTACACCGACATCAAGACTTACTTGGTGGAATTGCTGATGAAGCAGGACAACATAAGCATGGCCGCATCTATCGAAAGCCGGGTGCCGTTTCTGGATCATGTGCTGGTGGAATTCGCGACTCGAATTCCGCGCGAAGTGCAGATCCAAGGATTAGCTGGCAAGCGGATTTTGAAAAAGGCCGTGGAAGATCTGCTACCGCACTCGATTCTGTACCGGCCGAAGCTGGGATTTCCGACGCCGTGGAGCGGATGGCTAGCCGGAGCACGGCTGGAATCGATTCGCGAGATGCTACTCGAACCGCGCAGCTTGAATCGCGGATACTTCCGGCGCGAGGCGATCGAGAAGCTGTTCGACGAACACCGAGCAAATCATCGCGATAACTACGATCGCATCTGGCGATTGCTCAATCTTGAGTTGTGGCACCGCGTTTGTCTCGAAGGCGAAGCTCACGACGAAGTTGGCGAACCCGCGATGAAGATGGCTTCGACACGGTAGCTCTTTTCATGCTGTCAGTCCGGGTTCCGCAATATCTCTGGTGCTATCCTCATTAGCTTATGCGCAACCTTTGTCTGCTTTGCATTGTTGTGGCTTTCACTGCGCTCTTTGCTTTTGGCCAACCGTTCCTCAGCGTTCACCAGTGGACGGCACTGCGAGACGAGTCTAGCGGCGCCGTTCCTTATGAGAACCTTCGCTACCTGAGCGGATTACATCGAGTACCGGCAACTCCAGAATTTGACCACGCCGCGCAATTTATTTTGCAGCGCGCACACGAATACGGGTTGGCCGATGCTCACAGCGAGCAGTTCCCTATCGACGGCAGCAAAAATTATGGCCTGATGCGCTCATACCTCGGTTGGAACGTCGAAGAGGCCAGACTTTGGGAAGTACATCCGCAACATATTCTGCTCGGGGATTGGAAGACCGATCCCATCCGTCTCGCAGACTACAGTCACAGCGCCGACGTTGAAACAGAACTGGTCGACGTTGGCGACGGCGCGAACGAGGCTGATTACTCCAGCAAGGACGTGCGCGGCAAGATTGTGCTGGCCGACGGTGTTCTGGCGCGTGTGCAGGAATTGGCGATCGCGCAACATGGCGCTGCGGGCATTGTCAGCGACATGCCCAACCAGACCACGGCCTGGTCTGGCCTGGACACAACTATTGTTCGGTGGGGTCATCTGGATGCGCGTCAACCGTCTGGCTTTGCCTTTATGGTCTCGCGCCAGACCGCCGAGGCCCTGCGGTCACGCGTGCTCAGCGGCGAGCGGATTGTTCTGAATGCCCACGTGAAAGCGACCGTCGGCCCCGGCCACTGGACGGTCGTGACCGGCACAATTCCGGGCACGGACCCGGCTGCTGGAGAAATTGTCTACAGCTGCCATCTCGATCACGAACGTCCCGGAGCGAACGATAACGGAAGCGGATGCGTCACCATTCTTGAATCTGCGCGGGTGCTGGTGCATTTGATTGAGTCTGGTCAATTGCCGCGGCCTGAACGCACGCTGCGTTTTACGTGGGGACCGGAGGTCGAGGGCACCATGGCGTTTCTCGCTACTCACCCAGAAATTAAGCGGCAACTGCGAGCCAACATCCACATGGATATGGTTGGCGGCGACCCTTTCAAAAATAAGTCTGTGTTTCATGTCACCGCCACTCCCTGGTCGTTGCCAAGTTTTGTGACCGATGTGGGCGCGGTATTTCTTGACACGATTCGCACCGCTGCTAGCGGATATGCCGCGGGTGAGACATCCGCGGAAGAAGGCATTGTTGAAACCCGCGCCGGCGGGCAAGGGACGCGCAATGAACTTTTCGCGGATGTAACACCCTACTCGAGCGGCAGCGATCACGATGACTACGACTCTTCCACCATCGCGGTCCCGTCACTTTATCTTCGCGACTGGCCCGACATCTACATCCACACCGATCATGACACTCTCGACCAAATCGATGCGACGAAGTTGCGCCGTGTAGCGCTGCTGGGAGCGGCATCGGGCTATGTCTATGCCAGCATCACTGCACAACAACTTCCAACGTTACTGCCGTTGCTTCTCGCCCAGTCCGAAGCCCGTGTCGCTCAGATTTTTGGACCGGCACAGCAGTTAGTGAATGATCCTCAACTGGAGGCAGGAGTCGCATGGTACGAAGCGCGCAACCTGATGAATCAAACATTACAACGGGAGCTCGCAACTCTGCATTCCGTAGTTGAATTCACCGGAGGATCGGCGGAGGCAGATGCTCAGGGAGCAAAAGATCTCGCAGAGCAGGTGACAAGTTTCCAGAATTCCCTCGACGCGGAGGCGAAATTACGAGGAGCAAAAGGAATGACGCCAATCGTGCCCTGGGCCGAAGAAGCCGATGCAAAACGTGTGCCGATACGTGTTGGTGAATTCGGGCCACTTACCTATCAGAACGACAACGTTCTTCTGGCGCGTCTGGGCAACGAACGTTATGGGAAAATCAAGCTCATCAACGCTGATGCTACCCAGTTGTTGAACGTCCGTGACCAATCCGAGCTTTACGCCTATGAGATCGTCAACTTCGTAAATGGCAAACGCAGTGTGGGTGAGATACGTGATGCGGTGTCGGCCGAATACGGGCCTTTGCCGGTAAACCTTGTTGCGGACTACCTCGACACCTGCGCTGAAGCCAGAGTCATCCAGTGGAAGTGACGCTCCTCGTCTGTGCACTGGAGGCCGTCATGCTTCGCCCACAGGTGAAACGTTTTGCACTTACACATAACTTGTACTTGCAATCGAACAGATCAGTTGCAAAGCTGACGTGAGGGCACTAGAGTACGTTTCAAGCAATCAGAAAGGATACAAGATTGAAGATTTCGCAAAAAGGTCTTTACGCTCTGCAAGCGATAATGACCCTGGGCCGCCGATACGGAACTGAGACTGTAAAGATCCGCGACATTGCCATTGATAGCGACTTGCCGGAAAAGTTTCTCGAGCTGATTCTGCTGGAACTCAAGAACGCGCGCATCGTGGAAAGCGTCCGCGGCGCGAAAGGTGGCTACCGGCTGCGGCGAGCACCAGCGGAGATCAAGCTCAGCGAGATCATCCGTCTGGTTGACGGCCCACTCGCACCTTTTGGCGATGCGGACCAACTCCGAGGCCTTATCGTCACCGATCCAGACCATCGCGCACTCTACAGTGTGTTTTTGGATGTGCGAGATGCGGCGGCCAAAATACTGGAGAGCACAAGCGTAGCTGACATCGTCGGTGTTTCTTCTAAAACTGGCAAGCTACCGAGCGCAAAGAAGAAAACCAAGAAACGTCCAGTTCTGTCTATCGTTCATAAAGGCGCGAAGAGCAAATAGTCTGGCTTGTCGGCTTCCGGCCGCTAAGCGAGCACGGATTGGTACTCGCCATACGCGCCCTTGAAATCGGTGATTTCGTGGGTGCCCTCGAAGTGCCAAATTCTGGTCGCGACTTCATCGATTAGATCCTCGTCATGCGTGACCAGCAGCACCGTTCCAGGATAGCGCTGCAGCGAAATGTTGAGCGCGTTAATCGACTCGAGATCGAGATGGTTGGTGGGCTCGTCGAGCACGAGCACGTTCGGCTTCTGCAACATAAGTTTGCAGAATAGCAAGCGCGCAGCTTCTCCGCCGGAGAGCACATCGGTACGCTTCTCGGCATCATCGCGTGGAAAAAGCATCTGGCCGAGAATGCCGCGAATTTCTTCGGTCGAAGCAGCCGGGTCCCACTGATGCAGCCACTCCAGAACCTTGATGCCGGGCTCGATTAACGCCTTGTGATCCTGCGCGAAATATCCTACGCCTGCCTCATGACCCCAGATAACTTTCCCAGCATCTACAAACGGTCCGTCGTATCCGCTGGTTTTGCGTAGTTCCAATTCTGAGACCGTTGGCGAGTTCGCCAGCAGCGCATTGACCAGAGTGGTCTTGCCAGAGCCGTTGCGGCCCATCAGCGCGATTTTTTCTCCGCGAATCACGCTGGCCGTGAAGTTGGAGATTACTTTGGCATCTCCATATGACTTAGCAACGCCTTCGATTTCCAGAATGTGTTTGCCGGAAGGCCGCTTCTGCTCGAACTTTAGGTACGGACGCTGAATGTTGGACCTCGCCAGTTCGGTGACCTGCAGGCGCTCGACTTCTTTGCGTCGCGACTGTACTTGGCTGGAGCGGGTTCCGGCGGCGAAGCGCGCAATAAACTCGTTTAGCTGATCAATTTTTTTCTCGCGTTGAGCGTTCTGCGATTCGATTTGCGATCGAATCTGCGTCTTCGCGACCACCATGTCATCATAGGTGCCGGTGTAAGTGATGATGGTCTCGTAATCGATGTCGGCAATGTGGGTGCAAACCCCGTTGAGGAAATGACGATCGTGCGAGATCACGATCAGCACGCCCTCATATTGGTTTAGAAAATTCTTCAGCCAATGGATTGAATCCAGATCGAGATTGTTGGTGGGCTCATCGAGCAACAGCGCTTGCGGATGACCAAACAGAGCTTGCGCCAGCAGCACGCGAACCTTCTGTCCACCAGGTAACTCAGACATCATGCGCTCGTGCTGCTCATCGGGAATGTCGAGGCCTTGCAGGAGAATCGCGGCATCGCTTTCCGCCGTATAGCCATCTTCTTCGCCGACGATGCCTTCAAGTTCACCGAGTTTCATGCCATCAGCGTCAGTCATCTCAGCTTTCGCGTAAATGAGCTCGCGTTCTTCTAGAGCTGCCCACAGACGACGGTTGCCCATGATGACGGCGTCGATCACGCGATATTTGTCGAAGGCGAATTGATCCTGGCTGAGAACGCCGAGCTTCCGCGGCCGGACAACCGTTCCCTTCTGCGGCTCAAGTTCTCCGGTCAGAAGCTTCATGAAGGTGGATTTGCCGGCGCCGTTGGGGCCGGTCAGGCCGTAACGCTTCCCCGGAACAAATCCGGTGGAAACTTCGTCGAATAGAATTTTAGCGCCGTAGCGCATGGATACATTGCCAACTGAAATCATGATATTCAGGGAACTGCGGGAATCGGTCCAAATCGTATCGGAAGAAGACGCAGCTGCTGCTACTAGGATATCACGAGGTCGCGGTCGCCAAGATCAAAGGCCTTACCACAGAGGTCACTGGCATTACAGGGAAAAAGCCACAGCTGCTTGCCGTCACCAACTGCTCATTCGTGTTAGCCTTTTCAAGCCAATCTTCACTGAAAGCGGAGTGCAATGAACGATCCTCATGTAGGCAACTCTCGGTCTTCTTCTTCCATTAATCTTCCAGCAATTGCGCGGCAGGTCATGCAGGCGCATGGTTTTGAGCCGGATTTTCCTCCCGAAGTTCAAAAGCAATTGACGAATATCAGTGCGTATCCGCCGCAGCTGACGCCTTCGGACAAGGTTCGCGACCTTCGCAGCTTGCTTTGGTCTTCGATCGACAACGACACATCCAAAGATCTCGACCAGATCGAAGTTGCCGAGCGCCTGCCGAACGGCGACGTCAAGGTGATGATCGGCATCGCCGACGTGGACGCCTTTGTTCCGAAAGATTCTCCGATCGATCAACATGCCGAACGCGAGACTACATCGGTCTACACCGGTGTGACCATTTTCCCCATGTTGCCTAACGAACTCTCGACCGGCGCGTCGTCCCTGCTGCCAGACGTAGACAGGCCGGCCGTTGTCACCGAATTTGTGGTCAATGCCAGCGGCGCGCTTAGCTCCAGCAATGTATATCGAGCGATTGTTCGTAACAAGGCGCAGCTAACTTACAACGGAGTCGGGGCATGGCTGGACGGCACGGCTGCTGCTCCGCCAAAAGTGGCCGCGTCTTCTGACCTGCAGGCACAGCTCAAATTGCAGGATCAAGTTGCCCAGGCACTCAAGAAACTGCGCTTTGAACATGGCGCGCTGAATCTTGACACCAGTGAAATTGTTCCGTTGCTCTACGATGGACAAGTGGTCGACGTTGTGAAAGCTACCAAGAACAGAGCCACTGATTTGATCGAGGACTTCATGGTCGCTGCCAACGGTGTAGTGGCGCGATTGCTGGAGAAGGTTTCTTCTTTGCGACGCATCGTTAGAACTCCTGCACATTGGGATGGCATTGTGCGATTGGCAGCGGCGCAAGGTGAAAAGCTGCCAGCAACACCCGATTCCAAGGCGCTCAATGATTTTCTGGTGAAGCGCAAAGCGGCCGATCCCGATCACTTTGCAGACCTGTCGCTGGCTGTCATCAAGCTAGTGGGGCCGGGAGAATATATTCTGGAGCGTCCGGGCGATTCTCCGGAGGGACACTTCGGACTGGCCGTGCAGGACTACACCCACTCCACCGCGCCAAACCGGCGCTTTCCTGACGTGGTAACGCAACGATTGATCAAAGCTTCACTGGACGGAAAACCCGGCCCCTATACCGACAACGATCTTGCGGCCATCGCCTCGAACTGCACCGAGAAGGGCGACGCGGCGCGGAAAGTGGAGCGGGAGATGTCGAAGCGATTGTCCGCCATGGCGATGAGCCATCGGGTGGGCGAAACCTTCGACGCCATGGTCACGGGAACTACTCCGAAGGGCACGTTTGTTCGCGTCGTGCAGCCGCACATGGAAGGATTGCTTACCCAGGGAGCGCAGGGATTGCATGTTGGCGATAAGCTACGGGCAAAGCTGGTGCGGACCGACGTGCAGCACGGGTTCATTGACTTTGTTAAGGCGTAGGACACTCACCATCGGCTATTTCGCCTATGTCTGCCGCTACGCTCAGGATCACAAGTTAAAAGCAGGACTGGCGAAGTTTAGCCGTTCTTTTTCTCTAACTCGGCCCAGCGTGTGTAGAGCGTGTCGAGCGCCTCTTGAGCTGCGTCCAGCGAGGCCTGCGCGCTTACAAGGCGCGCAGCATCCATCGCATGGGCTGGATCTTCAAGCTCCGCACGCTTGGCTTGCACTAACTGCTCGGCTTCTTCTACTTGCTGTTCGATGTTCGCGTATTCGCGCGCTTCGAGATAGGAAAGCTTCTTTCTCGTTGTTACTGGCGCTGCCGACTTAGAAGCGGCAGATGTCTTCGAAGTTGCCCCCGTTGTCGGCGTGTCTGATTTTGAGCGCTGCGCCTGCCATGCTTCCCACTGTCCGTAGTCGGCGAAGGTGTCGGCTCCGCCTTTTCCGTTTAGTCCTAAGACGATGCTGGAAACGCGGTCGAGCATGTAGCGGTCGTGAGTTACAAGCACTAACGAGCCGGGGAAATCGATCAGACTCTCCTCTAGGATTTCCAGGGTCGGAATGTCGAGATCGTTTGTGGGCTCGTCTAGCAGGAGAATGTCGGCGGGTTGAAGCATTAATTGTGCGATGAGGACGCGAGCGCGTTCGCCTCCTGAAAGGCGGCCGACGGGCTGGCTTAGTTGCTCGCCAGTGAAAAGGAACCTTGCCGCCCATCCGGCTACGTGAATTACGCGATCGCGATAGACGACGGAATCGCCGTCGGGGGCTAGAGCGCGACGCAGAGTTACATCGGGATCTAGGGTGCGGGTCTGGTCGAAGTAGACGATGCGCAGCCAATCGGCGCGGCGAATTTCTCCGCCGGTTGGAGGTAGGTCACCTTGTAACAGGCGGAGCAGGGTTGTCTTCCCGCTGCCGTTTGGGCCTACGAGGCCTACGCGCATTCCAGCAGTGAGGATGAAGTTGAGGCCTTCGAAAAGCGCACGATTTCCCATGGTGCAGGTAACGTCTTGCAGTTCGATCAGTCTCTTAGTTTTGCGGTCGGTCGCTGAAAAATCGATTTGCGCCGTGGTGCTGCGGGTTCTCTGATTGAGGTCGGCTAGCTCTCCCATGAGCTCGCCGGCTTTGCTGATCCTTGCTTTGGATTTGCGGGTGCGGGCTTTCGCTCCGCGGCGGAGCCACTCGATTTCTCCGTGGACCAGATTTTCTAACGCTTCCTGGCGCTTGGATTGCGCGTGCAGAAATTCTTCTTTCTTCTCCAGGAACTCACTGTAGTTGCCGTGGACGCGGAGAGAGCCGTCAGGATAAATGCGATTGAGTTCGACCATGTCAGTGGTGACATTCTCGAGGAAATAGCGGTCATGGCTTACGATTACGCTGGCGAAGTCGGCTTGCTCAAGCAAGTCTTCTAGCCACGTAATTCCTGGCAGATCGAGGTGGTTGGTGGGCTCGTCGAGCAGCAGAATGTCGGGATGCTGCACCAGGGCTTCAACAATTGCCAGACGCTTTTGCCAGCCGCCGGATAATTCGGTGGCTTTGGCTTCTAGGTCTTCGAAGCCGGCGCGGCCAAGGGTTTCGGCGAAGCGAGCGCCGCGCTCCGATCCGGAGACGCCGCTATCATCTAACGCGCTCTCGATCACTGCGCGTACCGTCTTTCCGAACTCAAAACGGGAGTCTTGCTCGACATAAGCTAAGCGGGTTCGCTTGCGGAACGAGACTTCTCCGGCGTCGGTGTCAACCTGGCCAGCGAGGATTCGGAGCAGGGTGGATTTACCGGAGCCGTTCGGGCCAATCAGGCCGATGCGATCTCCGTCAGAGATAGTGAAAGAAACGTTCTGGAAGAGCGGGTTCGCTCCAAAAGCTTTTGTAATTTCTTGCGCGTTGACGATGGGCGACAGTATGGGCGGCAATGATTGCGGTCTCCGGAGTCTTAACGTTCTGATTGAGGGTACCAGTTTTGCGAAGGCTCAAAATTGAATCTGCAATCCTGCGCCTACTGGGCGAGGACTTTTTGCTTTAAATCCTGAGCGGCTTGTGCGACATTCTCTGGCGTGCCTAGATCACGCCAATAGTATTGGTCGGCGCGGAAGGCGAGGATTTTTTCGCGTTGGGCCGCGAGACGCAAATAAGAGGTAATGGTGGAGAAAGCGCCATCTTCGGTCATCATCGCAAGCAAACGCGGAGAAATAACATGGATGCCGGAAAAAGCCAGCGCCAGCACTTGCTGGCAGCCTCGGACAAGTTCCGGCTGATTGCCGAAGGATTGCCGGCCACAAAGCTGATGCTGGTCGTCGAACAACAGGTAGCGAGAGGTCTTGCGGTCCTGCACAGCGAGGGTCGCTAGAGCCTGATTTTCAGTATGAGATTCCATCATGCGTTTGAGATCAATGGTGCTGAGCACATCGACATTGTGCACAATGAAGGGTTCTTCAGGGCGGCAAGAATCTCCGAGAAAGAAATACGCGGCTTTTTTTAAGCCGCCACCGGTATCGAGTAACACATCCTCGCGCGAGACTTCGATGCGCATGCCGAAATTGTCGTTGGCTTTCAAATAATCGAGAATCATGTCGGCGAAGTAATGAACGTTGATGATCACTTCGCTCACTCCAAAGTTGCGCAACCGTGAGAGCGTAATCTCCAACAGCGTGCGGCCATCGATTTCAACCAGCGCTTTGGGACGATCATTGGTGAGCGGACGCAGGCGCGTGCCGAGGCCGGCGGCCAGAATCATCGCCTTCATTGATTCAGTTGCTCCTGTTCGCGATGATGCACTACCACTACCACTCCATCCTTGTCGCGCAGATGTTTCGCCAGTTGCTCGGCCAGATAAACCGAGCGATGCTGACCGCCGGTGCAACCGAACGATACCATCAGGTGCTTAAAGCCACGACGCTGGTAGGTGTTGACGCTCTCATCGACGAGGGACATTACGCTGACGAGAAATCGATGCACGCTTTCCTGCTGATTGAGATAGTCGATTACGGGCGCGTCTTTGCCGGTGAGGGTCTTGAAGCGTTCTTCGCGCCCTGGATTCGGGAGACTGCGGCCATCGAAAACAAACCCGCCGCCGTTGCCGGTGTCGTCCTGCGGCAGGCCACGGTAAAATGAAAAACTGAAAACGCGCACGGTCAACTTTTCCGGTTGGGAGGGCGATGTCAGGTTTTGCAATTTATCAGAAGCAACCATGCTCTTGAAGGCTTCTATCAGCGTGGGCAGGGCGATGGGCAATTCCACATTGTGAAGCAGCCAGCGCAGGTTTCGCAGTGCGTAAGGCACACTTTGCAGGAAATGTTCTTTGCGCTCGTAGAAACCGCGAAAACCGTAGGCGCCGAGGGCTTGCATGATCCGGACATAAACGTAGGCGTAATAGAACTGCATGAACACGGGACGATCGAGATCGGTGAAGTTGGCGAGACTGTCGAGATAGTGGTCGAGCAGTTGCTGGCGCAGATCCGGAGGCAGGTCGGCTTTGGCATCGTACAAGAGCGAAGCAATATCGTATTGGAGCGCACCCTTGCGACCACCTTGATAATCCAGAAAAAATGGCTCGCCGTCACGCAACATAATGTTGCGGGATTGGAAGTCGCGATAGAGAAAATAATCGCGGCTGGCGCTCAACAGAAATTTCGTCAGACGTCTGAAATCGTCTTCCAGCGCCTGTTCGTTGAAGGGAATGCCGGCGAGCCTTAGAAAATAATATTTGAAATAATTTAAATCCCAGGCGATGGACTGGCGGTCGAAGCTGCCTCGTGGGTAGCAAACTTTGTAGTTCAAATCGCGCCCAGCTTCTACCTGAAAACGGGGCAGCACGGCGACTACTTTGCGATAGGCCGCGACAGCATCGGGAGCGATGATTGCGCGGTTGCGATGGTCGGAGAGAAATTCGAAAAGCGTGGTGTTGCCGAGGTCTTCTTCGAGATAAGCGCCTTGGCTTAGATCTTCGCCATAAATTTCTGGTACGGGCAGACCGTGTCGGCGAAAGTGCCGGGAAAATTCGAGGAAGGCCAGGTTTTCTTCGCGGACGTTATAGAGGATTCCGATGGCCGTCTGTTTTTCGCTGGAAAGCCGAATGATCTTGCGGCCCGAACCTCCTAGTTCGCCCTGTAGCGGCTCCACGCGCTCGACGGGCGCGTGGAAGTGCTGCTCGAAAAATTTTCCCAGAATTTCCATGTTTTTTAAATTTCGGTGAAGCTGAGGTCCTTCGCTTCGCTCAGGATGACAACTCTTTGCTCTTCGTGACATTTGTGGGGCATGAGATCCTTCGCTTCTCGCTCAGGATGACAGAATGCCTTATGCATTTACGTGACGCTGCACTAGCTTGCTTCAAGAGACGTGTTTCGCGCAACCATTCAGCGCAACTCTTTTAGCGTACTACGAGGCGAGTGAAGGGGAATACGTAGGCTTGCAGGGTCACCATAATCCCTACCAGAGCGGCGAGCGCAATGCTGTGGAAGAACACGTAACGCAGGATGTCGCCTTCGTGTCCGTACCATTCCGTGGCAGTGCTGGCCACGACGATGCTCTGCGCGTCGATCATTTTGCCCATCACTCCACCGCAACTGTTCGCTGCCGCCATCAAGTTGACGGAGACTCCAATCTGTTCGGCGGAGATTCTTTGCAGGCTCCCGAACAACACATTTGACGAGGTGTCCGACCCAGTCAGCGCCACGCCTAACCAGCCTAGCAAGGTTCCAAAAAATGGGTAGAGCACACCGGTACGCGCAAATGCAAGGCCCATAGTGGCGTCCAATCCAGAATAACGAGTGAGGTAGCCTATGGAGAGCATGGTGGCGATGGTGAGCAAGGAGAAGCGCACTCGCACGATTGTCTTCCAGTATATGTGGGCCAGCTTCAAGGGTGTGAAGCCCATGATGAAGCCGGAGATGATTGCAGCGACCAGAATGCCCGACCCTGTAGCGGACAACCAGTTCAGCGAATAGACGGCGGCTTCAGCTGTCGGCTTGCGCACTACCGGCGGCACGCGTTGGACCATCTGATGCAGACCTGCGACCGGAAACTTTGGTGCCGAGAGACCGTCAAGCTTGGCCTTGATGCTGGGTAATCCCCAGAGAAAAACCACAAGGCTCAAGACCAACCACGGTACCCATGCTCTAGTCACCAGCGACCGGCCGTGTCCGTGCGCGCCACGCGCGGCGCGTTCGCTCTCGTTCTCAAAACCCCAGATACGCTTGGGCTGCCACTTCAAAAGGAAAACTATTAGAGCAAACATGGAAACTACGGCAGCGACAATATCCACCAGCCAGGGGCCGTGGAAATTCGACATAAGAAACTGCGGGACGGCGAAGAATATGCCTGCGACCATTACGGCGGGCCAAACTTCGAGCATCCCCTCGAAACCGGCGAATGCCCATACCAGCCAGAACGGCACGATGACTGAGAAAAAAGGCAGAATGCGTCCTGCTTGGGCACTCAGCTCCCGAAGATCCAATCCCGTCACTCCTTGCAGAGCGATGAGAGGAGTTCCCAGCGCGCCGAAGGCGACCGGCGCGGTGTTGGCGATCAGCGACAGGCCAGACGCCTGCAGGGGCTTGAATCCCAAACCGATCAATACTGCTGCGGTGATGGCGACCGGCGTACCGAAACCGGCTGCGCCTTCAAAGAACGCTCCAAAGCTGAAAGCGATCAGCAAGAGCTGCAAGCGCCGGTCTTGGGTGATGCCCGCCAGGCTTTCCTGCATCACCTTGAACAGTCCGGCTTCGCAAGTGAGCTGATACATGAAGATGGCGTTGAGGATGATCCAACCAATCGGCAACAAGCCGTAACCCGCGCCCAACACGGCGGTTTTAGCGGCTAGGCTGGCGGGCATACCGAAAATCAGGATTGCGCAGAGCAGTGAAGTGGCCAGACCCAGCAGGGCTGAATAATGCGCCTTCATGTGGAGCAATGCCAGCGTTCCAAGCAGCACGACCACGGGCAGCGCGGCAACCAGGGCTGATAGCCACCAGTGCCCTGTCGGATCGTAGCCCTGTGGCCAGGGATGAGCCAGAGGCGGAACCTTCAAAATGAAGACGGCGGCAACGATCGCTGCCAGGAGTGCCGCTAACCATGTCAGTGAGCTCGCCGATGTGGGAGAAGTCTGGGGTGCTGGGGTGGTTGCAGAGGTCACGGGTTGCTCCTGGAACCTGTACGTTTTCTGCTGAGTGTTGACTGATTCCAGAACGGGCCCAATAGTGATGCTTGGCCCAATCCGCTAGTTCAATAGGCTAGTCCTCAATAGGCTAGTTCAATGAGAAGGCATCCTACACCTATCTTGGAATCCGGCACAACGGGTTCTCTCGTGTAAAAATGCGCGCTATTGTGTCGTGCGGAGGGTCGTGCAGGAAGCTCTGCCTTGCTCGGTTACGGCCAGAGTTTTTTCTTTTGCAGATTTTTCGGTGACGGCGCTTAAAGGTTCAATCCCCCGGCATGGTCACTGGGCTTGCAATCAGCGCTGGTGCCGTCAGAGCGGTGGTTGCTTCCGCCGGAACCTCCAGCCATTTGCGTACTTGCGGCAGTGCGCTGCGCATGGCCATTTCGCCTACGTGGATCAATTCACCAGCGCGTTTGAAGTCGTCATAGTCAAAGCCTGCTACATCGGGTTCGATCACGAGGTCGGCGGCGCTTCTCCACGTCGCACTCATCATGTCTTGTGCGATGGCGAATGATTGTCCGATCACATCGAAAAGATGCCGGGGCGCGCCAGTCTTCGACCACTGCCCTTTCAGATGCACGGCCAGTACGCGGTCCGCGCCCATTTTGCGCAGAGGATGCGTCGGCACGGGATGAGAGAGCATGCCATCCACCAACCAGCGCCCGTCAATTTCTACAGGTAGAAACATTCCCGGATAAGCGCAACTCGCTCGCACCGGATCGATGATCGAACCGGAGGAAAACACCACTCCTTCGCCGGTGTTGAAGTCGGTGGCAGTTATGCCCAGAGGGATGCGCAATTCTTCAAATGTCTGAACCTTCAACGTTCGTGTCAGGAACGAGACCATGCGGTCGTTGGTGGCAAAACCGAAACGTGAGAGCGTCCAGCGCGCGAAGGTAGTGAAGCGAACTTTGTGGGCGAGTTCTTCCAGTTCCTTGATGGTGAGTCCGCTGCAATACGCGGCGCCCATGATTGCGCCTACACTGGTGCCCGCAATCATGCGAACCGGGATGCCTTCTTCTTCGAGGACTTTGAGGACTCCGATGTGCGCGATGCCGCGGGCAAACCCTCCGCCTAGGGCAAGACCGATTGCGGGTAGGCGCTTCGGTTGGATCGGAATCGATTTGCCGGATAGCTCGCGGCTGAAGGCTTGTACAGACCGGATAACCTTGTCCAAACGCTTCATTGGAACCCCGCACTTCGTAGTTTGCCAGTGGGGAGCCGCAAACCTTACATCTACTTATATAAGATGCTACCAACCCGTTTTTGGTACATTCCACGTTGGTGCTATTTGGGGTTACGGGAGAGTACATGCGGGGTTACCAGAATGTGACCTCCAACCTGCCGTGGTGACTAACTCCCATATTCCTGATAACTTGCGGAACGGGCATCCCTGCTACCCAGTTTAGAGGTGGCCGGGTGGGTGACGCCCGGCGCTCCACCCGGCAATTTGCTCCCCGGCAATCTGGTTTCGGGCAATCTAAAGGAGGAAGCTCAACGATGGCAAGCTACATTGGCGCCATTGATCAGGGAACGACCAGTTCGCGCTTCATTGTGTTCGATCGCTCCGGACGCATCGTGAGCACGGCTCAAAGAGAACACGAGCAGATCTATCCTAAGCCAGGATGGGTCGAGCACGATCCAGAAGAAATTTGGCGCCGCACGGACGGGGTCATTCAGGAAGCGATGGAAGCTCGCGGACTGCGGCCGCAAGATCTGGCTGCGATCGGGATCACCAACCAGCGCGAAACCACGGTGGTCTGGCACAAGAAGAGTGGTAAGCCGGTTTATAACGCAATTGTCTGGCAAGACACTCGTGTTGCTTCCGCCGTTGCCGAGTTCGCGGCGAGTGGTGGACAGGATCGCTATCGCCGCAAGACTGGCCTTCCGCTCGCGACTTATTTCAGTGGCCTCAAGATTCGCTGGATTCTTCACGAAGTTGCAGGCGCACGCGCACAAGCCGAAACCGGTGATCTGCTGTTTGGCAATATCGATACTTTTCTGATCTGGCATCTGACCGGTGGACCGGATGGTGGAGTGCACGTAACTGATGTGACCAATGCCAGCCGCACGCAGATGATGAACCTCAACACGCTGGAGTGGGATCGGGACATATTGAAAGACTTTGGTATCCCGATCCAAATGTTGCCGAAGATTCTTTCGAGCAGCGAGGTGTATGGCACGGCGAAACTGCCGGCCATTGTGGAAGTTGCGATTGCGGGTGATCTTGGCGATCAGCAAGCCGCTCTGGTCGGACAAGCCTGCTTCAAGCCAGGAGAGGCGAAGAACACCTACGGCACCGGGTGCTTCATGCTGATGAACACCGCAGAAAAAGCCGTACTCTCGAACTTCGGTCTGCTGACCACTCTGGCTTATAAGTTTGGAACGAAGCCGGCATGCTATGCGCTCGAAGGGAGCATTGCAATTACCGGCGCGCTGGTGCAATGGCTCCGCGATAACCTCGGGCTCATTGAAAAGAGTTCGGATATTGAGACGCTTGCCCGGACTGTAAGTGATAACGGCGGGGTTTATTTTGTTCCGGCATTTTCTGGCCTGTACGCTCCCTATTGGAAAGATGACGCTCGCGGTGTGATTGCCGGCTTGACCCGCTTCGTGAACAAAGGCCACATCGCACGGGCTGTGCTGGAGGCGACTGCGTTCCAAGTGCGCGAGGTGGTCGATGCTATGGCGAAGGATTCCGGCATTACGCTCGATGTGCTGCGCAGTGATGGCGGCATGGTGATGAACGATCTGCTGATGCAATTCCAGGCTGACATTCTGGCGAAGCCGGTGGTGCGTCCGATGGTGAAGGAGACTACTGCTCTGGGCGCTGCATATGCTGCGGGACTGGCAGTCGGCTTCTTCAAGAATACGGACGAACTCGTCTCCAACTGGGCAGTCGATCAGCAGTGGGAGCCGATGATGGATGAAGAATCTCGCGAGCGGCTTTATCACTTTTGGAAAAAGGCAGTGACGCGCTCGTTCGACTGGGTGGAATCGGCGTAGTCGTCGTACTGCAATTTTCGGAAAATTAGTAAGGAGACCCGTACACGATGCATGGACCATTTCTAGGCGAATTCATGGGGACGCTGGTGCTGGTTTTGCTGGGCGACGGCGTCGTCGCCAATGTGCTCCTGAAGAAATCGAAAGGCGAAAACTCCGGCTGGATTGTCATCGCAACGGCGTGGGGATTGGCCGTGGTTGCGGGCATCTTTACGGCCATCGAATTTGGCAGCCCGGCAGCCCACATTAATCCGGCGATCACTTTGTCGGTGGCCCTGCTAACAGGAAACTGGTCGAACGTCGGCCTCTTTTGGACTGCGCAAATCCTGGGCGCTTTCGCGGGCGCGAGTCTCGTCTGGATGACCTACCTGCCTCACTGGAAGGTGACGCCTGACACGGGAGCGAAGCTGGCGGTCTTCTGCACCGCACCGGCAATCCGCAACTTGCCTGCAAATGTATTGACCGAAATTATTGCTACCACTTGTCTGATTGTTGTTGGTTTCAGCTTTGGAAGCAAGGCTGTGTCCTCGACCGGCCTTCCGGCTGGATTCGGTCCATGGTTATGGGGAGTCCTGGTGTGGGCAATCGGCCTGAGTCTTGGCGGACCGACCGGATACGCGATGAACCCGGCTCGCGATTTTGGTCCGCGTGTAGCCCACGCTATCCTGCCGATCAGCGACAAAGGGAATTCGGATTGGGGATATGCGCTTGTGCCGATTGTTGGTCCGTTGATCGCTGGCGGCATCGGCGCTGCAATTATTAAGGTCGTCGGTATTCAATAATTGCAGGCAGCGCGGGAACGGACGGCTCTCCATCACAAAATGAATCTATGAATCGAACCGACATGTGGCGGCGCATCGAAGCGCATCCCAAAACATGGGACATGATTGTGGTCGGTGGTGGTGCGACCGGGGTCGGTGTTGCGATCGATGCGGCGGCGCGCGGCTACGATGTGTTGCTGCTCGAGCAGAGCGATTTCGGTAAAGGTACTTCGAGTCGCAGTACCAAACTGGCACACGGTGGCGTGCGTTACCTGGAGCAGGGCAACATTGGGCTGGTCATGGAAGCGCTCAAGGAGCGTGGACTGCTTCTGCAAAACGCGCCTCATCTGGTGTGGGATCTCGCATTCGTAGTGCCGAACTACGATTGGTGGGAAGCTCCGTTCTACGGTCTCGGCCTCAAGCTGTACCAATTGCTAGCTGGTAAATACGGATTTGGGATCTCACGCATACTTTCCCGAGAAGAGACGCTCGAACATCTGCCAACACTGAAGACGGAAGGCCTGCGCGGCGGCGCGGTTTATTACGATGGACAATTCGACGATGCGCGGTTGCTCATCCACATGGTGGCTACGGCTTTCGAGCAAGGCGCGACGTTGCTTAATTATGTTGAAGTCACGGGGCTGACGAAGGACGCTCAGGGATTTGTGGATGGCGTCACCGCGCGCGATGTCGAGACCGGCAATGAATTTCGCGCCACTGCGAAAGTTGTAGTCAATGCTACTGGCGCTTTCAGCGACCTGCTTCGGCTCAAGGCAGAGCCGTCAGCTGCGCCGATGATCGTTCCGAGCCAGGGCATCCATCTGGTTTTCGATTCGAGCTTCCTGCAAGGCGAGAGCGCGATAATGGTTCCGCACACTAGCGATGGCCGCGTGCTGTTTGCGATTCCGTGGCACGGTCATACGTTAGTGGGAACTACCGACACGCCGATTGCAGCGGCAACACTTGAGCCCGTCGCCATGGAGCAGGAAATCGAATTTATTCTTGCGACAGCTTCACAATACCTAACCAAAGCGCCTACGCGTGATGATGTGTTGAGCGTATTTGCAGGGGTGCGGCCGCTGGTACGCGCTTCGGGCGCAGTTAGCACTGCGGCGCTATCGCGCGATCATGTCGTTCACATTGACCGTTCTGGGTTGGTCACGATCTGCGGCGGAAAATGGACGACGTATCGCCACATGGCCGAGGACTGCGTCGATCAGGCGGCAACGCTCGCGCAATTGCCGGACAGACCATGCGTGACGCACCATCTGAATATCCACGGCTTCCATGGGGCCGCGAAACAGTTCGGCTCGCTGTCTGTCTATGGTTCGGACGCGTATGAGATTCGCAAGCTCATCGACTCCGACGCTGCCCTCGGTGAGCCTTTGCATGATGCTCTGCCCTACGTGAAAGCACAAGTGATCTGGGCGGCGCGACACGAAATGGCTCGCACCGTAGAAGATGTGCTGGCGAGGCGTACACGCGCGCTATTTTTGAATGCGCGGGCTGCTCTGGCAATGGCTCCCGCTGTCGCGGACTCGATGGCTACAGAGCTTGGCTGGGACGAAGCCACGCGTACGAAACAGTTGGCTGCATTTCGCGACGTTGCTTCTAACTATGAACTTCATCCCTGAATCAAGATTGGGCGCAAAGATCGTCAGAATAAAATCAAAGGTTATAGAGTGAAGCAGCGAGTTATTGGTTTAGTGCGTCAAACTTATTGAGATGGTGCCGGTCTTTTCGGGAACTCTCTAGCAAATTCTCTAGCCGGTAAATCACCATGCAGAACGCAACCCCAGTGGCCATTGCGGTGCTTGTACTGGAACTCACGCCAGCAGTGGCGTTTGGATTTGCCGGGGAGGGTATTGGACGAGCATGCGCGCGCTGGCCATCCGCAGTGCGAACCATCCTACCCGTGCTCTGCGCGCTGCCTTACGTCTTAATTTCTTTGTCGCAACATATGTTTTCGTTGGAATGGTGCGTCCTCTACGCCGTGCTGCCCGTGGCGATCGCATGGTTGCTGGGGCAGGCGGCAATCGCTGATCCAGAACAACGCGGCAATTGGCGAGACGCGATCATTCTTCTGATGCTGGGGGTCGCGGTCGATTTGCGCTGGTTCGAACGGGCGTGGCCGAGCGGACTGGCGGGCTTGGGAAAATTACTTCTGGTCGACGCGGCGTTGTATGGATTTGTTGCGATCCGGCAATTGCATGGAACTGGTTTTGACTTCCACTTCCACTGGAGCGATTGGAAAACCGGGCTGCGAGAATTAGTTTTCTTTACGCCATTAGTTCTGGGCCTGGGGCTGGCGCTCGGGTTTCTTCTTCCGCATGGCAACGCATTTCGCTTATCGATGATTTTGAAGTGGATCTATATCTTCATTTTTATTGCTGTTCCGGAGGAACTTTTCTTCCGCGCGTGGGTGCAGAACCTGCTGGAACGGCGAGTGGGACGGCGAGCGGCGCTTGCAATTACGGCAGTGTTGTTTGGACTCTCTCATTTCAACAAACGATCGACGCACTTCAACTGGCGCTACGTCATACTGGCAAGCATCGCCGGGATATTCTACGGACGGGCATGGCGCGAGCGACGGCGAGTACCGGCCTCGGCGATCACGCACGCCAGCGTGGATGCTATCTGGTCGTTTTGGTTTTAGCTCTCCTGATGGCCGGGTGCAGGGATGAAATATAGAAATGGGCAAAATGGAAGTTGAGTCGAAAACTTATCTTGCGAAAACTTCTGCGAGTTCCTCAGCTCGCGCGGGCGAGAGCTTTGTGATTTCGACCGGTTATCTTCGGTACTTCATTTGGGCCCAGATCATCATTGTGTTTGTGCTTCTGGAGCTTGCGATTTGGGCACCGACGAGGACGACCCGAAATCGTTGGGCAGTGATTGCAGCAATCACGATTCTGGTCTTCAGCCTGATAAATGTGCTGATGCACCAGACGTCACTGAAGCGGCTCGGCCTCGGATTGCCGAAGCTGCGTGGCGCGATCGTAGTACTGGGGATCGGTTTTGCAACGGCCTTCTTCTTGCTGATTCTGGTGAAGTGGATGGGCGGCGACATTCCTGCTAGTCCGACCTGGTGGCCGAATTTGCAGTCGACGTGGGGGTACGCGATCTGGGCCCTGCTTCAGGAATTCATCCTGCAATCATTTTTCTTCAACCGCTGTGAAGAGCTGTATGGAAGCTCTGCTGCCGTTTGGATTGCAGCCACGCTGTTCGCCGCCGTCCACCTCCCCAGTCCCGTGCTCACCACCGCTACGCTCATCGGCGCGCTCTTTTTTTGCGAAATGTTTCGACACTACCGCAGTATTTATCCCCTGGCAATCGTCCACGCGATGTTGGGAGTGACCATTGCTCTCACTGTCCCCGACAGCCTGCTGCATCATATGCGGGTGGGGATTGGGTATTTGCGATATTAGAAGGGCGAGCGTTGGCCGGGCGAGGACGCTCGGCTCTCCATCTTAACTGACGGCTTTGTGGCGAAACTGTCGGAGCCCGACTATCAGGAAGAGCACATCGAAGATGGTCAGAGCCACCAATACAACCAACACCGGAAGGTGCGAAAACTGGGGTACGAGCGTTCCGCGCAAACCTTCGCTGGCGTAAACGAGCGGATTGATAAGGACGATTTTTTGCAGGATGGGAAAGTGATCTAATGCGCTCCACGGATAATAGGTACAGCCAAAAAAGATCATTGGAGTCAAAACCATGCTGAACATCAAGCCGATGTGAGTCTGATTGATGCTGCAGCCAAGGGCCAGACCGCCGCAGGCCGAGAAAAGCGCCACGAGCAGGGTAACGCAGGCAAAGCTTAGTGGAGAATGAATGCTCAATCCAACTCCCGGACGTAGTAGCAGCCAAGCCGCCGGAATCACCACTAATCCCGCGACCAGCGCTTGCATTGTGCCGAAAAATACTTTCTCGATAGCCAGCCAATAGATTTCTATCGGTGCCAGCAGACGGTCTTCGATCTCGCGAGTGAACTGAAATTCGGCAATCAAAGGCATAGCGACCGCCCAAACGCCTGTGAATACCATGCTGATCGCCATGATCCCAGGCAAAAGCAGGCTCTTATATGCAGGGGGCATGTAGCCGCTCGACACCATCACTCGTCCGAAGATAAACACGAACATCATCGGCTGCAAAAATGTTTGCAGCAGCAAAGGAATAAAGTTGCGGCGAGCAACATGAACGTCGCGATTGAGCAGAGCGAAAAAAGTCTTCCAGTTCAATCGCGCAAGCTCCTTCCGGTGTGGTGCAAGAAAAGATTCTCTAAACTGGGCTCCGAAATGTGGACGTCGCACAATTCGACCGAAGTTCCAGAGGCAAGATTGGCAATCTCAGAAACCAGCGAACCTCCACGATCTGCATACACGTCAGCCGAGTCGTTGTCTTTCACGCCTGTGTTTGGACGCACTTCTCTCACGCCTGCCAACGTTTGAAGACGTTGCAGCAATTCTGGAGAGTGCTGTCCGAAACGCAAGCGCAGCAAGTAACCGCCGGGGACCGAAGCCTTCAATTCCGCGGGCGTGCCCAGGGCGATATTGCGGCCATGATCGATAATGGCCAAACGCTGGCATAACGCATCTGCTTCTTCCAGGTTATGCGTAGTGAGAAGGATAGTTTTGCCACGTTGGTTGTACTCCCGGATGATTTCCCAGAGCAGCAAACGGGTTTGCGGATCGAGGCCGGCGCTGGGCTCGTCCAGGAAAAGTATTTGGGGGTCGTGCATCATGGCGCGCGCAATGGCGAGACGCTGCATCATGCCGCCGGAGAATCCGCGAACCATCTGGTCGGCGCGATCGCTGAGTTTGAAGCGATCTAATAGCGCCTTTGCGCGATCGGAGCGCTCGCGCGACTCGATGCCGAAATAAGCACCGTGGAAGAGCAGAATTTCGCGAGCGGTCAGAGAAAAATCAAGGTTGGGACGCTGGGCTACGACTCCAATCAGTCGCTTGACCGCGACCTGCTCCGCCCACACATCATACTCGCCGATCCACGCTTGGCCGCCGGTTGGTCGCACGCGGGTGGTGAGGATTCCTACCGTCGTCGACTTGCCCGCGCCGTTCGGTCCGAGCAGGCCGAATATTTCTCCGGGTAATATCTCAAGCGACAAGCCATCGAGAGCGACGATCTCCGGCTTGGGTTGCTTGTTCTTCTTGCCACGTGCAGTACTGAAAGCAAAGCCACCGCCAGCGGCGAGGGGCGGCGGTGAATTATAGATCTTGCGTAAGTCGCGCGTCCGAATGCCAGCTAGCACGCCAAATCCCCCATAACCTCTAAAGAATCCGTCCAGCATACCAAACCTGCTGGGTGATCCGCTGCTTCGGAATTAGCGTGGACTTCATCAGTCACACACTAGTAGTCGCAAAACAATAGTCGCATGCCAGAAGTAACAAATCGTCTCGATAAAACTATAGAGAAAAGTCACAAAACTCTACAGTTTGGGGCTTGTGGGAGCGGTATGATCCAAGCCAGAGATCCAAGCCAATATGACCCGAGCCAGGCAGCACCGATCGGTCCGCGCGATGTTATGAAGATTTCCGGACTTAGTTTTCTAGTAGCTTTTTCAGTAACTCGGTGCAAGCTGCGCCAGAGCATCTTTCCGTTTGTCTTTTTATTTCATGTTGTACTGCTTCACCCGCATCTTTTGCGGGGACAAGCGATTGCGCCAGCAAGTGGAACTGGAACTTCAGCCCCAACTACGGTTCGAATTATTCGTGGCATAGTGAAGTCGGGCAATATGCCAATTCCCGGCGCTGGAGTTTCTGCGACGAATACGGCTACGCAGGAACAAGTCAATACGTCGACGGATATCGACGGCAGTTATTCGTTGCGCATCCCCGCCGATGGCCACTATAGCGTGCGAGTACAGATGGCAGCGTTCTCGGCGAGCGCGCAGGACGTGGAAATGGACGCCATCCATCAGGATGTGCAGACGAATTTTGAATTGGTATTGCTGTCGCGTGCTCGCGAGGTTCACCGTGAGGCTAACAACAACGAACCACAGCGACGTGCGAGCGCCGGTGGACGTGGGTTTCAGAACCTTTCCGTATTTCAGAATGAAGCGGGACAGGATTCGGCGGGCGGTTCAGGGGGTAGCTCGATGGGCGACGTAGCGCCTTCTGGTATGCCAGTCCCAGGGATAGCGCAAAACGGCGCGACGGAATCTGTGGCGGTTTCGGGCAACACTACGAATTCGTTCAATGCGATGAGCGCTGACGAAATGCAACAACGGTTCAACGATGCCCGACAACAAGGCGGAGGATTCGGAGGTGGGGGTGGATTTGGTGGGGGAGGCGGCCGAGGAGGTGGCGGTGGAGCGATGGTTTTTGGCCGGCGGGGCTTTGACATTAATCGCCCCCATGGATCGATATATTACGGAGTCGGCGATTCGGCTCTGAATGCGTCGCCATTTTCGCTCACTGGCGCGCCGAACGAAAAACCGGCGTATTTACAAAATAGTTTCGGGGGCTCGGTGGGCGGACCGCTAAATATTCCTTATATCTATCATGGCGGCAGCAAGACTTTTTACTTTGTTAACTTCAACGGGAAGCACGGCGAAAATCCTTTTGATCAGTTTTCGACGGTGCCGACAGTGCTGGAGAGAGAGGGGAATTTTTCAGAGAGCACGTTGCCTTCTGGAGGGGGAACGCAACCTGTACAGATTTTCAATCCCGCGACTAACGCCCCATTCCCCTGTAACCCTACCTGCAACACGATTCCGCAAATCAACCCGGCGGCGCTTGGACTGTTGCAATACATTCCGTTACCAAACCTGCCCGGTACTACTCAAAACTTTCATTACGTGACTTCAGCCACCAGCGACAGCGACGATCTGAACGTCCGCGTGAACCACAGCTTTGGCGCGGCTCCCGCGCGCGGACGCCGAGGTAGAGGAGGGCGCAATGCCCCGCGCAACAGCTTGCAGGTGGGTTTCCACTACCACCAATCAAACGCTACGTTAACGAATCCGTTTCCGAGCGTAGGCGGCACCACGACGGTGCGCAGCTTTGATATTCCTGTGTCATACACGCGCAGTATCGGAAAGCTGACTAACATCGTTCGCGCCGACTTCAATCGCAACCGCACGCGCACGCAAAATCTATACGCCTTCAACACTGACATTGCGAGTACGCTCGGAATCACGGGAGTCTCGACGAATCCGTTTGACTGGGGTCTGCCGAATCTGTCTTTCACAAACTTCGCAAGTCTTTCCGACACGACTCCTTCGCTCAACCTAAGCCAGACCTATACTTTTTCTGACAATGTGATCTGGAATCATGGCAAGCACACCTGGCGCTGGGGCGCGGACTTTCGGCGGGTGCAGGTAAATCCGGAAGCGGACAGTAATCCACGCGGATCGTTCG
The DNA here is from genome assembly GCA_049674665.1 of Terriglobales bacterium. Classification (GTDB taxonomy): domain Bacteria; phylum Acidobacteriota; class Terriglobia; order Terriglobales; family Acidobacteriaceae; genus Acidiflorens. The sequence continues at coordinate 139,297 of JBATZM010000103.1, forward strand.
TATTCTCCGGCACCAACACTTCGGAAATCAGCGGTGGCCAAGCTGTTCCAGGCACCGGATATGACTTTGCCGATTTTCTGCTGGGATTGCCGCAGCAAACTTCTTTGCAATTTGGGCAAGGCAACTACTTCCGTGGCAACTACTGGGATTTGTATGCGCAAGATGAGTGGAAGATGCGCGGAAACCTGACGCTTAATCTGGGAGTGCGTTACGAGTATGTTTCGCCACTTACGGAAATCGATAATCGCCTGGTAAACCTTGCGTTGTCTCCCAATGTATTGAATCCGAATGCGCCGGGCTCGCCGATTGTCACATCGATTCAGCCAGGATACAGTGGCCTGCCGGACAGCCTGGTGCGTCCCGACCGCAACAACTTTGCGCCGCGCATAGGTTTTGCGTGGAAGCCGCTTCCCAACACGGTGGTGCGAGGCGGATATGGCATCAACTACAACACCGGGGCATATCAGGGCATCGCGCAGCAACTTGCCCTGCAGCCACCGTTCGCAACCACGGCGACGAACGTTCAGACGGCTCCTGGAGAGCTCACGCTGCAAAACGGATTTCCAGCAGCTACTGGCATTACCAATAACTATGCGGTGAATCCGAATTACCGGCTGGGCTATGTGCAGATTCGCAATCTGGATATTCAACAGCAGATTCGGCCCACTCTCTTGTTGAATCTTGATTACACGGGAACCAAGGGAACGGATCTCGACATTCAGGAAGCGCCGAACCGGACTCCGAATGGCGTCCGTATTAACGGGGTTGACGCTTTCACGTATGAAAATTCAGTCGCGGATCAGGAAGCCAACGCAGCGTCAGTACGACTGCGCAAGCGCTTGGCCAGTGGATTCGCGATCGGCGGTACTTACACATTTTCTAAGTCGCTGGATGACGCATCTTCTATTGGCGCGGGAGCAACCTCGGGATCGAATACTCCCGGACTTGGCGCTGGTGGTACCGGCGCGGCCGGAGCCGGCACTTCAACAAACGGAGGCGCGGCCAACGTGGCACAGAATCCTTTCGATCTGTCGGCGGAGCGCGGGTTGTCTAGTTTCAACCAAACCCATAAGTTCACTGCGGATTATTTATTGGAGTTACCGTTTGGCCATGACAAGCGCTGGCTCACTGGGAATACTCCTTGGCGCGCCGTTCTTGGCGACTGGCAGTGGAGCGGCGACTGGACGATTGCATCAGGGCTGCCGTTTACGCCGCGATTTCTGAATAATCGCTGTGACGTAAACGGGGGAACGAATGGCACTCTGCGCCCGAACGTGGTTCCTGGGCAATCGGCGAGTTTGCCGAACCCTTCTATTACGGAGTGGTTTAATACCGCTGCGTTTTCTGCGCAGATCACCTGTACCTATGGTAATGCGCGGCGTAACAGCATCATCGGTCCGGGCAGCAAGGTGTTTGATATGGCCTTCACAAAAGTCTTTCCACTGAAAGAAGCGCGCGTGCTGGAGTTCAGGGCGCAGGCCACCAACATTTTCAACTTAGTGAACTACTCTTCGATTGACACGAGTGTTACTTCACCAACCTTTGGCCGGGTTACTGCGGCTGGAGGCATGCGACAGTTCACGATTACATCGCGCTTTCGCTTTTAGCTAGGATGCTGCTGCGGGGTGTTCCGGAATAAGATGCCCTGTAAGAAAATTATGATGACCTTCACTTCAAACCGGTTTGCCGACAGAGTCGTCGCGGTGCTCGTGACGCTTTCGCTTTTGTGCCCCACTTTGCCTGCGCAAGAACAAACGGACTATGTATTCCATGCGGAATCGGATCTGGTGTTGGTCAACGTGACGGTGCGGGACAAGAACGGAAAGTTTGTGGAAGGATTGAAGCCGTCGAATTTCACAATTCTCGAAGACAACAAACCGCAGAAAATTGTTTCATTCGATGTGGAGAACGTTGATGCTCTTCCGGCGCAAGATGTGGCACAGGCAAAGCCGTTGCCCGGGCTGGCGACGGGGCAACCGAGTGCACCGGCTTCCGCAACAGATACGGCGTCCCAGTTCAAAGACCGGCGTCTGATTGTTCTATTTTTTGATCTATCGGCCATGGAACCGGACGAAATCGACCACGCGGTCACCTCAGCCGAACACTATCTCGATGCACAAATGTTGCCCGCGGATCTGGTGTCCATTGTTTCGCTGGGAAGTTCATTATTAGTGAATCAGGACTTTACTACGGATCGCGCGCTGCTCAAAAAGCAGTTGGACGAATTCAGTTCGGGGAGTGGCCAGGGGTTTGAGGAAGGCACAACGGGCACAACCGAGGGCACGCCCGACTCCGGTCAGCCTTTTACCGCCGACGATACGGAGTACAACATCTTCAACACCGACCGGCGCCTGGAGGCATTGCGATCGGTAGCGGAGAAGCTGGCTTACGTTCAGCAAAAGAAATCTCTCATTTATTTTTCCAGTGGCATGGACCGCACTGGCATCGAGAATCAAGCGGAATTGCGCGCAGCGGTGAATGCGGCGGTGCGCTCTAACCTCGCAATTTACACGATGGATATGCGCGGCTTGCAGGCACTGGTCGCTGGTGGTGAAGCGCAGAACGCCAGCCTGCGCGGAGTTTCGGCATACTCGGGACAGGCGACGCTCAATGCGCTGAATTCCAATTTTACGACGCAGGAAACGCTGGTCACACTCGCTAGCGATACCGGTGGGCGCGCTTTTCTCGACTCCAACGACTTCAGCAAGATTTTCAAAGGAGTGCAGCAGGACACATCGACTTACTACCTGCTTGGTTATCACAGCACGAATTCCGCGCGCAACGGGCGTTACCGGCGCATTGTCGTGAAGAGCAACGTTACAGGAGTGAAGATCGACTACCGTCGCGGTTACTACGCACCCGCGGATTATCAGCATTCCACTAAGGACGACAAGGAGCGGCAACTAGAGGAGGAGCTTGCTTCTGACTTACCAGCCACGGATTTCCCGTTGTATCTGGGCGTCTCATATTTCCGGCTAGAGGGTAATAAGTTTTTTGTTCCTATCTCGCTGGTCGTGCCAGGTTCGCAGATTCCATTTATCCGCAGCAGCGATCGCGACAAAGCAACACTGGATGTCATTGGAATGGTACTCGATAACGAACACCATCCTTTGAACAGAATCCGTGACACCGTGAAGCTCGCGGTGAACACTTCGACTGAGGTGCAGAAAAAGAATGTGCAGTATGACACTGGGATGAGCCTGCTCAGCGGCAAATATCACCTGAAATTCGTTGTGCGCGAGAATCAGACTGGGCGCATGGGGTCGTTCGAAACCGACATCGAGGTGCCAGAGTTAAAGGCGCAGCCGTTGAAGATGAGTTCAGTTGTGCTGGCCAGCCAGATTCAAACAGTAAAGAAGAGTGCAAACCTGAACCCTTTGATTCACGACGGCTCCGAGATCATTCCGAATATCACGCATGTTTTTTCGGCCTCGCACCATCTCCTTCTTTATTACGAGGTGTATGATCCGGCGCTAGCGACTGCCGCAGGTTCTTCAAAAGGTGGGGAGAACAAGTCTGGTATACGGCTTTTGTCGAACGTGGCGTTCTTTCAAGGAAAAGCCAAAGCCTACGAGAGTTCGCTGGTTGAATTAACGGAGTTGAATGCGCGCGATCGAAAAGCTGCCATCTTCCAGTTAGATGTACCGCTCACATCGCTCAAACCTGGCTTTTATACTTGTCAGGTCAACGTGATCGATGACGCAGGAGGACGTTTCCTTTTTCCGCGGCTCGCGTTGTTGATCCGGCCGGAGAGTTCGAGCGCGGCACCGAGCACGGCACACTGAAAACTGTGTTCTAGTCTGCTGGCGTTCCACCGCTTCTCGTTTCTCCTTGACACTCCTACAGCAAAAAGAGCAATATTATGCGGCATTAAACGGATTTAATACAGGCCATCCCCATGGCCAGGAGTAAGCCATGTTGCCTTCCAGGCCTAACCTATCGACCCGTTCTCGACTCGCTTCCTTCGCCAGCTTTTTGCTCGTACTACTTGCGTACTCTACGCCAGTGCGGGCGCAGACTTCTTATGTGCGAGTCAGTCAAGTTGGTTACGAGACCGGCGCCACACCTTTTCGCGCCTACTTGATGTCCACTAAGACAGTAAGCGGAGCCGGTTTCAAGGTCGTCAATTCAAAAGGCGTCACTGCCTATTTGGGTCACGTCGGCGCGTTGCTCGGCACGTGGGGTCATAGCAAGACGGTCAAATACGACGTGTACGCTCTCGACTTCAACGTTCCGGGAGGCGACCTCTACACTATCTTGGTATCAGGGGTAAGGCTAGGTTCTCCGCGTTTCGCGGTGGATGGCCCGGATGCGCTCTACTCCGGCTTGCTCTTGAACACCTTGTTTTTTTATGAGACGCAACGTGACGGAGAAAACTTTGTCCCCAACGCGCTGCGCACAGAACCGGGACATCGGAAGGATGAGAACGCGCGGGTTTACGAAACGCCTGCGCTCGACGGCAACGACGAAATCGACAATGTGCCGCCGACGGGTCCGTTGGTATCTGCTCAATTGCCGAACATCGATGCGTCTGGCGGATGGTGGGACGCTGGCGATTACATGAAGTACGTCGAGACCGTCAGCTATACAGCTGCGCTGATGCAGATTGGGATTCGGGATTTTCCGAACCAGATGGGCGCGAACGCTCAAGTCATCCCTCCTGCGCCGCCCGGCTCAGTTTCTTACGCGGGCAGAAGCGGCCCGGGAGCACCGGTGTCATCCGACTTCACTGACGAAGCGAAGTTTGGAGTCAGCTGGCTGATGAAGATGTGGGATGACCAAACGCAGACTTTGTACTATCAAGTCGACAACAGTCAGGACTGGGATTATTACGGCGAGGGCAATCCTAGTTCAGCCACGGGCAATTGTGGCGGAACGTATGCGACACCTTACTGCTTGATCACCGAGTACGACATTTGGACCTTGCCGCAGGCGGCCGATAATTTCGAGCAACCTGGAGACCCGCAACCGTGTGACGCCTACACAACGTTTTTTATCTGCCATCGTCCGGTGTTTGTGGCAGGTCCGGCGGGTTCGCCAATCAGCCCGAATCTAGCGGGCCGCTTGGCGGCGGACTTCGCGTTGTGCTACCAACTCAACCGCAACACGAACCGTTCTCTGGCGAATAAGTGCCTTAAGAATGCAGAGGATATTTTTGCGCTTGCGAATACTTCATATCCTGATCCAGCGCCAGCAGAATATGGAGGTACGTGTGCTAGTTGTCTGCTAACTATTGCTCCATTTGACGGTTATCCCGAAAACGTTTGGGAAGATGATATGGAGTTGGGAGCAACCGAATTATATTTCGCACTGCAATCGGCCAACGAAGGCAAAGATCTGCCGGCCGGATTACCGCACCCGGATTCTATTGATTACTTGCAGCAGGCGGCGCAGTTCGCTCGAAATTACATCACTAACATCTATGATCCGGGATATACGGACACGCTCAATCTATATGATGTAAGCGGCCTGGCTCATTTCGAACTGTATCGAGCATTGAAGATGGCAGGAAATCCGAGCGGCTTGGCAGTTTCACAAGAAAGCATTCGCAATCAATTCTTGCGGCAAGTTAGTGACGCGATCACCCAAGCAGGCACAGATCCCTGGGGCTTCGGATACCAATGGAGTTACGGCGATACCACTTCGCATGGCGCCGGTTTGTCGGTGATGGCGAGCGAAGCGTATTTCCTTACTCAGTCCAAGAAGTACGACACCTACTCGCAAAGATGGTTAGCCAACATTCTCGGGACGAATGCCTGGGGTTCGTCGTTTATTGTGGGCGACGGGAGCACGTTTCCAAACTGTATCCAACACCAGGTAGCGAACTTGGTTGGCGCGTTGGATGGGAGCTCCGGAGGTACGCCGGTGCTTTGGGGCGCGGCGTCCGAAGGTCCAGCAAGTAATGCCACTTCAGGTCTGCTTGACGGCATGAATCTGTGTCCGGCAAATGGAGTTGACACGTTCAAGAAATTCAATGGCAACGCGGGTGCGTTTAAACCATCACAAGTCGCGGTGTATCAAGACAACATGCAGTCTTATAGCACCACGGAGCCGGCAATCGATCTCACATCGACATCGTTTCTCATGTGGTCATGGAGATTAGCGCACCATCCCAGCTTCTGAGGCCTCCTCACGAATTTTGAATTTCAATTGCTTCGCAGTTACGCTGCACGCACCGATTCGCCAATCTCGCGTAGCGTGTTCTCGTCAAGTTTGAGCGATGCCGCGGCAATATTCTCTTCGAGATGTTCCACGCGTGACGTTCCGGGAATCGGCAGGATAACGGGCGAGCGCCACAGCAGCCATGCGAGAGCAAGTTGAGAAGTCGTAATTTTCAATCGAGCAGCCGAACGCGCGAGCACGCTACCCACGGAACTTAGTTTGCCAGACCCCAGCGGAAACCATGGAATGAATCCAATATTCTCGCGTTCGCAATAGTCGAGAACGTCTTCCGCCCCGCGGTCAGACACACTATAACGGTTCTGCACGGTAACAATGGGGACGATCGTGCGCGCATGCTCGATCTGCACAACGCTGACTTCGGAGAGTCCGATGTGTTTGATCTTGCCCTGAGTCTGTAAGTCTTTTAACGTGCCGAGTTGATCTTCAGCCGGCACTTTGGAATCAATACGGTGGAGCTGGAACAGGTCAATGCGGTCGAGGCGGAGGCGGCGCAAACTGCCTTCGCACGCGGTACGCAAGTGTTCTGGCATGCCGTTCTCCGTCCATTGATCCGGTCCAGAACGATCGAAACCAGCTTTGGTGGCGATCACTAAACCTGCTGGATATGGATGTAAAGCCTCCGCGATAATCTCTTCACTGACCCCTGGGCCGTAGGAATCAGCTGTATCGATGAAATTGATTCCCAGTTCGACCGCCCGGCGGAGCACCGTGATCGCCTCTCCTCGATCGCGCGGCTCGCCCCAAACTCCCTTACCGGTAATTCTCATGGCGCCGAAGCCAAGACGATGGACGGAAAGGTCGCCGCCGATGCGAAACTCGCCAGAGTCCGCGGCTGACAATCTGTTCGGCGCGTTGTTTGGCATTGCGCTGATGGGTTTTGATCTTGATGTAGTTTTCATTCTCGATTCCTTTCCTTGTCGTTAACTTTCACTTCATTCGATGCAGCACATCGGTTTTCGAAGCAGCCACAGTTTTCTGAAGCGCGCTCCAGAATAGTTGTACCTTATAGTCCCCCATGCTATGCTGCCGCAATATGAGCCATGCTGCTAAAAATAAAGAAAAGTTAATTGTAAGGGCCCGCAGGATTCGTGGGCAGGTGGAAGCTCTTGAACGGGCCCTAACCGAAGAGCAGGACTGTGGGGACATCCTGCGGCTGATCACATCTGCCCGGGGAGCGATGAACTCTCTGATGGTGGAGCTTCTTGAAGATCAGATCCGATTTCATGTACTCGATCCTCAGCGAAAGCCCAGTTCAGATCAGGCAGTAGCAGCCGACGGACTCGTTGAAACCATCAAGTCTTACCTGAAGTGATAACAGTAGTCCCGCAGCTTCCCTAAGCGGCCATACACTATATACCCCTACATTATGTTCAGTAACTGCATAGCCTAGAGACTCTGCATGTTTGCGCCTGAATTCAAATCCTAAAACTTAACCATGATGTCGATATCGACTAACGACTCGTCTTTGCGCAGATCGGGGAACCACACGGAGCTGCCTTGCGCCCCGCAGGCCGTTTGTGCGGCCGCGAGGGTCAATGCGCCGGATGTATTTCCGTCGTTGCAAGCAAAGAATTGGGGGGATCCATTATTGGTATAAGGCACTCCCCCCGACCCCGGCGGTGTAACTCCGCCATGACCAGTCCAATACGGCACATTCGCGTGGCGATAGTCATACTCCCAACGGAAAGTAATCCACTGCTTGGGCATGTAATCGAACGTTATTGAACTATCCCAGGCTTTGAATGGGTCTCCGGGATTCTCGGTAAAGTAAGGCGAGTTAATTGCCGCGGAAGAGGCAGTTTCCCCATTAATCGGCGGGAGCAGGACTAGATAGCGTCCTGGATTGTTAATTTGGCCGCCACCGATAGTTAATCCGAATGTATCCTTTTTGAACCAGTTACGGTCGTAAATCATGTAGCCGATAAAGCTCTGCTTGGGATTGATTGTTCCATTCGGACCCGGAGTATTGCCGTGACAGCTCACACCGCCGCCAAACTCGCAACCCATATCGCCGGTGAACGAGAACGCCATCTTGTCGAGGCGGTTTCCCGGCTTGTCGAAATACTTGACCTCGATGCTGTTGTCGGTGTGGATGCGACCGCGGTTTGGAATGTAAAGGTCGTCATGGCCTAGACCGTAATTGTTGGAAATTATGTTCACCCAAGGCCTCGGCGTCCACTTGATCTGCCCACCCAAGCCCTTCCGCGAATTGGACGAGCCGTACGATTGCCATCCATTGATCAGCCACGGCTCAATCTTCAAATGAGGAGTGGGGAAAATCTGCACACGCAAGCCCTCGAAAAACCAGGGCGTGTTAGAAGAAACGTAGGAGGGTTGGTAGGCCCAGTTATCAAAATTGTAATAGCTGAACAGACCGACATACGACATGAAAATGCCCGCGTCGATGTTGATGCCGTTCAATGTATTGATGTGATAACCGCCGTAGGCTTCTGAGAGGTAACGGTCCGCATCGCCGATGTTCCATTGCCCCTTCGCGTAGCTGGGGTCATTGCGCACCGTCGCTGTGGAATACATTCCAAATTGAGTCATAAAGCGAGCGCGAACATTGTCATAGTGAAAGTCACCGCCGATGCCAAGTTGTTCCAACTGGATTTCATTCGAGCGAAACAGTTCACTAGACCCACCCATTGAGTCGTCGATCGGTTTGTTGAAATCGTAGGTATATGTAACATCGGCTCGAATTTCTGGAGTGAAGAATTTTGAATCAAAAGCAGTATCTTTATTGCGCGGGTTGCCGTTCAGCCAGGTCCAGTCCCAATCCGAAAAGGGCGCGATCTTTTCTTTTTTCGTGGATACGACGGCCGAGGAATCGCTTGCTGGCGGTGCCGCCATCGCCTGCACTGGTACTGCCACAGGCGAGGCTTCCACTGTTTTTGTAGAAGCTGTTACCGGCTGAGAAGCTTCTGGAACCACCGTTCGGCTCTTCAGTTCCGCTTCGAGCTGTTCGATGCGCGCCTTCATCGCGGCCAGTTCTTTTTGGATATCAACCACGACCGAATCTGCCGCCGCCGGTTGAGCAGCAGCATCCGATCGCGCTTGAGTCTGTGCGTAACAGCGCTGAGCTTGACCGATAACTAAGCTTAGAAGAAGCATTGGAGAGAAGGCCGAAACCGCTATGGCCTTATGCACTACAATTCTCGTGATTTTCAAGTTGCTTCCTTTCCGGTCCGAAGCCCGGCTCTCTTTCGGTCAATAACGGTCGGTCAATAATGGTGATCCAATCGGCTTAGAGCGAAAATTTGCATTTCTCGCCGCTTTTTCGTGATTGAATCACCATCACACCGGAAAAAGCATAAGGATCGGGTAAAAAGTTTATAAAGAGGACATAAACAATCCTTGACCGTAGATCCACCGCTCCCCTTATATCGCTATAATTGCTGACGATTATGGACTGGTTTCCGTCCGCTATCCGCTGGCTGTTCGATTCGAAACACGGCGCATCTGATCACCTGATTCCACGCTGGATCTTCTTGCGGGCACTCGGCTGCATTTATTTTTCCGCCTTCTTATCACTCGTCTTTCAGATTCGTGGGCTCATTGGCCCGGACGGGATTCTTCCGGCGGGCGAATATCTGCGAGCCGTGTCTGGTTCGGTGGGCTACGTCCGCGGTATATGGTTTGCGCCCACTTTGCTCTGGCTGGCGAGCGGCCCGCATATCCTGACCGCCCTCTGCTGGGTGGGTATGGGCGCGTCGCTACTATTGGCTCTGAATATGTGGCCGCGCGGAATGCTGACGATTTGTTTTGTGTGCTTTCTTTCGTTCGTTAGCGCTGCGCAAGATTTTTCCAGTTATCAGTCCGACGGGATGCTGCTCGAAGCCGGATTTATTGCACTCTTCTTTTCTCCGCGTGGATTTCACCCTGGCATGGGCGTGGCATCGCCACCATCGCGCGCCAGTCTGTTTCTGCTGCAATGGGAATGGTTTCGCATCTACTTCGAATCGGGTGTCGCAAAGATCATTGGAGGAGATCCTGAATGGCGAAACTTTACAGCAATGGACGAGTACTATCAGAACGGTCCGTTGCCCACGTGGATCGGTTGGTACATGCAGCATCTACCACACTGGTTCCATGCTTCGACTGTTTTTGCCACGCTGGCGCTCGAACTGGTTTTGGTTTGGATGTTATTTCTGCCGCGCCGCTGGCGAATTGCGTGCTTCTTTATTGTGACTCCATGGCAACTTGTAGTTATTCTTACCGCCAACTACACGTTTCTAAACTACCTTGTCCTGATGCTGGGATTTCTCTTGCTGGATGATCGCTTTGTGCTGCGATTACTCCCAGAGCGGTGTGAGTGGTTTTTCTTCGCGAACGGCACAACTAAGTTTGGCGAGGAGCGAGAGACTTCCGCGCAACCTGAGCAAAGCAAATCGCAGAATTGGAGAAGCAGTTTCGGTCAACAGCTCAGGATGCTGAAGTTGTCTTCGGTCGCGATAATTCTTAGCTGGATTTTCTATGCTACGACGGTGGAGTTGATCTGGATGTTTACCGCGCTACCACTGCCAACCTCGCCGGTGGCAGCGCTCGAGCCTTTTCGGATCGCCAATCGATACGGTCTTTTTGGCATCATGACACGGGGTCGATACGAGATCGAGTTCCAGGGTTCCGAAGATGGTAAGACGTGGGTGGCATATCCATTCCGCTACAAGCCTCAGGATCTGAGCACGCCGCCTGGGATTTACGCGCCTTATCAGCCACGATTTGATTGGAACCTGTGGTTTGCTTCGTTAGGCTCGTGGCGGGATTATCCGATTGTGCCCCGCACCGAAGTGCGGCTGCTTTCCAATGACCACGACGTTCTCACTCTTTTTGAGAAGAATCCTTTTCCGAATAAACCGCCACGCCAAGTGCGTGCTGTAATTTGGCAATATTGGTTCACAACCATGTCCGAAAAACGGGCACAAGGTCTCTGGTGGCGCCGTCAATTTCTGGGACTTTACGCACCGACGATCGAGCGCGACCCCGATGGCACGATGCGGGGGGTTGAGTGGCCTATAGTTGGTCCGCGGGAGTGAATGCCGCCAGGCACTCATCTTCTAGGTTTAATCGCCAGTTAGCAGCAGTTATCTCCTTGTCGCCGTTCTATAATTCTTAGGCCATGCGGTCGCGCATCATGTATATCGAATCGAAAGCCGAGGGTCTAAACAGTCCCGCTCGCATAGGCCGAGTTACTTTCAACAGAACCGGACGCACGCTCTACTACAAAGGCCAATCGTTCCAAAGCATGAAGGGGCGCGGCTTCAAAGCCAACTACCGCGAAACCGAAACCGGGGAGGAATACTGGATTTCAGGTCCGCGTCGTGATGGGCTGGACCGTCTCTACGGGAAGAGTGCGCTAGTCGTGGAAATAGACGATGATGTTCGAGAAGAGTACTGGACAGAAATCCGCAAGAACCCGGAGCACAAGAGCAAGTCCCACACATAGTTGGTGTAATCACCTGCTTTCAATAGCGATACGCCAGCAGCGGTTAAGCGGACATCCCGGAAACGAGTTCTAACCACCGCCTAACCTAGACAATGCCATCTTTGCCGCATGATAGCCGCACATGCCATGCACTCCTCCGCCGGGCGGAGTGGACGCGGAGCAAATATAAATATCTCGCGCCGACGTGGCGTAATGTCTCCGCGTCGGTCGAAACAGAAGCTGACGGATGTCCATGGCTCCGCCTCCAATATCGCCGCCTATTAGATTGGCGTCCATGCTTTCAAGATCGGCGGGAGAAAAAACGCGCCGCGCCAAAATGCAGTCGTGGAAGCCGGGAGCGAAACGATCAATCTGATTCTCCAATTTCTCAAGTACGTTTATGCTGGACCCATTCGGCACATGACAATAAGCCCACACTGTGTGTTTGCCTGCGGGAGCCCGCGTGTTATCGAAAAGACTCGGCTGCGCCAGCAGAACGAATGGATAGTCGGCATTCTTTCCCATTCGTACCGCCTTTTCCGACGCGGCAATATCGTCGAAGCTTCCTCCCAGATGCACCGTTGCTGCCCTCAAACAATCGGGAGCTTTCCAGGGTATGGGAGCATTCAGCGCGTAATCCACTTTGAAGACACCAGCTCCATAACGATATTTGCTTAGTCGCTGCTTGTAGCTATCGGATAATCTTTGTCCGCCAACTTTGATTAACTGGCGTGGAGTCAGGTCGCAGAGAACCAGGTCATAATTCGGAGATATATTCGGAGATACGTTCGCCAATGCAGACAGGCTCTCGACTGGCGATGAAGTGTGTACCTTGCCTCCAAGAGTCGAGAGGTATCCGCATAGTGCGTGGGTGAGCGATTGCGCGCCGCCGCGAGGAATGGGCCAGCCGACTGCATGCGCTGGTGCTGCCATCAGGATGGCAAACGCTGCGCTCAACGGCTCGTCGAGGCTGAGAAAGGAATGTGCGGCCAAGCCTGCGAACAATGCCCGAGTTCGTTCCTTCTGAAAGCGGCGAGCCACAGCCCGGGCCGATTGCAGTGCGACCATTCCAAACCGAGCCATCAGCAATGGATGTCGGGGCAGGAAAGAAACGGGGCGCAGTACCTCCGGAGCAAATTCAGTCCAGTGCTCGACGAACGGGCGCATGAGCTTGTCCCATGCCGGTCCGTCGACACCAAGGGAATCTCTTGTTTCGCCGAGATCGCGTTGCAACATCACGGCGGTGCCGTCATCGAGAGGATGCGCCAAAGCAGCGGGCGAGTAAATCCACTCCAAGCCGTGATTGCTCAAGGGCAGCGACGAGAAGAATGGCGATCCCGCGCCGAGCGGATAGACGGCGGATCCGAAATCATGGTGAAAGCCTGGCAAAGTTAACTCCAGGGTGCGGACGGCACCGCCCGGCGTTGACTCCGCCTCCAGCACGTCCACTTGCAGTCCGGCCTGCGCTAGAACGATGGCCGCTGCCAATCCATTCGGACCAGCGCCGATTACGCACGCTTTACGACTCATCGTAGATCACCCTGAGACCCTCGCCCTTGATTATGCGGTTCATTAACATCCATTACCCTTAGGTTATGTGATTTCCACAATACCGTGGGGGATTCGAGCGATTGATGCTTTGCGCTGAGCGACGGTGTCGCATTCACTCAGCGGTTGTAAGGGTATTCCTGAATCCAGTGGAAGCCCCGGTTGACGAGTAAGAATTTGCTACGGTCAATGAGGTGAAGTTGCATGTGAGTCTTGTGGTCGCCCATTTCGCCGTCGAGAATCAATTGATCCGGAGCCGGGCGCTGGAAGGTAAAGTTACCTTTGAAGTTTTTGTCGCTGGATTTCTTCAGCACCAGCGTATTGTCTTTGACGTTGATCGAAGCACTGCAGCCGACAAATGTATCGTCCATGCGCTGAAAGACCATCACCTCCGGAAAATCAAAGATGATCCGACGCCAGCGGTCGTAATCGGTAAGCAGGGGCGAGCGGACTTGGCCATCGATAGAAAGCTCGTCCACGTTCCAGATGCCGTAGAGTGGCGACTTGGGACGTCCGCCGCCGTAAGTGTGCCAATCGCCCCAACCGCCATAGGCTGCCGTCCCGATTATCCAGAGGCCAAAGACGATCTGCGCGGCAAGCGCAATGCGATTGGCGCGTCGCGTCTTGAAAAGTTGAGGTTGATTAGAAAGCGCAGCGGTGCGATTGCGAAAGAAGAAATCGGCCAGACGTTGGAGTTCAGGTGCGAGCAGGAACAAGGCCATCAGCAACAGGTGGAACGAGAAAAGTTTTACCGGGACGTCATAGGTCATGTTGAGCATGAAGACCTGGGTCATGTCTGCTACACAAACCAGCGCGCCGAGCGTGGCTGTGCAAGGAATGATGAGCAGGATTCCACCCAGCATTTCGGCAGAGCCTGCGAACATTTCATATGCGGGAGCTGCGCCGATCGAGGACCACAGAACGCCCATCGGAGAAAAATTACCGTACGGGGTGAGCAATCTGGTAAGCCACAAGCCAGGCATTTGCAATGGAATGAGTTTGGCCATTCCATACCCAACCAGTTGTGAGGCAAGCGCAAAACGAATGAAGAGTCGAAACCATTTGTAGAGCGTGACGTAATTTTTGCGCTTGCGATCGAGGGCCGACCAGATCCCTGTTGCCAGCGTGGCGAAGACCAGCAGACAGAACGTCAATACCCAGTCGAAAGTCTTGTCGCCACTGCCGCTGCCTGAGTAAACCAGCGGGAGTTTGGCATGGAAAATATGAGCAGCGGTCCAGAAGGTGACCTGTTTTATCGGCCAGAGCCCGGAAGGATCGATCGCTTCCATCTTGGGGATGGAAATCAGGCCACCCACGATTTGAGTGCAAATGCAGTACAGCCCGAAGTACACGAAGCAGAAGCGAAAGGCGATGCGCAGGCCAAGACTCCAGCGCGGAACGTCTGGCTCATTTTGGAGTTGACCGATCTGGGCCTGAGCACTCATTCGAGATTTCTCGGAGCGCTAAAGTTTACATCAGGAACTCTTATTTAATTGCAGAGATTTACCCTCTGTATTTTAGGAATCCTCAGCACATCTGCGCATAAGCTTCACGTTCGATCTGCGCCTTGCGACGGATTTTGGAAGATGAAAAAATGAAACGGGCTGAGACCAAGGCGGCGTCTTCACCGCCAGCAATTATCTAATGCATAATGAGTCGTGACCTCAATCGAGGCCCCTAACACTCGGCATGCTAGCGGGAGGATCGACGGCGTGGATCTGCTCCGCGGCCTTGCGATCTTCTTTGTGTTGATGAATCACGTCAACATGCGCCTGCTCGGTGCCGGAGTGCCTTACACGCACGGTCTCCCCAAGCAGCTTGTATCGTCGCTGGTGTGGAATGGCCAGTTTAGCGTTCAGATATTCTTCGCTGTCTCTGGTTTCCTCATCACAGCAACAACTCTTCGACGCTGGGGATCGCTATCTCGTACTAGCCTGCGCGGCTTCTACCTTATGCGTTTTGCCCGCATTGTGCCTTTGCTCCTTTTATTGTTGGCCTTGCTCAGTATTTTCCACTTCGCTCACGTTAAGTATTTTGTTGTCTCTGCGAAAACGGGAGGTCTGGGACGAGCGCTCCTTGCGGCACTCACTTTCCATGTCAATGTGCTGGAAGCTCGGCGCGGATACCTTCCCGGCAGTTGGGATATTCTGTGGTCACTTTCCGTGGAAGAGGTTTTCTATCTCTTCTTCCCATTGGCTGCTCGGCTGTTTGGCCGTGGGAAGCTGCTCATAGCCCTGCTTCTCGGCTTGGTCGTGATAGGACCTTTTGCGCGTACCGTGCTCACTCACGGCAATGAGGTTTGGAAAGAGTATTCCTATCTGGGAGGGATGGATGCCATCGCTCTGGGCTGTCTTACGGCGATGTTGCTCTCGCGATTTCGCTTTTCTCGCCGCGCTCTTGGGACGTTTGCCAGCTTTGGCGCCGCTCTCTTGATTTTGATTTTGGGCTTCTCGATTCGAGTTGAAACCTGGGGCCTCGCTCGAAGCGGTCTGGATATGACGATCCTTGCGGTTGGCACCTGCATGGTCATCGCCGCGGTCACGCAGGCGAACTGGAGGAGTCCGCGCTTCATGAACCCTCTTTTGAACCTGGGCCAACGTAGCTACGAGGTCTACCTCACGCACATGTTTGTCGTTTTCGGTGCGTTTCAGCTCTTTGTTCTGGCTGGGAAGCCGATGATCGCCGTACCGGCACTATTCCTCGTTGTCGTTTTTGTCGCAACTTTCTTGGGTGAATTAGTCGCCCGATTTTACTCAGAACCCGTGAATCAGTTGATCCGCGAGCGTTATTCGCGACCGCATGTTTCAAACAAACTTGAGTCCGTGACTGAAGCTAAAGAGAGCATTGTGCAGGTGACGATCGAATGACAGCCATCCATTCTCAGCCCACTTACAATGCCTGCTAGGACATAGATCATGACCTCCGTAAGAATTGACAAGTGGCTCTGGGCCGCCAGATTCTTTAAGACGCGATCATTGGCCGCGCGAGCTTGCGAACTGGGCAGGATTCAATCCAACGGACAGCCCGCCAAGGCTGCGCGCGATGTCCGGATTGGAGACATGTTGCGAGTAACCAATGATGGGGGCGACTTTCAGGTGGAAGTCCTGCTCCTTAGCGAAGTACGCGGTCCGGCCTCGGTTGCGCAAACGCTCTACCGCGAGACGGAGGCGAGTCGCGAGCTGCGCATGAAAGTGGCAGCAGAGCGTAAGGCGATGAAGCAGTTCGAGGAGTTGCCCGCGGGAAGACCGTCAAAACGCGATCGCCGAAAAATCATCCAGTTCCGTGGAAGAATCTAAGCGCAGATAATATGGAGACATCTGGCGATCAGAAAACACTCGAAGGATCACTATGTCTAATTCGCTGATTGTTCGTTCGGTAGCTCCCACGGATTTCGACCAGTGGCAGCCACTATGGCAAGGCTACAACCGCTTTTACGGGCGCGACGCGCTTCCGGCGGAGATTACGCAGATGACCTGGTCGCGTTTCTTTGACGCTTATGAGCCGGTTCGTGCGATGGTTGCCGAGAAGGATGGGCAACTCCTCGGCTTGGTACATTATCTTTTTCATCGCAGCACGATTCAGATTGAACCGACCTGCTATTTACAGGATCTATTTACAAATGAGGCAGTACGGGGCCAGGGAATAGGTCGCGCACTGATTGAGGCCGTCTATGAACGAGCAAGGGCCGCGGGATGCCACCGCGTGTATTGGCAAACACACGAAAGCAACGTGACGGCGATGAAACTCTACGAAAAGGTGGCAGATCGCTCGGGATTCATCGTATACCGCAAACAAATTTGATCTTAGCCCGCGAACTGAAGTTCTATACGGATGCCATTGTTGCCGGCCGTTGAGACCCGAGTTCTAAGCCGAGATAGTCGCGCGCGTTATTGAAGCAGATATTTTCGACCACCGAGCCGATCAATTTTTCGTCACTCGGCAGATCGCCTCGCTCCATCTCGCCGCCCAAAAGATTGCACAGGACGCGACGGAAATATTCGTGCCGTGGAAACGACATGAACGAGCGGGAGTCCGTCACCATGCCGACAAAGCGAGAAAGCAATCCGGTTGCAGACAGCGCATTTAATTGCCATTCGATCCCGTCCTTCTGATCGAGAAACCACCAGGCGCTCCCAAATTGGATCTTTCCAGCGATTGCCGAATTCTGAAAATTACCGATTGCTGTTGCGAACGTGTAATTATCACCTGGATTGTTGTTGTAAATAATTGTCCTCGGTAAGGCGTTTTCGCTCTCCAGCAAATTGAGATACGCGTTAAGCTTTGCCGCCTGGGGCCAGTCGCCGATCGAATCAAATCCCGTGTCAGGGCCAAGTTCAGAATGACGTCGCGTGTTCGTATTACGTAATGCGCCCAGGTGCAATTGTTTTGTCCAATTCTTCGCCGCGTCCAGATGTCCGAAGAACAGCAGCATGAAGGAGGCGAATTCTTCGTGCTCCTCGGGGCTGGCAGCGACACTGGACCGTACTTTGGCGAAGATCTTAGCGGCGGCCGCTTCACTGCAAGGATTTGCATAGCAGTACGGCAGTCCGTGATCGGAAAGCCGGCAGCCGCTATCGTGAAAAACTTTGTGTCGAACTTCCAGAGCTTGCAAGAAAGCAGCGAAGTTGGATATATCGGTGTCGCTGACAGCTTCCAGGCGCTTCACCCACGAATTGAAAACATCGGGCGTTGTGACCTGAAGGGACAGATCGGGACGGAATGTCGGGTACATCCGGAACCCGAAATCGCCGTTGTTCACTGTCAGATGATCCTCAAGACTGTCGCAGGGATCGTCGCTCGTGCACAGGAGCTGCACTTTGAACTTCCGGACAATGCCTCGGACCGTGAGATCGCCATTCGCGAGTATTGAATTTGCCCGCTCCCAAATGGCTTCCGCAGTGCGCTCGTCCAGCAGTTCTTCAATCTCGAAGTAACGCTTCAGCTCCAGGTGCGTCCAGTGATAAAGAGGGTTTCGGATGGTGCCGGGCACAGTACGCGCCCAAGCCAGGAATTTTTCTTTCGGCAAAGCATCGCCGGTGCAGTAGCGCTCGGAGACGCCATTCGCTCGCATGGCTCGCCATTTATAGTGATCTCCTTCAAGCGCAATCTCAGACAGGTTGCGGAACCGGCGGTCTTGCGCTACATCACTGGGGGACAAGTGCGAGTGATAATCGAGGATAGGCTGAGGTGCGGCATAGTTTTCATAGAGCCGGCGAGCGGCCTTTGAATGTAGCAAGAAGTTGTCAGTGATGAAGTTCAACGACTGTCTCCGTATTTATTTGCGAGTATTTATTTACTTAAGATTGGATGAAGCACCTTTCCCCGACGAAGCTTCCCTTGGCAGAACTATTTCTGTCACACCGAACCCTACCGGTTTCAGTCTCACAACCAAATCTCGGATGATCGTCAACGCGATTGGCACTGCAGGCGACGATCAGAGACGTAGCGATCGAACTCGGTGATCATGCACTTCCCTAGAATTCTAAACGCAACGACAACTGAGCATCACGCGAGCTGTTCGCCTGGCCACTGACCGTGCCGAAATTGGAGCTGCCAAAAACCGTGCCCCCAACCAGGAAGTCGGTGTGATTGGTGAGGTTGTAGAGATCTCCTTCGAACGTCAGGTGTGCGCGCTCAGTCAGGCCGAAGGTCCGGCGCAGACTAATGTCGATATCATAGTTGCCGGGTCCATACATGCCGAACGGAGCGGTGCGTGCGGCGTCGCCAAAAGTGTAGGCATAAGGCGATCCGGCTGCGGTAAGAGTTGAAATGGGAACAAAGGCGGCAGCATTCAGATAGCTTGGAGAACTGGTTGGAGTGGCACCTTCGCCCCACTTGCCGTTGATCCGTCCACGCCCCGTGAAGCCAGGTACAACGGTTGGGTTGCAGGTGTTCTGAGCGGGATTCACTTGGCAGGAGGAGCCGGTGATGGCCAGCGGCGAACCGGAGTAGATCTGCAGGATCCCGGAAAATTTAAAGTTACTGGCGAGCGCGCGGACAACGCTGTTGCCGCTGCCCAGTCCCTGTGCGCCGAACGGAAGTGACCAGACTCCGGTAGCGATAACGTGCTGGGGCTGGTTGGTGGTGGAGACGCCGCGCTCTATGCGGTCCACCGGCCATGCCTTGCCGTCGGTTGAATAAGCCGCTGGAATCGCATAGCCGGAGCGATACGTTCCTCCATCGTCGATCGCCCTCGACCAGATGTAATCGAACATGAAGGTTAACCCTTTGTAAGCCCGCTGTGTCACCGAAACCTGTAGCGAGTTGTAGTTGGAGTTGGCAACGTTACCATAGGCGTCGGCTACGCTATGGTAGTTGGGAAAGGGCGAGAGCGCCTGAGCAACCGTTTGGTTCGTGCTGAAGTTGGCAGGCAGAGTGATGCCTGCGGCAGTCAACGTTGTCTGCTGTGCCGGGGTCAGGTTCTTGACGTCGGTCCCGAGGATCGATCCTAGAAATAGGTATTGGGGGGAGAGCTGATTGATCCACTCGCCGCGCGCTGTACTGCTGTCGGGGCTTTCAAAGTGACCCTGCGATCCGACGTAACTGACACTCAGCACGAGGTTCGGCGTGACCTGCTGCTGAAAACCGGCATTCCAGTCAATGTACTGCGGCGCGCGGCCGCCATAGTACGGATCGCCATAGGAGACGCTCTGCGGCGAGCCCGTGTAGGGCGAGATCGACGAATACCCCAACGCGTAGTTGGTGCCGGAGGCGACTCCGGCTGGGGGAGTGTAAGCAGGATAGGGCTGATCCAGATCGTACTCTGCAACCCCGTTGGTCGAAGACGTCTTCGGGGAGGCTTGGAAGCCGAGAATGCCGGTACCGTTCTGAGAGATCGCGCTGCCTGCAACAGCATTTCCGTGCGTGTACATAACTCCCCAGCTGGCGCGGAAGACCGTCTTAGGAAGAACCTGGTAGGCGACGCCGAGACGAGGACCGAACTGCTTCTTGTAGTTGTTAACCGGCGTGCTGCAGTTGCAGGTGTTGGCGCCACTGCCGGCAAACTGGAGAACGCCGGCGGTTCCACTGGCATTGGTCATGTTGGGATTGAAGAACGAGAGTACGTTATTGGCTTCCCGGTAACTTGGAAAGAAGTCGTAACGGAGCCCAAGATTCAGCGTCAACTTGCGGGAGACCTTCCAATCGTCCTGAACGTATGGCGATATCGGACGGAAGCGCGCGCCGGTCTCTAGGACTGCATTCTGCGTCAGGCTGCCGGCGTCGATCTGGCCGACCAGGAAGCTGGCATACGCCAGACCTTCACCCGGATCGATGGTGGTTCCAGATGAGTAACCGGCGGTCTCGGAGGTAGCAGCCGCGAGTATCAATGGACTGCTGCCACCTGTATCGAGAGTGTACTGGTATTGGAGCCATGCGACCTGAGTCCCAAATGTGAGCAAGTGCTTACCGAAATCCCACTGGTAGTTATCGATGGCGTAGTAAGCGTTTGAGATTTTCAGGCCTCCGACATCGCCTCCCCACTGGGTGGGTGCATCGGTTCCGGCAAAAGTAACCTCGGGAAAAGAGGTGGAAGCTTGGCCGGCGGGCACACCCGTGATTCCCATGGTTGTGGCGGCCCAGGCTGGGTTGTTGCCAAGATTGAAGGAGGGGCTGTCGTACCGGGCAAAACCGAACTTGAACTGGTTCACCATGTGCGCGTTGACGGCGTACGTATCTTCGAAGATATCGGTCTTCGTCTTCGGGGCATATCCCTGACCGTAGTTGAAGGGCAGGGGTCCATTGTTTCTGCCTGCGGTAGTCTGCGCCGCCGGTCCAACGGAGGCCTGACGGCCGGCTGCGATGATGATCGACATATTGTGCTTGTCGTTGATCACATAGTCGAGGCGGTTGGTGGTCGTGTAGTTGCTTAGACCAAATGGCAGTCCGGCGAGGAAGTTATTGCTCAGATTTTGGTTGGCGTACATGCTGGCCGGCGGCAGCAAGGCGTTGATCGTGGTCGCGACTGTGGAGAACTCGGTGGGGCAGATGACATTCGGCGTGGTGCCGTTGCAGCCCATGAACTGTGTGCGTGTCGCTGCGTTAGATCCGGTGGAGGGATCGAAGATTAGCACCGGCGAGGCCGGCGCTGGCAACGACAAAAACGCGCTGAAATCGCCAGATCTCTCCGCCATCGTGGGATAAGTCTGCAGAGTCGGGATTGCACCCTTGGCGTAACGGTAACCGTCATAGTTACCGAAGAAGAAGAGTTTCCTTTTGATGATCGGGCCGCCGAGGACGATCCCGTACTCGTTCATATGCTCCGCAGGTTTAGTGGCGGTGCCGGTGGCGGGGTTGATAAGCGCGGGCGCGTAGAAGCCCCA
This sequence comes from Terriglobales bacterium, assembly GCA_049674665.1. Classification (GTDB taxonomy): domain Bacteria; phylum Acidobacteriota; class Terriglobia; order Terriglobales; family Acidobacteriaceae; genus Acidiflorens. The sequence continues at coordinate 160,774 of JBATZM010000103.1, forward strand.
CGTATCGAGCGCGGTGTTGCGGAAGTATTCGTACAGCGCGCCATGAAACGCGTTGGTTCCGCGCTTGAGATCGAAGTTCTGCACGCCCTGCCCTTCATAAATAGCCGGATAGCCTGAGGTCTGCACCTGTAATTCGTTGACCGCGTCAACCGATATGGCGGACCAGATGAAGCGATTGTCGCCCTCCTGGGAGACGTTGAAGAAGGGAATGCCATCGATGTAAACGGAGGATGCGCCACCCTTGCTGCCGGAGCCGTCGATGGGCCCGGTATTGTCGGTCAGGTTGTTGTTGGTCTCATTGTTCTGGACGCCAGGCATCAGCAGCACATAATCGCTGGCGCGGCGCTGGTCGGGTTGGCCGCCGGCCCCCATGGCGATGGGCAATTCGGAGTAGGTTTCCTGCTCCATGGTGGCACCGAGCGTGGCGTTGCTGGTCTGGAGTTGCTCGACCTCTTCGGTGACAGTGACGATCTCGCTCTCGGTTCCGAGGGTTACTCCGATGTTGACCGTCGAAACTTCGAGCGTGTTGACAACGACGTTCGGTTGAGTTGTCGTCTTGAAACCCTTGGCGGTGACGGTGACCGTGTAGGTGTCGGCATCAAGAGGAGACAGAGTGTAGTCGCCGGCCGAGGTTGTCTTACTCGTTACTTTGGTGCCACGGGTTGTCGATTCGGCGACCACAGTTGCGCCCGGAACCACGGCTCCGGTGGGGTCGGTAATCCGACCCACGATCTCACCTTCACCGGAGAGTTGAGCGAAAGCGGACGTGCTTAGCAACAGCATTAGAACAGCGAACAGGACGAACATGGTCCTGGTTTCAATCTTGCGGAACGTCATTGGATGCCTCACAGCTTGGGGCTCTGGATCGTCGAGCGTAAGAGGTCAGACCACTTGGTCTGCGAGAACACATATAGTGGTTTGAGCTACGACTGTCAAGAGAAAAGTGCGTTGAACGCAGGCGCTCTAAGTTTTCAAGCTCGACTATCGCCGGCGCGTTAACTCGCTCTGGCTGCTTGCGCCAGGCTGGGAAAATCTATGGAATTTTGGATCTTCCTCCAATAAATTTGATTGGCGATCCCATGCCTCGATCGCTTGGAGAAAGGTCTAAATCTTCTTAGAGGATTGATCGACTACCGGTATAAAAAGACCATTTTATTTCTTCGTGGTATGACCACTCAACGATTTGAGATGTATGATGATGCGGCATATCGATAGATTTACTTAAGCAGATATGCCCTTGAGGAGACTAGTGATTGGACCGAACCTGTCACTCCAGCGCCTGATTCTGCTGACTGCCTTCGCAGCCTGCTCAGCCAGCGCACACGCGTCCCGCCGCACTTGCGATCCCCATGCATATGGCGCGAAGGGCGACGGCATCGCGAAGGATACTGTTGCCATTCAGGCCGCGATTGATGCCTGCGCCATACGCGGCGGCGGCACTGTTCACCTCACCGCCGGCACTTATCTGAGCGCGCCGATCGTTCTCAAGAGTCACATAACGCTTCAGATCGACCACGACGCCACACTTCTCGGATCTTCCGATCATTATGACTATCCCCCGAAGCAGGAGTTTCATGCGCCTGGCCTCCAGTCCCTGATAAGCGCGACTGCGGCCTCCAACGTTTCCATCATCGGCGCGGGTGTTATCGATGGAGCGGGACAAACCTGGTGGGCCGCCGCCAAGTCCACCAAGAACGCCGGCGTCATGGGTTCGGATTTTCTCCGGCCACGACTCGTCGTCTTTGACCACTGCGCTCATATTCTGGTCCAAGGCGTGACTATCCAGAACTCTCCCATGTGGCAACTGGTTCCGTATTACTCGCATGATGTCACCATCCGAAACATCCGCTTGCTTGCCCCCGCGAGTTCGCCCAATACCGATGCCATCGACCCGTTCTCATCCTCCAATGTCCGCATCGATCACGTTTTCGCCGACGTTGGCGACGACAACGTCGCTATAAAATCCGGCGCGGCCAACTCTCCCGGCCCCGACCAGCCCAGCCGCGACATTACCATTACCGATTGCACTTTCCTGCATGGACACGGCCTCTCCATCGGCAGCGAGATCGCAGGCGGAGCCCGGAACATCCGGGCCGAACGTATTCACTTCAAGGGCACCGACAACGGTATTCGCATCAAAGCAAATCGAGACCGTGGCAATGACGTAGGTTCTGTTTTCATCCGGGATGTCGATATGATCGACGTAAAGAATGCTTTGATCGTCAGCGAGTTCTATCCCAAGGTCTTGCCGCCCGATCCTAATCTTGCCCAGCCCATCACGCGACTGACGCCGCACTTCCACGACATCACTATCGAGAACCTCACCGCTACGGGGAGCACCTCAGCAGGAGTTATCGTCGGCCTTCCAGAGGCACCCATTCAACGTGTCATACTGCGGAACATCCAGATCAATGCACAGAAAGGTCTGACCATCGGCGATGCCGAAGTCTCAGGCGACCGCGTCGTGGTAAAGACCACAGAAGGCGATCCCGTCACCAGGCTGGCCGGAGCGCGCGTCGCGATCCGCTGACGAATGCCGGTCAACAGAAACATGCGCTCGGTAGGCGGTGATCGTGTTGATCACAAGGATTACAAAATCTGGTGTAAATGCCTCGTGTGGTGCTAATCTGGCCTGCGAGAGATGATTTTCAACTCGACCGGAGTTTAAATTGTGAAGGCGCAAACCGAAACCACGCACGATTCCGAGTCCCACCTGACCATGCAGGTGGTCAACCACATTCGCGCCATGATTGAAGATGGCACCCTCAAACCAGGAGAGAAGATTCCGCCGGAACGCGAGTTTGCGCAGAAATTAAAGATCAGCCGTGCGAGCCTCAGAACTGGCATCGGATACATGGCCGCCATGGGAATCATGAAGGTGCGACATGGCGTTGGCACATTCATCGCCAAAGGCCCTCCGGAGATTGGCAAGTCGTCCCTTGGACTACTCGGCGCACTGCATGGTTTCAAATCGTGGCAGATGTTCGAAGCACGCCTTCTTCTTGAAAGCAAAATGGCCGCGCTTGCCGCCGAACGCGGTAAGGAAGAACACTTCACCCTGCTCGCCGAGGAGGTCGCCGAAATGTATGCCACCATTGACGATCCCGAGGAATATCTCATTCACGACGTGCGCTTTCATCGCACCATCGCCGAAGCCTCCGGCAATCCAATTCTCGCCTCCCTGATGGTGACTTTAACCTCTGCGCTCTACGACGGCCGACGCAAGACAGTCGGTCTCAGCAAATCCCTCAAAGACTCCGCCGATGTCCATCGCGAAATCTATCGCGCCATTCGCAGGAGAAATCCTGCCGAAGCGCACCGGCTCATGGAACTCCATATCGAGCGCGCCAGAGATGCGCAGGAAGATGAGGAGCGTGTGGCTTCGCGACAACGCAAGCGATCGAAGAAATCGGCAAATGGTAAGTCAGTGGTCTGACCTTGTGTTACGAGACACTCTCCAAGATGCTCTCTATCTCAGGGAAAATGAGAGTCGCATCAGCTTCGATTGACTCTCATTTCCAGAATGTGGTATGACCACTGTGCACAAAAATAAGGATGCCTCCAGTGGCCCAACGATCTTCTCTCTTGTCCTGCAGCGCGCGAGTGCTCCTATTCGTCTCGGCGCTCTCCGTAAGTCTTCTCGCACAAGACAGGCGAACTGTCGTCGAACCGCACATTCCGCCCGTCTGCACAAAGCTTGATGCCAGTCTCTCCGCGCCGCACGGTCTGCTGAGCGATGATGATGAACGCCGCCTGGATACCGAACGCATCCAGCAGGCGATCGATCGCTGTGGCGAGGGCAAGGCGGTAGAACTCCACGGCACAGGCGACCGGAATGTCTTTTTAGCCGCGCCACTTCATCTTGCACCGGGCGTCACCCTGCTCGTCGATGCAAACACCGTCCTCTACGCCTCGCGCAATGCGCGCGACTACGATGTGACGCCCGGCAGTTGCGGGGTTGTCGATCGGAATGGACATGGATGCAGGCCCTTTATCCTCGCCGACCATGCGCCCCACAGCGCCATCATGGGCGACGGTGCCATCGATGGCCGCGGCGGCGAAAAGCTGCTGGGACAGAATGATTCCTGGTGGGATCTTGCTCACTTCGCCAAAATCAACGACATGGAGCAGAACTGCACCCGCATTCTCATCGTCCGCGAGTCGGACGACTTCATCCTCTATCGCATCACTCTGCGCAACTCTCCCAACTTTCACGTAGTGATTGAGAAGACGAACGGTTTCACAGCGTGGGGCGTCAAGATCGACACGCCCGGCACGGCGCGTAACACGGATGGCATCGATCCCTCCGCTTCTAGTGACGTCTCCATTCTCCACTCCTCCATCCGCACTGGAGACGATGGCGTCGCGATCACCGCCAGCAAACTCGGCGCTTCCTCTCACATCACCGTTGCGCACAATCATTTCTACCTAGGACACGGTATGTCGATTGGCAGCAGAACCAGCGGCGGCGTTAACGCGGTGCGCGTCTCCGATCTCACCATTGACGGCGCGGACAACGGGATTCGTATCAAAAGCGATCCAAGCCGGGGTGGACTTGTAAACGATGTCGTCTACGAAAACGTCTGCATGCGCAACGTCAAAAACCCTATTCTCCTCACGCCGCATTACACAACCTTCCCCGGCGATCTGCTGCCCTTCTATCGCGACATCACCCTCAAAGACGTCCACATTGTCACGCCCGGACGAGTCACGCTCGATGGCTTTGACGCGAAGCACAAGCTGGGCGTAACGCTCGACAATGTCTTTGCCGACGGACTGTCTGCAAGCGCCATCCACGCCTCAAACGCCGATATCACCCTGGGTCCGCGCCTCGGCAATCTCATTCCGGCCGCGGAACCTGGAGCAGAAGACGTGACCGTTACGCAGTTGCCCGGCAGCACTGCCAGCACGCCCGTCGCATGCGAAGCGCGTTTCGAGGATTACCCCGCAAATCCAACCGCTCCACGATCCGCCACGGCTGCTCCGCCCGTCGATAACACGCTCTATGTCGCGGCCGATGGCACGGGAGATTTCTACTCCATCCAGAAGGCGATCGATGTTGCGCCCGCCAATGGCGCAACGCTGAATATTGCACCCGGCACCTATCGCGAAACCATCTCCGTTACTAAGCCAAATATCCAACTCCATGGCAGCAATTCGGATGCTGCCAAAACCATCATCGTTTTCAATAAGAGTGCTGGCAGCTCTGGCGGTACGCTGCACTCGGCCACCGCCGAGATTCGCGGCGACAATTTTCGCGCCGAGAATCTCACCTTCGCCAACGACTGGAACGCCACTCACGACCAGGCCCCCGTCGGCTCGCAGGCGCTGGCCGTGCTGGTCGCGGCCGACAAAGCCATCTTTAGCAACGTTCGCTTCCTCGGCAACCAGGACACGCTCTACGCCGGCAGCCGCAACTGCGCTCCCGACGGCGAGCCCTGCACGCCCACGCGCCATTACTTTACCCACTGCTACATTGAGGGAAACGTTGATTTTATTTTCGGAGACGGCAAAGCCGTCTTTGACCACTGCGAGATTCACAGCACTCCGCACTCAGAAGGCTTTCTCACCGCCCAATCCAAACACTATCCCACCGAAGATAGCGGCTTTGTCTTTAACCATTGCACACTGACTGCTGCGCCGGGCGTTGAAAACGTCTGGCTTGGCCGGCCTTGGCGTCCCTATGCCAAAGTTATTTTTCTGAACACGGAGATGAGCGCTCACATCGTTCCCGCAGGCTGGCGTGAGTGGCATCCTGGCGAGACCCACTCAATCGAAACTGTTTTTTACGCGGAGTACAATTCCACGGGCCCCGGAGCACATGCAGGCGAGCGTGATCCCCACACCAAACTTCTGACCGCTGCCGAAGCCGCTCAGTTTGAAACTAAAACGTTTCTCGATGGCTGGGACCCCGCAGCCCAATAGCCCCGCCATCGCTTGACCGAAAGACGAAATCTGCCTTTAATGAAAACCGAGATCAAGATGGAAAACGCGGTGCTGCAACTCGATCCCCGAGACAACGTCCTGGTGGCGCTCCAGAATTTGCATCAGGGCGAACGGGTCAGCTTTTCCGATCACACTTATGTGCTGGCGACGGATGTCCACACCAAACATAAGTTTGCTACCGCGGACCTTGCGGCTGGCAATAACGTGATCATGTACGGCTTACTGGTTGGCAAAGCCAGGCAGCCCATTCGCATGGGGGAAGCTTTGACCACTCGCAATATGATGCACGAGGCCGCTCCGTACCACGAGAAGTCAGGCGAATATAACTGGACTCCGCCCAACGTGGACCGTTGGCGGCAGCGAACTTTCCTCGGATATCAGCGAGCGGACGGACAAGTTGGCACCCGGAACTATTGGTTAGTGGTGCCGCTCGTCTTCTGCGAAAACCGAAATATTGATGTGTTGAAACAGGCCTTTGAGGAGGAACTGGGCCTTGCTCCGCCGAAGATCTACCGGCAGCAAGTGGCCGACTTGGTCAGGCTTTACCGCGAAGGCGCAATAAGCGAGATCGAGGCAAACGCGGTAGAACAGAATCCGCATCTTCCCGCGCACACCGTTTCTAAGAGTAGAGTTTTTGAGAATAGAGTTTTTAAGAATATCGACGGCGTCAAGTTCTTGATGCATGAAGGGGGTTGCGGAGGCACTCGCGAGGATTCCAACAATCTTTGCGGCTTGCTGGCCGGCTATATCCATCATCCGAATGTGGCTGGGGTAACTGTCCTTAGTCTCGGCTGTCAGAACGCGCAGATGGGCATTCTCAGGGAACAAATCAACAAGCGTGATCCTGCATTTAAAAAACCCCTCCTGATGTTTGAGCAGCAACAAAGCGGATCCGAATTCAAAATGCTTTCCCAAGCGATCCAGTCCACTTTCCTTGGGTTGGTGGAGGCCAATAAGGCCGCGCGAACGCCAGCACCGCTTTCGCACCTGTGCGTCGGTTTGAAATGCGGAGGATCCGATGGATTCTCCGGCATCTCAGCGAATCCAGCCATAGGCTACCTATCCGACATGCTGGCAGCATTGGGTGGAAGGACCATTCTCTCGGAATTCCCCGAGCTCTGTGGCGTCGAGCAGGGACTGATTGATCGAAGCGTTAACAAAGAAATCGCTGACCGGTTCATTCACTTGATGCGCGATTACGCAGCAAGAGCAATAGCGGCCCGTTCCGGTTTCGATATGAATCCTTCGCCGGGAAACATACGCGATGGACTCGTGACCGATGCCATGAAGTCCGCCGGCGCGGCTAGAAAAGGAGGCACTTCTCCGGTCACCGGCGTGCTCGATTATCCGGAGTACTCCTCCGGCTCAGGATTACACCTCCAATGCACCCCTGGGAACGATGTGGAATGCGTCACGGCACAGGTCGGTGCTGGTGCGAACGTGGTCTTGTTTACCACCGGGTTGGGCACACCAACCGGGAACCCGGTCGCACCCGTAATCAAAGTCTCCACCAACTCCGATCTCGCGGAGCGCATGCAAGACATCATTGATATTGATACCGGCAGTGTCATCTCGGGCGAAAAGACGGTCGAGCAAATGGGAGAGGCAATTTTGGAATTGGTAATTCGGGTGGCGAGCGGCGAAGTTCGAACCAAAGCGGAGTCGCTGGGCCAGGACGATTTTATTCCCTGGAAACGAGGAGTTTCGCTCTGAGAAATTCTGGAGCAGTTCGAACGGGTTCCACTTGGATGGTAAGGTAATCACCAGCACAGGTGGCGGCAGTGGCTCACCTGATCGAACTGCGCCAGAACTGCTGTCCCCTGGGTCCAGCAGTTTGTCCACAAACAAGTAATCTCCCTCCGAACCATTCTGAAATGCTGCTGTCTCTCGCAACACATTCTGACCTGACCGATCTTCAGCAATATGCTTTACGGCTCCGGTGATCTCGGCGATTGAAGGCTACGATGCGCCTTCCCTTTGCAATTCGTCCCCACAAGAACGCGGCGGAATCCACCAAACTGTATGTGATACATAATAAGAAGAGTCGTGCGACCACAGATTACCCGGAGAGTATCGGTAAAGTGCAATTCACGGAAGCGATGAAGATAATTCGGGAGCACTCGTCGGCAGACCGGCCACTTTGCCGGGTACAGCTTATTACTGGGTTCAGCCCGCTTCATTTGCAGACATTTCTCCAAGCGCATTTGCAGCGGCGGATCGCCGCTAGTCGCGTGGTTGTTTCGACGGATGTGTACGGCGATGTCGGAGGTGCATTGGCGCGCGTGCCAACCGCCGGAGCGGACATGTGCGCGATTGCTTTGGAATGGCCGGACCTTGATCCTCGGCTTGGCTTCCGTCAGTTAGGCGGGTGGGGACACAAAGAACTGGCGGATATCGTTGTCGGTGTGCAATCCAGACTTGTCTATGTGAGAGAGAGTTTGGAGAAACTGCCGGATCACATGCCGGTGGCGTTGTCTTTACCTACTCTTGTATTGCCTCCCGTTTTTCACACTCCGTCGTGGCAACTGAATGCAGCTGAGATACGGCTTCGCTGTGCGGCGGATGAACTCGCTCTCTGGGCCACGAGTAGACCGAACATGCGATTGGTTCGCATCCAGAAGCAGCAGACGAATGGGCACAGTCAGCAAGGCTTCGACTTCAAGGGTGAACTGATGGCGGGGCTGCCCTACGAAATCGCTCACGCGGATCAATTGGCGCAGTCTTTCGCTCAACTACTGGCTCCGCCAGTGCCCAAAAAAGGCCTGATCACGGATCTGGATGGCACACTGTGGGCTGGCATTGCCGGAGAAATTGGCGCCGATGCAGTTTCCTGGGATCTCGACCGGAAGACGCAGCCTCATGGGCTCTACCAGCAGTTGTTGCGGGCGCTGGCCGATCAGGGAGTATTGATCGGCATCGCCAGCAAGAATCAGGTTGAGACTGTGGACGAGGTGTTTCGGAGAGCCGACATCGTGCTGCCGCGCGATCGTGTTTTCCCGGTCGAGGCAAACTGGAAAGCGAAGTCGGAGTCGGTGACGAGGATTCTGGATGCTTGGAACATGCATGCCGACAGCGTGGTTTTTGTTGATGACAGTCCCAACGAACTGGCTGAAGTGAAGGCGGCGCATCCCGAGATGGAATGCATTCGCTTTAACGGACAGGATTATGCGGAGGTCCACAATCTTCTCTACCGGCTACTGGATCTGTTTGCGAAGCAGAAGATTACACAAGAAGATAGTTTGCGGCGGGAGAGTCTGCGTGCGGGAAGTGTTTTCCGCGACGGGACGCTGAGGGCCGGCGCTTCTCAGGAAAATTTCTTGGGCAACGCCGAAGCGAAGATCAAATTCGATTTTGCGTCTGCACCGAATCCGCGAAACCTGGAGCTCGTCAATAAGACCAATCAGTTCAACTTGAACGGAACTCGATACAATGAAGCGGAATGGAACGACAGGCTCGCACAGCCGAATGCTTTCCTGGTTAGCGCGAGCTATCGTGACAAATATGGCCCGCTCGGCATTATTTCAGTGCTTACCGGTCAAGCCAGCGATACCGCAGTGACCGTGAACACATGGGTCATGAGCTGTCGGGCGTTTGGTCGTCGGATTGAATACCAGTGCCTTAAAGCGATTCTCGATCGATTTCCTGCGCGGGACATCATATTCGAGTTTTCCCCTACGCCTCGCAACGGCTACTTGCAGGAGTTTTCGGAATCATTTCTGGGGAAAAGACCAACCGGACCTTCAAAGAAGTCTGCGAGATCGACAGGCGCGCTATTGAGATGCTCGGTGCCGCACTCGCGGGCTCTGACCGGCCTTTGATCGTCAGCTCCGGGACTGCGGTCGCGCACACGCCGGGTCGACTCACAACCGAGGAAGATGCCCCTAATTCTCCGGTTCCGCGTGTGGCTTCGGAAGAGGCAGCAGCTGCTGTGGTGGCGAAGGGCGTGCGCGTTTCGGTGGTGCGGCTGCCCCAGGTCCACGATCCAGTTAAGCAAGGGCTTATCACCTACCTGATCGCTGTTGCGCGCGAGAAGGGTGTTTCGGCTTATGTGGGCGACGGGCTTAACCGCTGGCCAGCGGGGCATCGACTTGATGTCGCGCGTCTTTATCGGCTGGCGTTCGAGAAGGGGGCCGAAAAAGGGGCTGAGGGAGCCCGTTATAACGCGGTTACAGAAGAGGGTGTGCCGCTTCGAGAGATCGCTGAGGTAATCGGCCGGGGGCTGAAGGTGCCGGTTGTCTCCAAGTCTCCTGAGGAGGCGGGCGAGCACTTTGGTTGGCTGGCGCACTTTGTGGTTGCTGACATCCCGGCTTCGAGCGTGCTTACGCAGCGATGGTTGGGATGGCGGCCGACGGGTCCGGGGCTGATTGCCGATCTGAACGCGATGAAATATTTCGAACACACTGCGGACGCCATCCCTGCGCACGGCTAACGCGTGAGCGAATGATGAACGGTTATTGAGAGGTGTCAGTACTTAAGGAGGTAACAAATGACGAACATACTTGAGGCAATTTCATTTGGAGCAACTTCGACCACAGATGACGTTTTGTCCGGCGTGAATCTGAAGGACAAACGGATCTTGGTAACGGGTGTTTCAGCCGGAATCGGCGTGGAAACGGCGCGCTCCCTGGCGGCCCACGGCGCTCACGTTGTAGGTGCGGCACGGGATTTGAACAAGGCCAACGCTACAACCGAGCAAGTGCAAAAGGACGCGGCGGCCAATGGCGGAAGCTTCGAACTGGCTGAACTCGATCTTGCCAACCTGAAAAGCGTGCATGCCTGCGCCGACCGGTTGCTGGCAAAAAGGAGAAGCGTTCGACGTGGTCATCGCCAATGCAGGAGTGATGGCCACACCGTTCGGCCACACAGTCAATGGTTTCGAAACGCAGTTCGGGACGAATCACCTGGGCCACTTTGTCATGGTCAACCGGATTGCGGCGCTTATTCGGACGGGAGGACGGCTGATCAATGTGTCTTCCGCGGGGCATCGCCGCTCGAATGTGGACCTTGAGGATCCCAACTTCGAGCACACGCCCTATGAACCTTTCGTTGCCTATGGCCGCTCGAAGACGGCGAACATTCTTTTTGCTGTAGCTTTCGACCAGCGGCATCGGCAGCACGGCGTACGCGCTGCGGCGGTGCATCCCGGAATCATAGAGACGGAACTGATTCGCCATATGAGTCCAAGCTGGTTACAAACGAGGGTAGACGAGATCAATCAGCAGCTGGCAGCAGCGGGCAAGCCGCCCATGCACTGGAAAAGCATTCCGCAAGGAGCCGCAACTTCGGTGTGGGCCGGGGTGGTTGCTCCCGCCAACGAGATCGGGGGCAGGTATTGTGAGGATTGTCATGTGGCCTCCATTATCCCGGACGAAGTCCCTGCCAGCGCCGTGACTGAAGGAGTACGCGAGTATGCAGTCGATGCAAAAGCTGCTGAGGCGCTGTGAAAGAAAAGCGAAGAAATGGTTGGAGAGTCGTTTTAACTTTCCTCATTACTACTGAGGAGCACCGCACCAGGAGGAATGAAAATGATTGAACAAAAAGACCTCGCCGGCAGTTTCACCCTGCCCGGCAATTCGATGACATTAAACCGCATGGGCTATGGGGCCATGCAACTGGCTGGCCCGGGCATCTGGGGACCACCGCGGGATGTGAATACCGCCATTGCTGTTCTGCGAGAGGCAGTAGAGTCTGGCGTGAACCACATTGATACCAGCGACTTCTACGGACCTCATGTGACCAATCAGCTTATCAAGCAGGCGCTCCATCCTTATACCAAGGATCTCGTGATCGTCACCAAAGTAGGCGCTCGTCGAGGTCCAGACAAATCCTGGCTTCACGCTCTTTCCCGTCAGGAGTTAGCGGATGCCGTCCATGACAACCTGAGAAATCTTGGCCTCGACCATCTCGATGTCGTCAATCTTCGGGTCGGCGGAATCTCGGAACCGGGGCAGGAATCGATCGAGGAGCCACTGACCGTCCTCGCCGAACTCAAGCGCCAGGAACTGATCCTTCACATCGGTCTGAGCAACATTACTGCCAAGCAGTTGGCCGAAGCGCAAACCATGACAGAGATAGTCTGCATACAGAATTTCTACAATGTGGCACACAGGAACGACGATGCTTTCATCGACGACCTGGCCGCGCAAGGTATAGCGTATGTTCCGTTTTTCCCGCTGGGAGGTTTCACTCCATTACAGTCGTCGGCGCTTGACGCAGCCGCAGTATCGCTCGAGGCCACACCGATGCAGGTTGCTCTTGCGTGGCTTCTCCAACGCTCGCCCAATATCCTGCTGATTCCTGGCACTTCTTCCATCGAGCATCTTCGCGAGAATCTTCAAGCTTCTACACTTCGGATTCCCCGTGATGTGATTGCCGATCTCGACGCAATCGCCGGAAATGCCCGGAATGGGAGGCACACATCGTAATGGCTACACTCCGCGCTCGCCCATAAGATCGGCCACAAGCGGCAGCCCAGGCTAGTATTCTGAAATGTGACTGAAAAGCCAGACACGCACCCCAAGACAC
>JBATZM010000104.1:0-32978 GCA_049674665.1 Terriglobales bacterium
TTGATAAGCTCAGTAACAAGCTGATAGATGGATATAAGAAGACCATCGCAAAAGTTGGGTTGCAGGGTTACATCGCCAGCGCTGGCGCGAATGGCGTGCTGATGTTGTATCCGCAGGAAATCCGTAACTACCGCGACTGGCTGGCGATTGATGTCGACCTGTGGCGGCATTATTGGTTTGGCATGGTGAATCGTGGAGTAATGTGCCAACCCTACTGGTGGGATGAGCAGTGGACGATTTCTGTGCAACACACGGAAGCCGACATTGACCAGCACCTGGCGGCATTTTCAGACGTCGCAGAGTCTCTCGCCGTCGCGCAGCATGAGCGGTTGGGAGCGGTTGCAACGCATTAGTGCTACGACCTTTGTGAATCTACGGCGGGAGGGACGGGCGTCTCGCACTTGCAGCAGTATGGTGGCTGGGCCGGGACGCCCGGCGCTCCACAGACAAACTCGGCGATCATGTTCAGCGATCGTCTTCAGCGATCCACTTCAGCGGCAGGAGTTACTTGTCCACGAGCAACGACAACAAACATCCGGACTTAAAGCGCGTACTGGGACGCTTTGACTTGGTGTTGCTGTTTGTGGTCGCCGTATTCAACCTCAACGTCGTTCCGAGTATTGCTGCCAACGGCGGCGTGACCGTCTGGCTTTGGATCATCTCACTGCTTCTGTTTTTCTGGCCGCAGGGGATCGCAGTAGTCGAACTCGCGCATCGTTATCCGGGCGAAGGCGGCGTGTACTTATGGGCGAAGGAAGTGTTCGGCGACTTTCACGGTTTTCTCTCCGGCTGGTGTTACTGGACGAATAACATGCTTTACGTACCGACGGTGATGCTGTATTTCGTCGGAGTATCCGTCTACGTGCTCGGTCCGAGCCATCTGTGGCTGGCAGACAACAAGGTTTTTGCCTCAATCGCATCGCTCGCACTGCTCGCGCTGCTTACGATCTTCAACATTGTCGGACTCGGCGTCGGCAAGTGGATCAATAACGTTGGTGCGATTGGAACCTTTGTTGCTGCTGCCGTGCTGATTGGCCTCGGCGCAGTAATCTGGTCGCGCTTCGGCACCAACGTCACGGCCGCTGACTTCAAGATTCCCAGCGATCCTCGGTTTGTACTGAACTCGTTTGGTGTGATCTGTTTCGGCCTCGTCGGCCTCGAACTAGCGTCCGTAATGGGCGACGAGATCGAAGACCCCAGTCGTACCCTTCCCGGTGCGGTCGCCTGGGGTGGTGTGCTCTCCGGCGTTCTTTACGTCGGAGCAACGCTCACTTTACTGATCGCGGTCGGCAAAAATGTCAATGTGCTTCAAGGCATCGTTCAGGCGGTCAACCACATGGCGGCTAGCGTCGGCATCCCGTGGATCACGGTACCCTTCGCTTTCATGCTAAGTTTCTCGATTGCAGGCATTGGCTCGGCATGGATGGGAGGCTCTGCGCGAATTCCATTCGTCGCCGGGCTGGATTCGTATATGCCAGCATGGCTCGGCAAGGTTCATCCTCGCTACGCCACGCCCTACGCGGCATTGATCGTTCAAGGGATTGTGTCGGCTATTTTAGTGCTGGGAAACTTTTACGGGTGGTGGTTCTGGGACAAAGTAATGGGAGCTTTCGGCCTATTGCCGCGCTTGTACCTGAGCCCGGCAGGGGCCGGCGAGGTGTTTCAGAGGCTCCTGTCGCTGGCGGTAGTTCTGCAACTTGTCCCTTTCGTCTACGTGTTCTGCGCTTTGGTGAAATTCGGGGTCACCGAGTCTGCTCCGCGCGGCCGATATAGCCGTGCCACAATGTTTCTGGCCGGGACCAGCGGCTTGCTGACTACGATCCTCGGGATCGCACTCGTGTTCTTTCCCGCCCAACAAATTACTTCGCTGTGGTCCTACGAGATTTGGATGGTGGGCGGCACTTTATTCTTCATCGGATTGGCCGGATTCTTCTTTTTTGTTTATGGACGGCTGAAAGAGCCACTAACCGCTCGGGTCTGACTGGAGCGAGAGGCAAATGTATTAGTGTAATTCGTGGAGGACTTATGCCTGGTGGGGTTACAACTGAAGTCAAGACTTACTCGATGCTGATCAACGGCGAGTGGGTGGCTAGTAAGTCGGCGAAGACTTTTCCCGTTTATGATCCGTCGACCGAAGAAGTCATTGCACAAGTTCCGGATGCGAACGCGGACGACGTTAATTGTGCGGTCGCGGCTGCCAAGGCGGCGTTTGAAGAGGGTCCATGGGCGACCACCACAGCGCAGGAGCGTGGCCGCGTTCTTTTCCGGCTCGCGGACAAAGTACGTCAGAATCTCGCTACGCTTGCCGAACTCGAATGCCGTAACTCGGGCAAGCCGATTGTTGAAGCGGAATTCGACATCAACGACGTGGCTACATGCTTCGAATACTACGGTGGACTGGCTACGAAAGTTGTTGGCTATGTGAATCCTGTTCCCGACAACGCGATGAGCCTCTCGCTGAAAGAACCGATGGGCGTCGCCGGGCAGATCATCCCGTGGAATTATCCGCTGACGATGGCGGCTTGGAAACTGGCCCCGGCGCTGGCTGCGGGTTGCACTTGCGTGCTCAAGCCGGCTGAGCAAACGCCGCTTACGGTGCTTGAACTGGCGAAATGGTTCGACGAAGTTGGTCTGCCAAAAGGCGTGGTCAATGTGATCACTGGCTTTGGCGAGAGCGTGGGCTCGCCGCTGGTGAAGCATCCGGATGTCAACAAGATTGCTTTTACCGGCTCGGCTGCCGTGGGCAAGATTATTGTGAAAGAAGCTGCCGACACAGTGAAGCGGGTTACGCTCGAACTGGGTGGCAAGTCGCCTAATATCTTTTTTGCGGACGCTGATTTCGAAGCCGCTATTGATGGAGCGCTGTTTGGAGTTTTTATTAATCAGGGGGAAGTCTGCTCGGCGGGCAGCCGCATCCTGGTGCAGAAATCGATTTACAGCAAGTTCGTTGAAGCCATGGCGGAGAAAGCGAAGAAGATCAAGATTGGTCCGCCGCTTGAGCGCGAGACAAAGATGGGAGCTCTGGTTTCGAAAGAGCAATACGATCGTGTCTGCTCTTATCTGGAAATCGGCAAGAAAGAAGCTAAGTTAGCCGCTGGTGGCGGGCGCGCTGATAAGTTCGCCAAGGGTTACTATGTGCAGCCTACTATTTTCTACGATATCGACAATAGTGCTCGCATAGCGCGCGAAGAAATCTTTGGACCGGTCGCGGCGGTGATTCCGTTCGACGATGAAAAAGATGCGTTGAAGATTGCTAACGACTCGCCTTACGGGTTGGCCGCTGCGGTTTGGACGCGCGATATTTTCAAGGCTATGCGCGTGGTGAAGGCACTGCGTGTGGGGATTGTTTGGGTAAATCACATGCAGCCGACTTATGTGGAAGCGCCTTGGGGCGGATATAAGCAATCCGGCTTTGGCCGCGAACTCGGGCCGTGGGGTATCGAGGAGTATCTCGAAACCAAACAGGTATATATCAATCTGAACGAGGCTCCGATTGGCTGGTACTGAGTACCAGTGGTCAGTGGTTAGTGGTCGGTGGCCAGTAAAACCGGCCTTGAGTAAAAAGACGTTAGCTGAGACCTAACACCTGAGACCTGATTTATGTCTACTATTCAATTGCGCACATCAATTCCAGGACCGCGGTCGCAGGCGCTGATGAATCGGCGCAATGCAGCCGTTGTGCGGGCAGCTTATCATGCTACTCCAATTTTCGTGGCCAAGGCAGAAGGAGCGGTTGTCGAAGATGTTGACGGCAACCGTCTGATTGATTTTGCCGGTGGCATCGGATGCCTCAACACAGGACATCGCGCGCCGGCTGTGGTTGACGCGGTGCGCCGTCAGCTTGATCGTTTTCTGCACACCAGCTTCAACGTGTTGCCCTATGAGAGCTACATCGCGGTATGCGAAAAATTGAATGCTCTGGTACCGGTTGAGGGACCGAAAAAAACCTTACTGGTGAATACGGGCGCGGAAGCGACTGAGAATGCTATTAAGATTGCGCGCTCTTATACCAAGCGGCCAGCGATCATCAGCTTTGAAGACGCTTTTCATGGCCGCACTTATATGGCAATGGCTATTACCAGCAAGCCGCATCCGTATAAGGCTGGATTCGAGCCGTTTCCGAGCGATGTGTACCGCATTCCGTATGCGTATTGCTATCGCTGTTCGTATTCGCTGAAGTATCCATCGTGTGAGGTGCATTGCGCGCGACATATCGAAGATACATTCAAGCGCGTAGTGGCGGCGGAATCGGTGGCGGCGGTAATTGTTGAGCCTATCCTGGGCGAGGGTGGATTCGTTACGCCTCCGGCGGAGTTCTATCCCACGCTCAGCGCGATCTGCCGCAAGTACGGCATTCTTCTGATCGCCGACGAAGTGCAGAGTGGATTCGCGCGCGCGGGCGCGATGTTTGCCTGTGAACGGCTGGGACTCGAACCCGATCTGGTCACGATGGCCAAGTCTCTGACTGGCGGGTTGCCTATGGCGGCGGTTACGGGGCGCGCGGAAATTATGGATACACCTGACGTCGGTCAATTGGGCGGCACATTTTCGGGGAATCCAGCGGCTTGCGAAGCGGCGTTGGCAGTGTTCGAGATCATTGAAAAAGAAAACCTCTGTGCTCGCGCCAACATACTGGGCGAGCGTTTTCGCAAGCGTGCGTTGAAATGGCAAGCGCAGTGGGAGCTGATTGGCGATGTTCGCGGACTTGGGGCGATGCAGGCGCTCGAACTCGTGCGCTCCAAGGCAGGACGTGAGCCTGCTGACGAAGAGACCAAACAAGTGTCACAATATTGTTATGAACATGGCCTGGTGCTGATCACTGCTGGATCTTACGGCAACGTGATTCGCGTGCTCATGCCGCTAGTCGTTACCGACGCGCAGATGGATGAGGCGATGGATGTGCTCGAAGCCGCGCTGGCTCATGTTGCCGAAAAGAGAGGCGTGTTGACAGCGCAGCTCATCTAATTAATTTGGAGCGCGCTGTGTGGCGTGTTTTTATACTCCATTCTTTTGTCTTTATTTTTTGCGATTGCGAAAGGTAGATCGATATGACCGTGGCCGCGCCTCCCATCACCAAAGTTCCTCAATTTATTAACGGCGAGTGGATCGAATCGCGATCCTCCGAGTGGCAAGATGTGGTCAATCCCGCGACGGCTGAAGTTCTGGGCCAGGTTCCAATTTCCGATGCTGCCGAAGTTACGCGAGCGATCGATTCGGCGCAGACTGCCTATCCTGAATGGCGGCGTACTCCTGTCGAAGACCGGATCCAGCCATTATTCAAGCTGAAGATGCTGCTGGAAGAACACCTCGACGATTTCGGCCGCATCATCTCGCAGGAGAATGGCAAGACCTTCGCGGAAGCGAAAGCGGAGATGCGACGCTCCATTGAGAATGTCGAAGTTGCTTGTGGCGTTCCAACGATGATGCAGGGTTACAACCTGGAAGATGTGGCGCGCGGGATTGACGAGACTATGATCCGTCAGCCGTTGGGGGTGGTGGCGGCAATCACGGCGTTTAATTTTCCGGGGATGATTCCGTTCTGGTTTCTGCCTTATGCGATTGCCTGCGGCAACACGCTGATCGTGAAGCCCTCGGAGCGTGTGCCGCTGACCATGAAGCTGGCCTTCGAATTAATCGAGAAGACGGGATTACCGAAGGGTGTTGTGAATCTGGTGAATGGTGGCAAGGTTGCCGTCGATACGCTGATCGATCATCCGTCGGTGCGGGCGATCAGCTTTGTCGGTTCGACTCCGGTTGCGCGCTACATTTATGGTCGCGCTGGAGCGAATGGTAAGCGCGCGCAATGCCAGGGAGGGGCAAAGAATTATGTCATCGTGCTGCCGGACGCCGATATGGGGATGGCGACGCAGATTATTTCCGACAGCGCTTTTGGATGCGCGGGACAGCGGTGCCTCGCAGTTTCGGTCGCAGTTACGGTAGGCGATGCGCAGAAAACATTTCGTGAGTCGATCACTGAAGCCGCGGCGAACCTCCGCGTGGGCAATGGGCTTGATGATGGCGTGCAGATGGGGCCAGTGATTACGCGCCAGAGCAAAGAACGGGTGCAGAATTTAATCGGCGTCGGTGCGCGGGATGGCGCGAAGGTCATGATTGACGGGCGCAATCCTAAGGTCGCGAAATATGAAGCCGGAAATTTTGTGAAACCCACAGTGCTGGATGGCGTTCCTGCGAGCAGCGAACTCACGAACACGGAGATCTTTGGTCCGGTGCTCAGCCTGGTTCATGCCCGTGATATGGACGACGCCATGGACATCGTCGCGCGCAGTCCGTTTGGCAATCAGGCGTCATTATTTACGTCGAGCGGATCAGCGGCGCGGCGTTTTCGTCATGAAACTCCGGCGGGAAATATTGGAATTAACATTGGCGTCGCCGCGCCTATGGCATATTTTCCTTTCAGCGGCTGGAAAGACAGCTTCTTTGGAATTATGCATGCGCAGGGACGGGATGCGATCGAGTTCTATACAGAGAAGAAAATTGTAGTGGAGCGCTGGGCGAAGGAGCACTCGCGCAAGTTCTGAGAGTAGTTTTGGACAGGTCGAAAAATTCTATGACTACGGCAACTGAAGTTCCCGCCATGACCGGCCAGGAGATGGTCGATCTCACGAAGAAGCACACGCTGTTTGAATGGTCGGCGCAATCGAAAGTCGATCCCATTCCGGTTGCCCGTGCGAAGGGCATTTATTTTTGGACGCCAGAAGGGAAGCGCTTTATCGATTTCAACAGCCAGTTGATGTCGGTGAACATTGGGCATGGCGATGAGCGCGTGATTCAGGCTATTACGGAGCAGGCCTCTACGCTGGCCTATGCCAATCCGTTTATGGCGACCGAGCCGCGGGCGCGGTTAGGAGCTAAGCTGGCGGAGATTACTCCCGGCGATATTGACACTTTCTTTTTTACGAATGGCGGCGCGGAAGCGAATGAGAATGCCATCAAGATTGCGCGCTTATTCACCGGACGGCACAAGATACTCGCACGTTATCGCTCGTATCACGGGGCGACGGCTGGCGCCATCAGCCTTACGGGCGATCCTCGGCGATGGGCCGTAGAGCCTGGAATGCCGGGGGTGGTGCGGGTGCTTGATCCGTATCACGGTATTGAGCGCGGATGGGAATCGGCGGAAACTTCGCTGGCCATGATCGAAGAAATTATTCAGTTGGAAGGTCCGCAGACGATTGCGGCATTCTTTCTGGAAATTGTGACCGGAACGAATGGCATTCTTGTGCCGCCTGACGGATACATGGAGGGCGTGCGCAAACTGTGCGACAAGTATGGAATTCTGATGGTCTCCGACGAAGTGATGTCCGGCTTCGGACGTACGGGGGAATGGTTTGCGATCGATCACTGGAAAGTGGTCCCCGATTTGATTTGCATGGCGAAGGGACTTACTTCTAGTTATATTCCGTTGGGCGCGGTTGGTATGCGGCGACATATCGCGAAGTACTTTGACGACAAAGTGTTCTATGGAGGACTTACTTACAACAGTCATCCCATGGGATGTGCTACGGCGCTGGCTACTATTAAGGTGTATGAGGAAGACAACCTGATCGAGAATTCCCGGAGGATGGGTGCGATCATGACGACGCTGGGCGCGGGGTTACAGGCTAAACACCGGTCGGTGGGCGCAGTGCGTTCGATTGGGCTGTTTGGTATCGTTGAGCTGATCCGGGAGAGTAAGACACGGCAGCCTATGGCTCCGTTTAACGGCACCTCGGAGGAGATGGTTGCGCTTGGCAAGTTCTTCAGGGAGAACGGGCTCTATACATTGGTGCGCTGGAATACGTTCTATACCAATCCTCCGCTATGCATTAATGAGCAGCAACTGCGGGAGGCTTTTGCCATTATCGACAAAGGTTTGGAGATTACAGACAAGGCGGTGAAGGAGTAGAACGCGTGAAGAGCGTTAATCGCCTTACAGGTATAGTCTGGATAAGTTGTCTCAACTCGTGTTTGCGTGAGCCCGGTCGTCGTTTAGACCGGGTTCCGTTTTTCAGCTAAACTCTCACCTTCTACTGACAAACGATGCTCGGATTGTCTTTTGCCAAATCCAAGCAAGCCTGATGTTGTTTTAAGCGTTTCGCTGCATCGCCCAAACTCTCGCCTCCGCTGTTAGCAGTGTTCGCTGGTTCTTTCGATTCTGCGGTTGCCGTCGTAGGTTGGGACTGAACTGCGGATACTGTCTCCAGCCTTGCTTTTTCTGGAGATACTGCTGTCGTGGCAGGCACAACTGGACTAACTGCTGCAGTGGGAGTCGGGGAATCGGGGGCTGCGATTCTGCCATTCTGACTCCAATCGGCCACGATTAACTGACAAGCATCCTTGGAAGCATTGCCCACTGTTCTGGTGGCATTGGTGCCGAGTACATCGCCGAGCCGATTGGCGACTTGGATTTGACTGTTGGTGCGGATCAGTCCCCGATTATGTTTCGACTCCCGATTCAGCATGACGGTGTAATCCGCATTCGACTGATTGAGAGTGACTATCACACCGGAGCAGTCTTTCTGCAAGTCCTTGGTGACTTCCATTGCCTCGTCGTGAGAATCGAGGGTCGAGTTAGAGCCCCATGATCCCCAATGTTTTCCGCCCGCTGCCGTGCCGGACGTAGTGACATCTTGAGAGCCTTTTCCCTGTATGAACACGCGTGGCTTGTCCTGGGCCAGCGCTAGGCTGCTTACGAAGATCAAGACGAGAGCTGACCGCTTCATGAGTATCTCCCTGTGAGTCTTTCGTAGTGTGCTACGAGGAGCAATTACGGCCAAGTAGCCAAAGTCACTGTGCAGTAACGCACCAAAGTTTTGTCGTAAGGTTCAGAGAGTATTTGTGGTGTATGAAGCGAGTTACTCTACCGCCAGCTGCGTTGCTGTCCATCCGAGGGAGAAACTACCATCGGTTCGCGGTGGGCTTGGGTGGCGTGAGCGTTGATCGCGGTTGCGGCCTGGGTGCGGAGGTTGCCGGACTTGGCGTCGAAATCGAGTGTGCTGACGCTGTGGGCACAGTGCACGCAGGTGAACTTCATGCCGCTCTTGATGCGCTGGATTCGGTAAGCTTTCACAGTCTGCATTGTATTCCCTCCGCAAGGAGTAGCGAAGACGCGATGGTCGGGCAGCGAAGGTAACGCTCTAGCGAAACTATTCTGCCGAGTGCATAGTGGGCTGCCGAGCTTCGTTCGGCTTGGACCGGGGGCACCCGTCCCCACACGAACAAGCCTGCGCCTTACTCTTCCAGGCGGTTGTATTTCTTCAGGACTTCGCGCAGGCGGTCGTGGGGCAGGGCGATTACGGTATGGCCGTCGATGCCGGTCATGGTTTCGGCGGCGACCATGGCATTGACTATGGCTTCTTCGGTCGCTTGCACGGTGGCTAGGAATAGGGGATCTAGGCTGTCGTTGGGCAACATTTTCAGGTCGTGGACTCCGTTGGGAGATGCTGCTCCTGGATTTGCGGTGGAGAAGGCCAAGAAGATGTCGCCGGAGCCGTCGCCGGAATAACTGCCGTCGCGGCCCAGACCTAGAGAAGCTTTGCGGGCCATGCGCTTTAACTGTGTCGGGATCAGGGGGGCGTCGGTCGCAATCACAATGATGATTGAACCTATGTCTTCTCCGTAGGCGGGATGCTCGGGAATTTCTTTGCCTACGGGAACTCCGGCGATGCGCAGTTGGTCGCGACGGCCATAGTTACACTGCACTAACACGCCTACGGTGTAACCACCGGCTTTTGTATCAGCTTTCGTAGCCAGGACGCGGGAAGAAGTTCCTATTCCACCTTTGAATTCGTTGCAGGTCATGCCTGTTCCGCCGCCGACATTTCCTTCTTCAACTGGGCCTCCGTGCGCGGTATCGAGGGCGTGGAACGCGTCTTCGGGCTTTACGTGGAATCCGTTGATGTCGTTGAGATAGCCGTCCCAGGTTTCGGCGACGACGGGTAATGACCACCAGTAGCCTTCCATGTCGGGCTCGCCATGTTTTACTTTCCAGGCGATGACGGCGTCGCGGACCACGCCTACGCTGTGCGTATTGGTGATCATTACGGGGCCGTCGAGAAAGCCGGAATCTTCGAGCCAGGTGGTGCCGGTCATCTCGCCGTTGCCGTTGAGAGTGAACCAGCCTCCGAAGACCGCGTCTTTTGAGGCGCGTCCGCGAGGAAGAATGGCGGTGACGCCGGTGCGGATTGGGCCCTCACCAACTTTGAGCTTGCCGTTGCCGGAGATGAGCGTAGTGTCGCCGATTTCGACGCCTTTGACATCGGTGATGGCGTTATATGGACCGGGCGTTCCATCGAAGGGAACGCCCAGGTCGCGGGCACGGGGCTTGGCTTGGGCCTGGGTGAGAGTCGCGGCGCAGAGAAGAGAGACGAGTACGGTGAGAAACGGGAGTCTGTGAAATTGCATCATAGATATTCGTCGATTCTTGGTCGGCGGCAGTATAAAGCATAGCGGTGTTGGTTTAGAATCCTGCTGGGCTGCGGGAAAACTTGTTCCGGCGCAGAAAGTGTGACCTCTGCGGCTCAAGCCGTATTCGAACGAATGCAGTTATCGCAGCGGTAACCGCTGCGCCACCCAAAGGCGTGAGGAGATGACATGGAGAACTGGAAGCGGGTTGTGATCGCGGGAACGGCGGGAACGGCGGCGATGTTGGCGCTGAAGGGGAGACGTCCGGCTGCGGTGTTGGTAGGAAGCGTGGGGTTGGCGGTGCTGGCATCGGAGTATCCGGAGCAGTTTGTGCGGATTCGCGAAGAGTTGCCTTCGTACGTGCGGCAGGGAACGCGGTTTTTGGATCTGGCGATGAAGATTGGGAGCAAGATTGAAGAACTGGCGGATAAGCGGGCGGCGCGGGCGTTTGAGGAACTGGGTGAGTTTTGAGGTTGTGCCGCAATTTTCAAGACTAGTGTGGAATTTTTCACGCCTGAGCAAAGCATCTGCTGCATGAGGTCCTTCCCTTTCGGCTCCGCTCAGGGTCAGGATGACAGTTTTTATTTAAGCTGAGAAATTGCTGGAACGCAAAACAGTTTGAGTCTCACTCGATTCCTAGTTGTTTGCGGGCTTCGGGGCTTAGGCGTTCGGGAGTCCATGCGGGTTCCCAGATCACGTTGACGTTGGCGTTACGGACGCCGGGGAGTTGTTCGACGCGTGATTTTACCTGGGCGCTGATGTTGACATGTTCGGGGCAGCCTTGGGCGGTGAGAGTCATATCGACGGTGACGTCCTGCTGATTTTCGGGTACGTCTTCGAAGCGGATGCTATAAATCAGGCCGAGATCGACGATGTTGACGGGGATTTCGGGATCGTAGCACTGCTTGAGTGCGTTCAGAACATCATCTTGAACAATGGGCATGAATTTCCTTTGCAGCTTGCTGAATACTTATGTTAACTGATTGCCGCCTCACGGATGGGGTGACAAATTAAGGATACGCTTTCTTAGATCATGGCCATTGATCCCGAGTTTCAGAAAAAGCTGCAACTCTTTTTGCTGGTTGCTATCGTCGTCGCTGGCGGGCGCGCCGCTTACACCGTGTACGAGCGGCACGAGGCGATGAAAGAAGAGGCGCAGCCCAAGCAGGAAACCGCGCTCAAGGCGGACTACTATGTTACGCCGAAAAAGTTGCGTCCATATGATCTGAAGTCGGCGCGGCAGTTGACTGAGCAGCCAGTCTGGGTGAGGGTCGGTTATCAACTTACTTATTATCCGTATGACCGGGAGCGTCATAAGACGGACTTCGGCCACGAGGCGGGAACGCTGCCGCCTTTGCAGAAGCTTGCGATTCAGGATGTGGTGATGGATATTTCCCCGCAGGCTCCGGGGAACAAACAAGTGATGGCGGTATTCTCGCTGGACGGCAAGGGCTACGCGGTTCCGATTGGGGCGGAGAAGGGCAGCGACTTCAAGATTTACTCCGATAACATTTTCTTCATCGAAGATCCGCACGATCTTTACAAGCACTGGCCTGCGGATGTATGGCAGAAGATTGATGCTCATGAAGTCCAGCCGGGCATGAGCGAGTTACAGACCAGCTTCGCGATTGGGATGGGCGTTTCGGAGGGTTCGGGTGATTATGGTTCGAGAACTTTGCATTATCCGAATGGAGGAAAGCCGCTGGTGATTACGTTTGAAAACGACAAAGCAGTCGCGATCAAGCCTGGTACGTAGGTTACAAGCTACAATTCCGTGCATGAAACGAACGCTGGGTCTGGTTGGTGTCTCTCTTCTATTTTTCTTCTTCAGTGTTGATACAAGTTTTGCTGCTTCGCGCACCCTGCGCGTCGATTATTACCACACTGGAAATTCTCACGAAGAGTGGTTCAGCTTGGATCGGGTGGTGCTTGAGCCGCTTGAGTGGCCGGGAAATCTGAATAAGTCGATCGATGAGAGTCAGCTGGGCAACTATCTGTTTGAAGTGCGCGAGCGCGGCAGTGGCAAGCTGCTGTACTCGCGTGGATTCAATTCTGTGTTTGGAGAGTGGAGGACTACAGATGAAGCGCTCCATGGGAATCGGACATTTTCGGAATCGCTACGGTTTCCTGATCCCGATGTGGCCGTCGAAGTGTCGCTGAAAGAGCGGGCGCTTCCAGAGGGCGCAGGTGGACGGGCGGGGACGCCCGTCGCTCCACTTTTCGGCTCATCTTTCGCTCCACCGGCTTGGAAAGAAGTATGGAAGACGGTGGTGGATCCGAAGAGCGAGTCTGTGGACCGGTCGCGTCCGCCATCGCCGGGAGCGTTGCTGGAGTTGCAGAAGATGGGCGATCCGGCGAGCAAGGTGGATTTGCTGGTGCTGGGCGATGGGTACACGGCGGCGGAGCGTCCGAAGTTTGAGCAGGACGCGCAGCGATTTATGGAGGCGCTATTTTCTACTTCTCCGTTTCGCGAGCATCGGAACGAATTTAATGTGTGGGGATTGTGTCCGGCGGCAGAGGAGGCGGGTATCTCGCGGCCTTCGAGCGGAATTTATCGACGGTCGCCGGTGGGCGCTTCCTATGACACGTTCGGCACCGAGCGTTATGTGTTGACGACGGAGAATCGGACGCTGCGGGATATTGCTTCGTTTGCGCCTTATGAGTTCATCGAAATTCTGGTGAACGGGCAGACTTACGGCGGCGGTGGAATTTTCAATCAATTCGCGACGGTTGCGATCGACAATCTTTGGGCCAGATATGTGGGTGTACACGAGTTTGGACATCAGTTCGCGGGGCTGGCGGATGAATATTATGCTTCGGCTGTAGCGTACTTGCCGCCAGAAAAGAAGACAGAACCGTGGGAGCCGAATGTGACGGCGCTGCTCGATCCCGCGAATTTGAAGTGGAAAGATCTGGTCACGGCAGGTACGCCGGTGCCGACGCCATGGGACAAAGATGAGTTTGATCGCTTTGAGGGAGAGATCCAGCGACAGCGACGCGAGCTGCGGGCGGCAGGAAGGCCTGAGGCGGAGATGGATGAGCTTTTCCGCAAAGAGCGTGCCAAGGAAGACGAGATGCTCGGCGCGCAGAAGTATGCGGGTAAGGTGGGGGCATTCGAAGGCGCGAACTATGAGGCTAGGGGGGCTTACCGTCCCGAGGTGGACTGCATCATGTTCACACGGTATGACAAATTTTGTGCGGTGTGCCGGCGCGCGATTGAGCGCGTGATTGGGATGTATACGGGGTAGAGCGGTTTCACGGCCGAGACGCATAGAGAGCGGAGATGGATGAGGTCCTTCGCTTCGCTCAGGATGACAGCGATTTATTTGTGGGAAGCGACTGTAAACGGATACGGACAAACTCTACGATTTCTGGTGTCACATAATCTGGCGGCTGGATCGCGAACATGGGGCGGTCGATTATGGGTTTCAGCGAGACTTGTTTCCAGGCTGGTTTCTTGGAGTCGCTGGAGTGCAGCAGGATTGCATCGGCACGGTCTAGAAAAATTTGCGCAGAGGTTTTGAAGTCGGCGGTTGCTGGGTCGAGTACGGTCAAATAAAGATCCGGCTTCATGAAACGCAGAATGCTGTTGGATTCGATGATGGCGTTTTGCGTGGTGGCCAGGATTTTGCGGATGCGAGGCATGGCTTCGGCGAGATGGCCTTGTTGAGTGCGGACCCACCAAGAATGATCGGCTCCGGCAACTAAGAAGCGCGAAGTGTCGGATTCGCCGGAGCGGTCTTTTTCTTCGGATACGGCGAAGGAGTGGTCGGCGGTGGCGCAGTCGCAGGCTTCTCCGTTGGCGGAGCAGACGCCGTGTCCGTATTGCGTGATTTTTAGGGCGGTCCAGTGGAAGGCGGGCAGGGCGGTGATTAGACCTGCTACTACGCTGGTCTTGCCGATGTTGCGGGTGTGTCCGCCGATGACGACTATGGACATGAGTGCGGCTCTCGCCCTTAACTCTTGGGGCACTGCTGAGACGCGGCTAGCCGCGTCTCTACTAGAAATTTATTTTGGCTTTAACGTTGCTCTTGGCTGACCTGGATACGAATGCCAGCTCTTTAAGATACTCCTTCACTGGTTTTGCTGGCGTTCCCCAGAAGACTACGCCATTTCCGCGCAACACTTTTTTCGGGAGGATTCCGCCTTGGCCTCCTATCATGGCTCCGGCTTCTACTCGGGCGTGATCGCCTATGCCTACTTGTCCTCCCATGATTACGTTGTCTTCTATGGTGACGCTGCCACTCAGGCCGGTTTGGGCGGCGATGATTACGTTTTCTCCGATCTGGCAGTTGTGGCCGATGTGTACTAAATTGTCGATTTTGGCGCCTTGGCGGATTCTGGTTTCGTCCAGCGCTCCTCGATCGATGGTCGCGTTCGCTCCGATTTCTACATCGTCTTCGATTATCAGACGCCCGATTTGGGGAGATTGTTCGTAGCGTCCAGTTTCGGAATCGCGGACGTAGCCGAAGCCTTCGCTGCCTAGTATCGCTCCTGCTTGCACGACTACCCGGTCGCCCAGAGTTGTGCCTGCATAGATGATGACGTTCGGATCGATGCGGCAATGGTTTCCAACGATTACGTTTTCGCCGATTACTGAGCCGGCGCCGATGGTGGTTTCATCGCCGATTTTGACATGTTCGCCGAGAATTGTACGCGGGCCGATAGCTACTTTCTTGCCGATTTCAGCGGAGGCGGGAACTATGGCGGAGGGATGAATGATGTGATTGTGGTCGGGATCGCGGAGCAATTTTGCGGCTCGGGCGAAGGTTAGGCGCGGCTGCGCGGAAATCAGGAAGGGTTTGGCGGCACTGGCTGCGAAGTTTCCGGCTGCGAAATCTCCTACGATGATTGCGGCGGCAGATGAACGGAGTGCGGTGTCGAGGTGCTGAGCATCCTCCACAAAAACGAGGCTGGTGCTGGTGGGGGATTGCAGGCTGGAGACTGTGGTTACGGTGATGGAGCTGTCTCCGAGGAGATGGCAGTTGAGCTTCTCGGCGAGGTTGAGCAGAGTTTGCTTCATGGGTCTCTATTGTCGCTTTAGCGGGCAGGTGTTTACAACGCGGCGATGGCTGCCGAGCTTTGCTCGGCTGGACGGGCGAGACGCCCGTCTCTCCACAAACTAATACAGTGGGGGTTCGCCTGGGGGGCGGGTCTTCCAGCGGCGGTGTACCCAGAGCCATTGGTCGGGATATTTGCGGATTACGCTTTCTATGACTTTGGTGAATTTTGCGGTGTTGGCTACTATGTCGGCTTCGTTATCTTCGCTGCGAATTAATTCTACGGCGGGATCGAAGCGCAGGATGTACTTGCGTTGCTTGGCATCCCAGACGGTGAAACCCGGGACCACGGCCGCGTCGGTCCGGAGGGCAATGCGGGCTAGGCCGCTGGCGGTGCAGGCGGGGACGCCGAAAAAATCTACGAACACGCCTTGCGGCGGGGTCATGTTGGTGTCCATGAGAATGCCTACGGTTTCTCCGTTGCGCATGGCGGAGAGCAGGCCGCGCACGAAATCGTCTTTGTCGACGGTGCGATTGCCGTGCATGGTGCGGTAGCTTTGGAGGAATGTGTCGATATAGGGATTGTCTAGGGAGCGCATGACGATCGATAGCGGATGACCGTTTAGCGAATGCGCGAAGGCGGAGAGTTCCCAGGCTCCGAGGTGTCCGGTGAGAAAGAGGACGCCTTTGCCGCGCTTGTAGGCGTTTTCGTAGTTTTCAAAGCCGTCATAGACCACGGTGCGCGAGACATTTTCGCGGGTGTAGCGGGGGAAGAGGCAGACTTCGGCTAGCTGGCGTCCCAGGGAGATAAATTCTCCGCGGAGCAGGCGGTGTCGTTCGCGGTCCGACATTTCGGGGAAGGCTAGAGTGATGTTGCGCAGGCCGACGCGGAGCAGGCGTTCGTGAACTGCGTAGACGGTTAAGCCGAGGGTTATGCCGATGGCGCGCGTTACGGGACGGGGGAGCAAGCCGAGGATTTTGATCCAGGGCCAAACTAGGGCGTATTCGAGGCGTTCTCGCACTGTGCCGGAGTTTAGGGGGTGGAGGTGCGGTTATGCAAGGTGCGACGCTTCGGGGGCTAAAGTCCGCATATTTATTGGCTTCAAGCGGCACGGCCGAAGCCGTGCCCTTCCACGAACCTGCGGAAGATTAAAGGTTCTCGGCGCTCCGGACGGGTCATAGCCCCGCCACCCACAATCATTTTCCACATGAATCGGTTTTTCCCGCAAGCTGTGAAGCCGTGCCCTTCCCAAAATTGTTTAGGGTGCCAGTTCTACTTTGCCGCTTCCTGGGCCCACTTGGCTAGAGAACTCAAGAAGGGGTATGAGGTTTTGGGAGCTTCGATGTCTCCCTTGAGAGAGGTTTTGAACGGCACCATGCGGCCGTAGAATTCGCGGGTGCTATCTTTGTCCTGCTTGATTACGGCGCCGGAGAGTTCGAGTCCGGCGAAGAGGCCGCGGGAGCGGGAATAAGTTAGGACCTGGGCTCGCATTTTCCAATCGGTATCGGCGGCGGCATGGCGGCCGACGGGGCCGGCGGCGGCGCTGGCATCGGCCCCGAGCTTGAACTGGCTGGCGAGCAGGTTATCCATGCCACCCTTGTTCATGATCAGCATGACTAGGTCGGTGGCTTGGCCGCCGATCTGGAGACCGAAACTGCCACCGCCTATGGTGAAGAAAGCAGGCGCGCTCCAGCCTTTTGCCGTGCGGCAACTGGCGACGCCTTTGCCGTAGCGGCCGCCGAAGACGAATCCTCCATTGAGGAGGGAGGGAACCACGGCCACACATTCGGCCGAGCCTAGCACCTCTTGCGGGATACCTTTGTCGGGAGCGGCTTGGATTTCGTCTAGTACGGTGCCGGCGGCCTCGACACGTCCGGAGGCTTTGGTATCGGGGTCGGGGGCAGCGGCGTCAGTCTTGGTATCTTGAGCGGCGGAAAAAATGGAAGTCAGGAAACAGAACAGCAACGACAGAACAAGGGAATTGCGCATCAAGCCTCACCTGGGATAGGAGTATGGAATCTATTGTCGTGTTTACTAGCTATGATTCTATTCGATGCAGGGCGTGGAACGGAGGATAGCCGGGAGTGATCACGGTGAGTCGGGGGTTAACAGTCTTCAGCCATCAGGAGACCCACTTTGGCTTCTGACAGTGTTCAGGATTGGGGAATTTAATCGGCGGTTCGGCCGAGCAAAAAAATGCGGGGCTGAAATCGGCGACCCTAATCTCCGTTTCCAGCCCCGTCTCCCAGGTTCTGTGGTAGGTGAGGCGAGTATGGGGCAGGTAGGAAAAGGGGACAAGATTACCGGGGTCACTGTACTTTGGTAACGTGGATTACACTCAGGACCTGGGCGATGAGTGAAATGGCGATATTTCGCCAACTGAGCTTTAGGTCACAGATTCATTGCCGAGCCAAACATTAAATCCCTGCCACTGCGAACACAATGGATGTGCCAATCAAAAAGCCGAAGGCGATGAGCAACGGCTCCTTCCAAGGCTTCCGCTCATAACCATCCCGATAAGTTTCTTTGACATATGTTACCTGCTTCTTCCCGAGGCTTAAATATCACCCGAGCGGAAGACCAATGGAAGCCAATGTGAACAATCCTTCGGGGATGGGAATGAAAATAGTCGCGAAAACGAGGCCAAGATAGGCAAGCGAGACATAAAACCACATTCTGTTGGCGTTCGCCTCGTCCGCGCGCCTCATCGCGTCTGCGTTTCGAGCGTGTAGAAATGCTCCGAATGCTGGCGAAAATAACAGACTCCAGAACGCTGCCGCCTTCGGATTCCAAAGAGCAGGTGGGCGACCGGTTGGTCGTAGCGTCGGCTTTGCCATCTCGTCTGCTCCCGAATCGCTACTGAATGCGGCGACGGTAAATAGCAGCACTACACACAGGAGCGTGAGGGGCACGAGTATCCATTTCCAGCGTTCGCAGAAAAAATCCACTCCGAGAAGTGCTCGGTCAAATCCCGATACTGGGAAACCCAACTCTGAAGGGGGAAGAAGGACAGTTCTTAATGCGGCTTCCAGGCCGAACATTCCGCAGGTCAGCGCGATTAGTACACCAGACACATTAGCAGCAGTCCTATAGCGCACAGCCACCTCCCGACAGTTGACATTGCAGTGCTCTCACTCATTTGGAGAAGCTCATTGAAACGTGCCAGTAATAGGGAGAGACTGGCGGATGCGGAAACTCGTCTTTTTGCAACGCCTGCCGCACACAGGCAAACACGTTGGTTTCATGATCGGCATAGAGCCGCACAACTCGGCCATCTGTTCCGAGGGCCAGTACGAAGGAGAACGGCGACGTGTCGGGGTGTTCAGTCGACCCTAAGCAAGACAGAAAAACAGGTGAGTAGTTGTGCTCGTAGTACGGCGTCAGATCACGCTTAAGGTAGGTTTGCGTTGCGGGGTCCCTTTCTTGGACATCTGCCAGCTCAGCAGCTTGCTTGAATGAACTGACGAGGTCGCCTGCCATACTGAAAGTCGTAAGCAGGGAAATGAAGAGTATGGAATGGAACCGTTTCATAGTTCGCATTGCACTACCACAGATGAACAGCCGCAAGTAACCTTAGTCTCAGCCTCTTAATGACGCATCGGTGCTCATTCTGACAGCAGGTCGACTCGCAACTGTTCAAAAATTAGGCGATTGCACTAACTGAGAATTAACCGGCTTAGCGTTCGCGAGGTTTGAGCGACCTCAGCGGCTAAAGCCGATCCCGGAACGCGGCTGCCGCAGCGCTGAAGCGCTGCGCACCTGAAATCAATTGCGGAATCGAGTTTTCCCGCTGCTCGAGCCTACTTCGCCGTCACCAGCGAATGCGTGATGGCATGGACTGACAGCGCGATACGGTTTTGCACTCCTACTTTGCGCATTAGTTTGGCTACGTGCGCTTTTACGGTGCGCTCTTCGATTCCCAGGGCTGAGCCGATTTCTTTGTTGGAGCGGCCGGCTACCAGCATCTCCAGAACTTCTTTTTCGCGGTCGGTGAAGGTGATGCGGCCAGCAGGGAAGATTCTGCCGGGGGACGCGCTTACCCGTTCAATGAAAGTTGAGAGCACGCGACGCGGCGCCCAGACAGAGCCTTGATGCACGATACGGAGAGCCTGGATGAATTCGGCTGGCGAAGCGGCTTCGTCTACGTAGCCTTTGGCACCGGCGGCGATTGCTTTCAGGACGCTTTCATCGTCCATGCCGGAGCCGGTTACGATGATGCGCAGGTCGGGGCGAATGGCCTTCATGCTGGCCATGATGTCGTAAAGGTTCTGGCCGCCGCGATTGCCTAGCAGGACGAGATCGATGGCCTGCAACTGGCCGAGGTCGGCTAGCGAGGCGGAGACCAGCTCCAGATCTTGCTCGGTATCAAAGAGGGCCCGGAATCCTACAAATCGCAATGGATCGCTCTCGACCACAGCGATGCGTATTAACGGTTTTCTGGCGACGGCAGCTTTCATTAAGGTTTCCCTGTTAGGATTGCATCCTGTTTAAGATTGCCTGAACCAGCAAAGAATTGAAACGATTGCTGATGGAGACAAATTACGGGGGTAACCCCCAAAATCAGGCATGGGAGGAGGGTTTTGCTGTGAAAAGGCGAATGCAGCGATTTTGTGCGGGGATTCTTGCGGTGATCATGATGGGAGCGGGAATGGCGTTGGCGCAGACTCCAGCGGAGGCTTCATCACAATATAAACCGCAGTTTGCGGGCGATCCGGCGCAGTCGGAATCGGAGGCTCAGGCGCTGGGCTACATGCGAGTGGTGCTGAGAGCGCAACGCGAATACAAGAAAAGGCATGACAAGTTCGCGGATTCATTGTCGGCTCTGGCGGGGACGGCATCCTTCACCAAGCGTATGGCGCAAAGCACGGATCGCGGAGACTACACAGCCAGCTTCCGTACGCACAAAGATGGGTTTGTGCTTACGATGACGCCTAATCAGATGGACAGCGAACACCGGTCGTTCTATGCGGAGGACGACATGGTAATTCACGCTGACGATCAAAAGGCAGCGGATTCAGAGTCTCCGAAGGTGAAGTGAGTTATGTCTTGCGGGTGACGCGCACGGCCGGCTTGCGCAGGCATCAGCATTGGTCTTGGCCGGGCGAGGACGCCCGGCGCTCCACCGGCAAAGCATTATTTCTTATTCCTTGGGGCTGTAAGGTCCCTCGTCGCGGTTGGAACGACTTAGTTCGGGTTGAACCGTAGGAATCTGATCGGCGATGCGCCGGGCGGGCATGGGGCCGGCATCGGCGCTGTGACGGCGCAGTTCTTTCACGATTTCGTCGTGGGCGTGCGCGCCAAAGTCGCGGGCGAAGCGAGTAAGGGCCTCGGTCAGAACGTCGTGATGGTGTACGTTTTCCAGACCCGGTTCCCGGGTGACATTCAGCCACAAACGATGAAGCAGGACGACATCCTCGTTCTTCATGGCGGGGGTGTGCGGACCGATGCGGAACGTATCGACGGTACTATCGGGCCGCACGATCTGCAGCACAAACTGCTGTTTAGGTTCTGGTATCGCTTCCCATGCACTGCCTAGCGCAAATGCCTGCTCGGCCGTTGTTGTCGTGCTGGAGAGGCCGGCAACCACAGCGGAGGACTCCAGGTTGTGAGCAGTTTGGGCGACAGCTGACCAGGGGTCGCGAGCGGGGACTACGAGGAGCGAGATCTTCTTACCAAAACTTTCAGCGATAGAGACGGCACGTGTGAACAGCGTCTGTTCGTAATCGCTGAAAATCTGCTCGGTGGAAAGGCCGTATGCGGCGCTCCCGAACTGGCTGATGCGGGCGGTCATGACGACCACGTCCTGTTCGCGCAGATTGGTATGCTCCAGCACCCAGCGGAGATGATGCAGAGTGTTGTAGTCGCGCACCGGTACCAGCACATTGCCAGCGCGGATGCCGAGAGAGTCGCGTTCGACCGTGTCGCTCTGCAACAATTGAAAATGATCTTTCATCTGCTCTTTGGCGAGCGCGTACTTTTTCCGGTTTGCGTGTTCGGAAACCGTGAAGATCACGAAAAAAACCACCGAGAAAGAAACACCAGCGACGGTAGCGACGGATTTGGTTGCCAGGTTCACAAGGGCAGTTGCGAGCAGAACGAGGAAGACCGAAACCAGACCGATAGGCAGTTCGTGTCCTGCGATGGTGATGTTCGGGGGAACCTTCCAACCTCGTACACCTTTGTATTTAAATCGCAGAACGAGCATAGCCAGACTGTTGAAGGTGAAACTCCAGATCACTCCGAAGGCATACGCTTCGCCCAGGACATAGACATCACCGCGGCTCGCGATGATAGTGACGATCTGCAACAGGACGACCAGATTGATAATGCGGGAGCTTGTTCCGTATTTGCGGTGGGGGAAGCGGAACCAGTCAGCGAGGACACCGTCTTCGGAAACACGGTTGAGGACGCCATTCGAGCCGATGATCGCGGTGTTAACGGCGCCGGAGAGAATGAGAAAGCCGACCACCACGACAAATCCGCGGAAGACGAGACGCAATATCTCAGGTCCCCACATATACATAGCGAGGCCAGAGATCAGGTTGTCCTTGTAGACGGGAACGCGGACGGCGTCCGGAATCAGCATGACGGACAACAGCGCTGATAGTCCGGTGAAAACGAAGCTGTAGATGGCAATGACGATCGCAGCTTTTTTCAGGTTCTTGAGTTTGGGATGAGCCAGTTCACGGTTGACCTGGGCAAGGGATTCTTCGCCGCTCATGGCCAGCACTGAATGGCCGAAGGCAATCATGATTCCGAGCAGCCCGAACATTTTGGCAAGACTCTGCTCGGGAAAGCTGTGACGGAGAAAGCCAAGCGACTCCCTGGAAAAATGAAGATTTTGAGGGGTGGGGAGCGGGACGGGGCTGTATCCCGACTTAAAAAGAGTGAGCGCCGACCAAGCCAACAAGATCACCACCATCACGGTCGTGATCTGCATAACGCGGAGAGCTTTCTCGCTGGACTCCTGGATGCCTTTGGTATTTTCCCACCAGTAATAGATCGTGACCGCCAGAGCGAAGACCACCGACGTCAAGTTGACGTTGAAGTGTGGTGTGCCGTTGTAGAGGTTGTGGACGGCGCGAGGAATCCAGCCGTGTACGTCGGCGGTGATGAAGGTTTCGTTGATCAAACCGACGATGTACTGACCAGCTGACACTCCAGAGATGGGTCCGGTGAGGATGTAGTCGAACATCAGCGCGGAGACGCTGAGTTTGGCCAGGGTACCGCCCAAGGCTTCTTTGACAACCCGGTAGACGCCGCCGCGGACGAACATGGAGCAACTCTCCACGTAGACGGCCCGCACGGCGAATGAAAAGAGCATGACTGCGACGATGAACCAGGGCGCGGACTTTCCGACTGCCTGCTCGGCGATTCCGCAGGCATAAAAAGCGGACGAGGCGAGGTCGTTGAGCACGATGGCGGCGGCCCGCCAGTAGGAAATGAACGTGAGCATCACCGAGGTTGCTACGACGATGCGGACACGATTCGACGGAGACGTGGGTTGGAATGGGGATGACATGGCGACTAGGAGTGGTCCTCTTCCTCCAAGCCAAAGAGCAACTTGAGGTCTTCAATTCCGCTGAGCACGAGGACGACCACGGAACCGATAGCGCCGACAACGAACATACTTTCGAGAACTCGTACCAACGCGATGACGATCAGCCGACCCATAAGTTGACTATGGTATTTGAAACGAGGCAGGATGACCAATGTTGAAATGGTGACCGACTGATCACCGGGCCGTGACGCGGCATTGCTGTGATCGGCGTCAACGACTTTTGCTATGCTGACGTGTGCGACGAATCCCCTTTAGTGTCTGGTGTTTGGTTCTGCTCTCCGCGGGGCTGCAGATCGTTATTTTTCCACTTCCAAACCTTTACTGGTTCGCGTGGATTGCGGTGGCGCCGCTGATTGTTGCGATCTTGCGGGCGCGCGTTCCGGACACTCTGCAAATAGATGGGCAGGCGCGTTTGCTGCCCGCGACGCCGTGGCAGGGATTTGTGCTGGGCTACGTGTGCGGGATTCTCTGGTTTGCCGGGACTTGCTATTGGATCTTCGACACCATGCACCGCTACGGAGGGTTGCCGATTCCGGCGGCCGCGCTGGCACTGATTTTGTTCTGCATGTATGTCGGGCTCTATCACGGGATGTTTGGGCTGCTGCTGGCGCTGGTTGTTGGATACAAGCCGGCTGGATCAAAGGCCGCCGGAGCGAAACTCGCGGGATACGAAGCGTCGATCCGGCGTGCGCTGGTGACTGTTCCGTTTCTTTGGGTTGCGGTGGAGCTTGCGCGGACTCGGATTACAGCGTTTCCATGGGAACTGCTTGGATACTCGCAAACAGGAAATTTTGCACTTACGCGGATTGCAACCCTGGTCGGCGTCTATGGGCTCTCGTTTGAAATCGCGCTCGTGAACAGCGTGTTTGCGGCGGCGTTCGTTGTTCCGAGAGAAGCCCCAAAGGGGCGGCGAAAGTGGCTGCTAGCATCGGCGTGTGGTGCGGCCTTGATCCTGCAGACAGGGCAATTACTCACTCCTCCCCCGGTCGCGACAGATCATACCGCGCTTTTAGTGCAGCCAAATATTCCGATCCTGGAAGGCTCGATGTGGACGAAGGAATATTTTCAGGACACGCTAAAGGATTTGACCGCGGTGAGTTTGCATCCCTCGGGAGAAAAAACAGATCAACATTACGACTTGATCGTGTGGCCGGAGTCGCCTGCGCCGTTTTACACGAACGATCCGCTGTTTCGAGACGCTGTAAGTGCGTTGGCGCTGCAGTCGGGAACCTGGGTGGTATCCGGCTCAATTGGAATCACACCCGTGATGCATGGTGGACAGAGTTCGCAGATTTTCAACTCTGCGGTGTTCGTCAATCCACAAGGCGAATGGGTTGGACGCTACGACAAAATGCATCTCGTACCCTTTGGTGAATACTTGCCATTTCCGCTGGTATTTGCCTTTGCCGGAGGGCTTACGAAAGAAGTGGGAGAATTCCAGCGGGGTGAGTCGCGCACGCCACTGGATGCTGGAGGCGAGCGATTTGGAACGTTTATCTGCTATGAATCCATTTTTCCCGACGAAGTTCGGCAAGGACCGCTACAGGGTGCGCAGGTTTTGTTGAACATTTCGAACGACGGCTGGTACGGCGACAGCGGCGCATGGAAACAGCATCTGCAGCAGACGCAAATGCGGGCTATCGAGAATAACCGGTGGCTGCTGGCGGGGGCGAATACGGGGAAGACGGCATCGGTTGATCCGTACGGTCGAATCGTGACGACAATTCCGCGCAAGGTGCGTGCTGCGCTGGGGGCGCCTTATGCGCTGATTTCGGGAACCACGTTTTACACGCGGCATGGCGATTGGTTCGCATATCTATGTGCGATAATTTCAGCAGCTGCATTGTTGGCGCATTTTGTGTTTGCTAAGCGTGAGCGGTGACACAGTACATCAAAGTCGTAGCGCGAAAAACCAGCGCCTAAAGGCGCATTCGTAACGCGGTGCCTGCGGTATGCCTAAAGACATACCCTGATACAAGGCCTAAGGACATGCACTGATACAAGGGCGTGAAGGCATTGCTGACACAAAGCGTGCTTGCGCCTCACGAGTTGGTAAGGCGAGTGATCAATCATGTTGGATGAACTGGAACAGCAATACACTTCCTTAAAGACCAAGGTTCACGACCTCCGGGAGTATCTTTGACGCCGGTAAGCTGCGCCAGCAGTTTGCCGAAATAGAAAAGCAGGCGTCGGATCCCAATTTGTGGTCGAATCCTGAAAAATCTCAGCAAGTGATGCGCGAGCGCAAGCGTCTGGAAAGCTCATTGTCGCTGGAAGGCGACTTGGTGCGGCGGACCGACGACATCGCCGCCTATTTCGATTTGGCGCGCGAAGGTGAGAACGTGACCGCTGACTTGCAGCGCGACTTGGAATCTCTGCGCGAACTGGTGGATCGAGTCGAAATCGAGACACTGCTTTCGGGTCCGAACGACGGACTGAATGCGATTATGACCATTCATCCTGGTGCGGGTGGAACTGAGTCGCAGGATTGGGCCGAGATGCTGTTGCGCATGTATCTGCGCTGGGCGGAGCGGCAGGGATTCAAGACGGAGATGTACGACTATCAACCCGGAGAAGAAGCGGGAATCAAGTCGGCGACGTTTTCGGTGATTGGCCAGTATGCGTTTGGTTATTTGAGCAGTGAGATTGGAGTGCATCGGCTGGTGCGAATTTCTCCTTTTGATCAGGCGAAGCGGCGGCATACTTCGTTTGCCAGCGTGTACGTTTCTCCCGAGATTGACGACAGCATTGAAGTCGTCATCAAGCCGGATGACATTCGGATTGATACCTACCGATCCAGCGGTAAGGGCGGACAACACGTCAACACGACTGATTCGGCGGTGCGAATCACGCACATTCCAACGGGTCTGGTGGCTAATTGCCAAAACGAACGTTCGCAGCACAAGAATAAAGAGAAGGCGATGAGCATGCTGCGGTCGAAGATTTACGAATTCGAACTGGAGAAAAAGCGCGAGGTCACGAAGAAGATTGAGGATTCGAAACTGGATATCGATTTTGGTTCGCAGATTCGTTCGTATGTGCTGCAA
Source organism: Terriglobales bacterium (assembly GCA_049674665.1). Lineage (GTDB taxonomy): Bacteria > Acidobacteriota > Terriglobia > Terriglobales > Acidobacteriaceae > Acidiflorens. The sequence continues at coordinate 26,014 of JBATZM010000104.1, forward strand.
CCTTATCGGATGATCAAGGATCATCGCACGAAATTGGAGATCGGCGACGTGGATCGCGTGATCGACGGCGATCTACGGCCGTTGATGCAGGCGTATTTGCGGATGAGGCGAGGCGAGAAAAAGAGCTAGCGCGCGGCGAATTGTCAGGGTGGAGACGATGGAGAGCCCTTACCACAGAGGACACAGAGGTACGTAGGGGTGCACGGGGAGAATGGCTGGTTTACCTGAGTGTGCCGATTTATGAAAGTGAGAAAGAAAATCTCGCTGAAACCGCCTTATCTTGGACCGCGCTTGCAGCGCGCCTTTCGCTATGCCGCCGAGAAGCATGAGGGACAGACGCGGAAGCAGACGGCGGTGCCTTATCTTTCGCATCTGATGGCGGTCGCATCGCTGGTGCTGGAATCGGGCGGTGACGAAGATATGGCGATTGCGGCGCTGCTGCACGATGTGGTTGAAGATTGTGGAGGCATGCCGAGGCTGCGGGAAATTCGCAAACTGTTTGGTTCACTGGTAGCAAAGATCGTTGAGGGTTGCACGGATTCATTCGGCGAGCCGAAGGCGGAGTGGGTGGAGCGGAAGAAAGGCTATCTACGCGAAGTGAAGCAGGCCGACGCTGAGACGCGTCTGGTTTCGGCGTCTGACAAGCTGCATAATGTTCGTACGATTCTGGCGGATTATCGGCAGCATGGCGAAGCTATCTGGACACGATTCTCGGGAAAAAAGGAAGGGACGCTCTGGTACTATCGCGCCTTGAGCGACGAGTATCAGCGGCGCAATCCGAATCGCACTACACGCGAGCTTGCACTTGCCGTCGCGGAGTTGGAGCGGGCGGTTGGCAAACGGTCCGCAGGAAAGCTGGTTAAGAAAGCCGCAGCAATTTCCGGGAGATGAACGATGCCCCGAATGCTTGATCTGATCCGCAATTCGCAGGTTCCCTTGAACCTCATGCAGTCGGCTGCGCGCGGAGCTCTCTCAGTGCCGCCTGAGGAGATGATTGAGATCCTGGTCTATCTGGCGCTCCATCACAAATTGTTTGGTGAGCAGGCGCGTCTTATGTTGGCCGGTTGGGATGAAAAAGCCAGCTTGGCCGTGGTTGCCGATCCAAAGACTAGCGCCGAGGTGCTGGGCTATTTCATTTCGCCGGAGAATTTGAGGCCTCGTCTACTGCCGGTGCTGGCGGAGAATCCATCGATTAGTGAAGAGTCACTTGATGCGATTGCGGTGGCGGGGTCGCGCTCGGTCGTGGAAGTTTTATTGGCGAGCACGCGAGTGATGAGTTCGCCGCGGTTGCTGGAGGGGTTGAAAACGAATGCCAACCTGCGTCCGAATGAAATCGACGAGATTGGGAAGAAGCTGGCCGCTTTCGAAGCCGGTCTACAGGCGGAGTCGGAAGCAACCGAAGTGGATGCACCCGATGAAGTGATTGAAAGCACAATTACCAAGTTTCTGGAAGAAAACGCAGCAGAACTGGCAGCCGAAAAAGACACACAGTTTCAGCCCATAGGAATGGCGTTTGAAGAGGAGGGGGCTAACGCGAGTACAAATACTGACGTGGCTAAAGATGCGGCAGAGAAAACGGCGACAGCCGCAGTGGAAAAGTCGGCCGCAGCCGCCATTAAAACCAGGAAACCGGCTCCGGTCGAAGACAGGCGCGACAGCACGCTACAGAAGATTTCGAAGCTTGACATCAGGGGCCGGATCACGCTGGCGATGCGTGGCAACAAAGAAGAGCGATCGATCCTGATACGCGACTCCACGAAGCTGGTGTCGCTGGCGGTGCTCGATTCTCCCAAGGTTTCGGATGGCGAGGTGGAAAAATTTGCGCTGCAAAAGAATGTGCTGGAGTCGGTGCTGCGTGCGATTCCGATGAAGCGGAAGTTCGCGAAGAATTACAGCATCATACGTAACCTGGTCTACAATCCGCGTACGCCGCTCGATCTCTCGCTCGGGTTGATGAAAAACCTGCTGGTCCATGATCTGAAGAATCTGTCAGGCAACAAAGAAGTCTCGGATACGATTCGTAAAGTGGCGATACGGATGCATAGGCAGAAGGCAGAGAAAAAGGGTTGAGGGAATCGTCGGAATTGAAGCAATCGGATCCCATCTCCGAATTGTTGTCACTGGCGAAGACGATTGCCGTCGTGGGATTGTCAGAGAGCCCGTTGCGTCCGAGTCACGGCGTTTCTGCTTACATGCAGGCGGCTGGGTACAAGATTATTCCTGTAAATCCGCGGATTGCGGAGGCGCTGGGAGAAAAGGCTTATCGGTCGTTACTCGAAATACCGCCCGAAGTGGCGGAGAAGATCGATCTGGTGGATGTGTTCCGGCGAGCGGAATACGTGGATGAGATTGTGGCGCAGGTGATCCAGTTGAAAATTCCGGCGATTTGGCTGCAGGAAGACGTGATTAACGAACGTGCGGCGGAGAAGGCACGAAAGGCTGGAATCTTTGTGGTGATGGATCGGTGCGTATTGAAGGAGCACCGGGCGCGATTCGGTTAGGGAACGCTATCGTTCTCTAGGTACCGTGCCCGCGACTGAAATCCGGTCCAATATGTCCGCCAAGTTTGCCCTAGGTATATTGGACACATCGATACCGTAAGTGTCGCGAATCTTCTCGTAGAAACGGTCATTTGTTTCTTCAGTATGAAAATCCCACAAGGTAGTTTGGTCGGAAATCCATGCCCCATCGATGTCGAATATGCGGCGAATAAGGTCGCGCGCCAACTGTGGATGAGCCGCTATGCGATCTTGTGAAGCGAATTCAATAGGAAGCCCAGTGCCAGGGCGCGGAAGAGATGTCCGTATTGACCTTGTTCTCGCGAAACTTGCCTCCAAGGCACGTAGAGCTTCTTCGCGGGTATCACCGCCGCCGGACACGCTCGGCCAGTTAACTATGCTCGCAACATACGGTATCAACTTCAGCCTTGAACTGGAGTCAGATTGAACGGAGGTCTGCTTGTGGACCCAGAGTGGATAGTCGACTAGCGTCCAGTCGTGTTTACGAAAGGAAATGGCGTATTTCCATCCCGCCTGAAGCTGATTGCGTAGTTTGATTCCGAAACCCGCTGCCATTCTCATCGCTCCCGAATGGAACGCGGGAATTCTAGCACTGGTTCTTCAATCTCCTGTATTCCAATCGGCACTGCTTCGTAACTATATTAGCCCTAGGTGTGCACTCACCAGAATCACGGTGGCATCGTCTCGCAGACCCCTTCCATTGGCGAATTTCCTGACATCAGCGAGCAAACCATCCAGCGTAACGTCTGGTGATTGCATTTGGGTGAGAAGCCGCTCCGCACCGTATTCTTCGCCGGAATTGACTTCAGCCTCGGTGATTCCATCGGAATAAAACGCGATACGCGAATGCTCGACGAGAGGCACTTCCGTTTCCGAGAATTTGCTGGCGGAAATTCCCAGCGGCAAGCCGTGCTCATGATTGATCCAGCGGTAGCCGGAAGGCTCGACCAGCAACGGCGCCAGGTGGCCTGCGTTCGCGATCCGTAGAATGCGGCTGGAGGGGTCGAGTTCGGCATAGACCATGGTGACGAAGCGGCCGCTGGGAAAATCTTCGATCATCATGTTATTGAGACGTGTCAGGACTTCGGCGGGTCCAGAACCGGTTTGCGCTAGCGAGCGCAACATGCCGCGGGTGGCGGACATTAGTAGAGCGGCCGCCGTGCCCTTGCCGGAGACATCGGCGAGAACCAAGCCCCATCTTCCGTCGCGCAAAGGAATGAAGTCATACCAGTCGCCGCCGACCGAACCGGCTGCAATCGAAAGTCCGGAGACGCGGAAACCTGGGATTAGAGGAGAGGTGCGCGGCAGCAGAGCCTGCTGAATCGCGTGAGCTTCTTCGGCCTCGCGGCTCATCCGCTTGCGCTGTTCGCGCTCATCGCCAAAGCGGCGGGCGTTGTGCACCGCTACGGCGACGTGAGTGCATAATCCTTGCAGTAACCTTAGTTGATCAGGGCAAAAAGCGTCGAGCTCACAATGCGAAGCGGTGAACACTCCGACCAGGTCGCCCTCGCGTTGCAGCGGAATAGCGACTTCGGAGCGCGTATCCGGCTCGCAGGCTAAGTAGTAAGGATCGCGAGTGACGTCAGGAGCATAGTGCATCTTGCGAGTGCCCGCCACGTGCCCCACCATTCCCTCGCCCACTTTCTTGCGGTGGCCTTTGCCGTGGACGGTGCAGCCGCGAACGCCGGCCAGCACCATTTCGGGGCTTTCAGGATCGCGGAGAAACAGGTTGATTTCGACACAACCGAGCGAATCTGCAACTTCATCAACGATGCGGGGGATCAGTTCTTCAATGTCGAGAGTGGATGTGATCCGTTGCGCGAACTTTTGCAGGCGCACCAGTTCGGCAATCCTGAGTGCGGGCGCTTCCGGCAGAAGCTGGCCGGACATACCGAAATCCGTGAGCGGGGTGGTGGACACAACAAAACCCTCCTGCCGTCGATTGCAACTGTCCTATGAGATTGCAGAAATCAGGTTTCAGATTCTCTTTTTGTTCGGCTTGTCGTTCGATTTGAGGCGGGACTTGATGTGCGGTTCGATGCCGGCTGCTTGAGGCGTTTGATTTCTTCCATGCGTTCGCGAATCCGCTTTTCTACTCCTTCGTTGGTGGGGCGATAGTACACGCGGTCGCGCAGGCTGTCGGGCAGGCACTGCATGTCGGCGACTTTGTCTTCGGTATCGTGGGCGTATTGATAATCCTTGCCATAGCCTAGACCTTTCATCAGGCCGGTGGGAGCATTGCGCAGGTGTAGAGGTACGGACTCGGCGGCGGTTTGCTCCACGTCTTGCAGAACTGCTCCGTATGCGGTGTAGAGCGCATTCGATTTCGGCGCGATTGAGAGATAGACGACTGCTTGCGCCAGGGCCAGATTGCCTTCCGGCATACCGATGAAATCTACGGCATCGCGAGCGGCCATGCACAAGGCGAGCGCGTTTGGCTCGGCGAGTCCTATATCTTCGACCGCCATGCGGACCACGCGGCGGGCGATGTATAGAGGATCTTCTCCAGCTTCTAACATGCGAGCTAACCAGTAGAGGGCGGCGTCGGGATCGCTGTTGCGAACCGATTTGTGGAGTGCGGAGATGATGTTGTAATGCTCTTCTCCGCTTTTATCGTAGAGCAGGACACGTTTCTGGACAGCTTCCTGAATGGTTGCTTCAGAAAGGATATTTATCCCGGCCTGTTGTGCGAGCGAAGAGGCAACTTCGAGGACGTTGTACGCGCTGCGGGCGTCGCCACTGGAGTAGGCGGCAATTTTGCGGAGGGCATCGTTCGAGGCTTCGAGATGCATCTGGCCCAGGCCGCGCTCGGTGTCGGTAAGGGCACGTTGGAGTAGTACGACAATCTGATCTTCGGTTAACGGCTTCAGCACATACACACGGCAGCGCGAAAGCAGGGCGGAGTTGATTTCGAATGATGGATTTTCAGTGGTGGCGCCGATCAAGCGAATGCTGCCTTTTTCTACGTGCGGCAGAAAGGCATCCTGCTGTGCTTTGTTGAAGCGATGAATTTCGTCGACGAAAACGATAGTGCGCGTGCCGTACTGGCGGGCGCGGTCGGCATCGCTCATGACCTGCTTGATTTCCTTGATGCCGGCGAGGACGGCGGAAAATTCAATGAAGTCGGCCTTGGTGATGCGGGCGATAATCTTGGCCAGAGTGGTCTTACCGGTACCCGGAGGGCCCCAGAAGATCATTGATGTGGGGTCATCGCGCTCGATCTGCACGCGCAGCGGTTTGCCGGGGCCGACGAGGTGTTCCTGTCCGACGAACTCGTCGAGCGTGCGCGGGCGCATGCGGTCGGCCAAAGGGCGTGCGCATTGGGCGGCGGGATCTTCGTTCGGGATGGGCGCGAACAAGCTCACAAGATCATTTCACCACGGAGTCACCGAGGCACGGAGAAAACCAACTGATGTCATTCCCGGCTTCTTGCGGCTTCGTAGAGTACGATGCTGGCGGCTACTCCGGCGTTGAGCGATTCTACTTGCACGGCTTGCGGAATTACGAGTGTTCCGTCCATTTGATTGGTTAGTCCGGACGGCAGACCGGCACCTTCGTTGCCGATGAAGATCGCTAGCGGCAGGGTCCACGAAATCTTGGGTAGCGGAGTTCCGTGGTGCGAAGACGTTGCGAGTAAGCGGACGCCTTGGGCGCGCAGCAGTGGAATCAGTTCGGCGGAGGCGATCCGCAAGACAGGCAGACGAAAAATGGATCCCGCCGATCCTCGCAGGACTTTCGAGTTGTAAGGGCTGACGGTTCCTTCGGTCAGAAAAATTCCGGCCGCACCAAAGGCTTCTGCGGAGCGCAGGATTGTGCCTAGATTGCCAGGGTCCTGTAGGCCTGCGGCCACGACGAACGGACCGTCGCTGGAGCGGTCGAGCAATTGAGCAGAAGAGAAAGCCGGTAGCTTGAGCAGGGCTGCTACGCCCTGAGGTGCGTCGCTTGGCACGATCGATTTGAAGAGCGCATTTGGCAATAGGAGCGCTTCGGTGCGGGAGTTGATCTGGGGCAGAAGTTTTTCGGCGAGCGGGCGGGCCGATTCGCTGAAGAATATGCTCTCCAGATGTTGGGCGCTGCGCAATGCTTCTTCGACTAGCTTGACGCCTTCGATGGCACATTCACCGCGGGCAGTGAGCTCGGCGCGGCGGAACGCCAGCCGCAATTCTTTCAGGCGCTGGTTGTGACGGCCGGCGACAGGACGCAAACGGTCGGCTTGAGTTCGAGTTTGCGCGGCCTTCGAGTCTTGCTTCATGGGTTGGTTCCAAGATCAGGGCAGAATCTAAGGATAATACGAATACACAGGCACTGATCCAGTTGGCAGCATAAAATCATTGGAATACGACCATTCCGCTTGGAGGAGAGTTTTGGCTGAAGAACAAGTAATTAAGCTGTTGGAAGAAATTAGGGACTTACAGAAACTCCATTTGGAGAATTATAAGGATGCAC
>JBATZM010000105.1:0-3741 GCA_049674665.1 Terriglobales bacterium
GAATTCCACTGTGCCTGGCTGGTAAGCACTGCGAACCGCGAGAGTTTAGGTGGTGAGCGCGGTAGGAATCGAACCTACAACCTACTGATTAAGAGTAGGCGAGTCTGATAGGGTCTTCCGCGTCTTACGGCCGTTGCGATTCAATAACTTAACGACAATCAAGCCCGCACGGAAGCAATCGGCTCTGGTATTGAAAAGAAGCGCTTTAGCGCACATGGGATCGAAGCCCACGGCACACTTACGGCACACCTGCACACACTCCAGTCAAAAAGGCAGCGAGCCTCACAGAACTCTTGCGGAACCTGCATCTGCGGTTGCGAAATGCTGATCTACCTCCGAGCGCTGGTTCTTCGTTTTCGCCTGCGCGAAGTCAAGCACCACACGTGGCGGCACATCGCCGTGCTCAAGGCGCTCGAAGATTTGGTTGATCCAAGACAGGGGCTGCAGCTCGATATCGGCTTTGATCTTGCCTCCGACAGCGAAGGAGAGGGCTTCTGCCATATCCTGGTCGCGTGCCAATGAATGAACCGTGGATGGTTATAGAATTTGCTATCACTTCGAAAAGCGGAACTGGAAATTCGCCTGGTGGCAGTCCGACCGATACGCAAGTGCCACGCTTGCGGGTCATGCCAACGCCTTGCTTGAATGCGATGAGCGAAGGCGCCGTAATCAGAACGCCGTGAGCTCCGCTGCCGGTCGGGGCAGTCGATTGATTGTGGGAGGGCGCCTACAGGCTGATTTTCTACTGGCGAACCGGCGCATTTCTGTGATCTAGGTCACAAACAACTTGTCTGTGGCCACTCATGGTGTCAAAACAGGGGAAGATTTCAGACTTGAGGGAGAATGCTAGCCAGCTGTGCGTAAGGATTTTGGAACAAGACTCATTGCGGGGTCTGACTGATTTCATCTTTCATCCCGCAATTCGCGCCGACCGGACATTTGGCCTAGTCGGGTGGTCTAGCTCGGATTAGAAAACTACACATTCCTAACGCCATCTGTCGAGATCACGAAGGCCATCGTTACGGCGTTCCCACGGTAGCAATTCTCGACGAGTTTCTAACGCCGCTGAACAGAGATTCGGTGCACACCTGCCTTAACCCGAAGACAGATTTGATGCGGTCCACGAACGGGCTTATGAGAAACCAAAGGATGATCTCCGAAGCTGACTTCTGACCCGGGACAACTTCCGCTTAGCCCGTCACCCCGGAAATGACCGTGCGCCTGCGTCAAGTCGATACCTTTTGCCACAGCGGATAACGAATCCCTGCGACCCGATTGATGGCGAAGGCCTGGACGGCAAGCAGTATCACCGCGATCTCGATGACGACAAGTTCTCTTGGCTGGGAGATGATCCCGAGAGCCACGATGAGTGTAGTCGCCCCTGCGGGAGGATGACTCACTCGGAAGAGCGCCATCAGACTACCGGTAGCCGAGAGCGCCAGAGCTGCAGCCAGAACTCTTGGAAGATGCACTTCCCCATGCACAGCGAAGGTTGGCCCGACGCCTGACGTAACCGCGAAGGCCGCGTAGCCGCAGATGAGACCGATGGCGTGGCCCAGGATGGCGTTGCGTGGGCTTGACGCTTCTGCCAACGGCGAGAAGAAGAAGAGGTATGCGGTTGGACCAAGGGACGGAAAGACAAACGGGCTTCCTGTAACGAGGGCCAGCAAGCCAAGCAGCCCGATTGTGGCGAAGCCGTTGACGCCGACATAAGTGGACCAGACTAGACGAGGCGGCAGGTGCTTCCGCAGCCATGTCATCCGCAGATGCATAAAAAGCGCAGCGACGTGTTCGAAGTCGGTGTGCCATTCGTTTCCGTGCTTCGTTTCTGGGGCCATTAGATATTCGGGAGGAGATCGAAGTATTCATCATCCTCATTCCTGCCGCCCTCGCCGAGACCAACGGTTTTCTCGGACTCGATGAACTCGATCCGCTCGATCCACTTGACCATCTTGTATCCCAGTTGATTTTCAACACGCAGTCGCAAGGGGGCACCGTAGACCTCGTTCAAGGGCGCTCCATTCATCTCCGTCGCAAGCAGGCACCCCGACTTGAGTACGTTTTCGAGGCTTTGCGTGTCGTAGTATCCAACGCCGTAGAGCGAGTCACCAAATGAGAAGAACGCGACTACTTTCGCATTCGCCTTAGGTCGGACCAGTTCGATGAGAGACTTCATGGGAAGGCCGCCCCACTTGGCAATGCCTGTCCAGCCCTGAATGCAATGGTGCATGGTGATGTTCTCGGCGACTCCCAGTTTTGCGATGTCCGCAAGAGAGAGCTCAACCGGATTGTCCACCAAGCCGCCCACCTTCAGCCTATAGTCTTGAAATCCTCCCTTGGCCAATTGCTTCCAGTCCACGCGAACCGGTAGCATGCCGTTCGGCCAGAATCGTGGCGAGATGTCTTTCTCCGTATAGTGCTGACTCGGAGTGAGCCGGTTCAGCGTCATCAGCGACAGAGGGTAGGTGATGGACTTCTGAACATGCTGTAGGAGCCGCGGCCAGAACCAGGAGACATAGTGCGCTCCGATCCACGTAAGCATTACAACACCGATCCCTACAAAGCCCAGGATCATTCCCAACCGATTGCGCGGATCGTCCGTACCCATCACGATGTGGTTCATGTTGCGGACGAAGCCGGTCATCACGATCAGCGTTACATGGACAACGATAAAGCTGAAGAACCCCAGCATCGTCAGAAAGTGGATGGAACGCGCCGACTGGCGGCCGCCAAAGACCTTCGCGTAACGTGGAAACCGGTTGACCACCGCTGGTGACATCGCGATGCCGGTCAAAATCGCCAATGGACCGAATATGAAGACAGCAGAGAAATATGCTATTTGCTGCAGGGCGTTGTAGCCATAGAAACCATTGAACTCGGGCGGAAGATGGAAGGTAGCGTAATGCACCCAGGTATTCCATGCTTGCAACAGAACGAGGGACGATTGTGGAACAAGACGACGCCACTGTTCAGTGTCGAAGAGCATGATCACGAACAAAACGCCTGTAAGAACGAACCCATATACATTTAGAAAATGCCAGGAACGGGCGATGCCGACGGTGTGTCGATAACCCGGCGTCGACACGATCGGCGAGAGGTAGCGGGCATCGTCCTTTGCGGTCCAGACCCGATCCGTGGGAATGCGAATCGGTGTCAAACGGATCCACTCGCTATTCGGAGTGCAGTCCGAGTTGAAGTATAGGTGGGGGTGATCGACGAGAATGGATAGCCCACTGCGGATCAGCATCATCACGAAGACGAAGTTGAAGAAGTGACAATAACGAACCCATAACGGGAAGCCCTGTGGGCCGGAGAAGTTGTTGGGATAGACTTGCGGAACAGGCGGTATGTATGGAAGGCCGAAGTGAAGGACTTCAACCCATGCGGCTAAGACAGGCAGCAGAACCAGCACGACGGCTGCGATCAGGAACGAGGGCCGTATCCAGATGCGAAACCGACGGTCCGGCGGGTAATGGACTGCAGCATGGGCTGCATCAAATGAGATCATGCTTCACTCCTGAAACACGTTCATGACGTCTTTGGTCGGCCCGCGCGAAAGGCTAGCTGCCGTAGCCGCGATGCGGCATATCGTGCAACTGCCGATCACTTGGCCAAGAGATAGTAAGCAGAAATCCCGATTCTTCCATGGCTTCGACGCTATGCTTAATTGAAGCTCCAAGGGTCAAGAGGCTTCCGACCCGGAGGTCATATACCTGTCCCGGCGTGCTGTAACGGATAAGT
>JBATZM010000106.1:0-167794 GCA_049674665.1 Terriglobales bacterium
CGCAAAAGACCATGGGTATCGTTGCCGGCGCTCTGTACACCGCAGGATTCATGAGCAAGGAAGATATGCTTGGCAACTGGGGACACCTGCACTGGCCCATCATCCTTGCCGCGAATGCCGCCATCGCCGCCGGCACTTATTTTGGAGGTTGGCGCATTGTGCACACGATGGGGCAGAGGATTACGAAGCTGAAACCGGTTGGCGGTTTTTGCGCTGAGTGCGCTGGAGCCATCACTTTGTTCACGACCGCTCTGGCTGGAATCCCCGTCAGCACCACACACACCATTACCGGCGCTATTGTGGGTGTAGGTGCAGTACACCGTTTGTCGGCCGTGCGCTGGGGCGTTGCGACGCGAATTGTGTGGGCGTGGCTGGTCACCATTCCCGCAGCGGCGGTCATGTCTGCTGCAACATTCTGCTTGATTCGGTTCTTTCTGCGACAAGGCTGAGCTTCCAGGGTAAGTGAGGTCGAGTCCGAGCCTGGCATTTCCGCAGTGCCACATTGAAAACCACTCTGAAAACCATTCTAAAAAAATGTCCAGCTCGGGGTAGTCCACGTCTCGAAAGCGAGACGTGGAGGCGCTGCATTCATGAGGGCGCGGCACTAATTTTATTGTACGATCTGCGTGGTCATTCCCGAACTCTTCGCCGACTGTGCGTCTCCGTTGTAGCTGGCGGTAATCGTTAGCGTTCCAACCGGCAGTTTGGTCGTGGCCACGGTCGCGACTCCAGCGCTCAAAGTCGCCTTGCCCAACGTGGTGGTGCCGTTCTTGAATGTCACTGTGCCGGTCGGTCCGCTTGGAGAAGCGGAACTTACCGTCGCGGTCAGAGTCACAGCCTGCCCAGGGTTGGAAGGATTCGGACTCGAAGCGAGAGCGGTCGTAGTCGGGTAGAGCTCCACCCGCTGAGTGACGGTCGCGCTGCTGGGTTCAAATGTATTGTCGCCTCCATAGCTTGCTTTAATGACGTGAGTCGCCGCTGTGAGGGACGCAGTCGTATATGCCGCCTGTCCACCCGTCAGGCCTACTGAAGCCAAGACCGTTGATCTGTTATTAAAGGTCACCAATTCGCCATCTGGGATTGCTCCGGATTTGGATGTCACGGTCGCTGTGAATGTCACCGGCTGTCCGGCAAATGAAGGCGATCCGGACGTGGTCAGGACTGTTGTTGTAATCGCGGTACGAACATATTCGGTGATGGCAGATTGGCTGCCCATTGCCTGGTGAAGAACGCCTGGGTAGGTGGCTGTGATCGTGTGCGCACCAGTGTCTCCCTTTGGATATGAAGTGCTATACGACGCCTGATTGTTCGCCAGGGTGACCACCGTCGGGACCGACGAGAACGAGTCAGTAAACGTCACCGCCCCGTTCACGGCTCCGCCAGACTGGCTGGCCACGGTGGCGGTGTAGGTCACCACCTTCTTGAGATCCACAGGATTTACGTTTGAAACCAGCGATGTGGTTGTCGTAGGGGCGGCGCTATTGTTCAATAGGACGCCTATGGTCCCGCCGTTCGCGCAAGTCCAGGAGGCGCTGCCACACTGGTTTACCACCAGCAGGTCCGGGCTGCCGTCGTCGTTGACATCCGCGAGCGCGATCGCGGTGGGCATATTTCCGTTCTCTTCAAATCCGTCGCTGGTAAATCCACCGGAAGAATAAGTCGCCACCGTCGGGAACGTGCCATCGCCAACACCCAGCATTAATTCCGCGACGCCACCGCAGATGCCGTTGCAAGCGAGCGCAGCGTTGGTCATAAGCAGGTCGCGATGACCGTCTCCGTTCACGTCAGTAATCACGAGGGCGGTGACGCCACCCCCTGCGTTGTAAGTAATGGGCGCCTGGAAAGTCCCGTCGCCGTTTCCGATCAGCACCCCGACCGCGCTATTGAAGCAATCGGCGCCGCAGTAGATGTTAGATACGACCAGGTCGGGATGGCCGTCTCCATTTACGTCGCCGATGGCTGTTGAATAGGAAAAAATCCCACCCGAGCTGTATGTGACCGGGGCTTGGAAAGTGCCGTCGCCGTTGCCGAGGAGCACGCTCACCGCACCGTTGGCGCAACCGCTGTCCTGGCACAAGTCAGCCACGACGAGGTCGAGGTGTCCGTCTCCGTTGACGTCCCCAATTGCGACCGAATTCGGATCATACCCACCGTTGTAACTAACCGGGGCTTGGAAAGTGCCGTCGCCGTTGCCGAGGAGTACTCCGACTCCGCCCTCAAAGTTAGCCACGGCGAGATCCAGATGACCATCGCCATTCACGTCGCCGATCACGACCGAATCGGTAGTGCTGCCACCGGAACTGTAGGTCACTGGGGTCTGGAAGGTGCCGTCGCCGTTGCCGAGGAGCACGCTCAGTCCGCCATTGGCGCAGCCGCCGGGGCTGCTCTGGCATTGGTTGACTACAACGATGTCTGGGTGGCCGTCACCATTCAGATCCGCGACTGCGATGGAAGTTGCCTGGACCCCACCGGTGCTATAAGTCACGGGAGTCTGGAAGGTGCCGTCGCCGTTGCCCAAGAGGATGCTTACGCCACTGACGTAGCAGATGGTGCTGCTCAGGCAACCATTGGCCACAGCTAAATCTGGATGACCGTCGCCGTTGAAGTCGGCCACGGCTACGGCATCGGCATTTTGCCCGGCGGGATAGGTGACAGCGGGTAGAAAGAGGAAAGCGCCGGAGTCCATAGGGGCTGGGTCAACCATGCGATTCGCGTGAAAGGGATTCGCGGAAAGGCGAGCCGAGGCACGAACTACGGGCTCTCCGGTCACTGTCCCGCGCAGCTCACCAGCGTTAACAACCGTATTCGTTTGATTGGCGCGGGCAACAGGATTGGATTGCGCCACCACCAACTGGGTCAGAAAAATGACCAACGAGCAGACGCAGCAGAGTTGGAGAAGACGTGATGGCATAGGGAGCCTCCGAGACTTTCACACGGACCGGCAATGGCCGGCAATCTAGCGGGGGAGCAATCCGAGAAGCGCTTGATGCTAGCAATACAAGTCTGGATTGTCAATGAGGACTTCACCTACGATTCCGCTGTTTCCGCCCGTGCCACTTTGAAAAAACGTCATTACCCCGGTAACTTTCCTCGGACACTCCATTGCTTCAACATGGAACCGGGCGTTTCTAGCTCGCGCCCAACGCTCCGCGGTGTTAAGCCGTGGTCAAAGTTAAGCAGTGGTTAAATGACGATGAGTAAAATCGCTAAGGAAAGTATTCTGCTGCTGTCGCTGTTTCTGATTGCGGCGATGGTGCAATTTTTCGCGCAGTCGCTGCCCATGGCGCTGTGTTTTTACTTTCTGCCCACTTTGTACTCGGCATATTATTTCGGACGCCGGCATGCGACCCTTACCGCGTTCGCCTGCGTATTTCTGGTTGTTCTGCTGGACTTCCTTAACAATCTGATGCCCTCGCATCGGGTGCTGACGTTACCAGGAGAACGGCTGTTCAACTTCGCCATCTGGGCGGGAATTTTGGCGGTTGTCGGCTATGTGATGGGCACACTTTACGAGCGCAAGCAGGCGATGACCTCCGACATCCGCGAAAGTTTCAGCGGGCTGCTACTGATTTTGCAACACTTCATGGCCAACGAGAAGGTCGGTACGGGTGAGAGCCTGAGGGTGGTGCAAGCTTCGACAAAAATAGCGGAGACGATGGGGCTAGGTTCGGACCGCATCGGGCTACTGCGCTCCGCGGTGTTGCTGCGTGATTTGAGCACGCTCGGCATCAGCAACGACATTCTCTACAAGGCCGCCGACGTGAGCCGCGAGGAAGTGGTGGCAAGTTTTCGTAAGCCCCGCAAGCCGGATGCGCGTACCCAGGCCGCCGGAGATTCGTTAAGAAAGGTGATTCCGATCATCGTGGCCCAGCAGATTGTGCGGGAGCAAGGAGCGCGTTCGGTCAACGTCCCGATCGAGGCGCATATTCTGGCGATAGCGGATGCTTACCAGAAATTGATCAGCGGTGCTGATGGCAAGGTGATGTCGCCCCTGCAGGCCGAACAGGAGATTCTGGCGGGGGCGGGCCAGCGATTCCATCCCGGCGTTGTGGATGCATTCGCGAAAGCTTTTGGCGCACGAGCTAATGGAGCCGGAGCTTAATCAGCACACTTAATCATCACACGTCGGATTCCGGTCCGCCGGAGTTTTTTCCTTGTAATTCTTTTCCCCGCAATTCTTCTCCCTGCAATTCTTGCCACATCGCCACCACTTTTGATTTCAACTCAGAAGTCAGCTGTTCGTAGGCGGCTTCACTCGCCTCGCTCAACGGGGGCGGTTGCAATGGCTTGCCGAACACCAACTGTAAATTGGCGAACTTCGGATACTTCTGGTGACGCGGCCACGCTTCATAGAATCCCTCGATTGCGATTGGAACGATCGGGGCCTGCGCGTGAATCGAAAGAATGGCGGCGCCTTTACGGAATACTCTCGGATTTCCGTCGTTGGTGCGCTCACCCTCGGGATAGAGAATCAGAATGCGTCCGTGGCTGAGGCCGAAATATCCGGCGCGCATGGCTGGCACCAGGTTCGCGTCGGGATCGAGGACCACCACCCGAATCCATCGCGCCAGTCGCCGCATGAATCCTTTGCCGAAAATTTCGCTGGTACCGACCGCAAAAGTATCGCGGAACACGCGCCACGGGAGCATTCCGGCCATCACCAGCGGATCGACATAGCTCTGATGATTCGAACAGAGCAGGTAAGGGCCTTTGGCAGGAAGATTTTCGAGTCCGCGCGCTTTGAGGTGAAAGGGGCCAAGCGCGAACAGATAAATTAATTTTCCCAGCAGAAAAAACGGAACATCGGCGAAAAGATTGTGGCGTGCTAGTGCGAGCACCTCGGTATCGGTCACCGGCTCGCTGAGAATTGTCGACCATGCGGGAGCCACAGCTCCGGCTTGGCCCTCGCCACGATCCGCGCTGGCTAGAACGGCATCGACCAGGTCGCGGACGGAATAAATTTCGGCGAGCTGCGACTCGGGCACATCGCCACCGAGCTGCTGTTCGAGTGCAGTGAGCAATTCGATGCGCTGCATAGAGTCGAGCCCCAGATCGAGCTCGAGATTGTGAGTGGGACGAATCGCTTCGAGCTTATTGCGCGAAGATTCGCGGACGATCGTCAACGCGCGCTTCACATCCTCGCGTTCCAGCCATGATTTCTCTTCGTCGGTCAGCGGCTTCTCATTCTCCGTGCCGACTTCCGAATCGCCACCGCCCTTTTGTTTCAGTTCGCGAACCTTCTTTTCGATTTCAAAGCGCTTTAGTTTGCGCGTGGTTGTGCGTGGCAGATCGTCTTGCCAGATGTCATAACTTCCCAAGCGTTTGGTGGACGCGATCTTATGCGAGAGCGCTTCAATCTCGAAGCGGATCGCTTCTTTAGAGTTGACGATCTTGCGTTCGCGCAGCAGTTCGAAGTTGGGCACGATCACAGCGTGGAGACGCTCTGAAGTGGGATCGCCCGGGCGCGATTCCAGGGCCATCACGCAAATTTCTTTCACGTACTGTGCTTGCAGATAGTGCGCTTCGATCTCCTCGGGATAAACATTTTTCCCGTTCGCGAGGACGATGACTTCCTTGCGTCTTCCGGTGATGAACAGATTGCCATCGGAATCGAGATAGCCGAGATCGCCGGTATAGAACCAGCCGTCGCGCAGCACCTGCGCCGTGGCTTCGGGGCGATTCCAATATCCCTTCATCACGATCGCGCCGCGGATTGTGATCTCACCCGCTGGCGGTGCGCCTTCTTCGACCGGCTTCGGGTCGACGATCTTCGCTTCGACTCCAGGGAAGGGTTGCCCCACGGAACCAAAGACAACATGTCCTGGATGGTTGATGAAAGCGCCACCGGTGGTCTCGGTTAGGCCGTAGGCATTGAGAATGTCGATGCCGAAGGAATAAAAATCGCGAGCGATCGCCGGATCGAATCGCGAACCGCCAGTGACCAGATAGCGCATATGAGCGCCGAAGGTGGCGTGAATTTTCCCAAAGAAAACCTTCCCGGCGTTGACTCCAACTCGCCGCAGCGCACGGTTGAGCGTCATCAGCGCACGCATCAGTCGCAGCGTGAATTTGCCGCGTTTGTTCAGTTCCTTGAAAATGCGCTCATGAATCAGGTAAAAGAACTGTGGCACGACGCAAAATGCAGTAATATTGCGCTCCCGCAAAGCGCGCAGTAATTCGGTGGTGTTCAGCGTTTCCAGATAGACAACACGCGCGCCGTTGAACAGAGGCAAAAAGAGGTTCGCCATCTGCGCCAGAACGTGAAACATCGGCAGAATTCCGAGCAGAGCGTCAGAAGAGTCAATCTTGATTACCGCGAACACCGAATTCGCCTCACCGACAAGGTTGGCGTGGGTGAGCATGACACCCTTCGGATCGGCGGTGGTGCCCGAGGTATAGAGCAACGCCGCGAGGTCATCCTCAGCGGGAACGATAGGCTGAAAGTTCGCTGGACCGGCGGAGAAGATGGAATCGAGGTCGGCGGTGAGCCTGGGGGTGAGATCGGGCTCGCTCGCTTTAGTGTGCGCGAGATTCTGTTCAGACGCCGCCGATGTCATCACGAGACCCACGTTGAGTCCGTCGACCGCTTGCGCCGCCACCGGAAGATGCTTCACATCGCAGAAGAGCACGGAAGCGCCGCTATCGATCAATAACTTCTTGACCTGATCGGCGTGGAAAGCAGTGTCCAGTGGAACGGCCGTTCGCCCGGCGGCGATGATCCCTAAATACGCTGCAACCCACCGGGGATGGTTCGCGGCCAGAATCGCTACCCGCGCGTCGCGTGGCACCCTCGTCGAAAACCAGTTCGCTACACTCTCCGACATTCGTGTCAATTCCGCGAAGGTGACACGCTCCACTGTTTGCTGCCGCTGAATCTCAAGCGCAACATTGTCGGGGAACTTGCGGGCAGATTCCTGAAATCGCTGGTAGAAGGCGGGCATGGGTCGCAGGAAATCTTACAGGAAATTGAGGGTGGCTGGACTGCACCTTGATCGACCCCCAAGCGCTAGAAATCCTGCGGCTTTGAACTATGCACTAATATAGTGTACACTATGCTAGTGTTAAGTGAACAGCAACGCATCTTCCAATGAAGAACATCACATTTAGTGCGGATGAAAATATGATTCAACTAGCCCGAGAGGTCGCTCGCGGCGAGCATAAAACATTAAACGATGCCTTCCGTGAGTGGTTGGACTGGTATGCCTCCCGCAGGGTGACGCGCGCGGAAATAGAAGCGTTATTTGAAAAACTCAAGTACGTCGATGCTGGACGAAAGTTCACGCGGGATGAGATGAATGAACGCTAAGTCCTTCTTGGATACGAACATCATCGTCTATGCATTTGGTCCATCTTCTCCCGAGAAAGCAAAGATTGCCCAGAGGCTGATTACAGACGGTGCAGCCGATAAGCGGGCGATCATCAGCTACCAAGTCGTGCAGGAGTTTATCAACGTCGCCTTGCGAGGATTTCGCCTAGCCATTGTTAGATCCGACTTGGAGTCGTTCGTGCTCACTGCATTATTCCCGATGATGGCCATATCTTCGTCCCCATCGCTTGTGATTGAAGCCTTACGGTTGCATGGTGAAAGTCAACTCTCATGGTACGACTCTCTCATCGTCGCGGCTGCAATTCAGGGTGGTTGCAAAGTTCTCTATAGCGAGGACATGCAGCACGGTCGGCGCTTTAGAGATCTGGTCGTGCAGAACCCATTTCTTTAGGCCGTTTCGAACAGGCGTCTCTGATGATCCGTCCTTCGCCATCCCTGCCGCATCTAATGTGCTAGGCTTTATTGATACTTTTAGGACGTGTGTCCACTGAAGGAATTCCTTTTTGATCAACACTTTCTTAGGCAAGGTTTTCGGTACGAAGAATGAGCGCGAGGTCAAGCGCCTGCAGCCTCGTGTGGCGGCTATCAATGCGCTTGAGCCGGAGATGCAGAAGCTCTCCGATGATGAACTTCGCGCCAAGACGGGGAAGTTTCGCGCCCGTATTCAGGAGCGACTTGCCTCGATCCCCGACGACCCGGAAGCCGATCTTGATTCCCCGGACATTGACCGCCAGAAAGAAATCGAAGAGCAGCGCAACGCAGCACTCAAAGAGGTCCTCGACGAAATTCTTGAGGAAGCGTTTGCGGTTGTACGCGAAGCTGGATGGCGCGTGCTTAACATGCGGCATTTCGACGTGCAGCTCATCGGTGGCATGGTTCTGCATGAAGGCACGATTGCAGAAATGAAGACTGGTGAGGGCAAAACGCTGGTCGCCACGCTCCCGGTATATCTAAACGCCCTCAGTGGACGCGGCGTGCACGTGGTCACGGTCAATGACTACCTGGCCAAGCGCGATTCCGAATGGATGGGCAAGCTCTATAGCTTTCTCGGCCTGACCGTGGGTGTGATCGTCCACGACCTTGACGACGAGCAGCGCCGCGCTGCTTATGCGGCGGACGTGACTTACGGCACGAACAACGAATTCGGCTTTGACTATCTGCGCGATAACATGAAGTTCGACGTGCGCGATTGTGTGCAGCGCGTACATAACTTCGCCATCGTCGACGAAGTCGATTCCATCCTGATCGACGAAGCGCGGACCCCGCTCATCATCTCGGGCGCCAGCGAAGAATCCACCGATAAGTATTACAAGGTGAATCGCATTATCCCCAAGCTGGAAATGGGTGAAGAGATTGATGCGCCGCAGGGCGAAGCCAAAATCTTGACCGGCGATTATGTGGTCGACGAAAAGCACCGCAGCATCACGGTCAGCGATGAAGGCTGGGAAAAAGTTGAAAAACTGCTTGGTATCGGCAACGTTGCCGACCCGGAAAACTGGGCGCTGAAGCATCACGTTGAGACCGCGGTCAAAGCGCATGCGCTCTATAAAAGAGACGTCGAGTACGTGGTTAAAGACGGTGAAGTCCTGATTGTGGATGAGTTCACCGGGCGTCTGATGCCAGGTCGCCGCTGGTCTGACGGGCTGCACCAGGCAATCGAAGCCAAGGAGAATGTGAAGATCGAGCGCGAGAATCAGACTCTTGCCACGATCACGTTCCAGAATTATTTCCGCATGTATAAAAAGTTAGCCGGCATGACGGGCACGGCGGAAACCGAAGCGCCGGAATTCGAGAATATTTACAAACTCGACGTCATTGTCATTCCAACCAATCGCGTGCTGTTGCGCAAAGAGAATCCAGATATTGTCTACCGCACGGAAAAAGAAAAGTATTTCGCGGCGGCCGACGAAATTCAGAAGCTGCATGAGAGCAGCCAGCCGGTGCTCGTGGGCACGACCTCGATTGAAAAATCTGAGCGCCTTTCGGAACTGCTGAAGAAAAAGGGAATCAAGCATGTCGTGCTGAATGCGAAATATCACGAGCGCGAAGCGGAGATTGTCGCGCAGGCGGGACGCAAAGGCATGGTCACCATCGCAACCAACATGGCCGGACGTGGCACCGATATTCTGCTCGGCGGCAATGCCGAATTCATGGCCAAACAGGAATGCGTGAAAAAGGGAATCGCGCAGCCGCTCCGCGCCGCGCAGGGCAAGATCGAAGCCGACGTCGACGACCCCAACCGCACGGTCTGGTACTACGCGGGCAATGAATTCGCTGTCCCAACCGACCAGTGGAACGAGATCTTTGCGCGCCACAAAGCCGACACCGACCAGGAACACCAGGAAGTGATCGACGCCGGCGGCTTGCACATCTTCGGCACCGAACGCCACGAAGCGCGCCGCATCGACAATCAGCTCCGCGGACGCGCCGGCCGTCAGGGAGATCCTGGCTCTTCGCGCTTCTATCTTTCGCTTGAAGACGATCTGATGCGGATCTTCGCCAAGGAGTGGGTTTCCAAGTTGCTGCAACGCCTCGGCATGGAAGAGGGGATTCCCATTGAATCGCGCATGATTTCTCGTCGAATCGAATCTGCGCAGGAAGCCGTCGAGGCCCAGAACTTCGAGTCCCGCAAACACCTGCTTGAATATGACGATGTCATGAACAAGCAGCGCACAGCGGTGTATGGGTTACGACGCCGTTTGCTCGAAGGGCTTGACCAGAAAGACCTCATCATCGAAGACT
This sequence comes from Terriglobales bacterium, assembly GCA_049674665.1. GTDB lineage: Bacteria > Acidobacteriota > Terriglobia > Terriglobales > Acidobacteriaceae > Acidiflorens. The sequence continues at coordinate 10,070 of JBATZM010000106.1, forward strand.
ACGTCTCCGGAATTCTCGGCGACATCATCGAGCGGCATTGTCCAATTAAAGGGCACGCGGACGATTGGGACGTTAAAGGTCTGAAGGACGCAATTTTTACGCGCTTTGGGGTCGACATTTACGCTGAAGGCATCAAGCCTGAAGAGATGAATCGCCAGGAATTAGGCGATGCCATTTTCGACAAACTCAAAGAGCGTTATGACGCGAAAGAGAAGTTGATCGGCGCAGAAGCCATGCGCTATCACGAGCGCATGATCATGCTGAGCGTGATCGATGGGCAATGGAAAGATCACCTGCTCTCGATGGATCACCTCAAAGAAGGCATAGGCCTGCGCGGCTATGGTCAACACGATCCGCTGGTCGAGTACAAGCGCGAGTCTTTCGACATGTTCGAAGAAATGATGCAGCGCTTTCAGGAAGAAACGGTTCGCTACCTGTACTTGATGCAGATCATGGAACGGCCACTGGATTCGGGCCCGCCAAAGCCGGATGGCGGATCACCCGGTGGCCATCCAAATGAGCTATCCGGCCAAGGGCTCGACGCCAGCGTACCTTCGATCATTACCGGCGGTCGAGGCGGTAATGGTCGCCCGCCGCGCCAGGTCGCTACCTCCGTCGATGAAATCGAAGAAGCCTTCCAGCGCAAGAAAAAGAAAGAACTGGAACAAGCGCGCATGGCCGGCGCTGGGGATATGCAAGTGCAGCAGGTGGTGCGCTCAGGAGACAAGATAGGGCGCAACGATCCTTGTCCCTGCGGCAGCGGCAAGAAATATAAGAAGTGTTGCGGCGCAAATTAAAAAAGCCGTTCACAGCCGAGACGCCGAGATCGCCGAGTAAGTAATAGCTAAAGAGAATGCAGCGTCCAAGCCGTTTTTGGCCTTCGCGGTTTAAGCGTCTTTTGGTTGTTTGCGCAGTGCGCGAAACGTCATCTCTGTAGCTTCGCTGTGCGTGCGCCGTTTCCATTCAAAAAACATAGGGGCATAGGTCTGAGTGATGTAATCGCTCCGGGCGATGCCAAGTGCGCGTGCCGTGCGGTCAATCCAGCGCGATGGTCCTTCGATCTCACCGAAAGTACCAATCGGAGTTTCATCGAGCACAACATGGCCTGTGCCGTCGCTCCACTCCGCGCGATATTTTTCATAGCGGAAGGTGGGCGCGAACCCAAGCGCTCGCAGAATGGTATCCATCTGCTGGCCGTTTTCTACGCGCGTTTCCAGTTCGACTCGTACTTTATGGCGACCGGGGCAGCCTTTAGATTTGTGGGTTAACACCCAGATCTCGCCATACTTGCGCAGCCGCAATAGTTCGCCACGCTTGCGCAGCTTCTGGCCGGGAAGATCGTAGAGTGAATTCATTTCGTGGGTGGAACGGGTGAGCTGTTTGAAGCCTGCTTGCTTCAGCGCGCGCGTCAGAGTGGGCAGATCATCGATCCGAAATTTAATTTCGATTTCTTTCGGCATGTTGAAATCTTAACCGTCAAGACGCGGAGTGCGGCTCGGCGGTAGAACGTGCTTAGGACTTCGGCTCAACCTCAGACTTCAGTTCCCGTCGATGGAACCAGCTCATGTGCGGCAGATCGCGCTCCACTTTTCGCCGTTTCGCGATCAACTCCGCTGTGATCGCGACGGCGATCTCCTCCGGCGTAATTGCTCCAATATCCAACCCAACCGGCGCATGGACGCGCTCAAATAACTGCGCCGACAAACCTTCCTGCTGTAGCTCTTTGAAAATCGTGATTGTCTTGCGCTTTGATCCGATCATCCCGACATAGCGCGCTGGAGTTTGCACTGCCCAACGCAGCATCCGCATATCGTCGCGGTGCCCGCGCGTAACGATCACGATGTATGAAGACTCGCTGGGCGTGAGTTGCGCCGCGGCTTTCTCGAAATCTTCTGCGATCACCTGATGTGCCTCCGGAAATCGTTCGCGGTTCGCATAGGCTTCGCGGTCATCGACGACTGTGACGTCGAATCCGGCGATTCGAGCAACCTTATAAAGACTTGTTGCTACGTGACCTGCGCCGAAAATATAAAGATCTGCTGGAGGTAAGATTGGCTCGACGAAAATCTCCAGCGTGCCTCCGCATACGAGGCCGGTGTCGTACTTCGGATCCTGATTTAGATCAAAGGTCAGGGTGCGCGGCCTCTCCGATTCCATTACTTCGCGCGCGGCCTGCCACACTTCGGCTTCGACGCAGCCGCCGCCGATCGTTCCAACAATTGAGCCATCATCGCGCACCAACATCTTGGCGGTCTTGAACGACGGAATCGATCCGCGCACGTTGACGATGGTCGCCATCGCTCCGCGGCGTCCGTCTTTTCGTAAGCGGACGATTTCCTCGTAAAGATCCATAGCGTTGATTATGGTCGGTGAGTGGCTCAAGGTCAAACCATAGACGTGGACGATAGCTGTGGAAGAAGGTTGAGCTGCGCTTAGCTAAACAGACGGAGGAGCAACTATCCCTACGCAAAGCCAAAACGGTTTGTGCTAGCTTGAAGAGTCCAATTTGTGTCTGAAATTGCAGGAGCTCCCATGAAAGCTGTTCGCATTCATGAGTTTGGCGGACCCGAAGTTCTTACCTACGAAGACATCCCCGATCCCAAGCCGCGCAAAGATCAAGTCCTCATTCGCGTGCGCGCCTGCGCCCTGAACCACCTCGACATCTGGGTGCGTCAAGGACTGCCCGGAGTAAACCTGCCGCACATCCTGGGCAGCGACATTGCCGGCGAAATTGTCGAAGTTGGCGAGTATGTTGCCGATCTCAAGCCAAGACAACGCGTGCTCCTTGCGCCCATGCATTTCTGTAATCGCTGCCCGAAATGTGTTGCCGGATTGCAGAATCAGTGCCGCCAGTTCACGGTGCTCGGCAATGCTGTGGATGGCGGCAACTGTGAGCTGATTGCGGTGCCGGCAGTGAATGTTATCCCGATCCCGGACTCACTCGACTTCAATGAAGCTGCGAGCGTTCCACTGGTGTTTGTCACCGCGTGGCACATGCTCACAGGACGCGCGGCGATCCGTCCCGGCCAAACCGTGCTGGTGCTGGGCGCGAACTCAGGTGTGGGTATTGCGGCTATCCAGATTGCGAAACTTTTTCACGCGCGTGTGATCACGACCGCGGGCGATGAGCGCAAAATGGAGCGCGCCCTCGATCTCGGCGCCGATTTCGTTATCAATCATTATGAGCAAAAGATTTGGCAGGAAGTTCGCAAGATCACGAACTTCGAGGGTGTCGACATCGTCATCGAGCATGTCGGGCCCGCAACCTGGATTGAGAGCATGCGGTCGCTCAAAGCTGGCGGCACGCTTGTGACCTGTGGCGCGACCACGGGACCGAAAGTTGAGCTCGATCTGCGATTTCTATTCTCGCGCCAGTTGTCACTCCTTGGTTCGTACATGGGCACGATGAGCGAACTGCATGAAGTGCTGAATCACGTTTTCTCGGGACGCCTTAAACCTGTCATCGACCGTACATTTCCGTTGGAAGAGACTCGTGCTGCTCACGAGTACTTGGAGAAGAGCCAGATGTTTGGGAAGATCGTGCTGAACCCGTAGAAGCTTTTCACCGCCGAGACGCGGAGGACGCAGAGAAAAAACTAGAATCTATCTCTGAGTGCTCTGTTTGGCGATTGCTGATGAAATCGCGATATTACGTTAGACTGCCAACCCAGGGATAAACTATGGTGCCGCTTTACGGGTTCGATGGGGAATTCCGAGTTAGACCGCAGAGAGGACGGCGCATGTCAAAGGCGGCATATCTGGCCATTTTCTTCTTCCTCAGCATCTCTTTGCTCTTTTCAGAAGACACCAAGTTCGATGGCGTCAAAATTCGCCGACACGAGCGCGCGGATAAGCGGGAACTGGTGGATAAGATCGGTGTATTTAGCTTTGAAGATGTCGGTCAAAAACTGACATTTCGCAGTGATGCAGGCGATCATTTTGCCATTCCATACTCTGACATCACGAAAGTTGTCTTCGATACGGACACGCACGGGACCTCGTATATGGCGAGCGTTCATGTACATGATCGCTGGCTCTACCTGGAGTACCGTCAAGGGGACCATTCGGAGAAGGTGCTGCTGGTCGTGCCGAGAGCCCTTTACGACAAGGCAACCGCCAAAAGCCAAAGTCTGTTTGGCGACCGCGTGACGATTGCGAATTATCCTGAAAAGGGGGAGTCGATTGCCGCCAGGGATGGCGGCACGGACAAGAGCCGTACCCCGGATTGGAAGGCCAAGTATTCGGTCAAGCTTGACCGGACGGCTCATCCATTGCCTGAGTTGAAGTCAGATAAGGCAACCATCATTGTCGTCTGTCAACCGCCGGCCGCGATCGATACCGGGTATGGGACTGAGGTCAAGCTGCTTGCCAATGGCAAGGTCATCGCGGTAAACGATATGGGTACGTATAGCATCGCCTATGTGGATCCGGGAAAATATTCGCTCATTTCACAGGCTCAAAATGCGAACGGATTTGAGATGGATCTCGAAGCCGGCAAGACTTATTACTTCATCCAGGAAATAGTCATAGGTGCTGCCTTCGTAAGAACGAGGATCCTGACGATGCTCTCTCGCAACAGCCCCGAGGTCGTCATGTACCTCGTGGATGGCGCGTACCTCTCCGATTGGAATCGAAAGAATTAGGGTTTAACCCAATCGAGAGATCGCACCCTAGGCAAACAAATCCTTCTGCGCGCACTCCTCCTCTGCGGTTAAAATATAACTATGGCGCAAGAACTAAGTTTCGGCCCCTATGTTGACATCGTAAACGGCAAGAAAGTAGTCAAGGAACTTGTCTATGGAGGCGGTGTCCCCGAAGGCATCGTCATGACCACGCTTGACTCGACCGTCAACTGGATGCGCAAGAATTCCATTTGGCCAATGACGTTTGGCCTGGCTTGCTGCGCGATCGAAATGATGTCGATGGGCGCATCGCGTTTCGATATTGCGCGCTTCGGCGCTGAAGTATTCCGGCCGTCGCCACGGCAATCGGATCTGATGATTATTGCTGGCCGCGTCTCGAACAAAATGGCTCCCGTAATTCGCCAGCTCTGGGAGCAGATGCCGGAACCGAAGTGGGTCATCTCGATGGGTGCGTGCGCAACTTCCGGTGGTGTTTTCAATAACTACGCGCTCGTGCAGAGCGTGAATCAGGTCATTCCCGTGGATATCTATGTCCCCGGCTGTCCGCCGCGTCCCGAGCAGTTGATTTACGCGATCACGCTGCTCCAGGACAAAATCATGACCGAACGCGGCACGGTGAAGAAAGCATTAAATCTGGTGCCGGCGGGCGAGTGATCTCTCACTGTTTCATCCTCGTAGCCAGTTGCCGTTCCGGCGGCGTCATCTCGCTCCAGACCGAGTTCAAATCTTTTTCCAGGATCTGATTATTCGGATCCACTTGCAGCGCCAGCGCAAACCATAAATATGATGTTGGCAGATCACGCGGCACGCAGTGGCCGGTGGCATACATGGTTCCGAATGCGCTCCGGGCCTTGGCATTGGACTTAGCCGAAGCCGACTTCAGATATTTCACCGCCTGGTCACAGTTTTCTGCTGCGCCTCGTCCGTAGAGAAAGGCGTCGGCTTTGCGGAAGTCCGCGTCCCCGGTATCAGCTGCTTCTGGTGCTGGCTGTTTCGAAGTTTCTGCTTTCGCAGCCCGAGCCGAAGTCACGCCAGGCTCGCGTTTCGCAGCGATCTTCTCGATCGGCGCAATCTTTGTTGACGGGGTTGACGGGGCCGGAGTCGCCGGTTTGGCTTCGGTCACCGGTTTTGACTCTGCATCGGGACTAGCATTAGCGTTCTCGGACGAACCTTCCGGAGCCGCCGCTGTCGGAACCGCTGCCTGCGACGAACCCGCGTCGGGCGCTGCCGCTGCATCCTTGGACTCCGGTTTCGTTGATGGCGTTTCGGCAGGAGATTCGCCGCTACTTGAAGTTGTGCTCGAAGTCGCAGTCTCCGCCTTTCGAGGCTCCGAAGGTCCGAGATAATTTGTGTATACCCACCAGCCTGCGCCGCCCAGCGCGGCAAGCAGCACCACCATCAGTAAGATCCGTCCTCCGCTGTTCTTGGGCGGTTCATGTTCAAAGAAAGAATCGAGGCCGGAAAAAGATTTCTCCCGCAGCGAATCAATGCTTGGCTGATTAATGCTTGGCTGATCTTGGCTATATTGATTCGGGCCGCTTTGAGCGGCTACCTGATCCAATCCCAACATCGAAGGACCGCTGATCGGTGGAACCTGTTTGTTTAGGGCATTGCTCGCGTTATCCACGACAAGAGGCCGCAGTGGGTCTGAGTTCGCTGTCTTTGTTGAAACGGGCGCAGTTGAAATCGGTGCAGTCGAAACCGGCGCAGATACTGGCCCAGGCGATGCTGGGATCGCCGATAACGGGCCCAATGCCGGTGCGCCCGGTCGCCGAGGTTCGAGCGAGGTTCCACACATCCCGCAAAAACGGAAAGTAGGCGCATTGTCTTCCCTGCAGTTCGGGCAGATCACGATAGTTCTCCAGATATCTTTTCTACAGTTTAACTCCTGTAGCGATGCCATTGCGGTTCTTCCGTTCATATTAAAATGCCGGTGCCGGTTTTCCGCCAATGCCAAAAGAGTCCAAAGCCAAGCGCTCACCTGCCGCCAAGCGATTCGAAGCCAGGCTCGAGCGTCTGCGTTCGCGCCTCAACTGGATCATCATCTACGTACCGTTCGATGCAGCCAAGCTGTGGGGGTTGCGTGGCCAAATCAAAGTAAAAGGCGAAATTAACGGATTCCCGTTCCGCACTTCGCTGTTTCCTACCCGAGAGGGACGGCATTTTCTGCTGATTAACAAGCGGATGCAAAAAGGTGCGCAAGCCTTTGAAGGCAACGTCGCGCGTTTCCAGATGGAACTCGACGTCGAAGAACGGACCGTCATCATCCCCAACGAGCTGAAGCATATTCTCAACGAAGATCGTTCGCTTCGCCGCTGGTGTGACGGGCTGAATTACTCCACACGAAATGACATTGCAAAATGGATCACCGAACCGAAGAGCCCTGAAGCGCGTGCCCGCCGTGCAGAACAAATTGCGGAACGTCTGCTCAATGTCATGGAGGCGGAACGGGAACTGCCGCCTATTTTGCAAGTAGCTTTCGCGCGCCATCCAAGCGCCCGCGAAGGTTGGGATGGCATGTCGGCCTCGCGCCGGCGCGGACACCTGTTTGGCATTTTCTATTACAGAACTCCAGATGCCCAGGGCCGCCGGATCGACAAAATGCTCGATGACGCCACCGCTTTCGCTGAGAAAATGAGCGGCAAGAAGAATAAGCGATGACTACAAAGCTTGGAAAAGAACTCCTCTACCTTTCTCGCGCTGACGTTGCCTCTACGGGCCTTGGCATGGCGGAGATCATCGCGGCGCTGGAAAGTATGTTTCGAGAGAAGGGCGAAGGACGCGTCGAGATGCCGCCTAAAATCGGTATTCACACCATGCCCGACGCGCTAATTCACGCCATGCCAGCAGCAATCCCCGCACAGAAGGCCGCCGGCATGAAGTGGGTTGGCGGATATCCGGATAACAGTAAGCGCGGATTGCCCTACATTACGGGACTGGTCATCCTTAATGATTCGGAAACTGGAGCCCCAATCGCGCTTATGGATTGCACCTGGATTACTGCTCAGCGCACCGGCGCTGCCACAGCGGTTGCGGCGAAATATCTGGCGCGTGCCAATTCGAGTACTGTCGGCATTCTTGGGTGCGGAGTGCAGGGACGCAGCAATCTGGAGGCGCTGAAAGTTCTATTTCCGTTGAGAAAAGTTTATGCGTTCGACAAGCACCCTGATCGAGCGGTTTGTTATGCGCAGGAAATGAGTGGGAAACTGGGGGTCGAAGTTGTCCCAGTGGGCGAGCCGAAGGAGGCGGTTGTTGCGAGCGATATTGTCGTCACTGCGGGTCCGATTCTGCGCACACCGCACGCGACGATTCAACGGGGCTGGCTTCAAGAAGGTGTATTTGCTTCGCTGGTGGATTTCGATTCGTATTGGCATCGCGACGCGCTGCGAGAAGCCGATAAGTTCTGCACCGACGACGTGCCGCAACTTCATTATTATCGCGACCTCGGGTATTTTCAAAATATCCCAGCCATCCACGCCGACTTGGGAGAGCTTGTTACCGGCCGCAAAGTTGGCCGTGAGAGACCGGAAGAGCGCACCATTGCCTGCAATCTGGGACTTGCGCTCGATGACATCGCCGTCGCGCCGTTGATCTATAAACGCGCTTTAGAGAAGGGAATTGGAACTTGGCTGCCGCTTTAACAGGGTGTCGCTGTTTGACCGCCTGTAGCTCTGCATAGCACAATGCACATTCGCCGCGAGTGCGGCCGCCATTTTGAGGATGCCCATGAAATTCCGTTTTTCCACTGCGATCTTTAATTCGGCTGTCATCAATTCGGCCGTCATCGCTCCGGTCATTGTTGTACTCGCAGTTCTACTCGCAAGCGTCACCCCGCTCGCCGCGCAGAGTTCGAGCGCCAAGCCGGGCACGAAACGAGCCATCACCGAAAAAGATCTGTTCGATTTTGTCTGGATCGGCGACCCGCAGATTTCGCCCGACGGATCGCGCGCTGCTTTTACCCGTGTCGTTACCGATGAGAAACGCACCGGGTACGAGACTTCTATCTGGATCGTGGCTACCTCTGGCAGCGAATCTCCACTGCGCCTGACTAACGGCAAGCATGACGCGCACGCTCGGTGGTCGCCGGATGGCAAGAGCATCGCATTTGTTCGCGGTGGAGAGAAGGACGACAGCGGCAAGCCTCGCCCACCACAAATTGCGATTCTGTCGCTCACCGGCGGTGAAGCTCGCATCATTACCGATCTGCCGAAAGGAGCCGCTGGTCCGGTCTGGTCGCCGGACAGCAAGCGCATCGCTTTCTCGAGTTCGACTACGCCCGAAGATATCGAAAAAGAACAGCATAAGAAGAAAGATGCGAAGGCGAGCGATGCAAACACCGGGACATCTAAGCCTGACTCCGATAGCGACCATGAATCCGACATCCACGTCATTACCCGAGCCGTCTACCGCGACAATGACGAGGGCTATCTCGATTTCAAGCGGCACGAGCACATCTGGGTGATTGACGTTCCGACGACATCCGACGAACCCGCCAAACCCGTGCAACTTACCAGCGGCGACTATGACGAAGGTGAAATTGTCTGGACTCACGATGGTTCGCGAATCTACTTCCTGACGAGTCACATTGACGAGCCTTACTACGAGACGCCAAGCACTGATATTTATTCGGTCGCGTCGACTGTCTCGTCCGCTGGAAGCGCGCCCGAAAAGTTGACCACCATTCCCATGGGCATTGGCGACTTCACGTTTAGTCCTGACGGCCGCCGGGTAGCTTTTCACGGTTCTATTACGCACCCCATCCGTTCTTACTCGCAGCCCGATCTTTGGGTGATGGATCTCGTTCCCAATGCGGAGCCTCGCAATCTCACGGCGAGCTACGATTTCGACATGGGCGACGGCGTCTTTGGCGATAACGCGGCTCCGCGCGGCGGCAGCGGCCCCGCTCTTTATTGGTCACCGGACGGGCACTGGCTCTTCGATGTCGTAGGCAAGCAGGGACGCACGCCGCTGGTTCGTGTGGATGCGCAAACCGGCGCAGTTAGCGAAATTACCCGGGGCGATCAGGCCGTACTCGATTTTTCTGTCACTCCCGACGCACGCCATGCGGTTGCTCTGATCTCTACACCGACAATGATTGGCGATTTGTTCACCGTGTCGCTTACTGAAACTCGGAGCGAAAATCAAAACGGCGCGCAAACCCGCATCACCGACGCCAACAAGACGCTGTGGTTTCAGCTCAACCTCACCGAACCGGAAGAAATTAATTACAAGAGCTTCGACGGCCTGCCTATTCAAGGATGGATTCAGAAACCACCCGACTTCGATCCGAAGAAAAAATATCCCCTGATCCTCAACATTCACGGCGGGCCGCACGCCGCCTACGGCTGGGTCTTCGATCACGAATTTCAATGGATGGCGGCCAAGGGCTACGTGGTGCTCTACATCAACCCGCGCGGTTCGACGAGTTACGGTCAGGATTTCGGCAACATTATTCAATATCACTATCCCGGCGATGATTACCGCGACCTGATGGTGGGAGTCGATGAAATCCTGAAACGCGGCTATGTCGATCCCAAGAAACTCGGCGTCACTGGCGGCAGCGGAGGAGGTGTGCTCACCGACTGGACTGTGACTCAGACTAACCGCTTCGCGGCCGCCGTGTCACAACGCGACATCTCGAACTGGGCGTCGTGGTGGTATACCGCCGATTTCACTTTGTTCCAGCCGAACTGGTTCAAGGCGCCGCCCTTTCAGGATCCGGCAGATTACGCCAACCGCTCCGCCATCACGTTCGTCGAGAAAATCCACACGCCCATGATGTTCATTCTGGGGCAGGCCGACTACCGCACTCCGCAGGACTCGGGCGGAGAGCAATTATTCCGCGCCCTAAAATTTCTGCATCGTCCCACCGCCATGGTCGTCTTTCCGCGTGAGACACATGAATTATCACGCTCGGGAGAGCCGTGGCACCGTATTGAGCGCCTCGACAACATTGTGGGATGGTTCGACGAATGGCTGATGGGTATGCCTCATCCGGAGTATGAAGTGAAGCCGGAAAAATCTGGGACGAAACCTGCCGGGTATTAGGGTCTACTTGCCAGTTAGGCTACATAAGATCCGTAATTGTCACCATCTTGTCTCCTAACTGTAAAAGTTTTGCTTCGGTCCAATCCTTATTGACACCTGCACTCAGCCAGCGTAATTTTGGTCCGCTCAGCGTGTACCGGTGGTGATCTCTTCGCTACGACGTCCGGTGATTGCACTGGTTCTTTCCTCGCCCGGTGCGGAATTCTGCGGCTCGTATAAAGAGAAAACCTATAACCCATGACCCTCCCAACCCGGTTGCACAGAGGTGCGACCGCCCGCGGTGGTGGGCTAAATTGACCATACCTTTCAGGAGATATCACTTTATGTCCCAAGACACACGTAAGCGCGCTCTCGGAACAGATCGACCGATGTCGATGCATAGAAGTTACTTGCAGATTGGCATAAGATTTTCCATTCTGCTCGCGGTTGTCACGTTAATGGCAGCTTCTGGATTCGCTCAGCGGCAATCGAGCAGTTCACACTCGATGCTTGCGAAGGCGCAAGACCTGGGTCCGGAAGATTCATCGAAACAGATCACCACAACAGTTTGGTTGCGCCAACGTAATAAGGACGCCTTTGACGCCCTAGTCCAACAGATGTATCAAAAGGATTCGCCCAGCTATCACCACTGGCTCACCATGCCAGAGTACGTAGCGAAGTTCGCGCCAACTGAGCAAGACGCGGCAGTCGTGCGGGATTTTCTCACCTCACACAACCTGACGGTCGCCTCGACCGAAAAGAATAACCACTACGTAATGGCGCGCGGCCGTGTCGGCGATGTTGAGAATGCCTTAAATGTTCAGATCCACCGTTTCAACGTTAAGGGAACAGTCCGCCGGGCGCCTACGTCGGAACCTTCCGTTACCGGACCCGCAGGAGCGGTGGTGGAAGCGGTGCAAGTTGGCGAGCTGGCGTATTCATCGAATGCGGCTCCCGCCAAGGATATTGATACCGGCGTTCCTTATGCTGGAGTTCGGCTCAAGCCCGGAGTCAATCCCAATGGGCTGTTCTTCAGCGCCAATTGTTTTCGGGCGCCTGAAACTAAGACGTTCAAGACCAGCGGCGGTGGGCCAAGAGCAGTCTATTCCGGCAACCGCTATGGGGCGAACATAAACTCCGGTCCTCCGAATCTACCGTCTTGCGGCTATGATTCCGCTGAGCTGCAAAAAGCGTACGGGCTGAACAAGGCCTATAAGAGCGGCTGGGATGGCACAGGCCAGACGATCGTAATCGTCGACGCGTTTGGCTCGAACACGATCGCCGCCGACGCAAACACGTTCTCGTCGCTGAACGGGCTTCCCGCTCTCACGTCGTCGAACTTCCAAATCTTTACCCCCAATGGCCCGGTGAATTGCGGGACGGATTGCATCAATGGAAACTGGCAATTCGAAACCACCCTCGACGTTGAGTGGGCACACTCGATTGCGCCAGGCGCCAATATTGCTCTGGTGCTGACCGCAGACAACAGCTTCACCAATCTCGATATTGGAAACCTTTTTGCCATCGACAACCTGCTAGGCAACGTGATCTCCAATAGTTTCGGGATTTCGGAGATCGCGCTGGTCGAATTTTTGCCGTCGGAGCTGGTGGTCGAGAACTCGCTATCGGAATTGGCAGCCGCGCTCGGCATATCCCAGGATATTTCGAGCGGCGACGATGGTGATTTTCTCGCAGTCGATATTGCAGACTACGGCATCGACGCAGTATCGGTCGAAGCAGGGTCGAGTTCTCCTTTTGCGACCTCGGTTGGTGGCACCAGCACGTTCCTCAATGGGAGCAGCGCGATCAAACTCCAGACGGGCTGGGGCATGAATTTTACCCGCATTGCCGATCCCACTCCCAATCCGCCGGTTATTCCCCCTCTCGCCTTTGGTTTTCAAAGCGGTGGCGGAGGAGGAACGAGCGTCTTCTTTGCCAAGCCTGCCTTCCAGAGTAGTTTGCCGGGTAACTTTCGCATGGTTCCCGATGTCGCGATGAATGCTGACCCGGAAACCGGAGTTGAAATCATCGTTACTCTGAGTCAAACGGCGGGTGGCGAACAGTTTGTTGAGGTATTTGGCGGCACCAGTCTCTCTTGCCCCATGTTTTCGGGGTTGTGGGCGATTGCCAACCAAGCGGCCGGAGTTCCGCTCGGCCAGGCAGCGCCGTATCTGTATAGCTTGACTGGGAGCGCGATTACCGACGTGATCGATGTCACTTCTCCGTTCAATGTGGCCGGCATCATTTTCGATCCACCGAACCCGCCGGTCTTTGAGAGTGCGGATTCCTTGGCGGCGCCCTTGGATGGCACCACAAACTACATCAGCGCCCTGTTCCAAAGTGCATCTTCAACTCGTTGGGATGTATTTACCTTTGGCACAGATTCGTCACTTACAACGGGTCCCGGTTGGGACAACGTCACCGGCGTGGGTACTCCCGATGCCGTGCCGTTCATCCAGCAAGTCGTGGCGCTGTCAAAGTAGTAGTTCATTAGCGAGCCACAACCTGAGCAGGCCGGATTAGTCCGGCCTGTTTTTTTGGTATGCGTTAATAAAGTTTCGATTTTTGGCAGGTTCGGACCTTGGCTAGGTGCCGATGTTCCGAAGTTTTAAAACTGCTCGTCTTCGAGTCGCATAATCCGTATAATTCAATCGTTTTAATACTCACTATCTTTTGAACACTCGGAGGCGTTCGCATGAAAATTGCAGCCATCCTTTTTGCAGCCATCGCCATTCCAGGTCTCAACGCCGTCGCCCAAACCATTACTGTTGATGTCTCGCACTCCGTCAATCATTTCGTCCCCAGTGAGACTCTGGGGGCCGGCGTCGACCGTATTCCCGCCGAGGCTATCGACAAAGATCTGCTTCCAGATTCACTACAAAAGACGCTTTCATCAGGATGGCAGCCGGTTTCTTTCCGGCAGAATACTGAGTTGGCTGTTGAGGCCTGGCACTGGAACCCAAAAGGAACGTGGAGCGAAAAGAGTAGCGGGAGCGATAAGAGTGACGGCAGCAATCCCGCTGGGAAAGGCTATTTTGTAGGCTCTGCCGTGCCCACCGAGAGCCTTCGCTATTCGTACGGCTACGAGCTTCCGCGTCGCGGATTTACTCGCAACGATGGTACCGACAATTCCGGATTTTCCCGCCTTACCGACGGAGACCTTAACACCTTCTGGAAGAGCAATCCTTATCTCACTCAACATTTCACCGGCGAAAGCGACGCTCTGCATCCGCAGTGGGTTGTGCTCGATATCGCACAGTCTCAGCCCGTCGACAGCATTCGTATCGCGTGGAGCGAGCCTTACGCCACTCACTATCTCGTCCAATATTGGACCGGTGAAGATCCCATCAGATCGCCGACTCGCGGTGTCTGGCAAACCTTTCAGCAGGGAACAGTTACTGCCGGCAAGGGCCGCACCGAAACTCTGCGTCTAGTCGCAGCTCCCGTCAATGTCCGTTTCGTCCGCATCTGGATGACTGAGTCTTCCAATACCTGCGATGCCGACGGCCCCGCCGATCCTCGTAACTGCGTCGGCTATTCCATCCGCGAACTCTATTTAGGAACCACAACCGGAACTACAAAAGACGACAGCGTTTTCCACGACTCCCTGCGCCATACCGCCGATCAGGAGCAGACAACCACCTACTGCTCCTCAGTCGATCCCTGGCATCAAGCTTCCGATCTACATTCCACTCGCCAGGCTCAAGTAGGCTTTGATCTTTTCTTTACCAGCGGTGTTACTCGCGGACTGCCCGCCATGATTCCGGTCGCGCTGCTCTATGACAATCCCGAGAACGCCGTCGCCGAGATTGCCTACATTGAGAGCCGCCATTATCCGATCTCATACGTTGAGATGGGCGAGGAGGCCGACGGGCAGTACATGCTCCCCGAAGATTACGCCGCGTTGTACGTACAATGGGCGACAGCGCTCCATCGTCTCGACCCAACGCTTAAGTTAGGTGGTCCTTCTTTTCAAGGCGTCAACAAAGATATCGAAGTCTGGCCTGACGCCAGCGGACGAGTCTCCTGGACCGAGCGCTTCCTCGACTATCTCAAACAGCATGGCCGCATGAAGGATCTAGCCTTTTTCTCCTTCGAGCACTATCCCCTCGATCCATGCAGAATTCCCTGGAGCTCTCTTTACGACGAGCCTGAACTAATGCACCACATCATTCAGGTATGGCATGAAGATGGCGTGCCCGCCGATATGCCGATGTTCGTCACCGAGGGTAATCTTTCTTCTGCTGCGAGCGAAACTTATCAGGACATTTTCTCCGGCGTCTGGCTGGCAGACTACATCGGGTCGTTGCTGGATGCAGGAGGCAAGGCCGTTTATTACTTTCACTATCTGCCTTTGCAGATGGAACCCGGTTGCAATAGTTCTCCCGGAACCTTCGGCATGTTCACGGTGGACGCTTCTTACAAAATTCAGCAGCCGCTGGCGCAATTCTTTGTCGCGCAACTTATTAATCTGGAGTGGGCTCAACCCGGCGGCGGAGACCATCAGGTCTATTCGGCAAAATCCGATATCGACGACGGCGCGGGCCGCGAGCTTGTTACCGCATATGCATTGAAGCGTCCCGATGGTGAATGGTCGTTGATGATCGTGAATCGCGATCAGGAGAACGCTCATCGTGTCCGTATCGTGTTTCATGGGACTGCTGATTCAACTGCCGGGTTTGAAGGCTCAGTCGAAATCGCAACGTTCGGTAGCGCGCAGTACAAGTGGAACCCGCCGCGAACTCGCTTCATGGCACACGATGAAGAAGCTGCTAAACCGACTATTGTTGCCTACACGAACGGCACGGCCGATCCCGATGGACCGATTGTGCGTTCGAAGCAGAATGGCGGCAAAGATACGGTTTACGATCTGCCAGCGGCGTCAGTGGTGGTGATTCGCGGAAAGGTTACGACACCCTGAAATGCTAGGCGCGGGCATCGGCGCCACGCCTAGAGGTGCCTTGTTTGTTAACACGTTTCTCCGCGCTATGACTGACGTAACTGCGTGCCAAGCCCTCTTCTGCTATACTGCTATTAACGCTATTGCTACGGTTTGCTAGTTAAGCGGGGATCCCGATGGATCCGCACCACCTCCGCATTTCCTGCCCGCCGTTCGGTTTCCAGCGCCAATTTAATGCGAGCGGCATTGCGAACTCTTTCCGGTCTTGAGATCAAGACAAGTGTTTGAGAAATTAAAAGTAAGCCCCTCCAGAAAGAAAACAATCGAATGACAACATTTACAGAACTGCCCCTGTCTGCTGCCTTGCAGCAGAAGCTGGCGGCAGCTCAATTTATTACACTCACACCCATCCAGGCGCGAGCCATTTCTCCTGCCATTGAAGGCAAGGACGTCATCGGCACCGCCCAGACTGGCACCGGCAAGACGCTCGCGTTTCTGATTCCGATCATTGAGATGCTGAAAGTTACACCCTCTAAGAATGTCAGCGCTCTGGTCCTATTGCCCACCCGTGAATTAGCCATGCAAGTTCACGAGCAGTACGAACAATTGCGTGACAAAAAGATGCCGAAGGCGGCGCTAGTTATCGGAGGCGTATCGGAGAAAGCGCAGATTCAAAGCCTGCGCTCCGGCTGCGAATTTGTAATCGCGACTCCCGGACGCTTGCAGGATTTCATCACCCGCAAATTTGCCGATCTGCGTCACGTGAAGATACTCGTGCTCGACGAAGCCGATGGTATGCTGGTTATGGGTTTTCTCCCAGCCATCCGCCGCATCCTGCAAATTCTGCCGCAAAAGCGGCAGACGCTGTGCTTCTCAGCCACCATGGAGCAATCCGTCGCGGCGCTGGTAAATGACTACACTCGCGAGCCGATACGCATAGCTCTCGGCTCAACTCTAAAGCCCGCGGAAAGCGTGCAACTCGAAGCCTACGAAGTGCGGCCGTCCGAAAAGCTGGACGTCCTCCGCCAGTTGCTCTATGCAGAAAAGGGACAGACCTTAATCTTCACGCGCACCAAGCGTGGCTCACAGAGGCTGGCGAAAGAACTCGAACGCGATGGATTCTCCGCCGCTATGATTCATGGCGATCGCACGCAGTCCCAGCGCAACGCGGCATTAAGCGGATTTCAGGAAGGTCGCTACCAGGTGTTGGTTGCCACCGACATTGCCTCGCGCGGATTGCACTGCGATGACGTGGCCCACGTGATCAATTACGATCTGCCGAAGATGGCCGAAGATTTCATTCATCGCGTCGGTCGCACGGGACGCGCCGGCTTGCAAGGCCGAGCTTCTACCCTGGTTACAGGTGTGGAGGTTCTGGAATTGCGCAATATCGAGCGCACCTTGAAGCTGCGCATCGAACGCAAACAAATAAATGCGGCGGCCAACCCTCAGCCGAAGCGTTTCGTCGAAAACACCCTCGCATCGCGGACGTTAACCAGATTGCCGGGTGAGGTATTTGTCTAGAATCTGAAACTGGGCTCGCCGGAGCGTTGTGCTCCGGCGAATCCGCCAAGGCGGCTAGCGATCAAGCGCTTTGATGGCGTGCGGAATGGGCAGCGGACCTGAACTCGGGTCTTCATCCTCTTCATTACCGATGCGGAACAGCGCAGCTTGGGCTTCGGCGAGTTCGCGCATCTCCTGCATTTCATCGATCTCCACTGCGCCGCCCTCCGGTTGATCTTGCTTCCGTTGGGTCTTCTTCTCGTTTTTGTCGCGCTGTTTCTGTTGTCGCGCTTGTTCTTTTTGACGTTTGGTAAAAGTTGATCGGCCTCGTGGCATGGCAATATACCCCCGGATTTCTATTGAATTATGGCTGGCTACATATGCGGCCTCTGTAGGGTCGGTCCAGCTTTTCTCCCTTGAAAAACTCTCTGGGATCGACCAGAAAAATTGACGCTCTCGTCGTTCGTTTCAGGTCTTGATCGTAATTATAGCGTATGAACTTATAACGTATGAAACGCATAACCTCGAACCGAAGAATACGAAGCACCGTGGAGGTTTTACATGTTTGAAGGTTTTCTCCGGGCCTCTGTGTCTCCGTGGTGCGAGTTGTCGGGGCGGCGATCGCTGCTGATTTAGGACATCGCTCTCACAGCTGGCCGCTGGCCACTTAACGACGGCCTGTGTTACCATCGAATACGTTACGAAAACGAGAAGAGACAGGAGTGCAATAGGTAAGTGCTAGCCAGAGAGCAAAAGCAAACCGTCGTTGACACGTATCGCACGCACCCAACCGATACCGGCAGTCCCGAGGTTCAAATCGCGCTGCTAAGCGAGCGCATTGGTCAGTTGACGGACCACTTCAAAACGCACCAGAAAGATCACGGCTCGCGCCGCGGACTTCTCATGATGGTGAGTAGACGCCGTAGTCTGCTCGACTACCTGAAGAAATACGACTCGGAACGGTATAAGACCGTTATTTCCAAGCTCGGTATCCGCAAATAACAGCGACCGGTTCCGTGTGGTACCGGTTCACTCCGAGAGCCTTTGCAAAGTGCGTTCCCAACCGCCGCCTGGCATCCGCCTGCCCACGCGATCTTCGTACCCGCGCGCATGCCCTTCTGCCCAATAAAAAGGATGATCTATGAAGCCTGAAGCTACCTCAGTATCCATCGAACTCACAGGCGGAAAACGCCTCACCATTGAAACAGGAAAACTTGCCAAGCAGGCCGGCGGTTCGGCCATCGTGCGCTTCGGCGAAAACGTAGTCCTCGCCGCCGCTACCTCCAATCCCGAACCCCGCACCGGTATCGATTTCTTTCCGCTCACCGTCGATTACCGCGAGTACACCTATGCCGGCGGACGCATCCCCGGCGGTTTTATCAAGCGCGAAGGCCGCATGAGCGAACGCGAGGTGCTCACCAGTCGTCAGATTGACCGGCCAATTCGTCCCATGTTCGCCGACGGATTCAAGTGCGAGACTCAAGTCATCGCCTTCGTTCTCTCCGCCGACACCGATAACGATCCCGATGTCTCCGGCATCAACGCCGCCTCAGCCGCTTTGACCCTCTCCGACATTCCGTTTCTTGGCCCGATCGGCGCCGTGCGCGTCGGACTAGTCGAAGGCCGCTTCATCGCCAATCCCACTTACGCCGAAATGCGTGACGGGTTGCTCAACATCATGGTCGTGGGCACCGCCGACGCGATTGTCATGATCGAGTCTGGCGCAAAAGAAGTGAAAGAAGAGACAGTGGTTGACGCGATTGAATTCGGCCACACCGAAATCAAGAAGATTTGCGCCGCCATCAATGAACTGCGCAGCAAGGTAGGCAAGCCCAAGCGTAAAGTAACGCCGCCCGAATCTGACGAGACTTATTTCAAGGGCCTGGAATCGAAAATCGGACGTCGACTTTCCGACGCCCTCGATACCGCGAAGCATCCGAAAGCCGAGAGCTACGAGTTGGTTCGCACGTTGGAAAAGGAGCTTATCGCTGAGATCCCCGAAGACGATGCGGCCGGAAAATCAAAGCTGAAAGAGTATTACGAGAAGCTGCGTGAGCGCATCTTCCGCGATCAGGTCATCGATCACAAGCGCCGTCCCGACGGACGCGAATTCGACCAGATTCGCGAGATCTGGATTGAAGCCGGAGTTCTCCCACGCGCCCACGGCAGCGCAGTCTTCACTCGCGGTGAGACTCAAGCCCTAGTCACCACCACGCTAGGCACCAGTGATGACATGCAGCGCCTCGAAGGTTTCGAAGGCGAAGCCAAGAAGCGCTTCATGCTGCACTACAACTTCCCGCCGTTCTCCGTGGGAGAAGTCGGCTTTATGCGTGGTGCTGGACGCCGCGAAATCGGCCACGGCGCATTAGCCGAGCGCGCTGTTTCTGCCGTGCTGCCGAGTTTGGACGATTGGCCGTATGCCATGCGCGTAGTCTCCGACATTCTGGAGTCGAACGGATCGTCATCGATGGCCACCATTTGTGGAGCATCGCTCTCGCTGATGGATGCGGGCGTTCCGTTGAAAGCTCCAGTAGCCGGAGTCGCGATGGGCTTGGTGAAGGAAGGCGATAAGTACGCTATCCTGACCGACATCGCGGGAGCTGAAGATCATTACGGCGACATGGATTTTAAAGTCGCCGGAACCAAAGACGGCATCACCGCATTGCAAATGGATATCAAAGTTGCCGGCATCACTTCGCAGATCATGCGCGAAGCGCTGGCCCAGGCGCAGCGCGGACGTTTGTTCATCTTAGGAAAGATGGACGAAGTGATCACCGAAGGCCGCGTCAAGGTTTCGACGTACGCGCCTAGGATCTACACCCTCCAGATTCCAGTCGACAAGATTCGTGACGTCATTGGGCCCGGTGGCAAGATGATCAGAAGTATCATCGAGCAGACCGGCGTCAAAATCGACGTGGAAGATTCCGGCAAGGTCAACGTGGCTTCGAACGATGAAGTCTCGGCGAATAAGGCTTTGCAGATCATCCGCGATCTGACCGCGTCCGCCGAGGTAGGCAAGACCTATCTAGGCAAGGTCAGTCGCCTGGCTGATTTCGGAGCGTTCGTCGAGATTCTGCCCGGCTTAGATGGCTTGCTCCACATCAGCGAAGTTGCCGAACACCGAATCAAAGATGTTCGCGATGAACTGAAAGAAGGCGACCAGGTCTTGGTGAAAGTTCTGGCTGTAGAAGGCAATCGCATCAAGCTGTCGCGCAAGGCGATTCTGAAAGAGCAACGCGCCAAAATGGGTGGAGCTCCAGTTCCAGAAACAACCGATGAAGCAGGAGATGTCGCTCCACCGTCAGTCTCCCGTAGCGCCCCGCAAGGCGCGCCCACCGCAGTGATCGAAGGCGGCGCAGATTTCGACGCCGACGACGAACCAAATTTCAACCGCGTCGACGGAGTCGTAGCATCGGTCGAGGCCAGCGCGTCGCGTCCCGAAGGCGGCCCGCGCGAAGGACGTCCCAGCGGCGGCGGAGGCGATCGCAATCGCCGACGTCGCGGACGCGGCGGCCCCGGTCGCGGTCCAGGTGGCGGTCAGGGAGGTCACGGTGGTGGCCACTCCGGCGGCGGCGGTGGGCGCGGAAGAAGGTAGTCTGCCGACTTCGGAAATCAATTGGTTTTGAAACGGCGCGGCTTCAGCAGCGCCGCCAGAGCCAATAAAGATACGGGCTTTAGCCCCTGAGGCAGTTGCCTGTGCTTCGGGTCGTGATGAGTTCCTGATAATCGTAAGAATGGGCCGCAGCGATGCGGCCCTTTTTATTTGGGACTACTCGGCAGCAAGCTGCAAGTGCGATTTGTATCAGGTTATGCCTTCATTCAGGCATATGCAGGCCATACAACCCCGGCTTGGCCCCCTCTGGGTGTTAGTGTAATCGCGATTTTTACCAATTGACCAAAGCTTCAGCGTACCCCTGAGGTTTTCGGTAGAGGTTCTAGCTCTATATCCAGCACTCTTCGTTCGCCTGACGCGAGCCTCACTACGGGCTGTGCTGGATTGGAAGCATCGGTGTAAACCCACCCTTTGTATCCCTTTGCCGACACATAAATCAGCAGGTTACTCTCTGTCGGAGCGGCCATTGAAAATCGACCACCGACCGTGCGACGGTTACCACCCGCACCCCCGTTGTCAATCGCAATGTAGTCGATCCAAGCATCCTCGATTGCTTTTCCGCTCACTTTGTCCGTTACCGAACCGGTAAAGACGCCTCCCCTTGGTCGCAATCGAATCATGACGCTCTGTGATGGATTCTCCGGAGTAACGGTGACTTTCAGGCCGGGACTTTGGTTCTCAATTGAATATCCCTCCCCTTCGTTGATGGCAAAAATGCCGTAGCTTCCGAACTTCACATTCTCAATCTGAAAATGGCCTTCTTCGTCCACGGGGATACGGCAGTTTATTGTTGTACTGTTTCCAGAAGTCACCGATGTACACGCGTCCGCGTGGTCAATCACCGTGCCGTCCTCGCTAATTACAGTTCCACTAATGTGCCCAGTCGTTTGAGCTGTCATGAGAGAGGCCGTGACGGCAATAGAAACTGTCAATAACCAAACTCCTCGTATCATGTGGACTCCTCAAGTCATTGCATTGAGTCGAGATTTTCAAAAGTGCGATGTTCAGGGCAACATTGAAGGCACGGCCCCCTGAGTCGTGTTTTGTAAAAAGGACGCAGGAGCACCAGCTACTCCTCCCTTGCCGCTCGGGGTGATTATCTCGAATACAGCACCTTCGCCCGTACCCCACACTAAACTGATATCACCATAACCATTGGCCGTGATTGAACTAAGAGCTTCGCTGGTTTCTGAAACCGTGCTTACATCCAAGTCAGTTTTCGTCACGCTGACGACATTTCCGTTTTGGTTCGTTCCGACGAAGAGAAACTTAGTATTCGCCGCAAGGAAAGCTGTTGCGGTGTTCCTGCCAGTTAGCTCGGTGAGACTAATAGTCTTGTACAGCGTGACCGCCACTGAGTCATCGCTCCCTGATATCGTATCCACTTTCTTGTAGACATAAAGTTCGACACCATCCCCGCCAGAGCCGGATGCGACATCTACTACATAGATATAGCGAGTCACCGTGCCTTTTTTGACGTTCTGCGCTGGGTTACCTTCGATCATCGAGCCAACACGTCCGAATGGCCCCATGCTGCCCGATCCATAGCAGCCGTCTGAATCTGGAAGCGACCCGCACACCGTCAAGGAAATGCCTGTCAAATCAGTTCCGATATTGTAGTAGGTGTAAAGAGTCGAATCTATTGCTGCCGCATGAAGCGGGACCGCCCCAATCAGCATGGACAGCATGGCCAAAGTAACTAGGATTTTCTGAAATGACATGCGTAGCTCCTGTTTCGTGAAACAAGGAATTGTACATAAATATTGACATCCCGACGTAAGAGAATCAGATGACCGGTTCATATATGCTGAACCTACCCTTGTCCGATGCTAGGCGAGTGAGCGGCAACCCCGTCAGCTGTTGTGAACAGGCGATTACACGAACTATACCTGCCCTGCGGGATTCTCATTTCCGACCTCCGATTTTTCATCACAAACCACATGTGATCGCCGTCACAGACACACCTGCCGATCCATGCGACAATAGCCAACTGATTGGGGCAGTTGAGAGTGTGCATGTCTCCCAAGACGGCCCCTCGAAGCTGCCCCAAAGCCATTTTCAGCGTTCTTTGACAACGGTAAGTGATTGGTTCTTAAAGAATTTAGCTATAAGTCCTTGGGACTCAAAGATTTTGCGGGAAATTCCTCCTAAACCCATGATTCCAATAGCGAGGGGGGAGGGGAGGTGGGGAGGACAATGACCGAAACGAGCAATCGTCAGAGCAATCGTCAGAACGACAGGCGCTTGAAGATACCTTCTGGAATTTGCCGAACAGCCGTCATGACATAACGCCAGATTCGTGGAGTGTAGAGAACGTCGGGCGAGCGGCGTTCGAGGGCGCGCACGATATGGCGAGCAACCAACTCGGGATCGGCAAAGCGTGCGGAGTTAGGCAGGTGATCGGTCATGGCAGTTTGCACCGGTCCGGGTTTGATGGTGATAACCCGCACGCCAGCCGGATGCAGACGGCTGCGAAGTCCCTGGAGAAAGAGAGAAAGTGCGCCTTTAGCGGAACCGTAGACGTAATTAGAGCGGCGTCCGCGATCTCCAGCGACAGAAGTGATGGCAGCCACGCATCCAGTGCGGCGGCGTTCCAAATCCGCCGCGAACAGAGTGAGGATCGCAGTAGCGCTCGTAAAGTTAACCAGTAATTCGTCCAGCAGAACGTCAACCGAGCTTTCCGACTCCTGCTGGCTGTGCATGGAGCCGTAGGCCAGCAACACGGTGTCAAAGTCGGGAAAAGTTCGGCGGGCAAATTCGAAAATAGCAGCGTGTTGCTGAATAGAAGCCAAGTCAGCCGAATAAGTGAAAACTTGTCCAGCGCCGTGGATCTCTAAGTCGCCCTGGATCTCGGCAAGTCGTTGCGGTGAGCGAGCCACCAGGAGTAACTCGCAACCCTGCTGAGCTAACTGCCGCTGAACTTCCAGCGCAATACCGGAAGTGGCGCCAAGGACGACGATCTTTTTTAAGGCGGCGTCGTTCACAACTGCAGGACGCGTAGTTGTAGGGTGCGCGGTAACAGTCATCATTATTATTGGGCCCCCGTAACTCGCCGCCAGAATGAGGAAGACATCTTCGGATCTATATAAGGGACAAATTCGCGCCAGCGAGGAAATGAGGCTTCAAACAAAGCGGGACTCATGCGAGCATCCTTGGCGGGATAAAGTGCTCCGCCACTTTGCAGAACAATTTCGTCAAGCGACTGCATGAGCTCCAGCGTGCGCTCACCTCGCATGGCAAAATCGAGTGCGATGGTAAGTCCAGGCCGCGGAAATGAGAGCATGCCGCTCGGTGGTACCGAGCCAAATTGCTTTAGTACTCCTAAAAAAGATCCCATACCGGAGCGAGCAATGCGATCGAATAGTTCCTCGAAAGCTGCGACATTTGTTTCCGGAATTACGCACTGATATTGCAAGAAACCTTGTCGGCCATAAAGCAGGTTCCACTGCCGAATGGAATCAAGCGGGTAGAAAAACGAGTCATAAGCGACGACAGAAGCGCCTTTTCTGGAAGCGTGAATCTTGTAGTAGGCGTTGTTAAATGCCTTTACTGAATAACGATTGAGCATCCACGCAGGTAGAGCAAAAGGCAATTTCGGCCCGCGCTTGGAATGGAATTCTTTACCGCGATCGACGGCATGATTGCCGCGAAAAAAAATGCCACGAGGATTCTTCCCAGCAAAACAGTCAAGCCATGCCACGCTATATTCAAAACGATCGTTGCTTTCGCGGCTCAGTTCAAGAAAATGTTCGAGGGACTGAAATGGGACGGATTCAGCATCCATCCAAGGCCCTGCTACGCGTTTGAGTTGGATGTCTGCCCAGGCAATTACGCCGGTCAGGCCGAGTCCGCCAATGGTGGCGCGCAGCATGTCGGAATTTATTTGGGCATTGCAGCTTACCAGGCCGTCGTTCGAGCGATGCAGTCCGATCTGTCGAACATGTGCGCCGAATGTTCCAGCGCAGTGATGGTTCTTACCGTGTACATCGTTGGCAATGGCTCCCCCAACAGTGACAAAGCGGGTTCCGGGCGTAACCGGCAGAAACCATCCTTTAGGAAGAAACACGTCAATGATCTCGGAGAAACTGACGCCACTTTCGCAGCGAATCATGCCCGTTGCTTCATCGAACCCGAGGATGCGGTTGAGGCGACGACAGTCGATCAGTTCGCGGCCGGCGTTAAGACAGGAATCGCCATAACTCCGGCCAAGACCGAAAGGCAAAAGCGAACCGGGCGCGACGTCTCTGAGAATTGCCGGCACCTGATCGTTCCACGCCGGTTTGTGGACGTACTGATGCGCGATCTTCGGATAGCGACCCCACGATAGTATTTGTTGGGTAGTTTGCGAAGCTCCGAATTGTTTGCGCAAAGCTGCGGCAGATTGACCAGACATATTATGCGTTGTGAAAAAACTTCAATAACTGTGAAGGTTAGTTACCTTCTTATCTCAAACAACCTACCAGTTTATGTGGATGATGCTCGCTGCTATTACGACCGCGGAGGCTAATCCCACCCCATAACTCACGGGGTCTCGAATAGCGAGGATGACCGGGTCTTCCTTCAACTCTCCGCGATGCGCCAACAGCCAAGTTCGACTGAGCCAATAAAGAACAATGGGGCAAAGTAGAAAAAGAAAATCCGGCGAAGAGTAAAGCAGAAGTACGTCCTGGCTGTGTACGTAAAGGCTAAAGATGACGACAGCCGAAAAACTGCTGCCAACCCCGAGCGAAAGTAGAAGCTCACGGTCGCCGGTATGATAGCCACGTCCGGAGTTACCTGTCTTAACCAAGTCGCCCGCGTGCAATAACTCTGAGTAACGCTTCGCCATGGCAAGACTAAGAAAGAAAAACATCGAAAACGTCAGGAACCACTGCGACAGTGGGGTATTGGAAATTAGAGCCCCAGCTACAATCCGAAAGCTGTAGAAACTGGAGAGAACGAAGACATCGAGTAGAGCAATCTTTTTAAGATAGAGCGAGTACAGCATGGTAAGAGTGGCGTATCCGAGCAGGGCAAGACCAAATGGAATGTCGAGAAGAAAGCCCAAGCCGAGTGCTGAAGAGAGCAGCAGCAACGAGGCGAGCAATCCTCCCGGGATTGAGATTGCGCCGGCAGCGAATGGGCGCTCTTTTTTCCAGGGGTGTTCGCGATCCGAATGAAGGTCGAGAAGATCGTTGAGAATATAGAGTCCAGAGGCGCAAATACCGTAGAGCGCAAAACCAACCAGAGTTCGGAGAATAGGCTCAACCTCAAGATTATGGGACAGGGCAAGCGGCAGGAAGAGCAACAGATTTTTGGCCCAATGATATCCGCGGAGAGCGTTGAACCATATGCGACACGACGCGCGGAACGATGTGCGCGGTTCGAGGATCGTACCTTTGAGTGCGGTGACTGCGGCAGCTTGCTCGGCGCGGGCCTCGGTTCCGACTACATACGCGGCGCGCGCGGCGCGCCAGACTTCAATATCAGCGGCGGAGTCGCCTACATAATCGAAGCCCGTCTGGGCGAAATGCTGGATAAGAAATGCAGCTTTATTAGTCCCTTTGAGATTCAGTTGACCATCGCTGGCATGGACGTCATCGAAGATCCCAAGATAGTTGGAGACCGCCTCAGCAACCTCGCGATCGGCCGCAGTTGCCAGCACGACACGGCGGCCGCTAGCTTTTTCCTGACGAATAAGATCAAGAACTTCTAGCCGATAGGGAAGATGAGCAGGATCGATCTGGATTCTGGCGGCGAGCTGGTGTTTGAAAGAGGCTCGTCCAGCAAGCAACCAGAAGGGAAGCATTACGAGCAGGATAGGCCGGGTTTTCAGGAGGGCAAGAACACACTCCCAAAGCACGTCCCCCCGGATCAAAGTGCCGTCGAGATCGACGCACAGAACCGGCAAGACCGCCTTTGCGGGTTTGGCTCCCGTGGCAGACCCCATGGAATGATCGTCGCATAAGCGTGCGGGCGAAACGCGGGAATAAGTGGGACACCTAGGTAACCTGAGTAACATGCACATCGCGGGAGGGGACGTTAGTATGAGCTAAATCCTCAATCCGAACCACATGTACAACACACAAGGCCCCCTAGAACCTGGCGTATCGGAAGTGCTGGCTAAATACCTGCGACGGCCGAGCGTCCTATTGCCGTTGCTAGGGCTCGTCACGTTTGTGGTCTACAGCGGTTCGTTGTCGTTTGATTTTGTGTGGGATGACTGGCCGCAGATCGTCAACAGTCCGATCATCCGGTCATGGAGCAATCTTCCACGGGCGTTTGGCAGTGACTTGTGGTATCACGTAGCCCGGCATCAGGTATATTACCGGCCGCTGTTTGTGGCGTGGTCGATATTGAATTACACGTTGTTTGGACTGCGGCCGTGGGGATGGCATCTGGGAGCGGTTCTGTTGCACGTCGGAGCAGTGGCAGCAGTGTTCTGGCTGGCGCTACGGCTCGGACTGGAATACTGGACGGCGGCGCTGGCAGCCCTGATTTTCGCACTTCATCCTGTTCACATCGAGCCAGTCGCGTGGATCTCCGCAGCCTCGGACACGATGGTGACGATGTTTGCCGCCCTGGCTTTTGCGGCATTTCTCAAGGAACGCGACACGGAGTGCAACTCCGATCAGAAGAAACGAGTGTTGTGGTGGGTCGCGTCGATGGTGCTGCTGGCGTGCGCGCTATTGACAAAAGAAATGGCCGTGGTGTTTTCGGCGCTAGTCGGAATCTATGCGTGGCTGTACCCAACGGGAAAGAAAGCATCGCCTGGAAAGATAGTTATCGGGGCCGCGATGGAGGCAGCCCCATACGCATTGGTGACGGTCGCTTATGTACTGCTACGGAAGCACGCGCTACTGCACGCCACGGGGCAGTTCGATCCTAGTCACGGGATGATAGACGTAGCGCGAACATTGCCGCTCGTCTTGGCCATTTATCTGCGGCAGTTAATGGTTCCGATCGGCATGACGGGACTTTATTACACACCCTATGTTACGAGTGCAATTCTTACTCAAGTCGTGTTGCCCGTCGCAGTGCTGGGCGCAGCGCTCGTCGGATTGTGGTATTGGAATCGGCGCGAAAAGAATTCCATCGTCGCATTTGCAGGATTATGGCTGCTGGTGGGGTTGGCGCCAGCGCTGTATTTACGAAACTTTGGCAACGGCGACTTCGTGCGCGACCGATATATGTATTTGCCGTCGATCGGATTTGCAATTCTAGCGGCGTTGGGGCTACGGCGGCTGCCCCCGATCAAGCAGTGGAGCACGCAGGCAGTTCAGGGATGCGCCGTAATTCTGCTCTGCAGTGGTTATGTGTGCGCATCGATCGCGCAGCAAGTGCACTGGGGAAACGATCTGCTGCTGCTGGTGCGAGGGCAATCTTTGTATCCGGGGAATCCATACACGATGGCCGGCCTCGCGAAAGAGTACAGCCAGCGCGGCGCGAACGATCGCGCGATTGAGCTAGCAGAAGCGGTGGTGCGGGAGCATCCGGAGTATGGCTATGGGCCGCTGGCCTTGGCGGAATCTTACATCCGCGCCGGTCGATTCGAAGAAGGCCGCGTATGGCTGGAGCGAGTGAATCCGGATTACGCGAAGTCCGAGATGGGCATGGCAGGTGTGGCTGCATTGTACGGACAAATGGGCGACTACCAGCGAGCATTTGCTCTGTGCTCGGAGGTTCTCGAAAAGGAACCTAATCTTTATTCTGCACTCTACAACTGCGGCAACATTCATTTAGTGGATGGTCAGTATAAGGACGCGGAACAATTGCTGGCGCGAGCGGTGCAGTTAGTGCCGGAACAGGCAGCTCCAAAACATTTCCTTGGGCGCGCGCTTCTGCAGGATGGACGGAACGCAGAGGCGCAACCTTACCTGCTGCAGGCGGTGGCCATGGATCCCAAGGTTTGGGACTACCACTATTGGCTGGCCATGTCGTTTGAACAGAGTGGAAAGATGTCCGCCGCGCGGGTCGAGTATCAGCAGGCGCTTCAACTAAATCAGGACAGCAAAGAAGCGAAAATACGGCTGGCGGCGCTGGAAGCAAAGTAAAACATTGAAGTGAACAAGAGGGAAGTCAACAAAAGACTGGATCGGACTTCCGCAAAGTCACAGCAGTCGCGTTGTTCAGCAGCCGTCTAGCGACCGGCGGCTGCGCCGGAAGCACGCGTGCCACGGGATAGCGGTTCGCCAGGCTCATATTGAAAATTCAATCTTTCGCGTTCGACCACCAGCGGACGATTGTGCACCTGCGTGTGTATATTCCCAATGTACTCGCCGATAATGCCCATGAAGAGCAACTGAAGCGATCCAAGAAAAAACATTCCGATGGCGATGGGAGCGATGCCCAGGGTGAACTGCTGCCAGAACAGAAGCTTGTACGCAAAGTAAGCTACGCCACCAAGCAGAGCGAACAGGGATCCGGCAAACCCCGAGAAAGTAACCAGGCGCAATGGAACCTTGGAGAGCTTGGTGATGCCTAACATAGCAAGATCGTAAAGCGTGTAGAAATTGTTTTTAGACTTGCCACTCTTGCGGCGTTGTTGTTCGTAGAAAACTTCGCTATGGGGAAGACCGATTTCGGCGATCATGCCGCGGAAATAAGGGTAGGGATCTCCGAACTGGCGAACCAGATCGATGACTTGTCGATCGTACAATCCAAAACCAGTGAAGTTTTCATAGGTCTCGATGTCGTCGGAGAGCTGGTTGACCAGCCGATAAAAAAGTTTTCGAACCAGAAACATCGGCGCGGCTTCGCGACTTTGATGCTTGACGGCAATGACGATGGGCATTCCCTTTTCCCACTCTTCGAGCAGCTGGGCAAGAACTTCGGGAGGATCCTGCAGATCGGACATAAGGGCAATGACAGCGTCGCCGCGAGTTTGCAGCAGGGCGTGCATGGGAGAGCGCACGTGTCCAAAGTTGCGCGCGTTACGAATGACTTTTACATTCGAGTCGATGGCAGCGATTTCACTGAGGATGGCGAACGTCTTGTCGCGAGACGCATTGTCGATGAAGATGTGCTCGTAGCGGTATTTTCCGAGATTTAACATCAGGTCGCGGACACGTTCGTAAACTTCGCGGACATTCCCCTCTTCGTTGAAGCAGGGCGTCACTACGCTGATGGTTTTTATTTTGTCAAATTCGCTCACTTGACACCGCCCGCTTTTGCCGCGCTGGCAGCCGCTTTTGGTGGGAGACCCCGGTGATAGATGAGTTCAGTGAGCGATGGTATGTTGGCATAAGGACTGTCAATGGCGTCGATCATGATGGGCTGGTCTTTGGGCACAGCTTTAAGGATGATTTCACCTCGCATCAGTTCGCGGCAGGAGATCTGCCCTTGCTGTAGCGGAATTGCTAGATAAACATCTGCATCCTGCAGAACGTGACCGACCGGGAGATTGCGCTTGGCATAGACTCCGCGAACCAGCGAGTCGAGGTAGTTGACTTCTTTTTGAGGAGGCAAGCGTTTTTGTGTGCCAGGAGCTCCGCACATGCGTTTGGCGCGATGAAAAGCTTTAAACCAGGTGTCGACTTGCTCTGGTACCGAGCAATACGGTGAAACGGTCATCCCCTCCGTTTGGATGTCGATGTGGCGCTCGAAAGTGCGCGCGCCTTTGGCATAAGCCATAAGCATGGACGAAGTCCAGTCTTCATACTCGTGTGTGGAAAACCCGATGATGTGATTGGGATAGCGACTGCGGAGAAAGTCAATCTGATTGAGTTCGATGTCGCTTTCTTCCGAAGGATAGAGCGAGACGCAGTGATTAATGGCTAATGGGATATGACGATTTGCGAAGAAAGTGACTAGATCGTCAATATCTTTGAGTGAAGACCCGCCCGTAGAGACGATGACCGGCTTTTTCGTCTTCGCGATCCTCTCGATTAGAACCCAATCGTTGCAGTCCGAACTGGCAATTTTGAGAATGGGGATACCGAGCTCACAGCAGAAATCTACGGAGCTTTCGTCGAATGGAGTCGCCATCGGGATGCAACTCGCTGTCCGAATGGCTTGCACCAATGTAGCGAAGTCCTCTGGCTTTAAACGTGTGTCGAGCGTCTTCTTGATATAGCGGATATCGTCGCGATGGCGAAAATCTTGGTGAATAAAGCTGTCGACATCGCGCAATTGCAGCTTGATAGCGGCGCGCACATTGTTGAAGCGCACCACCTGCGCATAGTTGCTGATAATCTTTAGTCCGCGCTGAACGTCACCCAGGTGATTGTTGGCGACTTCCAGCACGAATAACTCGTCGAATATGTCGTTCCCGTTCATGATGTTACTTGCCTGCCTCGTTCGCGATACGGAATCGATCGGGAGATATGGTTTACTCTTATGGTAATGTCCTTACTCCTTGATGACATTGTCCGTTAGTTCAGTCTCATCCAGGAATGGGTACATGTCCTCTAGATTAGGGGAAACGATCCGGCCATCGGGTAGTTGCCGGGCACGTGATCTCGGTTCAAACTCCTGGCTGGGATCGAGTACAACATCGATTAATGCCGGCCCCTCGGCAGCGAGTGCGCGATCCACTTGCTCCAGCTGCGACTGGCGGTCGACGCGAAGCGACGGAATGCCGTAGGCGCAGGCGACCTTTACCATATCCGGGAGCGAGGCACCGCTCGCTGCGCTCTCTCCGGTCAGACGACCGAAGAATCCGGATTGCGTCATGCGCATGGAAAGATAGCCGGAATTATTCAGCACAAAAATCTTGATTGGTAAGTGATGATGAACGATTGTTTGTAGCTCTTGGATGTTCATCTGGATGCTGCCATCTCCGGCAATACAAATGACATGCTTACCGGAACGGGCGAATGCGGCTCCGATCGCGGCGGGCAGGTCGTAACCCATGGAAGCCGAGCCGGAATTAGAGATAAGGCGCTGGTTCTTGCGCAAGCGCAGAGTTTGGAACGGCACGATGCAGGCAGTCGCATTGCCGCAGACGATGACATCGTCGTCGTCGAGTTTGGCCGAGAGTTGCTCAACGAAGTAATACGGATTCAAAGGCGGTCCGGGTTGACGCTGCCGATCCTGCACGACCGGATAGCGTCGGACGCGTTCGCGACACCAGGCGACCCACATCGCATGAGCTCCAGGACGGTAATTGTCAGCGTCGCACTGACGCAGGAGCGCTTGCAGAAACTGTTTGAGGTCATAGTGGATGGCCATGTCCGGCTGGATGGTAGGTTTGCGGAACTCGGCGGCGTCGATGTCGACCTGGATCTTGAAGGCGTGTGGCGCGAACGACTGCCAATTATAGCTGGTTTGGCGAATATTGAGACGCGATCCGAGGATCAAAAGAACATCGGCATTTTGCACTGTGAAATTTCCAGCGCGGTCTCCGATTGTGCCCTGGCGTCCGCAAAAGAGTGGGTCATCCGAGGCGATGAGGTCGTGAGTCCAGGCGGTGGTCACGGGCACGCTCAGCCGATGAAAGAGTTCGTCGAATTCAGCGACTGCATGGGCTGCGCGGATGCCGGTGCCGGCGAGAATCACCGGGCGTTTGGCATTGCGGATACGCTGAAGAACTTCGCGACATGATGACGTAAGCGCAGATGGTGTAAGTGGAGGCTGATTGCCTGCGTTGTCTGTGGCGGAAGTATTCTGCGCTGAGTTATCGTTCGCAGGATTGTAGCCACAAAGCTTAGCGGGATCGACGGACGAGGCCTGTACATCGACCGGAATGTCGAGCCAGCAAGGGCCGGGACGTCCACTTTGAGTGAGGTGCCAGGCGCGCTCAAGGTGATAGCGAATCGAGAGGGGATCGTCGATCATGACCGCATACTTTGTGATTTTCTCCACCATGGCCACGATGTCGACTTCTTGGTCCCCGAGTTGGCGCAGGCCAGTGATACCCTGAGCGCGCATGCAGGTTTCGCGTTTGACCTGGCCTGAGATCACGAGCATCGGAATGGAATCGGTCCACGCTCCAAACACTCCGTTGATGGCATTGATACCGCCGGGACCAGTGGTGACGTTGATCACGCCAGGATGGCCGCTAATGCGGGCGTAAGCTTCTGCGGCCATCGCCGAAGCTTGTTCGTGATGATTGCAAACGTAGTGAATTCGCGGTTCCTTGCTAATAGAGTCATTGAGGTGCATAGCGCCGCCGCCCGTAACCAGAAAAATGCGGCGCACGCCCCAATCCGCAAGCTGCCCGACGATGTAATCGGAGAGCTTCATTGGCTGCTGGCTCCAGAGTGAATAGCGGAATTCGAGTTTTGGGGCAGCGAGAGGACAGGATTGCTGAGCCCAAGGCTGCGGATTTGTGAGCTGATTTCGTCTGCATGCAGCAAGGTGGCAACGATGATCGGCTCACGGGTGCCAGCGATTTCCTTCGGACCCAAGATGGGCGCGCCGGCCAATGTTTTGCCTCGGAAAATGGGATTGTTGTCCACCAGAGCGCGAATTTCGGTTTGCGCCAGGCAGGGAAGTGCAAGTAGCTTCATCGCGAATTGTCCGGCGCCCCAAACGATGACGCGCGGAGCGTCTGCGAGCTGTCTGATTAAGTGGTGATTGATCCTTTCCATGTGCTCGGCGGAATGTCGGATATAAGCGGCGATCCGGGACGGCAACTCCTGATCGCAAACGACCAAGTGTTCGTCTGCAGTTTCGCTGTTGTCGCGGAAAAGGCCGAACACAGCGGGGTAAAGCGTATCTTCTGCCGTCTGGATGACTTTCTGTTCAACCACAATGGGCTGAAAGCCAAAGCGCCGAGCGGTGTTTTCGAGAGTTCGCGCTGAAAAGTGGTTGATATGCTCGGTATTAAATTCCTGGAAAGGTGCGTAGAGATAGTCGTCATATCGTGTGGCGTCAGGAGTCTCGAGATACAAACATCCTCCCGGCGCGAGGTGATGGCGGGCAGCGGCGAAAAATGCAGGGATGTCGTAAATGTGTTCAAGCACATGGCTAAACACGACGCAATCAAATTTCGGCATGTGCGCGGGAGCCGAGGCAATCGATCCCACGTAAGCCTCAAAGCCACGATCGCGGCACGCCTGCGCACAGCGCTGCGATGGATCGAGTCCAGCTACGGCGGGGAATCCCTGGTCGCGAAGCGCGGTGAGCAAGCCGCCCGTGGCGCAGCCTGCATCGAGAATGCTTACGGCATGCGAAGACAGGGCGCAGACGATGTCAGCGGCAGTTGCGGATAGTCGCGCAGCGTCGTAAGGGGAAACACCACTTCCGGTGGCGGTTGCTGAGTCGTTGTACTTCGACCACTCGCAATAGAAATTGTCGTAGTCACGCTGGGTAGCGGCTGGATCGGCATACACGAAACCGCAACGGAGGCAGACCACGACGTTGTACTCGGCGGGCAAGGGATATCCATCGGGAACGACAAACCGCTGACGATGGCAGACTGTATTTTCGGCGGCGCCGCATGCTCCGCAAGCGCGATGAGGCTGAGGACCAAAAGCAGCAGTACTATGCATGGGCCCCTCGTGCGACATCTTTTGGCCTAGAAGCCTTCTGGTCCGAGAATGCATTTCCTGAAAACCAGGCGTAGGTGCGGCAAATGGCTTCGCGCAATGGCACCTCGGCGCGTAGGCCCAATTCTTCGCGTGCTCGCGCCGTTGAGGGCACGTAGCGGTGCACCGGCGCACCAGTCGGCGCGGCGGCGATAGTAACGTCCATTTCGGGTGGCAGTGCGACGGCAACTTCACGCGCGAGAGCAGCGATGCTCAGGGCTACTTCCGAGCCGACGTTATAGGCGCGGCGAGATTGTCCCTTGAAAAGAATGGTCCAGAGCCAGACCATCAAGTCGGAGGCGTATAGATAGGAACGCGCTGCGGAGCCGTCTCCCCGGACGCGAATTGGGTGGTTGTGTAGACGATCGGAAATAAAATTGCCGATGGCAAAATGCTCGTCGAGTTTCATGTAAGGGCCAACAAACGCAAAGCAACGCGCGCTTGTCGTTACAAAGCGTGGCGAGGCAGCGAGCGAGCACAACATTTCTGCCGAGCGCTTGCCTTCGGCATAGGCATTTGCCGCGTTGAGTGGATCTGGGCCTCCCTCGAAGGATTCGCTTAGGTGCGTGAGCTGCGCCGGCTGGTTTCCATAGACTGCGCCGGAACTCACGAGCAAAAATCTACTGACGGAACTTGCGATGGAGAATTGCAGCGCGCGTCGCGTGCCTTCAACGATAGTGTTAAACATCACGAGGGGCGAGCCGTTGTTCAGCTTTGCGCTGGCCTCTGTCGCGGCATGGATCACATGTGAAAATGTGCCTTGGGGAAAATCGCCGTGGCGAACGTTGGCGGCATGCAAGGTGATTGCGGAATCCTGTGTCAGGTGCGGCGCTTTCTCGCTAAGCACTCGCGGATGCCGGGACAGTCCGACGGCTTGGGCATTGAGATTGAGGCGACGGTTTGTCCAAGCAAAACTCTCGAGCAGCCAGCAGCCAAAAAATCCCGTGGCGCCCGTGATCAAGATGCGTTGGCCGCGAAGCTCCTGCCACAGAGGCTCGGTACGCGCTAGAATGTGATCGAGATCGCGTGCCAATCGGTTTGTCATCTGTGACTGACTCATATGACCTATGCCCCGTGAGCGGCAGAAGCGGCTTTTGGAATCTGATGGAAAGTCTCCGCCATGTAATCGATCATCGTTTGCGTGATGCCGGGGTAGAGGCCGATCCAGAAAACGTTGTTCATTACAAAGTCGGTATTGTGTAAGTCGCCAATCGCGCGCCGTCGAATGTCGCGATAGGCGGGCTGACGAAGCAGATTGCCGCCGAAGAGCAGGCGGGTGGCTATGTTTCGAGATTCCAGGAAACGCACGATCTGGTTCCGAGTTGTCGGTGCATCCTTTCGGACAGCGAGAGGAAAGCCGAACCAACTGGGGTCCGAATGCTCGGTGGCTTCCGGCAAGATGAAGATGTCGTCGACATCGCTGAGGGCGGCGTGAAGTTTGGCGAAATTTGCGCGCCGCGTAGCGACGAATCCAGGGAGCTTCTTGAGTTGTGCCACTCCGACGGCGGCTTGCATGTCGGTTGCCTTGAGGTTGTACCCGATGTGGCTATAAATATATTTGTGGTCGTATCCGCTGGGCAGATCGCCAAGCTTCCATTCAAAGCGGCAACCGCACGTATTGGATTTCCCCGGATCGCACCAGCAATCTCGTCCCCAATCGCGAAAAGACTCAGCTAGCTTTTTGAGGGCGGGCGATTGCGTGAGCACGCATCCACCTTCACCCATAGTGATGTGGTGCGCGGGATAGAAGCTGGTGGTGGCAAGGTGGCCAAAAGTTCCGACGGCACGCCCTTTGTAGAGAGATCCTACGGCGTCGCAGCAATCCTCGACCACCCAGAGGTTGTGTTTGGCGGCCAGCGCCATGACCGCATCGACTTCGAACGGATTGCCGAGGGTATGCGCCAGCATGATGGCTTTGGTGCGACTGGAGACAGCCGTCTCAAGTTGAGTTACATCGATGTTGTAAGTCGGAAGCTGAACGTCGACGAAGACCGGGATGAGTCCGTTCTGAATGATCGGATTGACAGTTGTAGGAAACCCGGCCGCCACGGTAATGACTTCGTCTCCGGCGGAAAGCTTGCGATCGCCGAGCGAAGGCGAAGTTAGGCATGAAAGCGCCACGAGGTTAGCCGAAGATCCGGAGTTGACGAGCGACGCACAGCGCACGCCCATGAAGGCCGCAAATTCGCGTTCAAACTGGGCGGCAAAGCGACCGGTGGTAAGCCATGCATCAAGCGAGGCTTCTACCAGAAGTTCGAGCTCGGTGCTGTCAAATACTTTGCCTGACACGGGCACGGCGCTCTGGCCGGGTATGAACGCCGGCGTAGCCAGCGCGACATCGT
This sequence comes from Terriglobales bacterium, assembly GCA_049674665.1. Classification (GTDB taxonomy): domain Bacteria; phylum Acidobacteriota; class Terriglobia; order Terriglobales; family Acidobacteriaceae; genus Acidiflorens. Next base: position 46,549 of record JBATZM010000106.1, read on the forward strand.
AGTATTGCCTCACGAGCACGCGGACTTCTTCACGGAGTTGGCCGGCGGTTTTGGTCGCAGTTGTTGTCATCGCCGAGTTATCTCCCGCTCGCATGGGTCATCGCACTGGACGTACCCAGAAACTCCCGGTACCACGCGAGAGTGCGATCAAGGCCGGACTCAAGCGTGAACTGCGGACGCCAATTGAGGGCCGTGCGGGCACGCTCGGCACTTAGGTATTGATGACGAATTTCGTTGCTTGCCTGGTTGAGCACTTCAGGGCGCAGTGGCGACTTCATCTTTTTCAGGATGAGCTCAACCATGTCGAGCACGCTGACCTGGCTTTCGTTGGAAAAGTTAAAGGCTTGTCCGCGGAGCGCGGCATAGGAGGCGAGGCGCTCGGCAAGCAGCATGTACGCGGCGGCGGCATCTTCAATGTAAATGTAGTCACGAATAAAGTTGCCATCTGAGCGCACGATAGGCCGTTCCCCGCGAATCACGGATCGGATCGTCCCCGGGACGACACGGTTCCAGTTCAAATCGCCCCCGCCGTAGAAATTTCCGCAACGCGTGATCGCGACCGGCAGGTTGTAACTGGCAGCATAAGTCTGCGCGATTAGATCCGCGCACGACTTACTCACATCGTAAGGATGACGGCCTTGCAGAGGCATCATCTCGTTGTAGGGGAGATGTTCCTGATCGCCATAGGCCTTATCGGAGGACGCCACCACAATCGACGAGACTTTGGGAGAGCGGCGGCACGCCTCAAGCAGATTCCAAGTGCCTTCGATGTTGGTGGAGAAAGTCGAGACCGGGTTGCGATTGGCGATGCCGACGATGGTCTGCGCAGCCAGATGAAAAACGACTTCGACTTCGTACTCACCAAGAGTGCGCTCGACGAGATCTCGATCAATGATGTCACCGCGAACGGTATTGACCCGCTCAATGCAACGGCTGCGCATAAGTTCGCTTTGCGGAACCCAGTCCCTGACCAGGCAAACCACGCTCGCGTTGGCATCGATGAGTTGCTTGATCAGCCACGATCCGAGTAGTCCAGTGCCTCCAGTGACGAAGACTGAGCGATCCTGCCAGAATGAATTCATTCCGACCACACTTTCCACGGAGTTTGTTCGCTCGCCCAAAGCTCGTTCAGGTACTGGTACTCACGGTAAGTATCCATGGCGAAGAAGAAGCCGTCATGACGATAGGCCATGAGTTGACCTTCACGAGCTAGACGCTCCAGAGGTTCGCGTTCGAGTACGCACTCCGGTCCGCCGAGGTAGTCAAGCACGCGGCGATTAAAGACGAAGAAGCCGGCGCTGATCAAGCCGTTCGCTTTTGGTTTCTCCATAAATCGCTGAACTTTGCCTTGTGCATCGGTTTCGAGCACTCCGAAACGAGAGATAGGCGGGACTGACGTAACAGTTGCGAGACGACCGTGTTTGCAATGAAAGTCAAGCAAGCGGCTTATGTTGACGTCGCTGAGGCCATCGCCGTAAGTAAGCAGAAATGTATCATCGTCTTCAAGATATCGGGCAACGCGCTGTAAGCGTCCGCCTGTCATGGTTTCAAGGCCAGTGTCGGCGAGGGTGACGGCAAAATCCTGCTCCTGATGAGCGCCCATGAACTCGACGTGCGATTGACGGCCAAGGCAGATTTTGAAGTCACTATTCATGGCTTCGTAATTCAGGAAATAATCCTTGATCATGTTGCCGCGATATCCAAGGCAGAGAATGAATTCGCGCATGCCATAGTGGGCATACATCTTCATGATGTGCCACAGAATAGGACGGCCGCCGATCTCGACCATCGGTTTGGGGCGAAATTCCGTCTCTTCCCGCAGACGGGTACCTAATCCACCGCACAGAACGACAACCTTCATGTACAGGGTCCTTGCAGCTCTCCGTATATTCAGGGACTTACACGGGCCGCACGTCAGTTATCCCACACGCGGGCGGAGAAGACGGAATTACGAAAGTCACCCGAACGTTTCAATTTGAGGTGCGTAACTGCTTGATCAACGCAGCGATTGGCAGGATTGGCAAAAGAAGAGGATGCCGATGCGAATCATTTTCCGCAGGTTACTATCGTTACCTGTCAGGATTGCGCGGGGGCCGCGGCCCGCTTGGGGAAAATGTTTCCTACCCGGCGGATCTCGGCTCCAACACCTTTCAGTTTTTCTTCGATGTTCTCGTAGCCACGATCCAGATGATAAACGCGGTCGATGATGGTCTCGCCGTCGGCGACCAGCGCGGCGAGCACAAGCGAGGCCGAGGCGCGCAGATCAGAGGCGAGAACGGCAGCGGCACTGAGCGAAGTTCCGCCGCGGACGATGGCACGGCGGCCTTCAATTTTGATGTTTGCGCCCATGCGGACCAATTCCTGCGCATGCATGAAGCGGTTCTCAAAAATATTTTCGGTAATGATCGATGTGCCAGCGGCCTGCGTGGTCAGTGCCATGTATTGTGCTTGCATGTCGGTAGGGAAGCCGGGATATTCTTCTGTGTTCATATCGGCGGCTTGCAACGGCTGATCGCCCATGACGCGAACGGAGTCGGTTTTCACCGCGGTCCTTACGCCGGTTTCCGCGAGTTTCTGCAGAATGGCAGTGAGATGCGTGGGATCGCATCCGACAACGTTGAGGTCGCCGCCGGTGAGAGCTCCAGCGATGATGAAGGTTCCAGCCTCGATGCGGTCGGGGATGATGCGATGTCTCGCGCCGTGGAGCTTGGCGACTCCGTTGATGCGCATCGTCGACGTGCCTGCACCCTGAATTTGTGCGCCCATGGCGTTAAGTAACGTAGCGAGGTCCGCCACTTCAGGTTCACGGGCGCAGTTCTGCAGGATGGTCTCGCCGTCGGCAAGCGTTGCGGCCATTAATAGATCTTCGGTGCCGGTGACGGTAATTCTGTCGAACATAATTTCGGCGCCTTTTAGACGGTTGCCTTTGAGGGGATCAGTTGTGGCCTCGACGTAGCCGTGCTCTTGCGTGATCTTGGCGCCTAGACTCTCCAGACCCTTGATGTGCAGGTCGATGGGGCGCGCGCCGATGGCGCATCCTCCTGGCAGCGAGACGCGGGCGCGGCCACATCGCGCTACGAGTGGTCCCAGAACGAGCGTTGAGGCGCGCATGGTTTTGACCAGTTCATACGACGCCTCGGGAGCGGCAAGTGTACGAGCACAGATTGTAGTGCGGTGCTGCGCTCGTCCATAGCCGAGTTCGACTTCGGCGCCCATGGCGGCGAGGAGCTTGCGCGTGGTCTCGATATCTCGCACCTGGGGAATGTTTTCAAGAATCACCGGTTCGTCGGTGAGCAAAGCTGCCGCCATGCACGGGAGTGCTGCGTTCTTCGCGCCACTGATTCGAACCGTACCTAGTAAAGGGTTGCCACCGCGGATTACCAGCTTATCCATGTCGTGATGAGTTCCTGACAATACCCCAGAATGAAACTGTGCAGACTTGGGGGTTTTGTGAACATGTTCTGTGAAATATTCTAGCGGGGAATGCGAAGTCATGGGACTTGAAATCGCGAGTGGGAGTTCCGTTTGTAACTCCCGCCGCTTACTTCGCCTTCGCTGCTGCGATTGCTTGGCGAACGCGGCCCGAGAACTCTTCCAGTGCATCTGTGGCACGAGCGCGGCTGACGCCAGCCTTTGCCATTACCAGGGCTACCGGGACTCGGCCTCCGGCGGCAGCGAGCAGCTTGCGCGCTGCTGCGTAATCGCGTCCCGTGACTTTTTCCAGGATGATTACCCCGCGTTCGAACAACTTCGAGTTCCTCGTGCGGAGGTTCACCATCAAGTTGCCATAGACGTAGCCGAGGTGTGTCATCGCTCCGGTTGAGAGCATGTTGAGGATCATCTTCTCCGCAGTGCCGGCTTTCATGCGGGTCGAACCCGCGATAACCTCCGCGCCGACCTCCGCCACAATGGCCACGTGTGCAGCTCTGCCGAGCGGGGATTTCGGATTGCACACGACGGCAACGGTTTTCGCGCCTTGAGCCCGCGCGTATTCGATGGCGGCGATGGTGAAGGGAGTGCGCCCGCTGGCGGCGAGTCCCACGACAACATCTTTTGTTGTGGGCTTCTTCTTGGCGATAGTTTTGCGGCCCAGTTCGCGGGAGTCTTCGTCGGCTTCCACGGCTGCGCTCAGCGCCTTTGGTCCGCCGGCGATTATGAATTGGACCATGCGCCGGTTGACGTCAAAGGTGGGCGGACATTCGACGGCGTCGAGGGCAGCGATGCGTCCGCTGGTGCCAGTGCCTATATAGATGAGCCGTCCGCCTTGAGAAAGTGCCGTAGTGATCAGATCGATCGCCTGCGCGATTTGCGGGAGAGCGCGCTTTACCGCGGGGGCGACCTTGGTGTCTTCGGCGTTAATGATGCGGGCGATTTCGAGCGAGGACTTCTGATCAAGATTGGCCGACGACGAGTTTGTTTTCTCGGTATCGAGACGGCGGAGTTCTACGCTTATTCTTCTACGGATAGAGGTTCTGCGAGCTGATGTTTTGCGACTAGAAGCTATGCGTTTCAATCGTTCTTCCCCAAGGATTCAACTATCGCGTCGTGAAACGCCGGGCGTACTTGTTTGATCGCCGGGCTCTGGCAATCGGGCCAGGTACGGTTGGTGAGCAGAGTTATCGAAAGTTGGCGATCCGGGTCGATCCACAAAGATGTGCCGGTGTAACCAAGGTGTCCAAAGGAACGGGGCGAGAAGTATTTTCCGGACTGCGAAGGTGTGGAGGGCGTGTCCCATCCGAGAGCTCGGGATGTGCCTTCGGGAGCCGATTGCCGGCGCGAAAATAGTTCAATGGTCGAAGGGCGCAGGATGGGGTGTCCGCCGTTGAGCATGGCGTGGGCGAAGATGGCTAGATCTTCGGAGGTTGAGAACAGGCCGGCGTGTCCGGCAACTCCGCCAAGAACGCTCGCGTTTTCGTCCTGCACCTCGCCTTGGATGATGCGATGGTGGAAGGTTCGATCGTCAGCAGTTGGCGGAATGGATTGTTTCAAGGCGGGCACAGGATTGAAAGTCGTGTGCGTCATGCCGAGCGGCCCGAAGATCTCGCGCTGGCAGAATACGTCAAGTGATTCGTCGGCGAGGCGTTCAAGGACAATGCCGAGAATGATAAATCCAATGTCGCTGTATTCGGCGCGCGTACCGGGCGCAGCGGCAAGCGGCGTGACGAAGGCGGCTTGCAGAAGGGCTTCACGAGTTTGGACGCGCAGGAAAAGCTTTTCGTAAGCGGGCAGGCCGGAGGTGTGTATGAGCAGCATGCGCAGTGGGACTCCGCAGCGGATTGCGTCATCATCGGCGAATTCGGGGACGATGGCGTTAACCGGTGCTTCGATATCGAGCAGGCCGCGCTCGTAGAGAATCATTGCCATCGCAGTCGTTGCCACGACTTTGGTGAGCGAAGCGAGATCGAAGATGCTTGCGGTAGTGACTTCGGGCGACGCCGGATCATACGTGAAGCGGCCGAGCGCTTTATAGGCGACGAGTTCTCCGCCGAGTGTGACGGCAAGCGAGCAGCCGGGGAAGGCGTGAGTGGCGATGGCTTTTCCCAGGATGGCAAAAGCGCTGCGAAAGCGGTCATCCTGCGCGGCGAAATTGCGCACCAGAAAGGAAAAACCGGATTCTCGACTCAGCTGGCTCAGGTTCAATTGTGTTTTGTGGACTGATGCGGTTATAGCAAAGGCGGCGTGTGGAGGCAAACCGGGAGTTACCGCAAGAGCATCGTTTGTAACTTTCAGCCTTGAGCAGCATCTCCGAAGTCATGTAAAGTCACAACAGACGTGAAATATTCATCGCAAAAATTGCTGTTCTTCACTCCCCTGCTCGCTCTCCTGTTTTCGGCCGCCGCGCTCTCCCAGACTTCGCTTGACTCGCGCCTCGCCGTTCTCGATCCCATCATCGACGATGCCATCACCCAGCAACTGATTCCAGGTGCTGTCCTCATCATTGGCCACGACGGACGCGTGGTTTATCGCAAAGCTTATGGCAGCCGCGCGATTGAACCTCAGCGGGAGGCCATGACGCTCGATACCGTGTTCGATTGCGCATCGCTGACCAAGGTCATCGCGACTACAACTGCGATCATGCAGCTTTGGGAGCAGGGCAAGTTTCGCATGAATGATCCGGTCGCGAAGTATCTTCCTGAATTTGGGCAGAACGGGAAGCAGGATATTACGATCCGGCAATTGCTGATCCACTACTCTGGCCTCGCTCCTGATCTGGATTTGACGAAGCCGTGGGAAGGGAAAGAAACAGCCTTCCAGATGGCGTTTGAGCAGACTCCCGAGTGGTCTCCCGGATCGGTGTTTGTTTATAGCGATATCAACTTCGAGATGCTGGGAGCGCTGGTGGAGCGGCTATCGGGTGAGTCACTCGATCAGTACACTGCCAGACATGTTTTTGAACCGCTAGGGATGAAAGAGACACGATATCTTCCTCCGTCGTCGTGGGAGGCTCGTATTGCTCCGACCGAGGAAGACGAAAACCATCACCTGCTGCGCGGAGTGGTGCATGATCCCACAGCTCGTAGGATGGGAGGAGTGGCAGGTCATGCGGGATTATTTTCTACCGCTGATGATTCAGCAATTTTTGCGCAATCCTTGTTGGATGGCGGGCGCGGCGTGCTGACTCCGACGACGGTTGCGAAGATGACAGCGCCACAGCAGCCGGTGAACGGGACAGTGCTGCGCGGGTTTGGCTGGGACATTGATTCTCCTTTTTCCACGAATCGTGGAGAACTCTTGCCAGTGGGCAGTTACGGGCATACGGGATTCACTGGAACTTCGCTGTGGATCGATCCCACGACAAAGACTTATATCGTGCTGATGACGAACGCAGTACACATGAACCTGGTGCCGCCGAAGCAGAAGGGAAACGCGATTGCGCTCAGGACAGAAATCGCCACGGCAGTAGCCGCGGCACTGGCGCTCGATCCTGTTCAAGCCGAGAAGATGCGGTTGGCGACGATCACCGGCTACAACGAAATGCAGAGCGCGGCGCGCAAGTTGGCCGTGCGAAATGGAACGGTGAAGACGGGAATCGATGTGCTCGAGGAGACGCAGTTCGCGGCGCTGCATCCGTCCAAAGGCGGGGCTCCGCGCAGTATCGGATTGGTGACGAATCAGACTGGCGTGGACTCGGAAGGGCGACGGACGATTGACGTGCTGGCCAACGTGCCGGGGATTTCGCTGGATGCGATTTTCAGCCCGGAACATGGGGTGACAGGGACGCTGGATACAACCGACGTCAAAAATACGAAGGATGTGGCGACTGGAATCGCCGTCTACAGCGTCTACGGGGCTGGCGATGCGGCGAGGCGTCCACCAATCGACGTGCTGAAACGGCTAGATGCAGTGGTCATCGATCTGGCAGATGCGGGTGTGCGCTTCTACACCTACGAGACTACCGTGGGATATTTTCTGGAAGCGGCGGCGAAGGCTGGAATTGAGGTGGTTATCTTGGATCGGCCGAACCCGATTACGGGGTCGTTTGTGCAGGGCCCGATCTCGGATGAAGGGCAGGAAAGATTTACGAATTATTTTCCTGAGCCTCCGCGTCACGGCATGACGCTCGGTGAACTTGCGAAAATGTTTAATGCCGAGCGGCACATTGGAGCCAAGCTCGATGTGGTTCTGATGGAAGGTTGGCAGCCAGGGGATTGGTTCGATTCGACCAGCGTGCCGTGGGTGAATCCTTCGCCAAATTTGCGGAGTTTGACGCAGGCAACGCTTTATCCGGGAGTGGGGCTGATTGAAGGAACGAATATCTCGGTCGGTCGCGGGACGGATACGCCGTTTGAGGTGGTGGGCGCGCCCTGGATCAAGGGCAGGGAATTGGCGGCTTATTTGAACGCGCGCAGTATTCAGAGCGTTCGGTTCGTACCGATTGTCTTCACTCCGTCATCAAGTAACTTTGCCGGGGAACGCTGCGAAGGCGTGAATCTGATTCTCTTAGATCGGAATACCTTGGAGTCTCCAGAATTAGGGATCGAGTTGGCATCGGCATTGCACAAACTGTATCCAAATGATTTCAAGCTGGAGCGCATGGCGGATCTGCTCGTCAATCAGGCCGTGTTCGAGGCGATCGGAGCTGGCGAGGATCCGAGACGGATTGCCGAGGATTGGCAGGAGCGGCTCGATACATTTGTGCGGATGCGAGAAAATTACTTGCTGTACAAGTAAGTCAAATCTCTTCCAATCCCCACTTTTCTAACCTATCTGAGGCATTTTTAAACTCGTGGTTACTGGCCGCTTCCTCAGCTACAATAGCCCCAAGTATGAAGGTTAGTCATGACTGAAAATCTACTTCTTATTCCGAGTCCGTTTTACCGTTGTGCCGGCCCGAATTGTGGAGTGCTAAAAGGCGGGAGCGACCGCTGGTGGATCATGTGGAGCTCGTTTGGCGACTACGAGGCGCCGGTAATGCATCTGGCACCGTGGGACGAGAAACTGGCAATACAGGAAGGCGCGCTGCATGTTTGCGGCGAGGGATGCGCGCAGAAACTGCAGTCGCAGTTCATGGGTAACGTGTCTGAGAACCGCGGACGAAGAAGCAGTGGTTAGACTCATGCTAAGCAGAACAACTAGCAATGGGCTCAGCCGTTTAAGTTCTAATCTCTTCTTGGTTAACCGACTCTCGGCTAACCAGCACTCGTTGGAGTGCATCTGAGTTTGCAAATGTGTTGTTTAAACTGTTCTGAAGAGGTAAACCCTCGATGAAGATCCGTGCTGCTTTGGCATTCATTGCGATTACGATTCTGGCTGGTACTGCGGCTGCGCAATCGACTCTTGCCCCAGACCCAGCTGCGCCTTCGGTGGAAACTCAGAAGCCAACCTTGGCCATCCCCGTAGGAACGCGGATTCCGCTATCGCTCAAGCAGGGAATCTCGACGAAAACGGCTAAAGATGGAGATCCCGTGTATGCCGAGACGGCCTTTCCGTTTGTGGTCAACGACCGGGTCGTCATCCCAGCTGGAACTTACATTCAGGGCAAGATCGAGCGCGTTCAACGTGGTGGACACGTGAAAGGCCGCGCCGAACTGCTGATCCACTTTACCTCCATGATTTATCCCAACGGCTATACGGTGATGCTGGGAGGGTCGATCCAGAACACGCCGGGCGCTGAGCACACGTCGATGAAAGATTCGGAAGGGACGATTCGCCAAGACAGTGATGCCGGCACAAAAATTAAGACAGCTGCGGAAGGCGCAACCACTGGAGCGGTGATCGGCGCAGTAACTGGCGGTGGCAAGGGAGCCGGGATCGGCGCGGGAATTGGGGGAGTCGCCGGGGCGGCGATTGGAATGCTCTCACGAGGCGCCGATGTGCGGCTGGAGCCGGGGACATCGATCGAGATGGAAATCCAGCGCGAAGTGACGGTCGATCCGACCCGAATCGCCTCCAGACGCGAGGTCGTTGTTTCGCAATGGTAATGACTAGTTCCGTAACCGCATACTGAATCATGGGCTGGAGGGACGGGCACCTCGCGAGCCAGCCTTAGCGCAGTCGAAGGGTCCAGCCAGGAGCAGGACGCTCTCAACTCACAATTTCATTTTTCTTCCATCGTTCACGGACAAGAGTGTCCGCGCCACACCAGCTACTTCAATAAAAACATAGCGTTTACGTGCGCGGTGACCGTTACGTTCTGGGGCGAGAACTCCTCGGTAGGGGCTGGGCCTTCCGCTTTCATCGCCATGGGCATGGTACGGTGCTGCATGGGGGCGACCACGCGAATGTTTTCAAAGGTATCGACTGAAGCATACGAGAGTTCGCCAAGTGTTCGTCCGCTGGCCGCGGCGAGGGCCTGCGCGGAAACGTGAGCGCGCCGATAAGCGTCCGCGACCGCTTTGCTCTTGGCTTCTTCAGTTGAGTCCAGGGTATAGCTCAGCGACTGGCTTTCACTGACGCTGGCATCGGCAAGCTGCTGGGTAACAGGCCCAATCTTTGAAAAATCCTTGAGCTTTAAGCCGACGCTGGTCGTTACCTGGTATCCGATCACTTTATGTTCCGGATTTTTCCAGTCGTATTGCGGATTCACTGAGAAGAAACCAATTTCGGCAGATTTAGGATCGATGCCATTCGCGCGCAGAACCTGGCGCGTGGCCTCGGCTTGTCTGGCAGCCTGGTCGTAGGCGTCTTTGGCGTTATCGGCTTGGGCTGAGATATTGAATTGGATCAGTGCGGTATCGGGCGCGGTTTCAAATTTGCCATCGGCGCCCACAAAAACAGTGTTCGGCTCGGGATTGAGCGTGGGACTCTGTGCCATCGCAAAAGTGCCAAGAGCCAGAACAAGAACCGCGCAAAAAGTGACGAGGGTGATTTTCATCGGACCTCTCCTGTTTGATTAAGGCCTCTTTATACACCTCTGCGATTAGAACGTGCCAAGCTTCTCGATTTGCAGCCGAAGAAACGGCGATGCGAATTTTTCCCGTTGGGTAGGATATGCAGAAGGACGTGCAACGGTTTGCCCGCCAGATGCGAACAGGCACATTCTGACGGGCACCGGTCATTCATCCCAGTACGGCAAAACGCAACCATAATGGGGCCGTTTGGATTCACTTCACTATTAGCTAAGATGACGTAATCGGGACAAAACGATGCCTGCTTTTTATCCATTACACCTTTGGGAAAGACGGATTCGGCCCGTTGATGTCCTTCCGCAGGTCCTGCCAGATATTGTCGGGCATTTCGAGAAATATCTTGACGATCTTGGGATCGAACTGCCGCCCCGACCAGAGTTCGATTTCCTTGCGAGCAGCCTCAAATGATTGTGCGGGACGGTAGACGCGATCGGAAGTCATAGCATCGAGCGTATCGGCGATCGAGAACATACGCGCACCCAGGGGAATCTCGTCGCCCTTCAATCCACGGGGATAACCCAGTCCGTCGTAGCGCTCCTGGTGGGAATAAACGATTTCCGCTGCCTCCGCCAGAAAAGGTATTCGGGAGATGATCTTGTAGCCGAGGTAGCAGTGCTCTTTCATAACCGCCATTTCGTCGTCCGTGAGCTTGCCGGGCTTGCGCAGAATGTCGTCGCGAATGGCCATTTTGCCAATGTCGTGCAGAAAGGCGCCACGGGCGATGACATTGATGTCTTCTTTCGGCAATCCCATTTTTCGCGCAATGGCAATGGTGTATGCCGTCACCCGTCGAGAGTGGCCTTCAGTTTCAGCGTCCTTGAGGTCAAGCGCATCGCCCAATGCTTCGAGCGTGATGTCGTAGGACTTCTCCAGGCTGGAGAGCGCCGTTTTCCATTGCTGGGTACGTGCCGCAACCAGCGCCTCAAGGTTAGTGCGATAGGCGTCGTTTTCGCGCTTGAGGCGGCGATTCTCCAACGCGCGACGGACCGTGGCCAACAGTTGCTCACGCTCGAAAGGCTTGAGCAGGTAGTCGTACGCTCCATTGCGCAAGGCCTGCAGCGCGACCTCGATGTCGCTGACCGCGGTGACCATCACGATCGGCATATCGGGGTAGCGTTCCTTGGCGCGTTCCAAAAGCGTAATTCCGTCCATTTCAGCCATCATCAAGTCTGAAAGGACGAGATCGAATTCGTCACCGGATTCGAGAACTGCCAGGGCTTCAACGCCACTGGCAGCTTGGCGGGTCTGGAAATGGGCACCGTTAAGCGTTGAGGAGACAATCTCGCGGATTGTTTCCTCGTCGTCCACTACGAGGATACGGTCATTAGGCATGGCGCTAAGTAAATGTATCGCCATTCTAGGCTACGACTTCACATTCCGAAAGTAACCAATTGGAGACGGAAATCCGGTAACGAGGAGCAGCCAGCGTGATATTTAAAGAGCTTAGGTGTTCGTGCGTCTGTCTATGCATCCTGCCGGAATATTTGGGAATTCGGTTGGCATGTTGACCGTCCCCTGGTTGACTGCGCGGGAAACGGCTTCGCTGATCGTGGTCGTCGTCAGTCTTTTATTCTTCCGGGTCTTTCGGGAACAATGCCTGCTGGCATGGGCAGCGGCATGGGTCGCCTATGGCGCATTTCTAGGGGTAGCAGGCACCGGAGAGTTCCACGCCGCGTCGAAGGCAGTAGTGGCATTTGCGCAGGCCGATTTTGTGCTGGCGGTGGGCTTGTTCGCGGCGGCGGCGCTTATATCTGCCCAGGCGCGGCGACAGTTGACGGCGTTGGTAGCAATTTCCTGGGTGCTGATGGTCTGCGCCGCCATGCAACCGCTGTATTTGCCAGATTCGAAAGTCGTGGGGCAGGCGTTGGAAATTGCATGCCGCCTGATTGCAGCAGGGGCAATCGTTGAACTGATACGGTACAGGTTTGGGCGTATCGGACTGGGGCCATTTCTGTTCGGCGCCGGATTACTCACTTTGAATCTGCACTGGTTTCGCTTCACCAGGCATATCCCCAATGAAGGCTATCTGTTAGCTGAAGTCCTGTTCGGTTCGAGTATCCTGCTGGTGGTGCTCGACGACTCGCGTATTCGCACCCGTAGGCTCGCGGTGCTGAACGAGTTGACCATCACGATTGCTCGCTGCCACAATCATGCCCCCATGATGCAGACTGCGCTGGAGAAGCTGAGAGGCGTCGTGGGCGCGAAGGCAGCGTGGTTCCAGTTGATGGAAGGCGCCATTCTCGTGCCCACGCAGCATTCCGGGCTATCGCCGGAAATCCTGCGATCTCTCGCGCAATCTGAGCAGGATGAAAATCAAATCCGCATTCTCCAGGAGAATCGGGCGGCAGTAGTCAAGCTCTCTGAGCTATCGGAGTCGCAGCGGATCCCACTGAAGAAAAATGGCATTCATCACGTAATGCTGCTGCCGATCCAGGGCAAGAAGTCGGTGATTGGCATGGTGTCGCTCGGATGCGCAGGCAGCCGAAACCACACCCGTGAAGAACTCGATTTTCTGGAAACGGCAGCGCAGACGCTGGGGATCGCGATCGAAAATCTGCGTTTGCTCGAGCAAGTGCTGCGCTCGCAGCGGCAGTGGATGAACACCTTCGATTCCATCCAGGATCTGATTCTGGCTCACGACGCCGACTTCCGTATTCTCAAAACCAATCAGGCCTTGCTGCAGCGACTGGAACTCGCTCCCGCCGATGTTCTCGGCCATGCTTGTGACGAGGTTCTTCCGCAAATGCGTGCCTGGACCGGATGCCCATATTGTGAACGCGGCTCGGGGCTGACCGAAGGAATGGATCCGTGTTTCGGCGGACAATCGGTGGTTTCTACCTCGTCATATGCCGAGCAGGGAACTCAGCAAAAGGGCGTAATCCACGTCGTGCACGACACAACCCAGCGCCAAGTGGCGGAAGAAAAGTACCGCATGCTCTTCGAACAGGCGCAGGAAGGCGTATTTGTAGCGACGCCAGATGGTGAATTGCTCGATTGCAATGATGCCTTTGTAACCATGCTCGGCTACGGCAGCCGCGACGAATTGATGGCGCTCGACATGGGCAGCGTACTACACGCGGTTCCCGAGGAGCGCGAGGCTTTTCGCAAGGAAATCGAAGCGCACAACTACGTGCGCAACTTTGAAAATACAGTTCGGCGCAAAGACGGCACGCACCGGGCAGTGGCCCAGAGCTGTTTTGCAACCCGCAATGCTGCTGGACATATTGAACGCTATCAGGGCTTCGTTCTCGATGTTACCGAGAAAAAACGCTCGGAAGACGAGATGCGGCGGCGCAATCGCGAGTTGAACGCGCTCAATGCCATGGCCGTAATCGCGACCCAGTCGTTCGATCTGGATGAAATTCTGAACCTCACTCTGCGTCAGGTGATTTCGCTCTTTGGGGCGGAAACCGGTTCCGTTTATTTGGCAGCTGAACCAGAAGGCACCTACCGGCGGCGAGCGGGTTGGGGTCCACGCAGCGAGGCGCGCGTCCGCATGGCCGAAGTAGTTTTTCCGGATGGCCTGGGCGACCTCGTAATGCGTTCGCGAGCGGAAGTGGTCACGCAGGACTTTATGCCGCACTTGCCGCCCGCTGTGGTCGAGTTCGTGTGCGCCGACCGCTTGCCCTACTGGATTTGGGTTGTGCTCTGGAGTAAGGACAAGCCCATCGGTATCATGGGTATTGCCAGCAAAGAAGACCGGCACTATTCCAGTAACGATGAGAATCTGCTGGTGGCCATTAGCCGCCAACTCGCGACCACGATTGAAAAAGTCCAGCTCTACGAAGAAACCTGCCGTGCCTATGAAGATCTGCGGCGAACCCAGGAACAACTGCTGCAGAGCGAGAAGATGTCGGCGGTCGGTCAACTGATTTCTGGTGTGGCGCATGAATTGAACAACCCGCTGACCGCAATCCTCGGGTATGCGCAACTGCTCGACGGCGCAGGTCTTGATCACCAATCCGCGGACTACGTTCGCAAGCTCTTCAAGCAGGCCCAGCGGACGCACCGCGTGGTGCAGAATCTCCTTTCCTTTGCCCGCCAGCGCAAGCCGCAGAAACAGGAAGTGGATTTACGCAAGGTGCTGGAAGAATCTCTCACCCTGCGCGAATACGATTTGAGGGTCAACAATGTTTCGCTTGAACGTGAAATCCCCGAAGATTTACCTTCAGTTGTGGCTGATCCGCATCAACTGGAGCAGGTCTTCCTGAATATCATCAACAACGCACTCGATGCCATGGTAGAAGGCAGCGGAAGCGGCGTGCTGAAAGTCCGCGTCTTCAGGAAGGACGCTTATGTGTGCGCGGAGTTCGATGACAGTGGACCCGGAATTAAGGATCCCAGCCGGATTTTCGATCCCTTCTATACCACAAAATCAGTGGGCAAGGGAACTGGCCTTGGGCTGAGCATCTGCTACGGGATCGTCAAGGAACATGGCGGAGAAATCGTAGCCCGCAATCGCGACGAGGGTGGAGCGACGATTGAAGTCCGTTTACTTGCGAGCGAAAAACCCGCGTTACCGGAGACAGTGCCTTCCACGCGGCGAGAGTCTGTCTTGACCGGACGCGTGCTCCTGGTCGAAGACGAAGAAGCGGTGCTGGAGTTCGAGCGAGATGTTCTGGTCGGTGCGGGAGCTGAAGTCGTTACCTCCATGAGCATCGAGGACACGCAGCAGCGCCTCCGCAACGGTTCTTTTGACGTGATCGTGATGAATGGCCGCATGCCTGGTGGACATAGCGCAATAGAAATGTACGAGTGGATTGCGAAAAACTGCTCCGGTTTGGAAAAGGGGCTGCTGCTGACGTTCTCCAGCGTAACCGATCAGCAGACTCGAAGTTTCCTGCAAGAAAAAAACGTGCCGTCGCTGGCTAAGCCGTTTGAAGTGGCGGATCTGATTTCTCAAGTGCGTGCGCTAAGCCAGAGAGATGGGAAATCCGCAATAAAGGTGAACGAGAAAAACGAAGAGAAAGCTTCCGTGGCTGGCGCTGGAGCCTAGTCGAATCTTCTCAGGTAGAACAGTCTAGAGTCGAACTGCCTAAAGTTGTTCCTTCAGTCCGCGCATCATTTCTGTAATCAATTTTTCATTGCGCCGATACCAGCGCCAGTGGCCTTCTCGCTTGGCTTCTACGAGGCTGGCTTCTTCCAGGATTCGCATATGATGCGAAACGGTAGGCTGCGCCAGTTTCACACGCTGCTCGATGTCACCCGCACAGAGCCCGTTTTCCTTGTCGCTTTCTCTCTTGATTGAGCTTACGTTTTTTTCCTTAAGCGCCAGCAGAATTCGTCGTCGTGTGGGATCGGCAATGGCGTGCAGGAAGCGATCGAGATTGAGAGCGGTGGGAGTCATAATCCAGGAAGGGTAACAGAAAGCCGGATCCATAGTTCAACCCCAGCTTATCGCAATGAGCTCGAGATCCATCGAAGTTCGTGGTAATAGAGAACAGCAAGGGACATCTGCGCGAGACACGTGTAAGCCATAAAGCCGAAAAAGATGGAAATCACCAGACCAATATTGCCTTTGCGAGAAAAGAGCGGCCGCCACGCGAGGTATGCAAATACAACCACAGCCAGACCGAATGCAGCGCTGAGCCACGGCCACGGGTCCAGCCGAGCCGCATCGTATCGGAAACCTGGGAAGAATGTAAGGAGAAGCTGCGCGGCGCCAGCTACCATGGCGAGTGCCAATCCGACGCGGTCAGGTATTTTCCAAGTGCGAATCAGCGCGACGGCATAGGGCAGTTGACTCAGCAACAAGGTGAGGGCCTTATTAAGCCAGTAGTATCGACCGTACCTTGAGGTAAGTGAGGGCCGTTCCCAGCCTCGCAGAACCACAACGCTAGCGAGAGTAAGGGCGGCAATGAGCGTTAGGCGGAGACGAGTGAGGGCGACAGCGGCGCCGCTCGGGACCGACGCCTGACCTTTGACGACATTGCCGGCGAAAGCTGGCACAGGTGTAGCGAGTGACGCGTCGATGCTGGGACTGGATTCAGTGGGCGAACTGACGGCTCTTACGGCGATTGCGAGGAAACTCGCGAACCCTGAGATGAAGGCCGCAGCGCCGACGAAGAAACACATGACATAAAAGCTCTGGTATCGACTTACCGTGCCGCCCCATATGTTTATGCTGATGAAGGACGGGTAGCCGATAACGCTGCCGCCGATCAGAAGGAGCAGAGCCTGCTGCCAAGTTGGAGATCGACGTTTTGCGCCTGCGGGCATCAGATCTCCGATTCTTACATCACTTTTTCACAATTGGATTGTAACCATCGCTGATCAGGCGAGCGCGCATTGTCTCGGCCTCTTTGATGTCGGCGTAGGGTCCGACCTGAACGTGATAGAACTTGTCGACTGAATTACTGTTTGCGGTGAACGCAGGATATTGCTTCTTCTTCAGAGCCTCGACCAGCGCTTCGGCATCTTCCTGCCGGCTAACCGCAGCGACCTGCACGTAGTAGCCGCCGCTAGCGGGCGCAGCCGTTGCGGCATCAGCGGGGGCGTTTGGAGAGTCCACGATCGGCACCGCAGTGGCTGATGGCGCCGCTTGGGTCTTCGAATCTTGCGGAGTAAGCGCGGCGTCAGCATTCTTCTCACCTACCGCCTTGTAAAAGCTAAAATTGTTAGCCTGTGGCGTGGATTGGGAACCATCGTTTTTTGCGGCCGAGGGTCGCACGATGGTCGCCGGCGTTCCCATGACTGCGCTCCGCAAACCACTCGTGCCTGCCATAGCAGTTCTTCTACCGAGTGAAAAGCCGATGGCAAAGAAGAAAGCGCAGACCAGCACAAACGCGAAAAAAATGCCCAGCATGCGGCCAGTGCCGAGAGTGATCTCCGTATCCTGTTGTGCGTCCTGTCGTGCGTTCTGACGTCCGGTGGGCATGGAAATTTCGCTTTGACTTCTAACATTGACCTCTAGCTTCCCGCAGGCGCGGCGGGTTTGGTTGCAGCAGCATTGGGATTACCTCCTAGCAACTTCTGCATGCCGGAGAAGAAATCGATGGGCACGGGGAACACAACGGTCGTGTTTTTTTCGACGCCGATTTCAGTGAGCGTCTGCAAATAACGTAACTGAATGCTGGCAGGCTCGGAAGATAACAAGTGGGCAGCGTCCACCAGGCGCTGCGCGGCCGAGAACTCGCCTTCGGCGTGGATGATCTTCGATCGCTTCTCACGTTCCGCCTCCGCTTGCTTGGCCATCGCCCGCAACATCGACTCGGGCATGTCCACCTGCTTGACCTCTACGTTGGCAACCTTCACGCCCCAGGGCGCAGTGTGTTGATCGAGGATGCTCTGCAGCCGCAAATTAATCTTGTCGCGGTGCGCCAGCAATTCGTCGAGTTCCTGTTCGCCCAGCACCGAGCGCAAAGTAGTTTGCGCGAACTGAGAAGTCTGGTAGGCGTAATTCGAAACTTCGACCACTGCCTTGTTGGGATCGATGACCCGCAGAAAAATCACTGCGTTCACTTTGAGCGTGACGTTGTCGCGGGTGATGATGTCCTGCGGCGGAACTTCAAGCGCTTCCTGACGAAGCGAAATGCGCACCATGCGGTCGATCGGGCTGAAGACGAAGGCTACGCCCGGTCCCTTGGCGTGTCCTAACAAATGGCCGAGGCGGAAGATGACGCCGCGCTCATATTCGGCCAGGATCTTGATGGAACTCAGCGCATAGATAACTAAGATGATGATGACCACCGCGATCACAGGAAAGCCGAGATCCATATACCCTCCAAAACTTTTTTATTTCAGTGTCTTAGCGGATTGTAGCGCACGCGAGTGATTGTCGGCGGTAACGACTTGCACACGCAGTTGCTGAGGAAGATTCGGGCTCCAAGGTGAAATGTTATCCCCTGGAGCAAAGCCGAAGCGC
This sequence comes from Terriglobales bacterium, assembly GCA_049674665.1. Lineage (GTDB taxonomy): Bacteria > Acidobacteriota > Terriglobia > Terriglobales > Acidobacteriaceae > Acidiflorens. The sequence continues at coordinate 64,762 of JBATZM010000106.1, forward strand.
CGCTCCACGTCCGACACTCATGCACCGGCACACATAGTGAAGTGGCGTCCTACCCGTGACCCACCCGCTTTATACGGTAGGGCACCGCGCTACTGAGGGGGTACCGGTACCAATCAGTAAACAGCGCCGAAAGCGGGGCTAGGGGTCAGCTGGGGCTCGGTTCTCTCAGAAGAATGACAGTTGATGACAAAGAGTAGATGGATTTCTTTAACCCTTGGCCGCAGTGACTAAATCCGCGTCCAGTTTTAAGCCATTACTGGCTTCGTCGCTAATACGGGATCGACTCTCAGGGTTAAGCCATCAACCTGGCGCACTACGATGCGTTCTCCGGCGGCGATGGGGACTACGGAGACGGCGTCCCAGATTTCGCCGTGCACGAATACTTTTCCAGCGGGTGCGAGCATGGTTTGGGCGATTCCGATTTCGCCGATTAAGCCTTGTTCGCCGGTGACTACTTTGTTGCGACGGGCGCGCACGGCGATGCTCATAAGGAATGCCGTGATGATTCCGAGTGGAATGCTGACGGCGAGCGCGGTCAGCAAGTGGACTCGCATCTCGGGTATGGGGCCGTCAAACAGCAGTAATCCGCCGAGAGTTAGGAGGACGATTCCGCCTGTGGTCAGCACACCATGACTGGCAAACTTGGCTTCAGCGGCAAATAAAAGGAAGGCGACGAGAATCATGGCGAGAGCGGCGAAGCGGATGGGCAACAGGTGCATGGCGAAGGCAGCCAGCACGACGAAGATCACTCCGATGGTGCCGGGCACGACGGCTCCGGGATGGTTGAATTCGACATATAGACATAACGCGCCAATCATCAGAATGATCAAGGTGATGTTGGGATCCATGATGTAGGAAAGGATGCGCTCTTTCAGAGTCATCTGGTAGGTGCTTGTCGGCTGGCCCACGAGGTTGAGGGTTACGGGTGTTCCGTCGAAACGCTTGAAACTCTTGCCGGCCATCTGGCGAAACAGATCCTGCTCGTTCGAGGCAACGTAGTCGATCAGCTTCTTGTCGAGGGCTTCCTGTTCGGTGAAGGATTTCGATTCGCGCACTGCGCTTTCCGCGAGTTCGATGTTGCGGCCACGCTTGGATACGACAGAGCGCATGAGCGCAGCCGCGTCGTTCTCGATCTTCTTCATCATGGTCTCGTCGGGCTTGCCGAAGAGAGTCACGGGATGCGCCGCACCGGCGTTGGTTCCGGGCGCCATGGCGGCGATGTCAGCCGCTTCGAGGATGAAGATTCCCGCCGAGCCTGCGCGACTTCCGGCTGGAGTTACGTAGACGATCACGGGCACGGGAGAAGCCACGATCTTGTCGATAATTTCGCGCGTGGAGTCGACCAGTCCGCCGGGAGTGTTGATTTCGATGAGGACAGCCTGGTCGTGATTGGCGGCGGCTACTGCGAGCGCGCGGCCAATGAATTCGGCGGTGACGGGCTGGATGGCATCGTCCACCGTGATTCGCAAAATGCTGGCGGCGGAAAAAGTGGCAAAAAGTCCGAAAAGAAGAGTCACGGCAAAACAGCGGACCGTGGAAATAGAAAATTTAGAGGTGTAGAAACGAGAAGAAAAAAATCGAGACAACTTCATTTCTATGAGACTCATGGCTGTGACAGCGGCTGCGCTTTCTCCGCGAGCTTGGCTGCTAGGGTGCGTTTTAGATATTGTCCGGCGGAATTGCCTGGCTCAAGTTGCAGTGCGCGATTGATGTTCTGAGCTGCCGATTCCGTCTTATTTTCTTTCAAGTCGAGGCGTGCAAGCATCAGGTACGCCTCCGCCGACTCGCGAATACGTAATGCGGCTTCGGCTTCGGCGCGTGCTTCGCTGTCGTTGCCGCTCGCGTAGTAATCCTCGGCAAGCGCGGTGAGCGGTGCGGTGCTCGACGGATCGACTGCTGCTGCGTGACGGAATTCAGCTTCTGCGTCGGTGGTGAATCCGTGAGCCAGAAGTTCTTTGCCGAGCTCGATGTGATAGCGAGCGTGGGTATGAGGATCGGATTGGGCAAAGCGTTGTTCGGCCCAACTCACCATTTGCGTGGTCATCTGGCGGAAGGCGTCTTCTTCGTAGTTGTATTTGATGCGCTCCACGGGAGTCTTCGAGATCGAACTGGCTGGAACGACACTGCCTGCGGGAGGCGACAGTGAGTCCAGCAATATTTTTGCGTCGGTGTCGTTTGGGCGATGATCGAGCGCGGCGTGGAGTTCGCGGGCCGCGCCGGTACGATCGCCGGTCTGGCTGAGAGCTACTCCCATGTTGAAGTGATAGTCTGAATCGCTGGGATCGTTTTGAATCGCTCGCGCAAAATAATCAGCGGCCTTCGTTTGAGTGCGATGGGCGGTGACGACTCCAAGGTTGTTGTATACCTCGGCGAGCGGTAAGCGCGCGGCGACGAACTCAAAGGCGCTTTCGGATTTCGCGAAGTCTCCGTGGGCGTAGGCGGCTAAACCGAGATAGAAATTGGCCTCGCGTGCGACTGCGGAAGAAGGCCGAATCTGGTTCAGGGCGGAGATTGCGGATTCGTAATTGCGCTGGGCGTAATACGTTTTGCCGAGTTCCAACCAGGCTTGAGCGTATTCGGGATTGAGGCGTGCGGCTTCGCGATAGTGTTGTACTTTTTCTTCAGCGGTTGAGGCCAGCATTCCGCGCACGTAATTTTCCTGGGCATCGAGACGCACGGGAGCGACGCTCGCGATGTATTTTTCCTTGGATTCGGAAAAATCGGCGCGGATTTGGCGAAGCGAATCCCAAGCCAGCGCGGATTGCAGGTTGCCCAGATCAGCGAGAAGTCCAGATTCGGTGGTAGCGGGCAATAGCTTTTGGGCCCGCATGTCGAGGAGCTGGGCGGTTGCGGTCAGGCGCGCGCCGTCAAATTTATAGGAGCCGAGGACGGCATAATCGACGTCCATCTGCTCGGCGAGGCGATAGAGAGTGGCGCGCGAAGGATGCACGCCGGCCGGAATGCCCTGACGATCGCAAGCGCGGAGTCGTTCGTCTCGGCTGGCTACGTACAGTACGGGAGAATTCAGTTGCTCATGGAAGGCTTCGGGAAAAGATTCGCCAAGCCATTCCAGGCCGGGAGTCGGAGAAAGATTCTCGAAGGGAATCACGACTATGGTTCGGGCGATAACAGTTCGGGTGATAGCAGCTTGGGCGGGGGCGGGGTTGTCCTGGGCGCGAAGCAGAGGGCAGAGAAGCAGCGAAAACAGAGAGACGAAAACAGCGGCGCGTTTCACGGCAAGTCGATTATATCGGCTGGGAGCCGCCGCATCACGCCCGCCGCTGGCCTGCTGGAACAATTGGCTCAGCGGTCCCGATTTTTGCCGGTTGCGCCTGAGACTGTGTCCAGCCGGGCAGTTCGTCGCTACCGGTGATCAGGCGGGCTCCGCGTTCGTAGGTGAGATAGGACCATGCCCACTGGATCATTACGAGCAAGCGGTTGCGGAATCCGATGAGGAAAAAAATGTGGACGAATAGCCACGCTAGCCAGGCGAAGTATCCAGACAACTCGAACTTGCCGATCTGAGCAACGGCGGCGGCGCGGCCGATGGTGGCCAGGCTACCCTTGTCGTGGTAATGAAAATTGCGACGTGGTTGACTTTCCAGGTCGCGGGCAATTGTTTCTGCGACCCAATCTCCTTGTTGAATGGCAACTGGAGCGACTCCGGGGAGCAATTTGCCGTTTTCGTCTCGGAGTGCGGCTAGGTCGCCAATCACAAATACTTCCGCGTGTCCGGGAATGCTGAGGTCGGGTTGGACGAGTACGCGACCGGCGCGGTCGACTGGTACTCCCAATTTTTGACCGAGTGGTGACGCGGCCACGCCCGCCGCCCATAGGACGACTGGCGATAGAATCTTGTCGTTGCCGATCCAAACCGCGCCCGGATCAACGTGTGTCACCATGCTGGAGGTGCGGACCTCTACTCCCAGGTGTTGCAGCTGGTTTTCGGCTTTGCGAGAAAGCTGTTCGGAATACGCTGGCAGAACACGAGGTCCACCCTCAATGAGCAAGATACGGCTTTGCCTTGGATCGATATTGCGAAACTCGTGGTTCATAGCATGGCGCGCGATTTCAGCCAAGGTTCCGGCGAGTTCGACGCCGGTGGGTCCACCTCCTATGACCACGAACTGGAGCGGAGGAACACTCTGCCCTTCGTTAGCCTGTCGCTCGGCCAGTTCAAAGGCCAATAGAACCCGGCGGCGGATTTCGAGCGCGTCTTCGATCGTCTTCAAACCGGGAGCGAGCGGCTCCCATTCCTCATGACCAAAATAAGCGTGGGCTGCGCCCGAGGCCAGGATCAGGAAGTCGTAATCGAGTGCTTGCTGTTTTGTAATAACTTTTCTTTTATTCAAATCAAAAGAGAGCACTTCTTCAAGTAAAACTTCAACGTTACTGCGGGCTCGAAGTATGGAACGGATAGGTGCTGCTATTTCTCCTGGAGACAGGCCTGCGGTTGCGACCTGATAGAGGAGCGGTTGGAAAGTATGATGGTTCTTCTTGTCGACGACGGTGACTTGAACCGGGAGTCGAGCGATCCGTTGGGCCGCGGTGAGGCCTCCGAAGCCGGCGCCCACGATTACCACCCTTGGGGATTGCTTGCGGCTTACAGGCTGTAGTGTCATCGGCGGCTCTAGTATAGAGATTCACAGAACCCTCGTTCCGACGAAACTTTTGTTGCTGCGATGACGGGCACGGCGTCTTGTACCATTCCGCTGGCTTGATTCCCTAGACTCCGCATACACTGCTTCTTCACACGTGCCTGTTCAACGCCGTGTTTATTTAACTTTGATGACCCCAGCGCAGCCCAGTTCGTCAGTCCTGCGTTTTCTCCTGCCTTCCGTCCGCGACATCATTTTCATTTTTCTTTTTTGGTCTCTGCTGGCTGGGCCGTTGTCGAATCGGCCTTTGGCTGATCCCGATATCGGATGGCATATTCGAACCGGCGAGCAGATTCTGGCGATACGCTCATTGCCTCGCACCGATCCGTTTTCTTCCACCATGCAAGGTCAGTCCTGGTTTGCCTGGGAATGGTTGTACGACATTCTGCTCGGGATTCTACACCGGGCGTGCGGACTGAATGGAGTAGTTTGGTTGTGTGCCCTTTTAGTAGCGGCAATCTTTACACTGCTGCTTTCGCAGTTGATTAAACGGGGCACCGGTCTTCTGCTGGCGATTGTGCTAATGCTGTTGGCGGAGGCGGCTGCGACTATTCATTTGTTTGCCCGTCCGCACATTGTGAGCTGGCTTTTTTCTATGCTGTGGTTTGTTGTGCTGGAGCGGTGGCAAGGATGGGAACAATGCGAGCACGGAAGTTTGCAACGATGGATTCCCTGGTTTTTTCCTGCCTCCATGTTGCTATGGGTGAATCTGCATGGCGGCTGGCTCTTTGGAATCGTGCTGCTCGGGATCTACACCTTCGCTGCATTCGTAGAGAGTGTGCGCACTCGGGATGTGTTTGCTGCGATTCGCTCCGCGCATCGGGCTCGCGCCATGTTTGCGGCCTGGGTAGTCTCGGCGGCGGCGACGCTGGTGAATCCCTATGGGTGGCGCCTGCACGCGCACATCTATCGCTATCTGAGCGATCACTACCTGATGAACCGGATCGATGAGTTCAAATCGCCCGATTTTCACAGCTGGGGCCCGCGTTGTTTTGCGGTCATTCTGATGCTGGTGCTGATCGCGTTTGTGGTCCGTCGTCTTTCGGATAATCGAAAGCTGCGGCTTAGTCATTTGCTGGTCGTGCTGCTGGCGACGTATGCCGGATTCTATTCGTCGCGCAATCTTCCTGTTTCGTCGATGCTGATGGTGCTGATCGCTGGGCCGATCCTGTGGGAAAACTTTGTGGAGCTGGCGGATACGCCCGGTGCCTGGCGATGGGTGCGCAGGTGCAGCGCTCGAATTTCAAATTTCTCAGACCGAATGGGTGCTCTGGAGATAGATCTTCGCGGGCACCTGTGGCCAATTGTGGCGGTGGCCGCTGCGTTTGCAATTTGTCTTCAGGGGGGATGGCTTGGCTCGCGGCAGGTGATCCATGCGCAATTCGATCCGCAGAGAGTGCCGGTTGCAGCGGTGGATTTCTTACAGAAACGGACGAACATGGAGCCAGTTTTCTCAACCGACGCCTGGGGCGGGTATCTCATCTACCGGATGTACCCCGGGCGCAAAGTTGTAGTCGATGACCGTCACGATCTCTATGGCTCGGGCCGGATTCGCGAATACCTGATCCTGACGCAAGCCGAGCCGGGATGGCAGAACGTGCTGAAAGAGTGGCAGATTCAGACTGTGCTCTTACCCACCGGTTCGACGCTGGCTAATTTGTTGCGAGAGCTTCCTCGGGATTGGCACATAACGTATGAAGACAAGGTTGCGGTGGTGTTTGAGAGAAGGTAGATTTCCGGAAGCGCAACGAGTTCGTTGTTTGTCCTCAATGTAATCGCCCTGACCTATTTCCCGTCATTCTCTGCAACCTGAGCTCTTCCCCATCATCTGATGTAGCTGGGCTTAGTGCTAGCGGCTGGGAAGTGTTAGCTTTGAAGGCACGCGAGAGCGTCTTCGGTTGGTTTTCGAGAGACAGACAATATATGCGGACCGCACTGACGCGCCGATGTATCGAGAGATGTCCGGAGAGCTGCCGATGAAGTCGCAGTGTTTGCCGTTTACGCAGATTCCGCATACTACCCGCCTCTTCCTTGATTATCTTTCCTACACTCCATCGGTTCGCGGCATGTATCCACGCTCACCTATTTTTTCTGAGTGGGTTAAGGAAGAATCGCAGCATGTCGTGCATGACACCGCACGCCGGGCCAAGGTAAGCGAAATTCTTGAGCGGCAAAATCGCTTGTGGGGCGCTTCTGCCAAGACGCTGGCCAATATCGAGCGCCTCAAACAGGGTGCGCTGACGGCGGTTACGGGGCAACAAGTCGGTCTCTTCGGTGGGCCGATGTTTTCGATCTTCAAAGCGCTTACCGCAGTCAAGCTCGCAGGAGAAGCGACGGCCGCTGGCGTCGATTGCGTCCCGATCTTCTGGCTGGCGACTGAAGACCATGATTTGGCCGAAGTCAATCATGTTGGGCTCGTTTCCGAGCACGGTCTCCCAGAAAAGTTTGAGGTTGAAAGTCACAGCGTGACTGATGCGCCCGTGGGCGCTGTCAAGTTTGGTCCGGAGATCGATCCGGTGGTCGAGCGCGCTGCCAGCCTATTGGGAGATTCGGAGGTCACGGCGTGGCTGCGTGAGGCGTATCGTCCGGGTGAAAGTTTGGGCAGTGGGTTCGCCCTGCTTTTTGCACGGATGCTTGCGGATTGGGGAGTCATCCTGCTTGATCCGGCAGACAAGGATTTCCATGATCTGGCAAAACCCTTGTTCCGCGCCGCAATCGAGCGGGCATCCGAAGTCGATGATGCGCTGATGGTGCGCGGCAAGGCGATCGAAGCAGCGGGATATCACCAGCAGGTAAAAGTGACTGCCGCGACCACGCTGCTTTTCGAAGTGAAGGATGGTGCGCGCACGGTGATCCGGCACAGGAATCATGGCGTCAATGGCGGTGACTTCGCGGTTGGCGATGAGCGCATCTCGTCGCAAGAGTTGCTGGACCAAATCGAACAAACTCCGGAGAACTTTAATCCCAATGTCCTGCTCCGTCCCGTGGTTCAGGATTATTTGCTGCCGACGCTTGTCTATACCGGTGGAGCGGCTGAAGTCGCATACTTCGCGCAGGCGGCTGTCGTCTACGAAAAGCTGTTGGGGCGAGTGACCCCGATCCTGCCGCGGTTTTCGGCGACATTGCTCGAGCCGAAAGCTGAGCGCATCTTGACGCGCTACCAACTGGGGCTGCCCGACGTGCTCCAAGGCCCGGAGAAGGTTAGGGAAGTGATTGCGGCTCGTTCGCTGCCGGCGGATTTGCAGTCGCGCTTTTCAGAAGCTTATGCGAGTGTGGAGAAGTCGATGGCGGCGCTCGGTGAATCGATCGGGAGGTTGGATTCAACTCTTGTCGATACGGCCGAAAGTACGGGAGCGAGCATGCAGCATCAAATCGATCGCTTGCAGGCGCGGGTGTCGCGGGCGGAACAGTTGCGCAATGAGGTCATCACGCGGCACGCGGATGCCTTGAGCAATGCGCTATTTCCGAATAAGGCGCTTCAGGAGCGCGAGGTTGCGGGAGTAAGTTTTGTGGCACGCTATGGGCCGGAGTTGCTGGCGAATCTTTATGAGAAAATCCATTCCGATTGCCACGACCATCAGGTGATTGAGGTGCAGTAGTCGATTACAAATTCAACTTCTTTACTTCGACTCACCGAAGGCCAGATAAGATCCCAAGCCAATTCTGCAATTCAGCCAGCGATTCCACCCGCGGCACTCCCTTGTCGCGATATGCGCCGGGCACGTCCATCAACACTGCTTCCATACTGGCGCCGGTAGCGCCGAGGTAATCCACGGAATACACGTCGCCGACATACAGGCTCTCTTCAGGCGCCGCATTCATGCTCTTCAGCGCCTGTCGAAAGATTTCCAGGTGAGGCTTTTCGTATCCGACAAGCCCAGAGTCGGTGATGGTGCGGAAGCAATCGGCGATGCCACACCTCCGCAGTACATCTTCGATTTTGCCATCGGCATTGGAGATAACTGCGATCCGGTAGCGTTCGCCGATCTCGCGCAGTAGTTCAGACGTGCCGGAGCGAATCTTGTCCCAGTTGGCGGAGTTGCGGATGCTGGCGACGAGCCGATCGCGGACGGCGTCATTTTCGTCTTTGTCTTTGAATCCGATCTCGGAAAGCAATTGGGAGTAGAACATCCACCAGAAGCTGTGGTCGGTGTTGCCGTTCCTGGTCATCATTCCATCAAATTGATTCTTGGTTCGGCATTCCAAATCGCGGAGGTGCTCGCTATCCAGCGCGATGCCACGTTCGGTGAGAGGCGCGTGAATGCGCTCACGGTTAGGGAAGAGAAGCGTGTTGCCCACGTCGAAGAAGATGGCTTTAATTTTCGAGTTCATGACTTAAAAGTAGGGATACACGAAGCTGTAATCCAATCTGCCGCAGCATTGACCGAAGCGATTTGTTCGACCAAAACTGTTGGATCATTCGCTCAGCAGGAAAAGATCTATCTGGCGCTGGCGCGCATTTTATGTTGTCCGCCTGCCGGTGCCTCACCACTGTCGGCGAAACCAGCATGTTTCTTCGTATTTCTCAACCATGCGGCAGCTCTGGCTTCGGCCTCCGCCAGTTGTTGCGACGACATGGTCAGGCGAATGTTCTTCTTGCCTTCCTCGATCTGTTCGAGCATTGGCAAAGCCGTTTTTTGCGCGAGCAAATACCAGGTGTAAGCGGACACGGGATCGGGCTGATGAGCTGCGTTCTCGCTGCCTTCGATGTTTTGGCTTTCGACCAAGACATCTTTGATTTGAGTATCACGGATCTGAGAATCACGGATTTGACAATAATGCTCGGCCAAGCGGAGTTGTGCGGAGGGGTCGCCGGCTTCGGCGGACTCGATAATTTCTGAGAATAGGTGGTTCTCTCCGTTCGCGCCGCGGTGTGGGGCGGGAGAGTTGTTCATGGTCAGATAAAGCAATTCGGTGCGGCTCGAGACACCCAGTTTGTCAAAAATGCGGAACAGATAGTTTTTGACGGTATGCGGGCTGAGGTGGAGAGCGTGCGCAATCTCGCGGTTTGACATGCCTCCGGCCAAGTGCTGGATGACCTGGCGTTCGCGCGCGGAAAGCAGTTCAATTCCTTTGTGATTGGTGGCACGGACGAGCGGAGAGTTGGCAAGGGCATCAAGCGCATGATCCAGATCGACGCTACGCGCCCAGATTTGTCCTTCATGGACGCTGCGAATGCATTTGCAAAGGCTCTCCAACCGCTCCTGCTTGGAAAAAATACCTCTGGCGCCAGCTCGAAAGCACTCCAGCACCTCTTGCGGTTTAGAGGATTCCAGCAAGATAACACCCTTGATCTGGGGCCGGAGCGCGCGCATCTCCCGCAACACTTCGGTGCCGTGTCCTGGCTGGTTGTCTAAATTGTGACTGATGACTACAACGTCGATGGGCACGCGTGTGACGGTAGCCAGCAGTTCCTCCGAGTTCGACGCTGCAGCGACGACCTGCAGGCCGCGATCGTTGCGCAGAGCGTCGGCGAGGAGTTGCGTATGGATGCGTGTACTGTCGGCAACTACGATACTGACGAAGTCTGAGCCCAGTTCCTCATGGGATGGCATTGCGTCTCCTGACACTTAGGTAAAACACTTAGTTAACCGAACGAAAGGGGGGAATTAGAAAACAGTCCGTTCGTAAAATCTTATGAGTACTGCGGCCTTAAAGGGGGAGAGGTGGGAAGTAAGAAAAAGACGGCCAGGATCTCTTTCTACAGCTCAGAATGTAGCACTAAAACCACAAACCGGCAAGCAAGTGAATTGCGATGTATGCAAGAAAATGCACTGTAGTCACACTCTCCGCCGCATTGGGATCGGTTGCAAGACAATGCAAATATCCAACTCGAGCGCCTGTCTCGACTTGACAGCTGTTTACATTGCAGAAATATACATATAACTGCAATAGTTTCAATTATATATGTGCCAGTTCCTGGAGGCATTGATGAATAGTGTTAAGCGCGCCGTTCCACCTCGCAAACGGTGAATACCACTACCGTGCCAAAGAATAACGTCTCTAAGCTATATGGATTGGTCAGGAGAAGGTCAGCCCTCGCCAAAATAGAGTAGGTATGTCCTAGGAACTCCTACCACTTGCACGCTCTTGCAAGTGACGTTAAGTTGAAGTTGCTAGAAACTCCCCGCTAGTTGTTCCTTTTGCTTTCTTCCCCCGAAGCGTGTTGACGTATACCCCCGTGCGATCCAGGGCGACCCAATTCAATGGGACCCAGAGGGCGAAGCTATGAGTAGCAGTCCCAATCAGAACCACGAAGTGGGAAGCGGGCTGAGCCAATTTACAGCGCAGGATGAATTGCGGTGGTACGCGCTGCACACCAGAGCGCGCCACGAAAAGGCAATCGAACATCGACTGCGCGATCAAGGCATGGAAACATTCGTGCCCACCACTGTGGAAATGCATCGCTGGAGCGATCGCAAGAAAAAAGTAGAAGTGCCGCTGTTCAGCTGCTATGTGTTCGTCCGTTGCACTTTGAGCGCGGAAGATCGGACGCGGGTATACCGGGTAGAAAGCGTCCACGGCTTTGTGGGTTCTCGCGGATCAAGCCTTCCGATTCCCGATGAACAGATCGAAAGCATCCAAAAGGTTCTGACGCAGACAGCGCCCTGGCGTTCGTACCCATTTCTGAAGGTAGGACAGCGGGTACGGGTACGCGGTGGGGCGATGGATGGAGTGGAAGGCGTGTACTTGTCGGAGAATGGCGACCACAGCCTCATCATTTCCGTCGATGCCATTCAGCGATCAATGGCTGTGCGAATCGATGGGTACGACGTAGAGCCAGTCTGAAGAACAGGTCTCAGGTTCGAGGTCTTAGGGAAGTCAAACCAAAGCAAAAAACTTGTTGCTTTACGCCAATCGGTAAATTCAAGTGATTCGTTTTTTAGAACAACCTTTCCATTGGGCCCCTTAAACATGTATCAACCAGAAATCGAGCGCATCAGCGAAGAGTTGTACTTTATTGCGGCCAGCCCGGCCACACGCCGGCTGCGTACGCAAGCGGCATTACTTTCGCAGACGGACGTGCCGGTGCTGATTACGGGAGAACCGGGGAGCGGGAAGGCGACCGCAGCCCGGCTTATCCATTCGCTTTCGATTCGTTCCAGCTTCCAGTTCATGCCGGTAAAGTGTGCGGTGCTCACTTCCGACCTTCTTGAGAATGAATTGTTCGGCTATGAGCACACGTCCAGCAACGGTCGGCCAGAATCGACGCCAGGGAAGTTCGAGCAGTGCGCGAAGGGAACGATTTTGCTCGATGAATTCGATGCCATGCCGGACGCGGTTCAAGGACGGCTTCTGAAACTGCTGGAAACGGGAGAATTTGTCCGATGCGGCGGTCAGAACCCAATTCGGGCCGATGTGCGCATCATCGCTGCCACGTGCGGCGATCTGGTGTTGGCAGCGGCCGAGAAAAAAGTGCAGGAAGAGCTGTTCTATCGGCTGAGCGTTTTCGAATTGCGTGTGCCACCGCTTCGTGAGCGGCGTGAGGAAATTCCGCTGCTGCTGGGGCACTTGATGAACCGGCTGACGCGGCGCTATGGCGTGCCCGCTCCACGTTTTTCGAGTGTGTTGCTGGATGCCTGCCAGCAGCATACGTGGCCCGGCAACCTGCGCGAACTGGAAAATTTTGCCAAACGCTTTCTGGCGCACGGCGATGAGAATGCGGCCTTGCAGGAATTGCATTCGCAGCCCAACTTTAGGGTCGCAGGCAAAAGTGAAAATGGGAATGGAAGCGGAAACGGGCATGCGAAAAACAGTGCTCATCTTTCGAGCCCATCGATGTCAAGTCCATCGATGTCGGACGAAAAATCGTCGCTGAAGTTGCTGGTAAGAAATGCCAAAGGCGAAGCGGAGCGCGGCGCGATTGCCCAGGCGCTGGAACAGACACACTGGAACCGAAAAGCGGCTGCTCGTTTACTGAATGTCAGCTACCGTGCTCTGCTTTACAAGATCCAGGAGTACAACCTGGTCCCACCGTTGGAGTCTTCGCGTGTTTTTGCCGCCAGCGATCTTCGGCACGCAAAGTAAAACCACCGGAGCAGTGGTCAGAATTGAAAAAAGTTAAATGTACCAGTAAAGATTGAACCAGTAAGGTCGAACAGCTAGGATTGGATGAAGATCGAGCGCCCGATTGAACGGATATTGAACGAGCCAGGAAAAAACCGGGGAACGGCTGAGAGGCGTCGCTAACGATGATGAAAATGACAGAACTCGTGACCGCCCGTAAAGTAATGCCGGTCCTGGCGCTCCTGCTGCTCGTGTCCATCACGGCATTCGCGCAATCCGATTCCGCATCGCACCCCACACCTGCCGCACCCGATAAGTCCGGCGAGAAGCCCGCGGAAGGCGCGCGAACAGCACACTCGGATAGTACCTACGTGATTGGCGCGGACGATGTGCTGGCGATCAATGTTTGGAAAGAACCAGAGGTATCGCGTTCCGTTCCGGTGCGATCCGATGGGAAGATATCCTTGCCGCTGGTGGGCGAACTGATGGCAGGAGGTCAGACCCCGCTGCAACTTGAACAAGAGATTACCAAGCGCCTGCAGAACTATATTTCCGAGCCCGAAGTCACGGTCATGGTGCAGGACAGCCGAAGCCAGAAGATTAACATTCTGGGAATGGTCGTCCGGCCTGGTTCCTATTTGCTGACCGGCTCCACCACGATTCTGGACGCGATTGCGATGGCTGGCGGCTTTAAGGATTTCGCCAAACAGAAGTCGATTTACGTCTTGCGAGCGAATGCCGACGGCACGCAGCAACGACTTTTGTTTAATTACAAAGATGTGATCAAGGGCAAGAACCCGGAACAAAACATCCGGCTGCTGCCGCGCGACACGGTGGTGGTTCCGTAGTTGCGGTGATGAGTATTCGACTCTGTTTGATCCTCGTGTGCATGGTAGCTGGGTTGCAAGTTCTCTCGGCAGGGCAGAACCCGCCCGCGCAGAACCCACCGGCTCAGAGTCCCAGCACCGATGATGCCGGCACCAGGACGGCTCCGGCGGCGGCACTTTCGGGTCTCGCCGGAATCCAAGGCGAAGGCGACGCAATCGATACCAGCGGCGACTTGCCCCAGATTCCGGCACTGCTGGGTGGAACAGGAATTTCTTCGGCTTTTGCCTCTGAGTTGGAAAGATCGAATTACTTGCGAGGCGGTCTGAATGTTGGCGCGGTCTATGACTCCAATGCGCTGCTGAGTTCGCCCGCGGAAAGCAATACTGGCGTATCGATTTTTCCCAACATCAAGCTTGAGCAATCGATGTCGCGAATGCGTTACACACTTGGCTATGCTGGCGGTCTGACCGTGAATGAGAATTTGGCAAGTCAGAACCAGCAAGCGCAGAACGTGAATTTCGATTCCCTGTTCCGGCTGAGCCCGCACGTGAATCTGCGAATTGCGGAAAACTTTTTCTACACGACCGGATTCTTCGACGCAGGCAACGGCACTGAAGCCGTCGGCGGTTCGGGTGGTCCAAATGCCAGTTTGATTACCCCATTGATCACTCAAAGATCCAACGTAACCACGGTCGAAACGAACTATCACTTTGCCTTGAACGATCTGATCGGGGCGAGCGGATCATTCTTCGATTTGCATTTCGGTAACCTCCAGTCAGGATCGCAGCCGCTTACGAATACTCAAACCGCGTCAGGCTCCGTTTTCTGGCTGCATCGCATCTTTCGCGATGACTGGGGCGGCATCACTTACCACTTCGACCGGATCACTTTTGATCCTGGGGGCGGCGAAAGCCAGGTTCACAGTTTTTATGCAGTGAACACACTGAACCTATCGAACCGATTCACACTGACGGGTTTCATCGGCCCGCAGTACTCAGACAATCAGGGTTTGGCTCCCATTACGGGGCTGCTCACGCAATCGACGGACTGGTCGGTTGCTGGCGGAGTGGATGGTGGCTGGAAAAATCTGCGGACCAGCGTGTCGGCCGGATACTCCCGAACGATCAGCGACGGCGGCGGTGTTTTAGGTGCGGTTTGGGTACAGAACGTGCATGGAAACTTCCGCCGCGAACTGGTTCCGGGATGGACGGCTGCTCTCACCGCCAGTTATGGAACGAACCAGTCGATCACCGTGCCCTTCGCAAGCAGTGCAAATTCGGTCAATTTAACTTCCGCGGGCATCGCGCTGGAGCGTAATGTTAGAAAGAGTATTGGGCTGCGGATGGGATACACTCACGATTTTCAAGAGCAGTTTGGACTATCCGCTCCAACCCTGACGCAGGATGCGAGTCGCAATCGATTTTTTGTCACGCTTTCGTATCAGTGGGCGAAACCTTTAGGAATGTAGGCATGGAAGAAGAACTACAAGAATCAAGCCAGCCCATAGAGCTTAGTGAGATCAAGGGAATCGTCCGTCGCCGACGATGGCAATTTCTCGTTCCCTTTTTCTGCGGCTGGGCACTGGTGTGGGGAGCAAGCTGGCTGATTCCCTCGACCTACCGGTCGGGCACGCTCATTCTAGTGGAGCAGCCTTCTGTGCCGGAGAAATATGTTGTCTCGAATATAGACAGCGACATTCAGCAACAGCTGGATAGCATTACTCAGCAAATTCTGAGCCGTACCCGGCTTATCCACATCATTGACTCGCTCGGTCTCTACTCCGAAGCCCGGAAACACAAGAGCTCCGACGACCTTGTGGAGAAAATGCGCAAGGACATAGAAATTGAACTCTCGCACGGCGACGATAAGAAGCTTTCCGCATTCAATATTTACTATGAGAACCGTGATCCGAAGATGGCGCAGCTAGCTACTGCCGAACTTGCGAATCTCTTCATCACGGAAAACCTGGAGCAGCGGCAGAAAAGTTCGGAGAATACAACCAGCTTCCTTGAAGATCAGCTCGATCAGGCGCGCGCAAAACTTGCGCAGCAAGAAGCGAAAATGCGCGTATTCAAAGATCAGCACCTGGGCGAACTGCCCACCCAGACTCAGAGCAACCTGCAGATCCTGACCGGTCTGCAGAATCAAGTGCAAGCGAACCAAGACTCATTGAACCGGGCCAAGCAACAAAGCGCTTATCTGGAGTCGCTGACCAATCAATATCGTGCCATGGATCGCGGTTCGAAATCAGGCGAAACCGGGGGACCGGTCGGGCTAGCCGAGATCGACAAACAACTGGATCAACTGAAGTCCCAACTGGCGGATTTGACTTCTCATTACACCGACAAGTATCCCGACGTTCGCAAGACCAGTGAACAGATTGCGAGGTTGGAGAAAACTCGGGAACAAGTTGTCGCTGACATGAACAGTCAACCAAAGACCTCCAACCAGGTGCCGGCCGCCACCTCGTCGCTCGATCCGAAAAGCGCGCCGATGCTCGAAATGGAAAGCCAACTGAAGGCCAATCGCCTCGAAATCGCGAACCGCGAAGCGGAAATCAAAGACGAGCAAACCAAGATCAGCCAATATCAGGCACGGCTAAATATGGCCCCGGTGATGGAACAGCAGTACGCCGACATCACGCGTGATTATGACCAGTCGAAGGCCGACTACGAATCGCTGCTGGCCAAGAGAAACCAGTCGGAAATGTCGACCGACCTGGAGAAAACGCAGCAAGGCGAACATTTCCGCATGTTGGATCCGCCGAATCTTCCCGCAAGACCCTACAAGCCGAACCGCTTGCAGTTATGCGTCTTGGGGTTATTGGCGGGTTTAATTCTGGGCGCGGGCTCTGCCCTCGCCAAAGAAAAGCTGAGTGGCAAGGTCTATAGCGAACGCGAGATCAAGAGCTTGGTTCCCTTTGACGTAATTGCGGAAATTCCGCCAATCGAGAGTCTGGAAGAAGAGTCGTCGCGCCGGCGCAGCGCGTGGCTGGCAGCTACTGCGGCCGTGGTCGTCATCGGATTTATCCTGTTAGGATCGGCAGTAACGTATTTGTACGGTTAGACACTATCTACTAGGAAGTTATGTATAAGAGCTTCTACCATTTGCGGCGAAACCCATTCGAGATCACGCCGGATCCATCGTTCTTGTTTCCCACGACGCGTCACAATGAAGCGCTCGCTTCGTTGTATTACGGCGTGACGGCGCACCGGGGATTTGTCGTCCTGACGGGTGAGGTGGGTACAGGAAAGACGCTCATTCTTCGTTCGTTGCTGGGGTTACTGCAACGTCGCGATGTGGCCTTCGCGCTGATCTTCAACCCGACACTTTCGCCTCTGGAATTCATGCGCTATATCGCGCGCGATTTTGGGTTGCCTGTGGGGGACAAAGCCAAAGACGAACTGATCCACGTGCTGAACGGCTTCCTGCTGCAACGACATCAGAAGGGTTTGACGACGATCCTGGTGGTGGATGAGGCGCACCATCTCTCTGCGGAAATACTTGAAGAGATACGCCTTTTGACGAACCTCGAAACATCGCAGCAAAAATTGCTACAGATCGTGCTGGCAGGGCAGCCGGAACTCGATCAGAAACTCGATTCTCATGAGCTCCGGCAACTGAAACAGCGAATCGCGCTGCGCTGCCACCTCGACCCACTCAGTTCGAACGATACCCGGGAGTACATGGGCCGCCGGCTCAAAATTGCGGGAGCGTCAGCAGTGGTCAATATTTTTTCCGAGCCTGCGGTCGAGGCTGTGTTTCGCCACTCAAGGGGAATTCCGCGGCTGATCAACACCATCTGCGAAAACGCCCTGCTCTCGGGCTATGCCAAACAGGCGGCCACGATTACGCCCGAAATTATTGATGGCGTCGCGAGAGACTTGCGGCTCGGAGTGGTGGCCGCTGACCCGAGAAACAGTGCTGCAGCCCGGCTGTCGAAGGAACAAGAGCAAAGCGAACTTCTGCAAGCGGTGAAGACGCTGCTGGAAGTGCGTAATCGCATGCAGGAAGCAGAGACAAAGGGCCGCCTGCAATAGGCGCGGGTTTATTACGTATGAGTTATATATTTGAAGCGTTGCAGCGAGCAGAGGCCGAGCGGTCGGGCGAAACTCTCCCGAAGAACGCCGACTCGGTTGCGGATTTGCTGCAAGGTGTCGAACAGGAGATCGCGCGCAAGCAATCTCTTTCTGAATTGCCGCCGTCGGAATTGCCTTCGATGGTTCCGTCGGAGTCTCCAAAGTCAAACCCATTTGCTGCTGCGAAAGTGCTTACTCCAGCTCTGAGGGCGGATTCTCGCCTGGTTTGTCTGTCGGATCAAGGCGGCTTGGCAGCAGAGAAATTTCGCGTGCTGGGCTTGAAACTGCGTCACCTCCGCGAACTGCGTAAGCTCCGACGCATCGTGATTACCAGCAGCATTCCAGAAGAAGGGAAGAGTCTGATCGCCGCCAACCTGGCGCTGAATCAATCTCGAAGCAAGATTCTGAGCACCGTGCTGATCGATGGCGACTTGAGACGGCCCGAGTTAGGCAGCCGGTTTGGTTTTTCTCGCAGTTTGCCCGGACTCAGCGAAGTTCTCCGCGGAGAGCGCGAATTGTCGGAAGTCGTGTACAAAACCGAGGGTTCCGGCCTCTACTTCATACCTGCTGGCGTGATCCCCGAGAATCCAATTGAACTTATGCAATCGGGACGGCTCACGCAGTTGCTCCAACAGCTCGGTGCATTTTTCGATTGGATCGTTATCGACACCCCTCCGGTTCGTCCCCTGGCGGATACGCCGCTGTGGATGAAACTGGCGGATGGCGTGCTGCTGGTTACTCGCGAGGGCGTGTGCGAAAAGAAACAGCTGGAGCGAGCGGTGGAAGTCATCGACCGTGCGACGATGCTGGGTGTGGTGGTAAACAGTTGTAGCGGCAATGAACAGAAATATTATTATTCACGGTATGGTTCGGCGGCGGGTAACACAGAAGAATCTCCCTCACCTGCAGCCAAAAATTAAAAGTTAGTTCGCCTCGTTCTTAAACGCTTTCCCGAAAAAATCTAATTGTGTCCGCGAAATACGATGCCTTGTTGCAATCGTAGCGCGTGAGGAGATGCATCCCGTGGCGTCATCATCGACTAATCAGCGCTCCATTGATAGAAAATCTCATCTGCAAAACGAAGTGGACTCCAAACTAATCCTGCCAGAAGAAGCTTTCCGCCGGATGATTTCGGTAGAACGCAAACGCAGCGAGCGTTCGCAGAGGCCGTTCGTGCTTTTGCTCATCGATACCGGACGAAGTCAGGCGGGGGACAAACAAGGCCGTGTCCTGCTGGACATGCTATCCGCGCTTCAGGGAGCGACCCGGGAAACCGACGTTACCGGCTGGTACACGATGAATTCGGTGGTAGGAGTCATGTTCACCGAAATCGTTCTGGACAACAACGCTGTGCTTAGTACGATCCTGTCGCGCGTCGGCGATCTACTGCGGCAGAGGCTCGACACCGATCAGTTCAGCCGGATCAAGTTTTCCTTTCATGTGTTTCCAGACGACTGGGATTCGCAGGATCAGGAGCGTCCCAGCAATCCAACACTTTACCCGGACCTCGAAAAGCGTCAGGAATCGAACCGGCCGGCTCGTGCCATCAAGCGCATGATCGACGTTCTCGGAAGCCTGTCTTTGCTGGCAATTTTATCGCCGGTGTTTCTTCTGATTGCGGCTGCCGTGAAGCTGAGTTCACATGGACCGGTTTTGTTTCACCAGAAACGCATCGGCGAGCATGGCACACCTTTCGTTTTTTTGAAATTCCGGTCGATGTACATGAATAACGATTCCAGTAAGCACGAGGCATATGTTCGTCAGTTGATTTCCGGTCAGGCGGAAAAGAAATCTGCCAACGGTACCGAAAAGGGTGTTTTCAAGCTGACGAACGATCCGCGAATTACGCCGGTTGGCAAATTTCTGCGGCGCTCCAGCCTCGACGAACTGCCGCAGTTGATCAATGTGCTGCGGGGCGACATGTCGCTCGTTGGACCTCGTCCGCCCGTGCCGTATGAAGTGGAGGCCTACGCTACGTGGCATCGCCGCCGTTTGCTGGAAGCAAAGCCAGGCATCACCGGGCTCTGGCAGGTGTATGGCCGCAGCCGTGTGGAATTCGACGACATGGTGCGGTTGGATTTGCGCTATGCGCGCGATTGCTCTCCCTTGCTCGACCTGAAAATTCTATTGCAGACGCCAAGAGCCGTGATGAGCGGAGATGGCGCCTGTTAGTTCAGCACACATCCTTTTTAGTTCTCTGTTCTCAGGAACAGAAAACATCTGGTTCCCGCGGAGAACTCGGGACCGAGTACTAAGGACTTTTACAATCCAGCAGTTGGGGAAGGTGAATTTCAATGCTTAAGTTTGGCGTAATCGGCTACGGATATTGGGGGCCGAATATCGTACGTAATCTGCGCAGCTTGGAAGGTTGCCAGGTGGTCGGGATCTGCGATCAGACTCCTGCCGCCCGCAAGCGCATACAGGCGGCGCATCCCGGGGTCCCGGTCCACAGCGACTCTAGCGAACTGATAAAGTCGCCCGACGTAGATGCCATCGCGGTAATCACACCGGTCTGGACGCACTATGAATTGGCCAAGGCCGCGCTCGAAAACGGCAAGCACGTATTTGTGGAGAAGCCGTTTACGAGCACTGCAGCGCAAGCCGAAGAACTGATCAGCCTCGCGGAACAGAAAAACCTGCAGATCATGGTGGACCACACGTTTCTGTTTACCGGCGCGGTCAGAAAAATACAGAAGCTGCTCGCGGATGGGACGCTCGGCAATCTCTACTATTACGATTCAACGCGAGTGAACCTGGGTCTTTTTCAGCATGACTGCAATGTGATTTGGGATCTCGCGCCCCACGACCTCTCGATCATGAACCACCTGCTGGACAAAGACGCGGAGGCTATCTCGGCCACCGGGCAGGCGCACCTCAACTCGCACGAAGATATTGCGTTCATTACCGCGTATTTTCCGGACAAGATGATCGCCCACGTCAATGTGAACTGGATTTCTCCGGTAAAAGTTCGCACCACGCTAATCGGCGGCGAAAAGAAAATGCTGGTGTGGAATGATCTCGAAGCCGACGAGAAACTGAAGATTTACGACAAAGGTGTGGACGTGAAAAGTCAGGAAGGCGTGTACAACCTGTTGGTAAGTTACCGCTCGGGCGACATGTGGGCACCGCAAGTCGAACAGGTGGAGGCGCTCAAATTAGAGCTCGGATACTTTGTGGAATGCGTCAAGAAAAGCGAGACACCTTTTAACGACGGTCGGTCAGGATTGAAGGTTGTTCGCATGTTGGAAGCGGCAAGTAAATCTCTAGCCAAGCGCGGTGAACTCGTCTACGTGTAGGAAAACGTTTCAATCTCGCAGCACTTCGGCAGCAAGTGCGATGCGAGATTATCAATCAAGGAGAACGGCAATGATGACAAATGACCCTTCAAAAATGATGCAGGAATGGCAATCAGACTCACGTTGGAGCGATGTTGTTCGTCCCTATCTCGCGGAAGATGTAGTTCGTCTCCGGGGCTCCATCCAGATCGAACATACGCTGGCGCGCCTGGGGGCGGATCGTCTGTGGAACCTGCTTCACTCCGAGTTCTATGTGCCGGCGCTCGGGGCGATGACCGGGAATCAGGCAGTGCAGCAAGTGAAGGCTGGATTGCAGGCGATTTATGTGAGCGGTTGGCAGGCGGCAGCGGATGCGAACGAAGCGGGCCAGATGTATCCCGACCTGAATCTTTACCCGTCCGATTCGGTTCCGAAGCTGGCTGCTCGGCTCAATCAGGCACTGGTTCGCGCCGACCAAATCGAGCATGAGCAGGGAAAGAAACAGATTCACTGGTTTGCTCCGCTGGTTGCCGATGGCGATACTGGATTTGGTGGGACTCTTAATTCGTTCGAACTGATGAAGGCCATGATCGAGGCGGGCGTTGCCTGCGTTCATTTTGAGGATCAGTCGTCATCAGCAAAGAAATGTGGTCACCTCGGTGGCAAAGTTCTTGTTCCTACGAAAGAAGCGGTGCAGAGATTGGTTGCCGCGCGGTTAGCCTCCGACGTCATGGGAGTTCCAACGCTGATCATGGCACGCACTGATGCCGAGAGCGCGGGGCTGCTGACGAGCGACGCCGATTCCTACGACCACGAATTTATGACCGGAGAACGTAACGAAGAAGGATTGTTTGTGATCCGCAAGGGGCTGGAATCGGCCATCGCGCGCGCCTTGGCCTATGCTCCTTATGCTGATCTGGTCTGGTGTGAAACGTCGACTCCAGACCTGGAAGATGCGCGCAAGTTTGCCGAAGCCGTCCTGGCACATTATCCCAACAAAATGCTGGCCTATAACTGCTCACCCTCTTTTAACTGGCGAAAACATCTGGATGAAAGCGCGCTGGCGAAGTTTCAGAACGAACTGGGCGCAATGGGATACAAGTTCCAGTTTGTGACCCTGGCTGGGTTCCATGCCTTGAATCTCTCCATGTTTGACCTGGCGCGGGGCTACAAGGATCGTGGCATGGCTGCTTACTCCCGGCTGCAGGAAAAAGAATTCGGCCGCGAGCGGGATTTCGGCTATGAGGCGGTGAAGCATCAACGCTTCGCGGGTACCGGATACTTCGATGCGGTACAACAGACGATCACCGGGGGCATGGCTTCGACGCTCGCTTTGCGAGGATCGACGGAAGCGGCGCAGTTCACCGCGGAGAGTAAGCTCGCTGGTCATCAAACCAATGGCCGTTCAACCACAGTGCAGAAAGTGAATGGCAAAGCAAACGGGAACGGCAATGGCAACGGTCACGCGGAGTCGGTTGCGACAAAAGCTTTGTCGGAGTCTAATGCTCGGCGTTCCTGAATCGAAGATCCCAAGTCGTCCGCTCAACCCAACCGTTGGCCGCGTTTCGTACTCCGCAGCGAATTTCTCGCCTGATAAATCCACTCTTAACATAAATTCAACCTTGTCAAAAGGATGAAGAGGAGCCTGTTGCACATGGATCAATTTCTCAGTATCGCCCCGGACGTAAAGCTCGGGGAGGGAGTCAAGCTGTCGAAGTTCATCAATCTTTATGGTTGCGAGATTGGCGATGAAACTAAGATCGGCGCGTTCGTCGAGGTTCAAAAGAACGCCTCCGTCGGCAAGCGGTGCAAGATTTCGAGCCACACCTTTATCTGTGAAGGGGTGACGATTGAAGACAATGTCTTCATCGGTCACGGTGTGATGTTTATCAATGATTTGTATCCGCGGGCGACCACAGCTACGGGAGGCTTGCAGACCGAAGCTGACTGGCGTGTGGAACGCACGGTAGTGAAAAAGGGAGCTTCGATCGGTTCCGGCGCGACCATCCTTGCCAATACGTGCATTGGAGAGAACGCCATTGTAGGGGCAGGGGCAGTGGTCACGAAAGATGTTCCGGCCAACACCATTGTGGCCGGCAATCCAGCAAAAATTCTGCGTCAAATTGAAACGGAGGTAGCACAGTGAGTCATTCGCAAAACAATAATTCGCAAAATATCCCTTTTCTTGATCTGGTTACGCCTCACGTCGAGCTCGAGCAAGAGCTGACCGCGGTTTTTCAGCAGGTAATCCGCAGTGCGGGCTTCATCGGCGGGCCAATGGTGGAAAACTTTGAAAAAGAATTTGCCGCATTCTGCCACACTGAGCGCTCGGTTGCAGTCAACAGCGGTACGGATGCGCTCCGTTTCGCGCTGATGGCTGCCGGGGTGAAGGCTGGTGACGTGGTCATCACAATTCCGCACACGTTCATTGCCACGACCGAAGCCATCTCGCAGGCGGGAGCGCTACCGGAGTTTGTCGACATCGACGAGCGCACCTACAACATGGATGCCACGAAGTTGCGCGAGTATCTCGATACGCAATGCACAGTGTCAGAGGAAGGCAAGCTCATCAGCAAGCGAAGCAAGCGGCCAGTGACAGCGGTTGTGCCGGTGCATCTCTACGGCCAGATGGCGGATATGGATGCGATTCTGGAGCTAGCGGAGCAGTATCGTTTGATTGTCGTTGAGGATGCGTGCCAGGCGCATGGAGCCGAATATTTCTCGCGGAAACAAAATCGCTGGTTTCATGCTGGTTCGATGGGACGCGCAGCTGCCTTCAGCTTTTACCCCGGGAAAAATCTGGGAGCTTGCGGCGAAGGTGGTGCGATCACCACGAATGACTCGAAGCTGGCGGACACCTGCAAAATGATCCGGGATCATGGTCAGGCGAAAAAATATTACCACGACATCGAGGGATACAACGGCCGTCTCGATTCGATCCAGACTGGAATCCTGAGCGTGAAACTGAAACACCTGGCCGGGTGGAATGCAAAGCGGCGTGAAAGAGCGGCGGAGTATAACCGTCTGTTTGCGGCTTCCGAGGTGGGAGTCCAGACACCCTTCGAACCCTCGTGGTCCCGTGCCGTCTATCACCTGTATGTGGTACGGACCCAGGATCGCGAAGGCATGATGGCGCATCTGGGGAAAGCCGGTATCGGTACCGGAATTCACTATCCGATTCCGTTGCACCGTCAGCGAGCTTATGAATCCATGGGATATAAGGTGGGAGATTTCCCAGTGACGGAGAAAATCGCGAGCCAGATTGTCTCTCTACCCATGTTTCCGAATCTTACCGCCGAGCAACAGGGGCGCGTCGTGAACGAAGTTGGGCGCTTCCTGCAAACTGCCTTGGCCACCAGCAAGTAAATACTCAGTCAGCTTGAACCAGAAATCCGAAAGCCCTTCCCCAATTTTTGCCGTGTGGCCTTTTGCCCCCGGCACTGCCATTTTAGGCCTTGCTCCACCAGCCAACTGCGCCCAAGCAGTGAGGAAAAACGATGTCTAATACGAGCGTAGCTGTACCCGAAGCGCCGAAAATACTTCCCACAGCAATCCATAAGAAAATTTGGATCGACCTGGACAATTCCCCACATGTACCTTTTTTTCGTCCCATTATCGACGAACTCAGAAGGAAAGGTTATGAAGTTTTCCTAACTGCACGGGATGCGTATCAGGTTCGCGAACTCCTGGAATATTACGGAGTCGAGGGCAAGGTCGTAGGCAAGCATTATGGCAAACACAAACTTTTAAAGGCGCTAGGAACCTTCTGGCGAGCTGCGGCTTTAACGGCGATGGTGCGCAAGGAGAGGCCGGACATTTCCGTTTGCCATGGATCGCGTGGATGCCTGATCACGTCGAAGCTGTTGAGTATTCCAAACCTTACTCTCACCGACTACGAGTTCACCGCGGCTGTACCCTCCATGAGGCCGACCTGGCTGATGGTGCCGAGCGTGGTTGCCGATGACCAGCTGAGTGCCGGGGGCTTGCCCGTTATGAAGTATCCGGGCATTAAAGAGGACGTTTATCTGTCGCGATTTACGCCCGATCAGAATTTAAAAGCCAGGCTGGGGATTCCGTCGGACGCGCTCATGATTACGGTCCGGCCTCCTGCCACTGAAGCGCATTATCACAATCCGGAAGCCGAAATCTTGTTGAAAGCCGCGCTTGATCGCTTTGTCGAGAATGCCGACGCGCGCATCATTCTTCTTCCTCGAAACAAGAGACAGGATGCGGAACTACGCGGGGAGTGGGCGGGTGCAATTGCGTCGGGCAAGATCATGATTCCCGACCATGTGGAAGACGGCATGAATCTTATCTGGAATTCCGACCTGGTGATCAGCGGAGGCGGCACCATGAACCGCGAAGCTGCCGCCATGCGGGTTCCGGTCTACAGCATCTTTCGAGGAAAAATTGGCGCTGTCGATCGCTATCTGGCCGACGAAGGCCGACTGGTGCTGCTTGAGAGTGTGGAAGATGTTCGCACCAGGATTGTCGCGGTGCGCCGGAAGAAAACTCTGCAAGCGCTGACCGAGAACTATGTACCCGCGCTGGAGACGATCGTTCAACACATAGAAACCATTCTTGCCGATATGCCGGTAGGGACAGTGAAGCGGGACCAATGAGTTCAACCACAAACATGGGCCCTGACGTTGAACGGGCGGCCCGGAAACTTCTGGCGTACTGCCGGCAGAATGACTGGGCGGGCCACGATCCGTATGATGCCCTGAACAGCAGGCTATTTAAAGCGCTGCCTTTTCTGGACTCCAAATTTCCCCGTCTTGCGCTGACCCAGGTTTTGAAGCGCAGTCCGATTAATGTACGCAGTCTGGCGCTGGTTCCGAAAACCCAGAACCCGAAAGCGATGGCGTTGTTTCTCTCGGCGCTGATCAAGCTTCCCAACACGGTTGTGGCTGATCGCGAAGAACTCATTGGGTACATGGTCGAGCGTCTGGTAGCTCTTCGCTCATCGGGCACTCCCTACTGGGCATGGGGCTACAGCTTTCCGTGGCAGGGACGAAGCATTCTGGTGCCGGCAGGCGCACCGAATCTCGTTTGTACAACTTTCGTTGCCAGCGCACTGCTCGATGCATTCGACCAACGGCACGACGAACATTGTTTGACCATGGCGGCGGGTGCGGCTGAATACATACTGAATGAACTGTACTGGGCTGAGGACGCGAAAGCTGGCTTCAGCTATCCGATGCCGGGACTGCGTGGCGAAACCCACAATGCCAATCTGCTGGCGGCGGCCTTGTTCTGTCGCGTTTACAAGCACACTGGCGAGAAGAAGTTCCTGGAGCCCGCTCTACGAGTCGCGCGCCAAGCAGTAGGGAAGCAACAAGCGGACGGGTCGTGGTTTTACGGCGAGCACTCTTCGCAGCAATGGATCGACAACTTTCACACCGGATACAATCTGGAAGCGTTGCATTCGATTGGGCAGTCTCTTGGAACATTAGAGTTCAGTTCCAATGTGCGGCGAGGTTTCGAGTTCTATCGGACTCATTTCTTCCGCGAGGACGCGGCCCCAAAGTACTTTCATGATCGGGCCTACCCGCTGGATATCCATTGTGTGGCGCAGAGCATCCTCACGCTGCTGGAATTCCGCGACCTCGATGCGGGCAATGTACAGCTCGCGCATTCGATATTCGAATGGGCGATGAAGCATATGTGGGATGAGCGCGGCTTTTTCTACTATCGAGTGCTTCGTCTGTGCACCATTCGTACCTCTTACATGCGCTGGTCGCAGGCCTGGATGCTGCTGGCCCTGTCGTCCTTACTGGGCGAATCGGAGGGCGAAATGAAACGCCAGAATACGGACACTCACAAAATCGTGGTCAGCACGATGGTCAATGCCTAACGGTTACCGTATGACAAATCTACCTACCTACGTTCTCATTACGCCCGCTCGGAACGAGGCGAAATTTATCGAGCTGACACTGCAATCTGTAATAGCGCAAACAGTGCTCCCCGCGAAGTGGGTGATTGTCAGCGATGGCTCGACCGATGGAACCGACGATATTGTGAAGAAATATTCCGCCGAGCATCCGTGGATTGAGCTGCTTCGCATGCCTGAACGAAAAGAGCGGCATTTTGCCGGCAAAGTTCTTGCATTTAATGCCGGTTATGCTCGGGTCAAAGATGTGTCTTACAAAGTATTGGTAAGCCTGGATGGTGATGTTTCATTTGACGAAAATTACTTCGCGTTTCTGCTCGGCAAGCTGGCCGATGACCGCGCTCTGGGGTTGGTGGGGACGCCGTTCCGCGACTCGCAGAATGAAACCTACGACTATCGTTTCGTGAGCATCGAGCACGTCTCCGGCGCGTGTCAGGTGTTCCGGCGCGAGTGTTTCGAGGAGATCGGCGGCTATGTGCCGGTGAAGGGCGGCGGCATCGATCATATTGCCGTGATCACTGCTCGCATGAAGGGCTGGAAGACGAGAGCCTTCCCCGAGAAAGCATGTATCCACCACCGTGATATGGGCACGGCTCAGCGTGGCAGCGTGATGGCGAGATTCAAATTTGGTATGCAGGATCACGCTCTTGGTGGCCATCCACTATGGGAATTCTTTAGAATGTTTTACCAGATGACCAACCGTCCCTTCGTATTCGGCGGCTTGATGGTTGGGTGCGGATATTTCTGGGCGATGGTCCGACGTCTGCCGAGGCCGGTATCCGATGAATTGATCGCTTTTCGGAGGCGAGAACAGATGCAGCGCTTGAAGAATTTCCTGACGCGCAATGGGAGTCATGCAAAGTCGCAGATGGCGGCTCCTGAGGGACAGGCGTAAGGAAACGACCCACACCTTGAAATAACCTACGAAATAACCTACCTCCCCTGATGAAACTCGAAGCCATCCGATCATGACCCGATCCAATAGCGCCGCCGCACCGGCGTCCGCACAAACGCGCGCGTTGCCTTCGTCGTCTGTTGATTCCAGCTCTGTCACGGCGGGGATGCGTGGACGCCTGATCGTAAATGCCGACGACTGGGGACGAAATCAAGAGGTTACCGACCGCATCTTCGAGTGCACCGAACTGCGAACTGTTTCTGCCGTCAGCGCCATGGTCTTTATGGAAGACTCGGAACGAGCTGCGTCAATTGCCCTGAGGTCGGGAATCGATGCTGGCCTTCACCTCAATTTCACGGAACCGTTTTCGGCATCGAACTGTCCCGCACCACTGCTCGAGCGCCAGCGTGAACTCAGGCGGCGTCTGCTGCGGCATCCACTAGCCCGGATTTTTTATTATCCCAGTCTTGCTGGCTCGTTCAAGTACGTAGTGGACGCTCAAATCGACGAATACCGGCGGCTCTACGGACAAGATCCGCAACGCATCGATGGTCATCATCATCTCCATCTCTGCGCGAACGTAGTCCTGGATGAACTACTGCCTGAGGGCATACTTGTCCGGCGAAATTTTTCGTTTCTGCCGGGAGAGAAGAGCCTGGTGAACCGTCTATATCGCAAAGCCGTCGATCGTCGGCTAGCCGGCCGTTATCACCTTGTCGATGGCCTGTACAATCTCGCGCCGCTTGAGCCCGCGAAGCGGCTGCAACGCATATTCTCTTTGGCTCGCAATTCTGTCGTTGAACTGGAGGTCCATCCCGCCAACCCGGAGGAACACCGATTCCTTACCTCGGGCGAGATGTTGCGTGAGCTGGGCGATCTTGCGATCTCTCCAAGCTTCACGGCGCCAATTTTAACAACACCAACTTCGGCAACGTCGGCCTCGCCGCTTTCCGTGACCAACGTGAATGCCGAAGTCAAACATATCAGCGTCTGTATCTGCACCTACAAACGCCCGGATTTTTTGAACCGCTTGCTGCAAGCGCTGAATACTCAGGAGACTGGCGGTCGGTTCACATATTCGATTGTGGTGGCCGACAACGACCAGTTGGAATCGGGCAAGCCAGTGGTTGAGAGGTTCAGAAAATCCAACTCCATTCCCATTCGATACTGCGTCGAACCGCGGCAGAATATTGCGCTGGCACGTAACAAGGCCATCGAGAACACCGAAGGAGACTTCGTTGCATTCATCGACGACGACGAATTTCCTGCCGGGAATTGGCTCTACAACCTATTGCGTACCTGCGAACAATACGAGGTAGACGGCGTGCTTGGGCCGGTTCGGCGGCACTTCGACCAAACGCCACCAAAGTGGATCGTCAAAGGCGATTTTTATGAACGTCCAATTCATGCCACCGGATTACCGGTCCGGTGGAGCATGGGTCGCACCGGCAATGTGCTGTTGCGGAAGAGAGTTTTCACGCCCGGCGAACCGCCGTTCCGTCCTGAATTTCGTCACGGGGAAGATCAGGATTTTTTCCGCAGAACGATCGAAAACGGATGCCGCTTCGTCTGGTGCAGTGACGCGATCGCCTATGAGGTGGTTCCTCCGGTGCGATGGAAACGCACCTTCATGCTGAAGAAGGCGTTGCTGCGCGGGTCGAGCGCCGCCTTGCACCCAACGGTGGGGGCTGATGACATTTGGAGGTCGATCATTGCAGTTCCGGCTTACACTCTGGCGTTGCCCTTCGCGTTGATCCTCGGCCAACACCGCTTCATGAAGCTTTTGATCAGTCTCTGCGATCACCTTGGCAAGTTACTGACTCTCGTTGGAATCAATCCGATTCGCGAACAGTACGTAACGGAATAGTTGGGAGAGAAATTGATGAAGTGTTGCGGCAACGAGGTCATGGTTCAGGGACGGCTGGTAAGGATCGCGCACCTTGATATTGATAAATACGACTCTGTCAGGTCGCCGGAAACAATGGTGGCAGATCTGCGAAACGCCAAAGGTCGAATCGATCTGTTCACGTTCATGCAGATCATGCCGGATACGGCGCGTAAGTACGACTATCACATGGAAATGGACAACCTGGCGATCTTGCCGGTTTCGACATTTGACAACTGGTGGAACAAGCAGATTCGTTCCTTTCCTCGCAACCGGGCTCGGCAGGCCGAGAAAAGAGGGGTAACGCTGCGGGAAGTGGCGTTCGATGACTCCCTGGTTGAGGGAATCAGGGAAGTTTACAACGAGACAAAAGTACGGCAGGGAAAACCGAACGTTCACTATGGCAAGGACGTCGCGACTGTGCGCAGGGAGGCGGCGACGTTTCTGGATCGTGGTGTTTTTATTGGCGCCTTCTTCGAAGGGAAGCTGATTGGTTTTGTGAAGATGGTGATCGATGAAACCCGAACCCAGGCGAGCCTGATGAACATTGTGGCCATGGTTCGTCATCGCGATAAAGCGCCGACCAATGCGCTGATTGCGCACGCTGTTCGCGCCTGCGCCGACCGCAGGATTCCTTACCTTATGTACCAGAGTTTTGTGTATGGAAATAAAGAAGGCGACAGTCTCACAAATTTCAAGGAAATCAATGGTTTTGAACGTGTCGACTTGCCACGATATTACATTCCACTCACGCCGCTTGGGCGGTTTGCCCTGAAATACAGCTTGCATCATAAGCTGATGGATCAACTGCCGAAGCCGGTGGCGGCAAGACTGCGCCAGTTCCGCCAAGCCTGGTACAACCGCAAGCTCCAGTCCGTGACCGAAGCTTCCTGAGCTAATAACTAAAGAGAAAGAGTAAGGGACAAGGACGATGCCAGGAATTGTCGGACTGATCACCAAGCAGCCGCGGTCGGAGGCGGAGCCTCAGTTGCTGAAGATGGTTGCTACCCTTCAGCACGAGTCTTTCTACACGACTGGAACGCTGGTAGATGAGCGCCTGGGCATCTACCTGGGCTGGGCGGTACGCAAGAATTCGTTCGCCGACGGGATGCCGCTGGTCAGCGAAAAAGGTGATATTTCGTTGGTGTTTTCTGGAGAAGATTTTCCCGCGCCGGGAACCGCGCTCCGCCTCAAAGAACGCGGGCATACTTTTGCAGCGGACGGTCCGTCCTACTTGGTGCATCTCTACGAAGACGATCCCGCATTTCCCGCCGGTTTGAACGGAAGGTTTCACGGTTTGTTGATTGACCGCAACCGGGACACGGCAACGCTGTTCAATGACCGCTACGGAATGCATCGTGTCTATTACCACGAATCGAAAGGAACCTTCTTTTTTGCGGCGGAAGCAAAAGCGATTCTTGCTGTCCGTCGGGAGCTGCGAACCGCCGATCTTCGATCTGTAGGTGAGTTCATCTCCTGCGGCTGCGTGCTCGAGAACAAGACCCTGTTCCAGGGCGTCCAGGTACTTCCGCCCGCTTCTAAGTGGGTGTTGCGCGGCGGTACTGTCGAGCAAAAGGGCGATTACTTTCGCCCGCAGGAGTGGGAAGACCAGGCTCCACTTGAGCCGGAAGCCTATTACCAGCAGCTGCGGGAAGTCTTCTCCGAAAATTTGCCACGTCATTTCGAATCCCGCGAAAGAATCGGGATGTCGCTGACCGGCGGATTAGACACGCGCATGATTATGGCGTGGCACAAATCCGCGCCGCGAACGCTGCCTTGCTACTCCTTTGGAGGAATGTTCCGAGATTGTCAGGACGTCACACTGGCGCGGAGAGTGGCGAGCGCCTGTGGTCAAACGCATCAGATAATTCCGGTCGGCAAGGAGTTCCTGTCACAGTTCTCTCATTATGCCGAGCGCACGGTGTACTTGACCGACGGGTGCATGGACGTGAGCCACACGCCGGATCTTTATGTGAACGAACGGGCGGCCGCAATCGCGCCGGTTCGAATGACAGGAAATTACGGTGGAGAGGTACTGCGTCGGGTACGCGCTTTTAAACCAGGGCAGCCCACGCCTGGCTTGTATCGGCCAGAACTTCTTTCTTATATCGACCAAGCCAGCCAGACCTATGGCCGGTTGATCGATGGACATCCACTTTCGTTCGCCGTATTTCGGCAGGCTCCTTGGCATCACTATGGTCTGCTCGCGCTCGAACAGACTCAGCTTACGCTGCGCTCTCCGTATCTTGATAACGACATCGTACGCACCGTGTTTCGCGCTCCGCAGTCAGTGCTGACCAATAATGATATTTCTCTTCGTTTGATTGCGGATGGAGACACATCGCTGCGTCGTTTGCGCACGGATCGCGGTGTGGGTGGAAACGGCTCGCGGCTGCTCGCTTCCGCTACCCGCGGGTATCTGGAGTTTACTTTCAAGGCCGAGTACGCCTACGACTACGGGATGCCGCAGTGGGTGGCGCGAATCGACCACGCTTTCTCGCCGCTTCACTTGGAGCGGTTGTTTCTCGGCAGACACAAGTTCTACCATTTTCGAGTCTGGTACCGGGATGCAGTGGCCAATTACGTTCGCGAAATGTTGCTCGACTCTCGAACACTGTCGCGGCCTTACCTGGAGCGCAGGGGCGTCGAACAAATCGTGGCCGGCCATCTCAAGGGAGATCGTAATTACACCAGTGCGATTCATAAACTACTGACCCTGGAACTGATTCATCGGCTGTTCCTGGACTAAAAAGATGATGTGCCTCCTCCACCCCAAACAAACTTCAGGGAGACGTTAAGTGCCGGCTCGAATTGCAGCCCTTATCTTCGTGATGGGCATTGCCGGGCTCTGCTGGCTGGTTCGCTCCCCGAAAGTCCGGACATCCAAAGCTCTATGGATCGCAATCATCTGGCTGTCCATTGCCGGATCGCGTAGCGTGGGTCAATGGATGGGAACGCTGCAAGGGGACTCCATTACCGATACGTCATCGGCGGAAACAGCATATACCGAGGGCAGTCCATTAGACCGCAATGTATACACTGCATTGCTCTTGGTTGGAATGATCGTGCTGGTGCAGAGAAGGCAAGAAGTTCTAGGGATTTTGCGTGCAAACTGGCCTCTGGTCGTATTCTCTCTTTACTGTGCCGTAAGTGTCGCATGGTCCGACTTCCCGGATGTTGCGTTCAAGCGGTGGATTAAATCGCTGGGCGATTTCGTCATGGTCCTGATTATCCTGACGGAACATGATCGATACGCCGCGATTAAACGCGTGTTGGCGTGGACCGGATTTTTGCTGATTCCGCTGTCTGTATTGTTCATTAAATTTTATCCAGATTTGGGGCGCGGTTATCATCCTTGGACCTGGACGCCTTACTACACAGGCGTAACCACCAACAAAAACGAACTTGGGCGAATTTGTCTGATCTTGGGGTTGGGTTTCGTTTGGCGGATTCTGATGGCCGTGCGAAGCGAACCGCGCGCAGTCCGAAACAAGCACCTGCTAGCCTTCGGTGTCTGTCTGGTGATGGTCCTCTGGCTATTTTCGATGGCTGGCTCGATGACCTCAATGTCCTGCTTCTTTCTGGCGAGCGCCCTGATGTTGGCGACGAGCCTTCGCGTGGTTACCCGCAGGCCGTGGGTGGTTCACTTGATGGTGTTCGCGATTCTGTCCGTGTCCGTCAGTACTCTGTTTCTCGACATGGGTTCCAGCATCCTGCAAACCATGGGTAAGGATCCGACGCTCACCGGCCGCACCGATATTTGGAAACTCGTGCTTGGCATGACGGGGAATCCATTGGTTGGCACTGGGTTCGAAAGCTTCTGGCTGGGTAAGCGTCTGGAGAGAATGTGGAGCATCTACTGGTGGCATCCTCGGGAGGCGCACGACGGCTACATCGAAGTCTTTCTAAATTTAGGGTGGCTGGGAATCGTGTTGTTTGGGAACGTGCTGGTTACGGGTTACCGGACTGTTATAAGCGCATTCCGGCGTAACGCGGAAGAGGGAAGGCTGCGGTTGGCCTACTTCGTCGTTGCGGTCGCCTACAACTTTGCCGAGTCCGCATTTGGATCTCTGAATCCGATATGGATCTTCTTTCTATTGGCAACGATCAGTGTTCCGGGCGGTTGGATAAAGATGAAGCCCCGGAAAACAGCGACCGCGACCACGATTATTCCTGCGGCCGATGTGCCGTGCCTGGTGCAAGTGCCAACGTAGTGGAGATTCGCGACTTTGCCCAGTAGGAATGTGGCAAAGAGCTGACGACACAGTATTTCGAGAAGATAAGGTGATTCTTCCAAACAAAAGGTCCGGGCTATATGCTGGCCAGCCGGTCAAGGTCCCGGCCCCGTGGCAAGCCGACCCGAATGTACTTCCGTGTCTTGCAAGTCGCCGCCAAGGACATAGACTGAAGGCAGGCACAGGGCATGTGATTTCGGACGTTAGGCACGGAGTTCGGAACAATGATGGAAATGGAGTCTGCAGCAACCGCAGTCTCCCATCATGGTGGTTCCGAGTGCCAACGCGAGTCACGGCGCTAAAACGAGCCAGGACGCAAAAATGCGAAAAAAAAGTTCCCCACTTTTTCTCCTCATCATTATTGTTATTGCCGGTGTGTCGGTTCCTTGCCACGCCCAACTTTGGTCCGGAATTCTTGATCCGACGCGTGCCATCGATTGGAGCCAGGTCGGAGTCGGCGGAATTCCTCCACGCACGACGGCCTGTTCTACCGTTAATCCAAACGGCTCGAACGACATGACGGCGGCGATCAATTCGGCGCTATCCGCGTGTGCCTCTGGACAAGCAGTGCTGCTGGCCTCGGGCACGTTCCGGATCAATGGCAACATCAATGTGCCAGCCAACGTCACCCTGCGCGGGGCGGGTGCAAACCTGACGATTCTCGATGCTCATGGCTCGGGAAATGGAGTTATCAATCTTGGATCCGGAAGTCCCAACTACCCGGGCGTTTCGGTCACGGGTGGAGCGACGGCTGGCTCGACCAGCATCACGGTAAGCAGCGCGAGCGGAATTAGCGTTGGCACGTACCTGATGATCAC
The DNA here is from genome assembly GCA_049674665.1 of Terriglobales bacterium. GTDB lineage: Bacteria > Acidobacteriota > Terriglobia > Terriglobales > Acidobacteriaceae > Acidiflorens. The sequence continues at coordinate 99,335 of JBATZM010000106.1, forward strand.
AGAATTGAATGACTCTTCCTACGTATCGATTCAGGGTGGCGAGGGAAACTGCACTTGGTGTGATGGTTATGGCGGAACACGGGCTCGGGGACAGATCGTCGAAGTCAGTTCGGTATCCGGAACCACCATCGGATTTACTCCGGCGCTCTACAGCGCCTACAGCCAAACACCGTTGGTCGCATCAATGACGGCGACTAAGTATGCCGGAGTCGAGAACCTTCAGGTGTACGCCAACAACACTGGTTATGTCGCCAGTTTCATGTTGAACGGCTGCGCCTACTGCTGGGTCAAGGGCGTGGAGTCGAATTATACCGATGGAGATTTTGTTGAGGTTCACTACGGGTACAGGGACGAAATTCGGGACAGTTATTTTTCCAATGCTTACGGTCATACCCCCGGCACAACTGATTCTGATGTCTTCATTGTGAACGAGACGAGCGCTACCCTGGTGGAAAATAACATTGTGGAACGCGGTCATATCTCCATCATGCTGAACTGGGGTGCCGCTGGAAATGTCATCTCCTACAACTACACCGAAGGTGAATTTGACTCTGGTTCGCCAAACTTCGTGACTGGCGGCATTAGTAATCACGGAGCGCATCCTCAGTTCAACCTGCTCGAAGGCAACGTCATTAACCGGCTCGAACCGGATGAAATCTGGGGATCATCCAGTACCAGTACGGCGTTTCGTAACTGGGCTCGTGGAACAACCATGGCATGCAACCCCATGACGGGCCGAGGAACTGTTAATTGTTCTGGAAGCAATGGCTGGTGGACGTTCCAGGGTTCGCGCGCCATTTCGATCGATCATCTTTCGACCTCTTATAACCTGGTTGGAAACGTTGCCGGGTCGGCCGCTCAGAACGCATTAATCGCCTATGGAACGCAGCAGACGACGCACGTCGCTGTTCTGCAGTTCGCTGCCAACCGCTCCTACGATTCTGTGAACTACAACATCGCGTTTGGTTACGGCGAAGCGAGTGATTCTGGGTCCGGTACCGGCTGTGATGGATCTACCAATCCGCCCTGCCACAGCATTAACGCCTATAACACTGTCTTTATGCACGGCAACTACACGTACGCGGATGGAGCGATTAACTGGGCATCAGGAGTGACGCACACTCTTCCACCGTCTTTCTATCTTTCGAGTACTCCTCCCTGGTGGCCATCGTCGTTGGCATTTCCTGCCATCGGACCGGATGTAACCGGCGGCCCCGGGGGTGGCGGGCATGCAGGGCTTATTCCTGCTCAGAATTGCTACCAGAATGTTATGGGCGGCAGTGAAGGTGGCGCGGGCAGTCCATTGACTTTCAACGCCAGCAATTGTTACTCGGCCAGCCAGCTTCTTCCCCCAACGCAACTTCAAGCTATCGTCCACTAATCGTTACTGCGTTGAATTCGAAGAAAGTTCTTATATCAGTCCAATCTTTGGAGGGGCCGCTCGGCCCCTGCATCGGACCTTTTTGATTCCGTCAAATTGGTTGAATAAATTTTGTTCGTGAAAAAATAGTCCAAGCTTTTGATCCCAATGTTCACGCCTATCCCAACATTTAATTTCAAAACAAAGACTCGTTTGGAGCGCGTTTGAGACCTTTTGACACAAACGGCAGTTTCCGTCCCAGTGTCGATCACAGTGAGACGAGAAAACTTGCGGTCCAGGGAGCGGGGTTCACACTACTCTCCGGAGGCTTCGGCTTTGGCGTCCAAATGATCTCGACCGTGGTGCTGGCGCGTCTGTTGACGCCAGCTGATTTTGGACTGGTAGCCATGGTGACCACGTTCAACCTGCTGCTTACCAACTTTGGATTGAATGGGTTTACCGAGGCAATTCAGCAGCGGGAAGAGATCAACAGCGGGCTGGTGAGTAATCTGTTCTGGATTAATCTGGGTGCGGGTGCTTTACTGACAATCGCGTTTGCGGCCTCGGGATCGCTGCTGGCGCGCTTTTACGGCGACGCGAAAGTAGCTCACGTGGCATTGGCAATATCGCCGACAATTCTCCTTAGTAGTATCTCGGTCCAGCACCTCGCGCTCCTCAAGCGGGCCATGCGTTTCTCGATTGTGTCGTTCAACGACATCGTTGCCCGCGCTGTTTCCGTACTGGTTTCGATCGGCCTCGGTTGGGCCGGCTTCGGATATTGGGCACTGGTAGCTGGGGCGCTAGCACTACCTTTGACGGTAGCGATCTTAGCGTGGATCCAGTGTCGCTGGATTCCTGGGTTGCCTCGGCGCGTACCGGGAACTGCTTCCATGGTGCGGTTTGCGTTCAACATCTACGGACGATTCAGTTTCAATTATTTCGCAAGAAATGCCGACAATCTTCTGGTGGGATGGCGATTTGGCCCGAGCGCGCTCGGTTTTTACAAGAAAGCCTATGACTTGTTCCTGCTACCCGCTTGCCAACTTTCGGCGCCTCTGACGTCGGTCGCCGTATCTGCTCTGAGCCGCCTGGATCGCGAGTCGGAACAGTACCGGCGTTATTTTCTGCGGACGCTGGCGGTGATGGCGTTTGTCGGAATGGGCATAGGCGCAGATCTTACGCTGATCGGCAAAGACGTGATCCTTTTGGTATTGGGACCGAATTGGGCGACGGCTGGCAGAATCTTCATGTTCTTCGGGCCGGGCGTGGGCATCATGCTGATCTATAACACGCACGGCTGGCTTCACCTCTCGATCGGAACTGCCCACCGCTGGTTTCGTTGGGTGGTGGTGGAGTTTGCCGTTACCGCCTCGCTGTTTTTGCTAGGGCTGCATTGGGGACCGGAGGGCATTGCCGCCGCTTGGACGCTCTCGTTCTGGATTCTCACTATCCCCGCCTTTTGGTACGCGGGGAAACCGATCGGCTTCGGCGTTGCTCCCGTGATCGCGGAAGTCTGGAAATACATTCTCGCGGCTTTGCTGGCCGGTGGCTTATCAGTTTTCATCCTTGGAAGCGTTCCAGTTTTTGTAGGGGTGCCCGGCCCAGTTGGGGCTTTCGCTCGCATGGTGGCCGATTCTGTTCTGTTCGGATTCCTATATTTAACGGCGGTTGCCGCACTCCACGGCGGCGTCACGCAACTTTTGCAATTCAAAGGACTGCTGCTCGAGATGTTGCCTTGGCGTAAGTTTGCTCGGAGTGCTCCGGCAGTTGCTGTGACCGCAGACGCGAATTGATCGCTGCATCGATTACAACCCTACAATCCATGAAGATTCCGGGACCAATGAACTGCCTCAGTCAATACTACAAGTGCTCTGAACGTCATGCTCGCATGGCACCGAGCGGCGCGCTGTCGGAAAAGAGCGGCTATTTCCGGTTTGGCGAGGATACTCTCTATGGTCAATATTGTGGGCGCCAGCCGGCGGCTTCTCTGGCGGAGCCGCTCTGCGACGCGCTTCAGGAAGTGCACCTCGAAAACGGAACGGTCCGGCTGCCATTTGATGTGTCACAAGTGGTGGATAGTCTTCGCGGCGAGATGTATGCGAATGACTGGCGAAATGGGAATGCGAATTCTGTTTTGGCGAGCCTGTACTACTTTATCCGCCCGCTGATGCCGGTGGGAGTACGGAAACATCTCCAGAAAATACGTTTGCGAGGCTGGGAGAAGATTCCATTCCCGCACTGGCCGGTCGATCGGACAGTGGACAACCTCTTGGAACAGGTTTTGCTCTTCTCTATGCGAGCGCAGAACCTGAAGCAGATTCCATTCATATGGTTCTGGCCGGAACAAGCCTCCAGTTGTGCACTGATGACCCACGATGTGGAGTCGTCGCTCGGGGTGGATCTTTGCCCCATGCTGATGGACGTCAATGATACCTATGGCATAAAGGCCTCCTTCCAGGTTATTCCGGAAGAACGCTATCACGTGACCCCCGCATTCCTGCAGTCGATTCGGAGCCGCGATTTCGAAGTTGTCGTCCATGACCTGAATCATGATGGACACTTATTCCGCGACCGCAAGGGTTTTGTCGAGCGCGCCGCCCGGATTAATGCCTACGGCAAGCAATTTGGGGCAACGGGTTTCCGAGCTGGAGTGCTCTATCGCAACCAGCTCTGGTATGACTTGCTCGATTTTGAATACGATATGTCAGTTCCAAACGTCGCGCACCTCGATCCGCAACGGGGTGGCTGCTGCACTGTGATGCCGTATTTTGTGGGCAAGGTTCTGGAAATACCGGTGACCACGACGCAGGACTACACTTTGTTTCATATCATGAATGATTACTCAACCACTCTGTGGGAGCGTCAGATCGAGCTCATCATGGAAAAACATGGCCTGATCAGTGTCGTGATTCATCCCGATTACCTCACCAGCGCGCGCGCCAAAAATACTTACGAAGGTTTGCTGGCTCATTTAGCTCTATTGAAAACGCGAAAAAATCTTTGGATTACCATGCCCGGTGAAGTGAATACCTGGTGGAGACAGCGCTCGGAAATGACGCTCGTTGAAGAAGACGGGCAGTTGCGAATTGACGGTGCAGGTAGTGAGCGCGCTTCAATCGCATATGCCACCGAAAAAGAGGGACAGTTGGTTTTATCCATCGCCGAGTCATCGACGGTCAGTTTACGATAGGCCGCCTGCCGGTTCGACTACTATCGGTTTTAGGAATGCATTTTGACTAACTCAGACAATCCCGATTGCCTCATTCAGGATCTTTTCCTGGAACAGGCCAGACGCACGCCTGAGTGGCCCGCGCTTATCTCGTCCGCGCGAACATTGTCCTACAAGGACTTGCTTTTTCATGCGCGAGCTCTCGGCAGCCGGTTGCGTGCGCTGGGAGTCCGGCCCAATACTCTGGTTGCGATCGTGATGGAAAAAGGTTGGGAACAGATTGTTGCCGTGTTGGGTATTCTAGAGGCGGGCGCCGCTTACCTGCCTGTCGATCCGAATATCCCACCGGAGCGTCTTACCTTTCTACTCGAAAATGGCGAGGTACAGGTCGTTCTCACCCAGTCATGGCTCGATACAAAGCTGGATAAAAATCCCGCTGGCATAACCCGGATTTGTGTCGATCGTGAAGATCCGAGCGCCGACGGTTCCATCCCGCTGGCTCGTGTGCAGTCTCCGGACGATGTCGCCTACGTTCTCTACACTTCCGGTTCAACGGGAAAGCCCAAGGGCGTGATGATTGGCCATCGCGGGCTGGTGAATTGCATTCTGGAGACGAACCGCGAATTTCATGTAAATTCCAACGATCGTGTGCTCGCTGTCACCGCCTTGCACCACGATATGTCGGTGTATGACATTTTTGGGTTGCTGGCTGCCGGTGGCGCAATCATCATGCCCGACCGCCAGGGGACGCGTTCTCCCGATCATTGGGTTGAACTGATGGAACGCCACCATGCCACGATATGGAACTCGGTTCCGGCGTTTATGGAAATGTTGCTCGTGCATGCAGCCGCACAGAATCTCGCGTCGAAGGGCCGTCTTCGAGTGGCTTTTCTTGGTGGCGATTGGATCGCTCGCAGCGCGCCAGGCCGCATCCACGACCATTTCGGAGATGTCCAAGTCGTCAGTGTCGGTGGGCCAACTGAAACTACAGTCTGGAATATCTGGTATCCGGTGAAGGAAGTTCAGCCTGATTGGAACAGCATCCCGTATGGACATCCGATCGCAAACACCCGTTACTACGTCCTTGACGAGCGACTGCAAGACTGTCCACGCGGCGAGCCTGGCGAACTCTGCTGCTCTGGCGTGGGTCTTCTGAAGGGATATTGGCGCAACGACGAACAGACTCGTGCCCGCACTGCGATTCATCCTCAAACCGGAGAGCGCATCTACCGCACCGGAGACCGGGGACGCTTCATGCCCGATGGCGAGATCGAGTTCCTGGGCAGAATCGACCGCCAGATCAAGATCAATGGGCAGCGAATCGAACTTGGCGAAATCGAAGCGACCTTGCTCCGGCAACCTGGGGTGAAGCAGGCCGTCGTGGATGTGAGCGACCTCGACGGTCAGAAAAAACTCGCCGCCTATGTCGTGCCAGAAAGCATTCAAGAAAATGGCCAGCCATTGCAGCCGCAAAAATTGCGCACCGCTCTTGAAAGCTTTCTTCCCGCCTACATGATCCCGTCTTCATTCTTGATGCTGGAAGCGCTGCCCTTGAACCCGAATGGCAAAGTGGATCGCAGCCTGCTTCCTGCGCCAGATTTAGCGACGGTTCCGTTGCCGAACCAAACAGAAAACGGTGTCGTTGCCGTGAAAGTGGGAACAGAAGAAATCATTTCGTCGGTTTGGAAAAAAGTGCTGGGGGTGAAACACCTGGGGCCGGCCGACAACTTCTTTGACCTCGGCGGCGACTCTATTCTCCTCGTGGAAGTTCATGCGGAATTGCAGCAAACTCTGAATCGCAGGTTCTCGGTGACCGATTTGTTCCAATATCCATCGATTCGCGCTTTGAGCAACTACCTCGACGGGCAAGGGTCACAGCTAGCCAGTTCGGAGATTGCCGAGAGAATCCACAAGCAGCGGAACGCGATGGAAAAGCAGCGCAAGAGCAGAGACATAAGCAAAGTAGGGCAACTTCCATGAGCGATCACGATACGCAGGATCTTAGCAACGCTCTCGCGATCGTCGGCATGTCCGGACGGTTCCCCGGGGCACGCACGGTTGCCGAGTTCTGGCGCAACCAATTGGCTGGAGTTGAGTCAATCGCTCATTTTCAGCTACAAGATCTCGAGGTGGCGAACGCCGCAGCCGTCGCTGGCGATCCAACCTACGTACGTGCGAGGCCGGTCCTTGAAGACGTCGATCTGTTTGACGCGGCTTTCTTCGGTGTTTATCCCAAAGAGGCGGAGTTGATGGATCCGCAGCAACGCATCTTTCTCGAATGCTGCTGGGAGGCCATTGAAGACGCCGGCTACGATCCGCTGAGCTGTCCGGCCATGACGGGCGTCTATGCCGGTTGCAGTCCGAGTACTTATTTTCTACGCCACGTTTGCCGCGACCGGCGTTTCATTGAAGACTATGTCAGCGGTTACCAGGTTGCGAATTATCCGGTCACTCTGGGCAGCAATGTCGATTTCCTTGCTACTCGCGTTTCCTACAAATTAAATTTGAAGGGACCGGCCTTTACCATGGTGGCCGGTTGTTCGACCTCGTTGCTTGCCGTTTGCCAGGCGGCGCAAGCGCTGCAAACCTACCAGTGCGATATGGCTTTGGCGGGAGGAGTATCCATTTCGTTTCCCCAGAAACGCGGATACCTCTATCAGGAAGGCGGGATGGTTTCGCCCGACGGCCATTGCCGCGCATTTGATGAGAACGCAAATGGTACGGTCTTTGGCGCCGGTGCTGGTGTCGTCGTGCTGAAGCGATTGGAAGATGCCGTGGCCGACGGCAACTCGATCTACGCGGTCATTCGTGGCTTTGCGATGAATAATGACGGCTCGGACAAGGTTGGCTACACCGCGCCGAGTGTCGAGGGTCAGGCGAATGTCATTGCGATGGCGCAAGCGCTGGCCGGTGTTTCTCCGGACTCCATCGGATACGTCGAAGCCCATGGAACCGGCACGCCGCTTGGCGATCCCATTGAAATGGCCGCACTCACTAAGGCGTTTCGCGCCCACACCAAGGCAAAACAATTCTGTGCTGTCGGTACAGCTAAAACCAATGTCGGCCATCTGGATATTGCCGCAGGCATTACAGGCTTGATTCACGCTGCGCACGTGGTCCGTGACGGAGTTTTTCCACCGACGTTGCACTTCCAAAAACCGAACCCGAAGCTCGATCTTGAAAACAGTCCTTTCTTTCTCAACGCAAAGCGCAAAGAGTGGAAGCGTGAAAGCGGGCCACGACGCGCTGGTGTGAGTGCTTTTGGAGTTGGCGGCACGAATGCCCATGTAGTTCTGGAGCAGGCGCCAGTCCGGCAGCCTTCTCCTTCAGCGCGTCAGGTGCAGTTGTTGCTGTTGTCGGCGCGCTCAGAAGTGGCATTAGAGAATGCCACCGCGAACCTCGGCCAATATTTAACTGCTCATCCGGAAGTGAATCTTGCCGATGTTGCCTGGACGCTGCAAATCGGACGCTGTTCTTTTCCCTGCCGACGTGTCATCGTCGCACGGGATGTGTCCGCGGCGATCGCGAGCCTCTCGCAGCGCGACCGGAAACGATTGCCCACTCGCTTGAAGCCTCTCGACAATCCCACAGTGTCATTCCTTTTCCCTGGCCAGGGAGCGCAGCATCCGAATATGGGCCGCGAACTGTATGAGAGTGAGCACGTCTTCCGCGAAACTGTCGACCAATGCGCCGAGATTCTCCGCGCTCCGCTGGGAGAAGATCTTGGACCGTTGCTCTATCCGAAAGAAGCTGCATCAGAAGAGACGAAGCGGCGGGTGACCGATACCGCCATCGCGCAGCCCGCGATTTTTACCATCGAATATGCGCTTGCGCAGCTCTGGATGAGCTGGGGAATCCGGCCCGCCGCCATGCTCGGGCACAGTATCGGCGAGTTCACCGCTGCTTGCCTGGCAGGAGTATTCTCGCTTAAAGACGCGCTGACGCTGGTGGCTGCGCGTGGAAAAATGATGCAGGACCTGCCGCGTGGCGGCATGTTGTCGGTGCGGTTGCCTGAGGCCGATCTCCGAACGCGGTTGAACGGCGCGCTATCGCTCGCCGCTATCAACTCGCCGTCTCTATGTGTCGTTGCCGGTCCCTTCGATGCGCTTGAAGATTTTGAAAAGAAGCTAGGCGCGGACGGGATCATGTCCCGTCGTCTGGTAACCTCGCACGCTTTTCACTCCTCGATGATGGACCCCATCCTCGATCCGTTCACCAAGCTGGTTACCGAAATGCATCCGGGCCGGCCGCAGATGCCGTATGTCTCCGGCGTAACCGGAACCTGGATCACCGAGAAGGAAGCCACCGATCCCGCATATTGGGCGCGGCACTTCCGCCAGCCCGTGCAGTTTGCAGCCGCACTGGCCGAACTTCGCAAGCAGCAGAGCAGCATTCTTCTCGAAGTGGGCCCGGGCAACGTTTTGGGCACGCTGGCTCGCCAGCAAGCCGGCGCATCCGCCGAGCAACCGATCATCTCTTCGCTGTCTGACAGTCTTACTGGCGAGGGTGACGCCGCCAGTGTAATGAGTTCGCTCGGCGCACTCTGGCTCGCTGGAGTGCAGCCCGATTGGCGCAGCGTTTATGGTGACGAGAAGCGGCAGCGTATCTCGCTCCCAACCTACCCGTTCGAGCGAAAGCGGTTTTGGCTCGACGCTCCCATACCCGAAGAATCTTTGGCAGCTCTGCCAGGCGCTCCAGTCGCAGCTCCACATTTTGCCGAATCCCAAGCTGAAGCCCCTGCTTTGGAAGAAAACATACAGGTGAACGTGAATTCGCAAAGCCTTAACTCGCAAACCGCTAATTCGCAAATCCCCGCAGCTTCTACCGTGTTCGTTTCACGGCAGACGAAAATCGCCAAAGTTCTCAGTGAAATTTTCGAGGAACTTTCCGGTGTGGATCTTTCGCAGGCAGATGGCTCTACCAGTTTCCTCGAAATGGGCTTCGACTCGCTTTTCCTCACCCAGGTGACACAGTCCCTGCAGGGGAAATTCGGCGTGAAGATTACGTTTCGCCAGTTGCTCGGCGACCTCGCGAGCATGAATGCGCTCTCCGAGTATCTTGACAGTAAGCTTCCAGCGGATGATCTGACGGAGCCTGCGCCCGTGGCCGCCGCTCCCGTCGTACCAATCATGAGCATGTCGGGCACATCGTCGGCTACCAGTTCGATGGTTAATTCCCCCGTTAGAGGAAATGGAGATGGTGTCATGTCTGAATCTCCCGTTGAACGCTTGATGCGTGAACAGCTTCAGGCTATGAATCAACTTTTTGCAAAACAGCTGGAATCGATACGGGGTGGCGCAGCTGCGCCGGCTTCGGCTGTCCCAGCTACGATTACACCAGCAGCGGTTGCGGCGAAACCTTCTGCTCCGCCAGCCGCTTCAGTTACCGCGCCCGTCGCGGTTTCTGCCACTCCTCCCTTTACCGCGAGTGCGAAGGAAGAATTCAAGCCCTTTGGGCCGTACAAGCCGCCGCAAAAAGGTACGGCTGGCAACGTAACGCAGCAGCAGCAGGAAGGTTTGAAAAAGCTGGTCGACTTGTATTCCCGGCGGACCGCAAAATCCAAGAGCAGTACCGAAAAGCATCGCGCTGCGCTGGCTGACCCGCGCGTTGTTTCTGGGTTCCGCTCGTTGTGGAAAGAGATTGTTTATCCCATTGTCACCGAGCGCTCTCAGGGGTCGCGCTTATGGGATGTAGACGGCAACGAATACATCGATATTCTGAACGGATTTGGCCCCATCATGCTGGGGCATCGTCCTGATTTTGTTGAGCAGGCCATTGCCAAACAGCTCCATGAAGGCTTCGAAATCGGTCCGCAGACGCCGTTGGCCGGCGAAGTTGCGGAACTCTTCTGCCAGATGACCGGCAACGAGCGCATGACTTTCTGCAACACGGGATCGGAAGCCGTGATGGCGGCGTTGCGCGTGGCACGCACGGTTACCGGCCGCAACAAGGTTGTATTATTCGCCGGCGCGTACCACGGCATGTTTGATGAAGTGTTGGTCAAGAGCGTAAAAACGAAACAGGGCTCTCCACACTCCGCCCCCGTGGCGCCCGGAATTCCTCGCGAAAATCTTTCGAACATGGTTGTGCTCGACTATGGCACGCCCGAATCGCTGGAGTGGATTCGACAAAATGCCAAAGACCTTGCGGCTGTGCTGGTCGAGCCCGTACAAAGCCGCCATCCGCACCTTCAACCGCGCGAGTTCTTGCAGACGATTCGCAAGATCACTGAAGAATCGGGCGCTGCCCTCATCTTCGATGAAGTAGTTACCGGATTTCGAGTCCATCTCGGTGGCTGCCAGGCGCTTTTCGGAGTTCGCGCCGATCTCGCTACTTATGGCAAGGTGGTCGCAGGTGGAATGCCGATAGGCGTGCTCGCCGGCAAAGCTGCATTTATGGACGCGCTCGACGGTGGAACGTGGCATTTCGGTGACGATTCCTATCCCGAGGTCGGCGTCACTTTCTTCGCGGGCACTTTTATCCGCCATCCGCTGACCCTGGCGGCGATGAAAGCCGTGATGCAACACTTCCAACAGCAAGGGCCCGGCTTGCAGGAGCGGTTGAGCGAGCGCACGGCCAAGCTGGTCAAGACCATCAATGAATTCTTCGAACTACAGCAGGTACCGACTCGCATCGAACATTTTGCGAGTTTCTTTTACTTCGCGCTTCCGGCTGAGGAACGCTTTGCCAGCCTCTTCTATTACTTCCTGCGCGCGAAAGGAATTCACATTCTCGAAGGCTTCCCGTGCTTTTTGTCGACCGCGCATACCGACGCTGACCTCGAGAAAATTGCCGCTGCGTTCAAGGAAAGCGTATTCGATATGCAGGCTGCCGGCTTTTTCGCCAAGCCGTCGAATGTAGCACAAACAATTGTGAGCTTGGCTGCGGCGGCGGAGACCACTTCCAAATCCGCGCAGGAATTCCCGGTCACAGAACCGCAGTTGGAAGTTTGGCTCTCGGATCAACTGAGCGACGACGCATCCTGTGCCTTCAATGAATCTTTCACGCTGCATATGCGCGGACAAGTCACTGAATCGGTCCTCAAGAACGCGGTTTGCCAACTGGTTAACCGCCATGACGCCCTACGCGCGACTTTCATCCACGAAGGCCAGGTGCAGAAGTGCACTCCGACACTTGATCTCAATATTCCGACTGTGGATCTCACCGCGCTCAGCGCGGCTGAACGTGACGCGCGCTGGAAACAGATTATCCGCGATGATGCGCACACACACTTCCGACTGACGGAAGGCCCGATGGTTCGTGCGCAGGTGGTCAAAATGGAGCCGGGATACGCGCGCCTGGTCTTTACTGCGCACCACATTGTCTGCGACGGATGGTCGACTAACGTTCTGCTCGACGAGTTGCCAAAAATCTACAACGCACTCAATCGTGGCGAGTCGTCAACTATAGCCTCGATCCTCCCAGCACCAATGAGCTTTGCGACCTACTCAAAATCGCAAAGCGAATTTCTGAACGGGCCGGAAGGTGCGACCGTCGAAAAATTCTGGCTCGATCAATTCCGGCAGCCAGCCCCGTTACTCGATCTGCCGACGGATCGGCCCCGGCCTGCGGTAAAAGAATTTAAAGGCGCAACCTATCGCGCGAGAATCGGAGCCGATACCTACAACGCGATCAAGAAACTGGGAGCAAAGCAAAAATGCACGCTCTTCGTAACGCTGCTTTCGGGCTTCCAGATTCTCTTAAGCCGCTTGAGTGGTCAGGATGACATCGTTGTCGGCATCCCAACCGCTGGGCAGTCGCTGCTTGAAGACGCGGTCCTGGTCGGACACTGCGTTAACTTTATTCCTCTGCGTGGAAAGCCAGTCGCAGATTCCACCGCCGCGCAGTTTCTGGCGCAGATGAAGGAGACAGTACTGGCGGGCTACGACCACCAGAACTACACTTATGGCCGCCTGGTCAGGAAGCTTCAGATTCCGCGCGATCCCAGCCGGTTGCCGTTAACCGAAGTGCAATTCAACCTCGAACGAGTCGGCGGCGACATGACATTCGATGGCTTCCAGGCCGAAGCCGATCCCAATCCCAAAAGCTTCGTAAACTTCGATATCTTCCTGAACGTGGTCGAATCGAAAGACGGGCTCATGCTCGACTGCGACTACAACACCGGGCTCTTCGACGAATCCACCATTGCCCGCTGGTTGAGCCATTACGAAACTCTATTGCTGGGCATGGTCGAGAATGCGGATCAATCCATATCGCGTCTGCCCCTGCTCAACCAAGCTGATCGCCGTCAGTTAGCCATTGACTGGAATCAAACCGCAGCCGACTATCCGCGGAGCCTCTGTGTTCATCAACTTTTCGAACTCCAAGCCAAAAAGACGCCGGATGTGATCGCGGCCGCGTTCGAAAGCGAACAACTCAGCTACCGCGACCTTGATCGTCGCGCTAACCAGTTGGCCAACTATTTACGAAGTACGGGCGTGAAACCCGGCGTGATGGTCGGCGTATTCGTCGAGCGCTCGCTCGATATGATCGTCGCTCTGCTCGGCGTCATGAAGGCTGGGGGCGCCTATGTTCCCATGGATCCCACCTATCCGGCGGAACGCATTTCGTTTGTGCTAAACGATGCCAGCGTCCCGGTTTTACTGACGCAGGAAAGTTTATTTAAAACCGTCAATGTTGGTGCTGCGCGGCACGTCTTCCTCGATACGGAATGGACGACCATCGCGCAATGCCCGAGCGATGCCCCGCCCAGCGCACCCGCTGCGGACGATCTTGCCTATGTCATTTACACCTCGGGTTCGACGGGCAAACCCAAAGGGGTCGAAATTCCACATCGCGCTGTCGTCAATCTGCTCTTGTCGATGAGCAAGAGGCCCGGACTGAAGGCAAACGACACCCTGCTCGCTGTGACCACGCTCTCATTCGATATTGCGGGCCTCGAGCTCTTTCTGCCGCTCGCGGTCGGCGCGAAACTTGTGATCGCCAGCCGCGAGGCTGCTGCCGACGGAAATCTCCTGCTTAGCCGGATCGTAAGTTCTGGAACCACGGTCATGCAGGCAACACCCGTGACCTGGAAGCTTCTGATCGAAGCCGGGTGGGAAGGGAAGCCCGCGTTGAAAGTTCTCTGCGGAGGCGAAGCCTTTCCGCGCGATCTGGCGAATGAACTGGTTCGCCGCGCACAATCTGTCTGGAACATGTATGGACCGACCGAAACCACAATTTGGTCCTCGACGCTCGAGGTCAAGGCCGGCGATGGACCCGTGCCCATCGGCCCACCCATCGATAACACTCAGTTCTACGTTCTTGATGCGGCTCAGCAATTAGTTCCTATCGGAGTTGCAGGTGAGCTCTACATCGGCGGCGATGGGCTTGCCCGCGGATACTTCCACCGCCCGGAGTTAACTGCGGAAAAATTTGTTGCCGATCCTTTCCGGTCGAACGCCAGTTCCAACACTAATGTCCGCATGTACAAGACCGGTGACCTGGTCCGACGCACGCCCGACGGCGCCATCGAATTCCTGGGACGGCTCGATCATCAGGTTAAGCTGCGTGGGTTCCGCATTGAGCTTGGAGAAATCGAAACTGCGCTGGCACGTTACCCCGGCGTTCGCGAGGCGGTGGTGATCGTTCGCGAGGACATCCCGGGCGACAAACGTCTGGTGGCCTATGTAACCAGCGAGCAACAGGCCATCACGGTCGCAACCGTGCGCGAGGCGCTTACCGGCAAGCTACCCAATTACATGCTGCCGTCCGCTGTGGTGCGGCTGGATGCAATGCCACTTACTCCGAATGGAAAAATCGATTGCAAAGCGCTGCCTGCTCCCGACACGGGACGCGCCGCACGCCAGAAAGAGTTTGTCGCTCCGCGCACCGAGCAGGAGAAAACGCTGGCCGCCATTTGGGCTGAAGTGTTGCACCTGGAGCGAGTCGGCATCCAGGACAACCTGTTTGAATTGGGTGCGGATTCATTGCACATCTTTCAGATTGTGGCTCGCGCCGGGAAAGTGGGTATGAAGATTCCGCCCGCGCTGATTCTGAAGCACCGTACAATTGCGGCAGTTTTCGCGCAGCTCGAAAATGCGGGCGCGTCTCCCGCAAAGGCGGTCCCTGGCATCGTTGCGGTTTCCCGCGATCGCTACCGGATCAAGACAGCTCTCAAGGTTCCTGAAAAAGCGCCGGTAAAGTGAGTACTTTGGAAAAAACGAAACCAGTTACGTCTGCGGTTAATCCCGAGATGGCAAATCCCGATACGGAAGAAGTCTTCGTCCTGCCGCCTTCGCTCGGACAAGAGCGCTTCTGGGCACTCGACCGCATGAATCCAGGCAACCCCACCTGGAGTGTGCCCGTCCGTTTCCGTTTACAGGGGTCACTTGACTCCGCCCTTCTGGAGCGGGCTTTCAACCTGATCGTTCAACGCCACGAAGTGCTGCGCACCACATTCACCGTCGTAGATGGCCAGCCTGCGCAGGTCATCAAGTCTGCGCTACAAATCAAGGTTCCGGTCGTCGACCTGCGCCATCTTCCTAAACCAGAGCGGGATGCGGAAGTCGATCGGCTCTCTTTTACCGAGGCACGGTGGCGTTTTAACCTTGCTGTTGGTCCGCTTTTCCGGGTGACACTGTTACGAGTCGAAGACAACGAGCACGTCATGCTCGTCACCCCTCACCATTCTGTGATCGATTACCTGTCGATCGGCCTGATCTCGAATGAACTCGGAGCGATCTACGAAGCCTATTCCCGCAATGTAGATCCAGTTCTTCCAGAACTCACCATTCAATATGGAGACTACGCGGTCTGGCAGCAGGAGCAGTCGGAATCTCCAGCGGTGCAAAAAGAACTGGCCTATTGGCTGGAGCAACTCAAAGACTTGCCGTTGCTCGACGTTCCAACAGACAAGCCCCGCCAGACGTCGCCAACCTTTGAAGCCACCATTACCTCCTTGTTGCTGCCGGTGACCCTGACCGATGCCGTGCGAGAAATTGGAAACCGTGAGAGCGCCACGTTCTTCAACACGGTGTTGGCCGCGCTCGGCGTTCTGATGTATCAGTACACTGGACAAATCGATTTTGGCGCCGCTACGCAGGTTGCTGGACGCAACAGTGTGGAACTTGAATCCGTCATCGGCCCGTTCATCAACACCGTGGTTCTTCGCCTCGATCTTTCGGGCAACCCGACGTTCCCGCAATTGCTGCAGCGAGTTCAGGAAGTCGGCCTGCAATCTATTGCCAATCAGAATGTTCGCTACGAGCAGGTGCTCAAAGCACTGCGTCCCAACGATTATCCGAGTCACCATAGCCTCTTCCGTCTCAACTTTATCTGCCAGCGCGATCCGGTAAAGCCGCAGGAATTTGCTGGGATCAAGCTGACTGTAATTCCGTCCAAGTCCCAAGGCGCATTGTACGATCTGCATGTCTTCCTCGTGCTTCGCAACGAAGGATGGCGCCTGGCCTGTGAGTACAACACCGATTTGTTTGAGGCGAATACGATTACGCGCTTGCTGGCTGACTTCAAGGGTTTGCTCGAAAATATTGTGCAGGATCCGAATCGGCCTTTATCCGCGTTTCCTGTTTCTGAGGGTGCGACGCTGGCCAGGCAAAAGCGGCCGGTAACGGCCGCTCCCGCGCATTCGAGTTCCGATGACACCGTGGTTTCTTCCACTCCGCGTTCGTTAGGGGCAGCCGCCGCAGCGGTAGCGCCAGCAGTTTCCAAATTCAAAACGGATAATACTCCCGCCCTATCCGCGTCGTCTGATTCTTTCGGTTTGCCGGCCAGTGTAGCCCAGCGCCGTTTCTTCGCGCTCGAGGAGATCGTTCCCGGAAACCCCGCGCTCCACATGCGTGCCTGTGTCCGACTTACCGGGATTGTCTCGCTCGCCCATCTCGAGCAAAGTCTGCGATTGCTCGTCGACCGGCATGAATCCCTACGTACCACCTTCCAAAAAGATGACGAAGAACTAATTCAGATCATCCACCCCGTTCAATCTGTGCGCCAGGCTTTCGACGTCTCCATGACCTCGCTGGAACTCACTCCAGCGGCTGAAAAGGAACAAAAGTTGTGGGAGTCCATTCGCGCCGAAGCCAGTGCTCCATTCGATCTCGCGGAAGGACCGCTGCTCCGCGCGCGTTTGTTCCGGCTTGCGCTCGAAGATCATGTGCTGATGGTCACCACTCACCACATCATCGTCGACGGCTTTTCGCAGAACGTCATCCAACGCGATCTGTGGACTATCTATGAAGCCATCTCGAAGGGTGAGTCGCCCGCTTTGCCTCCTCTCACCATCCAGTACGGCGACTTCGCGCACTGGCAGGAGGAATGGCTCAAATCCGACGCGGCCAAAGAGGAGCTCAAATATTGGAAAGCGCAGCTCAAGCCGCCGTTGCCCGTGCTCAACTTTCCCACCGATCGGCCGCCGAAAAATCGGCCAGCCTCTCGCGGCGCCATGGAAACCTTGTTGCTTCCAGAAGACCTGACGCGATCGATGAAGGAGTTGGGCCAGTCCGAAAGCGCAACCGTCTTTACCGTCATGCTGACCGGTTACGCAGCCTTGCTCTGTCGCTATGCTGAACAGGAAGAGATTATCGTCGGATCGCCCGTGGCGAATCGCAAACCGGAAACCGAAGGACTCATCGGGCCATTCGCCAGCCCAATCACATTGCGATTGAATCTGGCTGGCGACCCCACCCTGAAAGAACTATTGGCTCGCGTGCGCGACGTGACACTCGACGCCCTGAATCACGCCGAGTTGCCCTTTGAAGTGTTGATGGATCATTTAGATGTGCGTTCCGTCCATGGCCGAAATCCGCTGTCGCAATCCTATTTTTTTTATCAGCTTGCATTTCTGCGTCCGCGAGAACTTGATCGCCTGACGGTCACGCCGCTCCCCGATTTTGGCCTGGGCACGCACTTCGAACTGCAGATGGGCTTGCTTGACCGCCGCGAAGGATTGCGCGCTCAACTTGAGTACAACCCCGACCTCTTCGACGCCGCCACCATTCGGCAAGTTCTAGGGGACTATCGCAGTGTTCTCGAACTGATGCGCGACGTACCTGAAGCGCGTATTCACGAACTCAAGATTTCCAGGCGCGCTCCACTCCTGCGTCCATCCGAGCCGATTCCTCAGGAAGCTGAGCCTCGCCGTGCCGCTGACCCGACCGAGAGAAAGCTGCAAAAGATCTGGGAAAACTTGCTCGGTACCAGCCCGATTGGCTTAAATCAAAATTATTTTGAACTCGGAGGCACTTCGATACTGGCGGTTCGCCTGTTCGCGCAAATCGCCAAAGAATTTCAGCGGAATCTGCCGCTCTCCATCCTCTTTGAGGCGCAGACCATCGCCCAATTGGCGAAGGTTCTGCACACGGACAGTGCTTCACCAGCTTGGTCGCCGCTGGTAGCGATCCAGCCGAAAGGCTCTCGGCCTCCATTTTTCTGCATGCATGGCGGCGGAGGGAACGTGCTCATCTATCGCGAACTTTCGCAGCATCTCGGCTTCGATCAGCCCTTTTATGGCTTGCAGGCCCAGGGTCTCGACGGCGAACGTCCATGTCTCACAACCATCGAGGCAATGGCGTCTTTGTATGTGAATGAGATTCGTCGCATCCAGCCTCATGGCCCATATCATCTCGGTGGTTACTGCATGGGCGGTACGATCGCGTACGAGATGGCGCAGCAATTGAACGCACAGGGGGAGGAAGTCGCTCTTCTCGCTTTGTTTGACACTATGAACTGGTGCAACATCCCATCCGACACTGCGTGGAGAAAATTGCGGCAGTTCTGGCAGAGAATCAAGTTCCACTGCAAGAATTTTCTGCTGCTGAATGCCGGTGAAAAGAAAGAGTTCTTCGACGAGAAAGTCAAAGTGCTACGGAGCCGCTCGAAGATCTGGAAGGGGATGATGCTGGGCAGATTCCTAGCGAAGGAATCTGGCAGCAAAGCGGAGTCCCTTGTCCTGGCAGAGATGTGGCAGGTCAACGACCGCGCATGTGTGGTCTATCAAGCGAAGCCCTATGAAGGTGTCATCACCGATTTCCGTCCCATGAGGCAGTACGCGAAATATAGTCCGGCGGAAGGTGACTGGAGCCGGCTGGCGAGGAGAGGCCACGAGATTCTAACGCTTCCCGTTTATCCCGCAGGAATGTTGCTGGAGCCGTTCGTGAAGCATCTGGCCGATGCCCTGAAGGTAACGATTTCCCGCAGCATGCGATAGTACGCTTACCACATAGAAGCGGGCCGCCTCTGGCCATCGAGCAGCATAAAGCTCGGCAACTTAACTTTCGTTTAACCCACTCCTCGATTCAAAGGGGGATACTAAAATGCAAGCAACGATTGAAACCAACACTTTGACCCGGTTCATTGAGCCCAATCCACAGTTCCGTCCTGATTTCAACCGGGCACCGTTCCAATTTTCTCATCGGCTTGTAGATCATCCGCTGTTTGCGCTACCCCGGCTACTTGAATTGGCTCGGACAACCCGTCGTGATCGTCCACGCGACTTATATTACGATGCGGGACCGGACATCCGTGCCGACCAGCGATGGGACCAAATGGGCCCCAAGCCGTTTGTGGTGGAAGAGGCGCTCCATCGCATCGAGACTTGCGGCGCGTGGGTTACGCTCCATCAAGCGCAGAAAGACCCCGAATACGGAGCGCTCTTCAATGAATGCATGCGCGAGTTCGAAGGTTTGACTGGTGTCGACTTCAGAAAAGTAATGCGGGTGGAAGACGCGCTCATCTTTATCACCTCGCCGCGCCGCGTTACTCCTTACCATATCGATCGCGAGTGCAATTTCCTTCTCCAGATTCGCGGCGAGAAAAATCTTTACGTGTTTGATCGGAATGACCACGATGTTCTGCCTGTTGGCGAAGTCGAGCGCTTCTGGGCGGTTGACAATAATGCAGCCGTCTATAAGCCGCAGTTTCAGAGCCGTGCAACCACGTATCGTCTGGTGCCGGGCAACGGAGTTCACATTCCGGTGAATAACCCACACTGGGTTCAGAACGACGACAACGTTTCAATCTCTCTCAGCGTCAATTTCACCTGGAACGATTGGGAACGCGCGAATGTTCACCGCGCCAATTTCCTTCTGAGGAAGCTGGGGATGTCACCGCAACCGCCGAAGCAGTCCGCTCTGGTTGATACCGCGAAAAACGTAGCCATTTCAACCGCCTATATGCCGGCTTTTTACATGGCACGGGGAACGGTCAGGCTTCTGCGCCGGCTCAAAGGAGATCGGGGCGATGGATTCCGGCCGGAAAACGATGAGTCCGCGACGACCTAGTTCATCGCGTTCGTACAGTCCGCGGTTAATCTTTGCCACATGCCACTCCCGAACCTAATCTCGATGCAGAAAATAAAGGAGCGATCAACCAGAGAAATCCTCGCCGCCATCAACGATGACTCTCTGGCCCCGAAGGCTCGCAAGAAGGCGCTGGTCAAGGCTCTTCTTGAGGTCGGTCCGTTGCCCTTTCTAATCAATCTTGGAAAGCCGATACCTGGTTATCGCCGCTTCTTAAGTCACTGCCTTCCTTCGTCGATCAAATACCGCGGTGTCTATGTTTCCTTCGAAGAAGCCCGCGCCAATGCGCCGAAGCACGTTCCGCTCGGATACGATCATCGCGAAATCGCACTTGGATACAAGGATCAGAAATTTCTCTGCAGCGACTATCCGGCTGCTTTTTGGCTCCGGGAGGCGATACGGGATGGGTCAAGCGTGCTGGACCTTGGGGGCAGCGTTGGGATTTCGTTCTACGCCTGGGAGCGCTATTTTCCGTATCCGGATAACCTGCGGTGGGTTGTGTGTGAAGTGCCGTCGGTGGCGGATGCTGGACAGAAAATAGCTTTTGAACAAAATGAAGAGCGCTTGCATTTCACTTCGCAAATTGAGCAAGCCGATGGCAGCAATTGCTTGCTCGCGTCAGGTTCTCTCCAGTACATCGAAACTTCTATTGTCGATTTGTTGAAGCGCCTCACGCGCCCGCCTCGGCATTTGATCGTCAATCGCATTCCCCTGCACAGTAGCCGCGAATGCATCACGCTGCAGAATATCCGCTGGGCGGTATCTCCTTACCGAGTATTTCAACGTGATTCCTTTATCGCCGAATGCGAGTCTTTAGGCTATACCGTGATCGATGCCTGGAACGTTCCCGATCACAGTTGCTGGATTCCGTTTTATCCAGAGTTTTCCCTGGCTTCCTACTCGGGTTTGTACTTTCGCAAAAATTAAAATAATTAAGGACTAAGTTAACGATCGGTGACGGAGTGTTGAAGCGCTGTTGCGGCGCATCGGCTTAAACATGCGCTTCAAATCATGACCTTTCGAATCAATTCTTCTGAGTTATTGCCAAGAAAGCTCGCGAATCGGCTCCTGCTTGGGGCGTGTCTATTAATTTTGTGTGGAATTCTCGTCGCCGGGCTGTCGCCGTTTACACCGCATCTCAAGAATCAGGTGCGATGGCTCGATCACCAGAACGGCCTTTATTTCGGCGAATACGCGTCGATCCTGAGCTCCGCCCCACTTCATTTGGATGGGCCGCCAGACGGCCCGTGCAGTGTTGAACTTTGGATTCAGCCGGGGTTGGTCGACGATTCCAACACCGTCTTAGCCTTCCAAACACCTAAAACGCCGTTGCAATTCCGGATTCAACAAAATAACGACGCCCTGATGCTCACGCGCCAGGTAGTCGGCGTGGACCAGCAGATGAGTAAGAAACTCATTTACATCAATAATGTTTTCCGACAGGATACGCCACTGCTTATTACTGTAACTGCCAGTGCGCAGGGCACGGCTGTCTATCTGAATGGTGTCCTTACACGGTCCGAGACAAACTTTGGACTCACCCGTCATGATCTGAACGGGGGAATCGTTGTCGGAAACTCTCCGGTGGTGAACGACAGTTGGTCGGGTGTTCTGCGCGGAATCGGAATCTACAATCGCGAACTAACCGCAGACCAAGTTCAACGAGATTATGAGGAATGGACCCGTTCTGGCCAGCCTAGCGACTTGGAACAAAAGCAAGCGGTCGCGATTTATCCCTTTACCGAACGTTCGGGGAAGGTGATTCACAGCCAGGTGGCTTCCGCTGTCAACCTCGAAATCCCGGATTATTACCTTGTTCTTTATCCGCCGTTCCTACAGCCCTTCTGGAAACACTGGGGCTGGAACTGGGCTTTCTGGAAAGATGGCCTCGTCAATGTAACCGGCTTCATGCCGCTCGGATTCTGCTTTTGCGCATACCTGTCGTTGTCGCGACCGGTTCGCCGAGCGATTCTTCTGACCATCCTTATCGGATGCGCGATCAGTTTTGTCATTGAAGCCACCCAATTCTATTTGCCGACGCGAGATTCCGATTCCATGGACTTCATCAATAACACGCTGGGCACGGTGTTCGGGGCTCTCCTGCTTCGTCCTCGATTTGTGCAGAACCTGCTGGCGCGGTTCGGAATTGTTACGCTCGAGATGAGTCATACCAATCCCGTGCAGGACAATGTCTTACTGAAGGTATCTTGAGAATACTACTGCTTCTTCCTTGCATCGCATTCTGCCTGGTCTTCCGTATCCTGCGTGCGAAAGGATTGGAGTGGCGTCGAGCCGCGCTGACATCCGCTGTGCTTTGCGGGACCTGTGTGGCTTTGTTTACCGAAGCCCTAAGTCTCCCGCGACTTCTTTCCCGCAGTCCGCTGGCCTTATGCTGGGGCGGCCTGTGCGTTGCGAGTTTCGTTTACCTCAGAACGCTCAAGGGAAAGCCGGCAGGTGCTTCACCTGCTCAGAACAGCTCAGCCGCACCTCTCGACCGGACTACCAGAATTCTGCTCGTCGGCACCGGCGTCATTGTTCTGCTGGTTGGGGTCACGGCGTTGCTCTCGGCGCCAAACGTGTGGGATGCGATGGAGTACCACTTGCCCCGTGCCTCCATGTGGATGAGCAACCACAGCGTCCGTTTCTATGCCACGCCAGATTATGCACAGCTGATCTTTGGCCCTTGGGCCGAATTCGCCATGATGCACACGGAACTGCTCTGGGGCAGCGACCGCTTCGTGAACATGGTCGAGTTTCTGAGTTTTCTGTTCAGTGCAATTGGAGTGTCTCTGATCGCAAGATTGCTTGGTGCAGGGACGCGTGGCCAGGTCCTTGCCGCCATTGCTTGCGTCACAATTCCAGAAGGAGTTCTTGAAGCCTCTGGACCTATGAACACCTACGTCGTGTCCTTCTGGATCATGGCGACTGTTCTATTTCTGCTGCTTTGGAATGAAGATCCCAGTTGGCTGAATACGATTTGCGTTGGGTTGGCGGCAGGGCTTGCGATCTTCACCAAAGGGAGCGCCTACATCGTTCTTCCGTTCCTCGTTCTAGCGTGCTGGTGGATGGGTTCGTCGACAGCCCGAATCCGTTTCTTGAAACGCAGCATGGTCTTTGTTGTTCTGATTCTTGCGATCAATGGTCCACACTATTTTCGAACGTACCAACTCACAGGCTCGCCGCTTGGATTTCCGCTTCCCAGCAAGTATCCGCGTTTGCAGGTTGTCGTCAATCATGTAAGTGTCAGCGGAACGCTTGCTGGCATGCTGCGAAATGCCTCGCTCCATATTGTTACCCCAAGCGAACGAGTAAACACCGGCATCGACCGTGCGTTTCATTCGGCTATTTGGAAACTTGGCGTGGACCCAAACAATCGCGGGCAAGTCTATCTTGACGATCCCTTTCATTCGAATCATTTTTCGCTGCATGAGATTCACGCCGGAAATCCACTCCACTTCTTCTTGATAGCTGCTGCGATTGCCGTGATCATATGGAAGTGTCGGCGGCGGGCGACGGATCCAGCCCTGTGGTATGCCGTTGGTTTACTCCTGGCGCTCATGTTTTTCAGCGCGCTTTTGCGCTGGACACAGTGGTCCAGCCGCTACCAGTTGCCATTTTTCGTAGTAGGCGCCGCGCTGGTGGGAGTTATGGTGGATCGTTACCTACCGAGGAAAGTGGCAACCGGCGTTGCAGCCGTATTGATCCTTTTCGCAGTGCCCTTCGCAGTCGCGAATCGCACTCGCTCTCTGGTCCCATGGAGCCGGGTTGAAAACCTCTACCATCCTCGCGACTATCAGTATTTTCTCGACAGTCACCCCGCGATTGCTCCCGCGAATATTGCGGCCGCAGAGTTCGTGAATCGACTTTCTTGTAACCGCGTGGGGATTGACGTCTATCTCGATCATCCTGTACTCGATTACACGCCTCGGTCCATGTTTGTGTATCCACTGCTGGCGCAAATTCATGCCGACGGCAGGAACAGGAGTGTTTGGTATACCGGCGTGCAAAATGACACGATCCGGTATGCCAGCGCTCAGACGCCGTGCGCGGTCATTTGTCTGGACTGTACGCGAGAGGCGAAGAAATGGGCAGAATACCGCAAAATTGGAGGGCGCGCCTCGGTATTTGACTATATTGTGGTATTTTCCGACCAAGGTGCTTTGCTGAACTCAGACAATACTCAAGCGATGGCGCGAGCCGGTGCGAGCTCAACGTCGGACGAACTTCAGAAATGAAGCGTGCCGAGGAGTTTGTGTAGCCTTGATGTTTTGTTAAACCAACGCGGGTGAAGTAGGCGATGGACCCGACCAGGGTCACAGCGGCGGTGCCAACTCCGTCCCACCCGCTCCAAATTCCTCTCTCCAATCTCCAATGGCGATCAAATCTCCCTCGATTGCCGTTAGATCGTTTAGTCTCGGATAATTCACCTCAGCCATTGAACTCAGGCATTCCACTGTGAATTCAAAGCAACTGGGAAATACAGGCGTGCATGTGTCGGAGTTTGCACTGGGCACATGGCAATTTAACGGGGGAGTGGAAGCCCTGCACGCCGGTATTGATCTTGGTGCCTGCTTCATCGACACCGCCGAGTCCTACGGGACCGAGCCCGTTGTCGGCGAATTGATTCGCGGAATCCGCGATCGTGTCTTCCTTGCCAGTAAAGTATCTCCTCGCCACTTTCGTCATAAAGATGTCATCAGGGCCGCCGAGTGCAGTCTCAGACAACTCAAGACCGAGTATCTCGATCTCTACCAGCTACACTGGCCCAATTACACCGTACCCGTCGCAGAAACTATGTCTGCCATGGAGAGGTTAGTGGAGATGGGCAAAATCCGGTTCATCGGCGTTAGTAACTTCACGGTCGCGGAAATGCGCCACGCACAGGCTCAACTTTCTAAAGGACACATTGTTTCGAATCAGGTTCGGTACAACCTCATAGACCGGTCGGCGGAAGAAGAACTCATCCCATATTGCGAGGCGAATCAGATAAGCCTGCTCGCATTTAGCCCGCTGGCAACCGGTTTCGACAGCTTGCGCCACGCCGATCGCCAAGACGCTCTCGGCCAGATCGCCGCGGCAGTAGGGAAGAGTCGCGCGCAAGTTGCGCTGAATTGGTGCGTGTCACATCCTGTTGTGATTGCCATTTTTAAGGCCGACAAAGTCGAGCATGTTCAGGAGAACTGCGCTGCCTCTGGTTGGTCGCTGACTACGGAACAGTGCCACTTACTCACATCGAGCGTGACAGGGTATCGCAGCCGGAGTCGCCTGGAACGATTTGCCAGGCGACTGGCGCGAAGAGCGATGCAGCATGCTGGCCGCAATCTTGGAAACACAACCAGCATGGATCGTGAGTATACGGATCTAGTAGTGAACAACGAAAGGTGATCGAATCGATGGATCATACGAGAGATACTAACGTTACTGTAATTGGAGCAGGCCCCTATGGTCTTTCAGCCGCTGCTTTTTTGCGAGCGGCTGGCATAGAGACACGTGTCTTTGGTGAGCCGATGGCATTCTGGAAGAGTCAGATGCCTGCGGGAATGTTTTTACGGTCTAATTGGAAAGCATCGCACATTGCAGATCCCGACGGCAAAGTGACGCTGGACGCCTATTGTGACGCGACAAGCAATCCGGTACCGGCGCCAATCCCGCTGGAGCAGTTTGTCGAATATGGCCTCTGGTATCAGCGGCAGGCAGTTCCCCAGGTTGAGAAATGCAGCGTCACGAATGTCGACGCCAGCAATGGCGGCTTCAACGTGACTCTTGCTTGCGGTGAGGTCTTTAAATCTCGCCGTGTGATTCTTGCCACGGGAATCGCAAACTTTGCATGGCAGCCCGAGGAGTTTGTCGGGATTCCGCGAGAGTTGGCGTCCCACGCTTCGGCACACACGGATCTGAGCCGGTTCAAAGGGCAGCGTGTGGTCGTAATTGGAGGTGGGCAGAGCGCCCTCGAGAGCGCCGCGTTGCTGCATGAGTCTGGAGCTGACGTCGAAGTCATAGTGAGGAAATCGGAACTGAACTGGGTTGGCGTGCACTACCGCATTCATCATTTGGGACCACTTTCGTGGCTCCTTTACTCCGACCGCGATGTCGGACCGGCGGGGCTGAGCCGGCTCGTATCGGTGCCCCGATTATTCCGCGTCTTCCCTCGGGAGTTTCAGAACCGTGCCGCTTACCGCGCGATTCGGCCTGCGGGTTCCGGTTGGTTGCGGCCACGATTGTCGACGGTGCAAATAACCCTGGGCCGCAAGGTTGTCTCTGCTGCTTCCGGAGACAGCAAACTTCTTCTCCAGCTGAGTGACGGTACCGACCGTCTCGTCGACCACGCGATCCTGGCGACAGGATATCGTGTAGATACCTCCAAGTATGAATTTCTACCGCAAGGGCTTCAAGCGAGACTACAGACAGTGAATGGACATCCCATACTTAAGAGTGGCTTGGAGTCCTCGATTGCGGGGTTGCATTTCTTGGGTAAACCAGCATCCTGGAGTTTCGGTCCGCTCCTCTGTTTTGTTTCCGGGACGGAATTTGCCGCGAAAGAATTGGTGCGATCGATCTCGCGTACGGAAGGTACAAGACGAAATGGATAGCACGCTCACTGAACCTGTTCTGGTAGCGGACGCATACCCCACGCACGGCAAGGTGGGAGCCGTGGTCATCGGCGGTGATTATCAGGGTCTTGGGATTGTTAGAAGCCTTGGCCGATATGGTGTGCCGGTCTGTGTCGTTGATGATGAATATTCGATATCCAGGTTTTCCAGATACGCCACGCACGCTGTCAAAATTGACGATCTGCGTGATGAACAGAACACGATTTCCACGTTGCTCGATCTGGGGCGGCGGAAGGAGTTGCATGGCTGGATTCTGTATCCAACCCGGGATGAACTGGTAGTTGCGTTTGCGCGCCATCGTTCGGAGTTGAGCGAAATTTTCCGCGTGCCAACACCGGATTGGGAGGTCGTGAAATGGGCGTGGGATAAGAGAAATACTTATCGCCTGGCGCGAGACCTCGATATCCCCACACCGTTGGCGTATTGCTTGGAGAACGTCGATGATTGGTCCAGGGTTGACTTTCCGCCACCTTTCGCAATCAAGCCGGCCATCAAAGAACACTTCGTCTATGCCACTAAGGCAAAGGCATGGCGCGCCGATAGTCGCGATGAGCTGAAATCAATGGTTGAGAAGGCATCCAAATTTATGGATCCATCGGAACTCATCGTCCAGGAAGTGATCCCGGGCGGTGGCAACCAGCAGTTTTCCTACAATGCTTTTTTTCGCGAGGGACGCGCCGTTGGCAGTATGGTTGTGAAGCGTCGCCGCCAGCATCCGCTTCAGTTCGGAAGAGCAAGCACCTACGTTGAAACTGTCGATATTCCGATTCTCGAAGAGCTTTCCGAACGTTTTTTGCAAGCCATGGATTACTATGGCCTGGTCGAAGTTGAATACAAGCTCGACCCACGCGATTCGCAATACAAGCTGCTGGACGTGAATGCTCGCACCTGGGGATTTCACAGTCTTGGCGCCGCGGCCGGCGTAGATTTCGCTCACATGCTTTATCAGGATCAAATTGGTCAACCGGTTTCATCGTGCAAAGGCAAACCAGGCATCGGGTGGGTGCGAATGACCACAGACATTCCCGCGGCGTTTTGTGCCTGTCTTGCCCGTGATCTTGATTTGCAAAGCTATCTCCGCTCTTTAAGAACTTGCACCACGGAAGCGGTGTTTACACCGGAGGATCCACTTCCCGGGCTCGCAGAACTGCTTCTGGTCCCGTATCTAGCCATCAAGAGAGGCTTTTGACCGCATCAGCAAATGGATCCGGCAAAATGAATGACAGCAACGAGTCAGCCCACAACCGGGAAAAATTCCACCTCTCGTGGGCAGACCCGCCATGGCCTCAGACATTTCCCGCTGGACGTGTTGATATTTGGAGAGTGCGCCTTGAGGAGCCAGCGAAAGCAGGCTTCGAAGCCAGCGTTCTCTCTCCCGATGAGATTGCGCGCGCCGATCGATTTTATTTCGAGAGAGACCGGATTCGCTTCTCCCGATGTCGCTCAGCACTTCGGTTATTGCTTGCCAGCTACCTTGCAATTCCGGCCGACCACATCCGTTTCGAATATCTAACCAGCGGCAAACCCCAGCTCGCCGTCGAGCAGAATCCACGTGCCCTACAGTTCAACGTATCCCACTCTGGAAATATTGGACTGATCGCGGTTGGCAGTAAACATCGCCTAGGTGTCGACATCGAAAAGATCCGTAGTGACGTCGACACCGCCTCACTTGCCGAGCGGTTCTTTTCCCTTCGCGAACGCGCCGGACTTCAAACGTTGGCCGACCATCTCCGCTCGACGGGTTTCTTTGCCTGCTGGACGCGTAAGGAAGCTTTCCTGAAGGCCACGGGCGACGGCCTTTCTTTTCCGCTGGCAGATTTTTCAGTTACCACACACCCCGATTGCGATCCTGAACTTGAAGACATCAAAGGGAGCACGGAAGCCGGCAGGCACTGGTTCCTGGCGGACCTCAACGTAGTAGAAGGCTGCCGTGCAACCGTGGCCGTCGAAACCACTTCTTCTCGCCTGGAAACCTATGCCTGGAACTGATCCTGTTTTCGCAACCTGCCCAATACGAAGATGATACCCAGAATTCCACTTCCGCTGTTCGTCTTTCTATGTATCGCATCAATCGTGTTCTGGTGGCATCCTCTGGTCGCGACCCTGAGCCTGGCGTCGACGAATGAGTCCTACACCCACATCCTTTTAATTCTTCCGTTGAGTGCTGCGCTTATTTACCTCGATGCAAAACAAGATTCGAAATACATAAATTCAAACCCGCCCCAGGTCGATCAGCAGCCGAGTTCTCGCATTAGTGTGGTTCTGTTGCTTCTGGCGTTTACGATCAGCTGTTATGCGCGATGGGGAATACGCGCCGCATCGGAGGATGTCCGGCTGTCGCTCGGCATGTTTGCTCTTGTGACCTGGTGGATCGCCAGCGTGCTAATGTGTTTTGGGGTGAACACTTTTCGGTTGTTTCTATTTCCTCTTTGCTTTCTGTTCTTGATCGTCCCCATTCCTGACTTTGCACTGAGCTGGATCGTCGAATTCTTGCAACAACAATCAGCATCAACGTCGCGAATTATGTTTCATGCGATTGGGGTTCCGGTGACGCAGCATGGCATCGTGCTGTCTATCCCGAATCTCGACATCGAAGTTGCGCGCGAGTGCAGCAGTATTCGTTCCAGTCTGATGCTGGTCGTCACTACACTGGTTTTGGCTCATTTATTCTTACGTTCGTGGTGGCGGAAGGTTGTGCTCGTTGCGGCGGCAATTCCGCTGTCAGTGGCCAAGAACGGACTTCGCATCGTCACGATCGGCGAACTCGGAACTCGAGTAGACCCAAGCTTCCTCACTGGGAAGCTCCATCACCACGGCGGGATACTTTTTTTTGCTCTCTCGGTAGTTGCGGTCAGCGTATTGCTTTGGATGTTGTGGAGAACCGAACATCAAACTGCCGACGCAGCGACTGTCTTCGCGAAGTCGGAGAGTTAGAGAAACATTCTGTTTATTCTCTATTCCTCCAATAGGCTATTCTAGATATTCGTTACAGGAGAATCTGTGAACATATTTCACATCGTTGGGGCTCGCCCCAACTTTATGAAGGTCGCACCGGTGTTGAATGCTCTCAGGACGCGTGAGAACGTTGTGCAGACCCTCATCCACACCGGCCAGCACTATGACGTCAACATGTCCGATGTGTTCTTCCAACAACTCAGCATACCGGTTCCCGATGTGAACCTCGCGGTTGGTTCGGGCTCGCATGCCAAACAGACCGCCGAAATCATGATTCGGCTCGAACCTGTTGTTCTGGAGCGCCAGCCGGACATTGCGCTCGTGTACGGAGATGTGAACTCGACCGTTGCGACGGTACTGGTCTGCGCCAAGCTCGGCGTTCCTGTCGGCCACGTTGAAGCTGGACTGCGCTCGTTCGATCGGACCATGCCCGAAGAGATCAACCGCCTGGTGACCGATCAGCTTGCCGATTTGCTGTTTACGCCATCGGAGGATGGAAACGAGAATCTGCGACGAGAGGGAATTCCCGCAGAGAAGATCTTCCTTGTCGGCAACGTCATGATCGACTCGCTTGTGCGCTTGTTGCCGGCGGCGCAGAAGAGTAAGACGAACAGACTGCCCGAGCGGTACGCCCTGGTCACACTGCATCGTCCAGCGAACGTCGACGATAGCTTGCGACTGAAGGGAATCCTAGAGTCACTGCTCGAAGTAAACCGCGATTTGTCAGTAGTGTTCCCAGCCCATCCGAGAACCCGCAAGCGAATCGAAGATTTTGGATTGAATGCCGGGCAACTGCGCGTCCTCGATCCGCTCCCATATGTCGATTTTCTGGGATTGCAGTCGCGCGCAACCGTGGTGATCACCGACTCTGGCGGCATTCAGGAAGAGACGACCTACCTTGGTGTTCCTTGTCTTACGGTACGCGAGAATACCGAGCGTCCGGTTACGGTTTCCATGGGTACAAATGTGTTGGTCGGCCGCGATCGGGAAAAACTGCGTGTGGAATTGTCGCGAGTGCTTGGCGGCAAAGCAAAGAAGGGAGCTGTGCCACCTCTTTGGGACGGACACGCCGGAGAACGGATCGCCGACATTCTGGTCGGGCAACCGTCACAAGTGCGAGATTCAATCTGAACAGTTGCCGCAATAAGCTCCTACCCCACACACGCAATGACCTCTAATAGCGTTCTATACGCCACGTTATTGACCATCTGCGCTTCAAGCACCCGCTGAAAAAGACTCCCACCAAATTATTCACCGCCACTCTTGCCTTACCGTAATCCTCGACTCTCCAAAGTTTTACCAAGTCTGCAATCACGATAGAGGCCGTGTCTACAGGTCTGGGTATACAAATCCGTGCCTACAAATAAAAGATTAGGTTTTGAAAGATCAAGTTAGGTGCAGTGTCAGCGGAGGGAGCGAGAGCCCCTCTACCTCAACCGTCCACAGATCTCCTCTATTGATCGGATGTCCGGACGTAAGCGTTCCGGAGCTGATGATTTCCCTAGCGTTCAATGGCTGAGCCGGGAATCGCCGCACGACGGCTGCACTGAGTTCCGCCAAGCACAAGGCCGGGCTCCGCAAGCAGTTCCTGCCTGATCCTTCTTCCACAAACTCTCTGTTCTTCAACATGCGTACCTTAAATCGCGCCAGCTCCTCTACCAGAGTGGGAATGCTGTCGGGTCGCACTGGCACCCGCTCTCCGATTACAAGTGCGGTATGAAGTCCAAAGGATGCAACGAAATCACTAGGCTGAAACTGCCATTGCGGAAAGGGATAATCGATAATTTCGAATCCCACAGCCAGCCAATCCGCGAATGCGAGTGCAGCGGCGGCATCGATGCTTTCAGTGCCCTCAATAACAATCGATTGTTTTAGCCCAAAAACAATCTCGGGTTCGATCTTTAGCGAACGGGGATGCGTGAGCGTCAGCGTTGTTGAGTGGCGGTCACTGTAATGCACTGTGTCGTCATACATGTGGGCCCAAACCAGGGTTTCAAGTTTGAGCACACGCCACATGGCCTTATTGGCATAACCAACCTTGCGTCCCACGGCTTTGTGTCCACCAGCTTCGCGAAACTGCTTCAGGGTATTTTCCACTTCATAGGCCATGTTGAGATCGAAACCAGGACGCGAAGAGGGAAGGACTGGCACCATCTCGCCCGTCTCATGCGCAGACAGCAGTTCACGTGCTAAAGTTTCGACCTCGATCCGCGAAATAAGAGGATGTGACATTCGGAATGCTGCTCGTCTCTAGTCTGACAACAGCCATGCGTTACGCGACCATGGATATGCTCCAAAACGATGGTAACTTACAATGCTCAGGACAGTGGAGGAATCATGAGAAGTTGGTTCGTGTTTGTTTGTATAGCAGGGCTGGCGTCTTTGGCTGTGGCGCAACAATCCGCTACGCCGTCTGTCATTCCATCGAAGACAGCTGAGAATCAGCCATCGAACAACGTCCCCGGCGACTCTCCGCTGAAGGATATGTTTGAATCGAAGATCAAAGTCGAATGGGAGGCGCTGAAAAACAAGGACAAGAAAAGTTACTCCGAGTTGCTGGCGGACGACTACCAGGGAGTCGAAATCGATGGCAGGGGCGAGCGGAATAAGATTCAATCTGTAGACGACCTGGCCGAGCAGAATGTCTTCAACTATACGCTGTGGGGGTTCAAGCTGATTCCGCTGGGGCCGGATGCCGCCCTGGTCATCTACGAAAGCACAATACAGTTCCCGCCTAAGGCGCAAATACGCTACTCCCGCGTGTATATCACTGAACTCTGGGTGAAGCACGGCGGGCAATGGAAGGAACTGCACTACCAGGAAACTCACGTCAAGTAGATAACTCTTACCTCACAGATAAAGTGCGACCGGTGCAACCGCATTGCCATCCCATTCTATGAGAGGAGAAATTTCTATGAAAAAGTTATGGTTCGCTCTACTGCTTTCGGGCAGCTTTCTCCTGGCACAAGACAGTACTCCCAGCAACACGAGCCAGCGGAACTCCAAAGCTTCCAAGGGACAGGAAACCATACAAGGCTGCGTCGGCAGATTTAGCGGCGATTACATTCTGAGCAAGCAGGATCCAGCAGTTACTTATGAACTTCAGGCTACCGGCAAAATAAAACTTCACTCTTACCTGGGACAGCGAGTGGAGGTAGTCGGAAAAGAGTCACCGTCGATGAGCACAAGCTCCGATGCCTTAGCAAAAACAGGCGCTCCAGCGTCGGTGACTTTAACCATCACTTCGATCAAGACCATCGAGAAGGAGTGCCCTGCGCAAGAAATCTCACAGTAGCAGATTTTTTAGGGCTTGTTTTGGTTCGGGCGACTTAGTCGCAGTCCGGCGGCATGGCCATAATTTCGGATTCAGAGTCGCAGGGCGGCTTTTTCTTGGCCGGCTCCAGTAGGGGCGGGCGATTGTAGCGGAGAATCCACAAGCCTTCGTTGTTGGTGAGGTAGATCAATCCGTGCCATCCGTCTGGTAGAAGGCTGGTAACTTTGTTGAACGTTACCAGCGTCTTGGGATTGCGCGGGTCACTCAAATCGAGCACGCGAACCGTTTCTGTAGGGCGGGTGGTGCTAGTCAGGGTCGTCGGTGTTTTTTCTGGAGCTTCCGCGATCGCAACATCGGGGCTAACCATCTCCAGGTTTCCGGCAGTCGACTGATTCGATTCCGCCGTCCGTTTCAAAAGGGTCGGACTTTCCGGTTTGCTCACGTCCACGATCATGAAACCTTGCTTTGTGGCCTGCTGGACGTATAGATACTGTTTCGCGTTTTCTCGCTGAAGCAGCATTTGGCTTCCGGTCGCCTGCGGTAAAGACAGGTGGGCGATTACGGTTGCGGGTACGTCAGTCGGTTTTGGCGTTGCTGGTTCACTTGCACCGGCTAGCAAAGCGAGCAACAGTACAAGCGAGAACGCCAGTTCATAAGCACGCAGAGGTCCCTTACAAGTATTCATAAATCACTTCGTCGTGCGCGAACTTTCTTAGTTTCGCGTCTTCTTCAGTTAACCATATCACGCTGGCAATCGCATCCTCATTGTTCCGTGGCCACGCCAACGCAACCGTTGGCACTCTGGGTTGTACAGATCGTACCAGCCTGCAAGGGAACAAAGGCGTGGTTGGTGTTGGGGTCCACCGAGATGCTGTGCGCATTGGAGCCGGTCGTCATGTTTTCCAGCCATTGGTTCGTTCCGGCATCAATGACGCCCATGACCGCACCGGTGGGCATGTCGCGCGCTGCGAGATAGTATCTGTTGTCGCCGGGGTTGTACCAGGTCTCGTCCACACCACCAACGTTCCAGATGGTGGCGAGGATTGCCCCTGAGGTTCCATCGATTATGTACTCATTAGGAGGGAATGCCTCGCCATCATGGTCCGCGCAACCTACGAGGAAGTTGTTGCCGGGACCTTGAGTGATGCCGGTCGGCATGCAATTCGGAATCACAAAGCTGTTGATTACGACCGGCCCACAGGGCCCCCCGCAGGTATTGTTTCCGACCCTCGGATCGATTTCATCGACGCTTCCAATGTTGGTGATGGCAATGGAATTCTCATTTGTCAGCAGCAAGTGGCCCGTGTTCGGATTCCAGGCCATCCCGCCCAACCCGGCTGGCGCTATGGCGCCAGCGCATGTGCCTGCAGGCGCAGTTTGGCTACAAAACGCTCCCGTACCATAGTCAAGGATGGGGCCGTGATGGCAGGGGATCGTGTACAACGTGCCCGTGGCTGGAGTTATGCCAATTCCTGGAACCAGTGAGGCCGCTGCCGACCCGGAGACACCGCCGAAGGTTTGCGGATTGGAGGGATCGGGGCATGCGAAGGTGCCGCCAACGTTGTCGACCGGAACGCCTGCATTGAGTCCAGTTCCTCCTGAAGCCGAACCTCCCCCGCCGTCATAGTAAATTTGCCCAATGACGCAACTCGGGGGATTGAAGGAAGCACCGGGAGCTGGAGACACTACCGTCTGCGAGGTTGCCTGAAAAGGATATGACCCAGGGTAGCCAGCAGGCGTAAAGCCAGCTGGATAGGGGCCATAAGCGAACGTCGAGTCAATTGGCAGACAATGCTGCAACTGGACGCTGTCCGCCGGGTTTTCGGCAAGAACATGTGTCACGTCGAAAAACGTGATGAAGGGAAGTCCGGGATCGCCATTGATAATCGCGACAACCTGATGGGTTGATCCGTCGGCTGCCGTGACAGAACCCTCAGCCTGTTCGTCACCACGATCATCTCCACAATCGGCACTCGATCCGGCCCCGCCATTCCAGGAAGCGACGCAGGGAGCGATTCCCAGCGGACCGTCATAGTCAGCCGAAACTCCAGTGGGGATATCGGCAATGACCTTGGGTGCAGTGGGAGGATTCGTGGTTAAGTTCATCGTGGTCAGGTCGAAAACCACCAAGCTGGAGCTGCCGTTGCCGACAAAGAGGAATTTGCCATCCGGAGTGGTGGTATTACCGTCTGGTCCAGACATTGGGTTCACGCCGTTAGCGCGAGAAGCACAGCACTGAGCGCCTGGAAATCCCCCAAAATTACCATTGGCACCGAATCCTGTATCGAGGTGAAAGGGCGCATTCCTACAACCGTACCGGGTGAAATTGCCAAACACTGTGACAATAGGCGGAATGCTGGGATCGCAGGGACTAGCTCCATTGCCAGCACCAGCGACTGCATTGGATCCTTGGATGGCGTTTACAGCGAGGTCTTGGGACGTATCGATCACCACTATGTCTAAGCCAATCCGGTCGGAAATATAATCCAAGTAGTGACCTTGGACGGCAGGGTTCGGGGCGATCGTACTAATGTCGAAGGAGTTGAATGGACCGCCGGGCTCGCCGGTAGGATTGTGTTCCGGCACGGCTATGACATTGATGACGGCATAACTGCCGTTAGATGTAGTACCGCACACGGGACAGTTGGCCACACCCCCGCAGCCGCTCAGGATCACAAACAGCACGGTGAGAAAAACAGTAAGCAAAATCCTCGATCTCATCGAATTTCCTCCTGCGATTTCCCTTCAGGACCAGTTTCCACCAGCCCTTGCGACTACAAACTTGTTAGCGCTCGATCCACAACCGCCATTCGAGCGGATCGACTTCTAGAATCTGAACTGTAAGCGCTGCTCCACCACAAAGTAGTTCTGCGGCACCGCGCCCGTTACGCTGGGATCTTTCAACTGATCAATGTTGAAATTGAGCTGGTACTTGGTCCAGTAATTGGGATACCAGTTGAGCCCAACCGTGAATTCGTTGGTGTGGTAATTAAACGTGGGCACATAGCCTGGTACGTAATAGTTCAAGAGGTTCACACCCGGTTCGTTGGCATGGATGCCTGTGGCTCGCAAAGCGATTTCCCAGGCTCCCCAGCCGCGTCCCCCACTGCCAGGAGTGTCGGGGCCAAACAGCGGACGATTGACCCGGGGGGTGCCGTTTTCCGGGCGCTTTTCCCCCGTCAGCAAGTAAGTTGCGCCGATGTCCCAAGCCTTGGCAATGATTGACGGAAGACTCAGGAAGCCAAGCCCTCCCGCCTGCTCAGAGCCGACATTGTTACGCGACATATTGAGTTGATCGTACTCGCCGCGCAGCCCGAACCGTCCCTTGAGATAGGTGAACTCGCCGTTGTAGCGCTGGATGGGTCCGTTAATGGCGAATTGCGGGAAGAAAGTGTAAGAGCCATCGGGCAGAGCGGCGCTGAAGCTTTGATCCCCAGAAAGTCCCCGTGAACGCGCACGGTCAATGGATCCGCCAACGGCAAGTTGCTTGAGCCAGCCGTTCTTGGATTTGCGCCACGGGTAGAAGCGGAGCCGTCCAATGAATTCCGGTTGATTGGTCGTGTTGGCTATCGCATATCCCTTGCCGTTAAACGCTCCCACCCAGTACTGCATAACGCCACCGTCAATATCTCCATGAAAGGCGATGCCAGGACTGCGGTATGCGGACGCGGCCGACGGATACAACATTGCTTGAAACCCGCGCTCGATGAAATCCAAGTTGGTATCGCCGATTCCAGTTTCCTGGGCAAATGGAGCTTTGAATTGACCTGCTTGGAATTGAAACTCGGGCTTGATTCTTACGTTGAGGTAAACGTCGCGCACGACCGAACCAGAAGTCGAAGCCGCGTCGATGAGCAGCGCAAAATCAAGGTGAGAACCGTAATTGCCTTGAAATCCGAAACGGGCATTGCGCAAGAGAAACGTGTCCGAAGGTGCTCCATCGCCTTGGTAAGCGCGGTAGTCTGTGTTCACGTAGCCATAGGGGCTGATGCTGAACTGTCCATCAGCGCTCCGAATGAAAAAGTGTTCACCATTCCATCCCGCTGTAAGCGGAGTATCTTTTTTGGGCGTGGAGGATGCTGGTTGATCTAGCATTGCCGCTTCTATCGCAGCGTCGGGTTGCACGAGAACCGTTTTCACCAAATGAACAGCGCCGTCGTCGGGCGCGTTAACCGGCCGCGTATTGGCCTCTTCTGAAGCAGCGTCAGCCAAAGGATGAACCCGGACGGAGCTACTGCCGGTTGCCTGGTCCTTCGCCTCAACCAGCTTTTCGACCATAGCCTTCAGCTCATCGATGGTCTTGCGCTGGGCTGTGACCTCGTTCCGCAGTTGGTTGACTTCTTCCTCGGAGGCCGATCCGCCGGCCTTACTCGCGGGTTCCGTGCTTTGAGCATAGGCAAGCGAACCTGGCGCAATGGAAGCGACCAGGAGCACGAGAAACATTGTTAGCGAGCGCATATGTTTACTCTCCCGGGATAGTTTGCAAAACGGGCCCGTTGTCATGGCACTCACGCGCAGGCTACAGATTGCCTTCACCGTTTGCGCCACGAACCGAAAAATCTATTGTTTTACGTATGAGTTCCCATCCGGTATGAAAAGCGGACCACTTATGACTTCGGCGGTTTATCACATAAAAATATCGAATGTCAAGGGAAAGTTTTTTTGATCGCTTGTCTGGAAAGCTCTTGCAGTCATTCCAGTGAGCGAAGTTTTGTCAGAAAAACGCTAGCAGAGTGAATGGCATCGCGGGAGTACATAAAGAGGTGCATAAGAAAAAGATCACCAAATTGCGAGATGAAAATTTCTGTCCGGTATGAAATAAAAATTTAGAAATCGGCGGGAGATTCCTAACGAAGTTCCCTAACTCTAGTCCTGATAAACTTGGCGTTCGTGTTTGCGCCGCTTTTCCGGCGTGTTGTTTCGTTGACCCTGTTCTTTCGATACGTATGGGTTTACATCCTGGTCAAGCCATCTGCTTGCTCTTCGCCGCCGGGATTGCTGGCGTGTTGAACGCGTTGGCCGGCGGCGGCAGTTTCATTTCCTTTCCGACGCTGTTGTTCCTGCGCATCCCAGCCGTCGAGGCCAATGCCACCAATACAGTCGCGCTGTGGCCCGGGTTGGCGGCCAGCACCATCGCTTACCTAAAACGGCTGAACGCACCGCTCCGCGTACTGCTCCCTTTGCTGATGACCAGCGTTGTCGGGGGCTGGGTTGGAGCGCTGTTGCTGCTCAAGACCCCGCAGCATACCTTTCTGCACCTCATTCCCTGGCTGTTGCTCGGCGGCACGTTGCTGTTCGCCTTCGGCAACTCGCTTCGATCCATCTTCGTCAAGACTGCAATCGTTGATGATCTGCGCCACATATCATGGCAAGCGATTGTGGTGGGTTCGATCGCCGAGTTACTGGTGGCAATCTACGGCGGATACTTCGGTGCTGGAATCGGATTCATGACCTTGGGAATGCTCGCGATGCTGGGGATGCGTGACATTCATGCCATGAGCGCGATCCGGACACTGCTAGCCGCCGCAATCAACGCCGCTGCTGTAATCACATTTATCGCTGCTCATGCTGTGTTGTGGCCGCAGTGCACGGTGATGATCGCAGGTTCTCTCGCAGGGGGCTGGTTCGGAGCGCATCACGCGCAGAAGGCAAACCCCCAGAAAGTACGCGGCGTTGTGATCGGCGTGGGCGTGGTGATGACCGCGTACTTTTTTATTACAATTACCGTGCGCTAGCCTGTCTCGCGACGAGCCCATCTCACCGGCCGCAGCTGGGCTCTGTTGATATACTCAGAGTTGCAAAGATGCACCCAGCCTTCAATAAGACAAACTAATCGAAATGGTAATAGAATTAATTTGACTACACTTGCTACACCAGTGCTTACTATCAACCATGATCGCGTCCTGAACGTCAGGCTTCGGGTGTGTTTCCGGAGATTGTCCGCTCCGTACCGTAATATCTAGCTGTTCTGCAAAGACTATCTGCGAAAGAAACGAGGGCTATGAGCGCCATCGAACAGGAAATTTCTGCACATTTTTCCATCCAACAACCACCGCGCCGCTATCTGTTCGGCCCTGGACCAAGCATGGTTCACCCACGAGTCTACGAGGCGTTGTCAAAGCCGATTGTCGGACACCTCGATCCCTACTTCATCCATGTGATGGGAGACGTTCAACAATTACTCAAAACCGCCTTCGGCACGAAAGACGGCGTCACGCTGGTGATTTCCGGTACCGGCAGCGCGGGCATGGAAGCTTCCATCGCTAACTTTGTCGAGCCCGAAGCCAAGTTCGCAGTGTTCGCGAATGGATATTTCTCCGATCGGCTCACAGAGATGGCGAAGCGCCACAGCGCGAATGTAGTTCGTTTCGAAAAGCTTTGGGGTGAGACTTTCACGGATGCGGAAGCCCAAGAGTTCATCCGTCGCGAGAAGCCGAAGGTTGTGGCTTATGTTCACGCCGAGACATCGACTGGAGCTTTGCAATCTGGTCAGGCCATCTGTGCTGCCGCTCATGGTGTAGGCGCGCTGGTGATCACCGATTGTGTTACCTCGCTGGGCGGAGTGCCGGTGGAATTCGACCAAACCGGTATCGACGTCGCCTACAGTTGCACGCAAAAAGGCTTGAGCTGCCCACCGGGCTTGTCTCCCATGGCGATGTCACTGCGGGCCATGGACTGGCTGCGCGCTCGGACTTCTCCAGTACGTAGTTGGTACCTCGACCTCAAGCTGATTCATGATTACTCCACCGTGTCGCACCGCTATCATCACACTGCGCCGATTTCCATGTTCTACGCACTGCGCGAGGCGCTCGCGGTCATCGCCGAAGAAGGAATCGAGAATCGCTGGGAGCGGCATCACCGTTCCCATAAGTCATTTGTCCAAGGCGTGGAAGCGATGGGTCTACGCTTGCACGTTCCCGAAGGACATCGAATTGTGATCCTAAACACAGTGTGTGTGCCCAAGGGCGTTGACGAGACCAAAGTGCGCAAGCGCCTTATGGATGAAGCGAGCATTGAAATCGCCGCTGGATTCGGCCCGCTCGCAGGCAAGATTTTCCGCATCGGCGTGATGGGTCCGTTGGCCACCGAAGATAACGTGCAGTTTTTTCTGAAGGAATTCAAAAAGGCCCTGAGCGCAGAGGGCTATGCGATCTAGATTCATACCGAAAATAGGTGCCGTAAGGTTGGATTCTCATCAGGTCAGATTGTCATTCTGAGCGAAGCGAAGGACCTCATGCACCATGAATCCGTTTCCATAGATCCTTTGCTTCGCGCGGATGACAACATGAATTTATAACCCCGGGGTAGAGGCAACAACGAATGACGCTGAAGTCCGTAGATACTCTTCTTGACGTCTTACATTTTGCAGACAGTCACACGGCAATTATTGTTCCCGAGCTTGGAATCCGTATCACCTATGATTCGCTCCGGCAGCAAGTTTTGGCTATGGCGAACGCTTTGGCCTCCGCCGGTATTCGCCGCGGCGATGCGGTAGCCATCGCATTGCCCAATGGATTGCCCGCGATTGTGACCTTTCTGGCGGCCTCCATTGTCGGAACCGCGGCCCCTTTGAATCCGGCATACCCGTACGAGGAGTTTCTTTTCTTTCTCGGTGACACCGACGCCCGCGTTTTACTTTGTCCTCCAGTCGGTGCGGAATTCGCGCGCAGCGCAGCTCTCGACCGCAAGATCCCAGTCTTCCCGGTAGAAATGAGCACGGAAGGCAATGTTCACCTGGGGGGCGCGCCCACCGGTGTTTCTGCAACCGAGCCCAAGGCTAACGACATTGCTCTGATTCTGCACACCAGCGGAAGCACGGGGCGGCCCAAGCGTGTGCCCCTGCGGCATTTTAATCTCGCTGTTTCTTCCGCAAATATCGCGAACACCTACGCTCTTTCTGAAGAAGATGTCTCGCTGTGCATCATGCCGCTGTTCCACATTCATGGGTTGATTGGCTCAACCATGTCAACTCTGCTTTCCGGCGGAACCGTAGTTGTTCCCGCCAAATTCAATGCGCTTTCTTTTTGGCGCACGGTTCGGGACCATCGTGTGACGTGGTATTCGGGAGTTCCCACGATGCATCAGCTTCTGCTGGCCCGGACTCATCACAAACCAGCGGAAGCTGCATCTCTGCGCTTCATCCGATCCTGTAGCGCACCTTTCTCGCCAGAACTTATTCACAAAATGGAGAAGCTCTTTGGCGTCCCTCTCGTCGAAGCCTATGGAATGAC
This sequence comes from Terriglobales bacterium, assembly GCA_049674665.1. Lineage (GTDB taxonomy): Bacteria > Acidobacteriota > Terriglobia > Terriglobales > Acidobacteriaceae > Acidiflorens. Next base: position 140,189 of record JBATZM010000106.1, read on the forward strand.
TGAAGCCGCCCACCAGATGACCTCGAATCCGTTGCCGCCGCGGCATCGCAAGGCAGGTTCTGTCGGCGTGGGTGCCGGACTGCGCATCAGCATTCTTGACAAAGAAGGCAATCACCTAGACACCAATCAACGTGGCGAAGTCTCCATTCAGGGAGCCAGTGTGTTTCGCGGATATGAAAACAATCCCGAGGCCAACGCCCGCGCTTTTGTGAATGGATTTTTTCGCACTGGCGACGAAGGATTTCTTGATGAAGACTGCTATCTGCATTTAACCGGACGCATCAAGGACATTATCATCCGGGGAGGCGAAAATATCGCGCCTCACGAAGTGGATGAGATTCTGCTGCGGCATCCCGCGGTTGCGGCCGCAGTCACGTTTGGCCGCTCGCATCCCGTCCTCGGTGAAGAAGTCGCCGCTGCGGTGGTCTTGCACGAACCCAATAGCGCCACGGAATCGGCGCTCATCAAGCACTGCCGCGAGTTGCTGGCAGAATACAAATGTCCAACGAAAATTCATCTGGTAGAAAGCATTCCAACCACTGCGACCGGAAAAATTCGCCGCCGTGCAGTAGCCGCCGCGCTCGCCGATGACCAACGTGACTAACCAGTTAGGCGATAATGAGCATGGATAACGAATCATGAGATTCCTGATCGCGGGAGCCGGAGCCATCGGAGCCTACATCGGCGCGCGTATGGCGCAGGCCAAGTTCGATGTCACACTCTTCGCTCGCGGACCGCACCTCCATGCCATGCAAGAGCACGGTGTGCAAGTGAAAAGTCCCGAGGGAGATTTCGTGGCGCGGCCCACTATCTCCGGATCCCTCGAAGAAGTGGGACCAGTAGATGTCATCTTTCTTGGAGTAAAGGCACACGGCCTGCCGCAACTCGCGCCTCAGTTAAGGCCGGTGCTAGGGCCAGACACCACAGTCGTCAGCACGCAGAATGGAATTCCGTGGTGGTACTTCCAGGGCTTTGGTGGCGAATGGGAAGGACTACGTCTCGAGCGTGTCGATCCCGGTGGCGTGATCTCCGAGGCCATCGAAGCGCGTCGCGTGGTTGGGTCCATCGTTTACTTTTCGACTGAGATTACCACGCCCGGAGTAATTCAACATATCGAGGGCAGTCGTATTTCTCTTGGCGAACCGGACAGCTCGCGCTCCGATCGGAGCCGTCGCATTGCCGAGGCGCTCACCGCCTCCGGACTGCGTTGTCCAGTTACCACTCGTATCCGGCACGAGATTTGGGTAAAGGTTCTGGGCAATGCGTCCCTCAACCCAGTTAGCGCACTCACGCGCGCTACGCTGGTTCAGATGGTGCGCGATCCAGGAGTTTCTTCGGTGATCCGAAACATCATGCAAGAAGTGGAAGCGGTCTCCGGCAAGTTGGGTATGGAGTTACCTGTTTCCATCGATCAGCGAATGGCCGGAGCGGAAAAAGTTGGGGAGCACAAAACATCAATGCTGCAAGATCTCGAAGCAGGCCGTCCGATGGAACTGGAAGCGCTGGTGGGCGCAGTCGTCGAGCTAGGAGAGCGGGTAGGACTTCCCATGCCCTACACGCGAACCGTATACAACTGTGCAAAGCTATTGGCAAAGTGCGCCGGCCCGCAACAGTCCTAGCTAGTGGAGTGACGGGCTCCGCGCATAACTTCTGTGATGGGAACCTAGAACCTATCTCATAAATGTTTTTTCGGCGATTGGCTCCTGGGAGCATTACTTCCGGATTGACCCTTATTCGGGAACAATCAAAGAGTAATAAATTGTGTCGTAATCGGAAAGCACAGATCCCGAGCTAATGGCAATGGGTTGGAGAAAAGAAGGAACTAACGGTTTCCTGTAGGTTGCGTCCGCGGAGTTGACCATCCTGGACCACGCGTACGAACCACTGCGAATAGGACTCGTGAGTTTGAGATGACGCCTGCTTGTAGTCCGTATAAATGGCGGCCGCGAGGACATGCATGCCGCCGTCCTGCTCCTGCCAATATTTGCAGGCATTGCGGCCGACGCCGAACTTCTCGCTGACAAGCTGCTCCAACACTTGCACGGAGTCTTCCTCGATATAGCCGGCTGTTGTGTTGTATCCGAAAGAGGAGTCGTGGTGTTGAACTTTGTCGATCACGAGCGGGTCGCGCCCTAACAGATCGATGGCTTCACGGACCTTCGGATCGTCCGCGTGATAAGGCGGGTGCATGGGTTCGTGAATCGCATTATGGAGAACGATGCTGAACGGATAGGACACATGAGTCAGGAAACGCAGCCCGGTGATGCGGATTCCGTGAGGCTCGGAATAGGCCAGCAGGTACACCGTGATCGTTTGCGATGAAAGGGGAAAGCCAAGGTAGCTCTCGATTACAGGAATGATGTTGTACTTCGGAAGTTCGGGAGAGAGCTCTGCTATGCGCTTCTCGATCTTCGGCCTGGCATTTGCCTGCCAATATGACGGAAACCCGACCCGATCCAAAGCCCTGAGCGCCGCCTCCAACGCCGGTCTAGCCGCCTCGTAGTTCTGCCACCCGTCGGCGCTCCAGTATGAGGTCTTTTGGAGCGCTGCTTCCATCACAGCGCTGTCGTGCGCGGTGCGGATCATCTCGGACAGGGTTTCGTCATCGACCGCAGAATAGTAAAGAGCCAGTTTTGCAGAGATGATTCCATGGCCCTCGTCCTTGATGACATGCTTCAACTGGGCGAAGGCCGCCTGCTCCTCAGGCGTGAAAAGCGGATGGAAATGGTCGTACTCAGCTTGATAGTAGTGCAGATAGTAAGGGTCACCGCTTAGCACATTCAACAGGCAGAGGGTGTCGTATTTGAGAGAAGGCTTAAGTTGCCAGTTAGTGCTCGTGTGAAGAGGAGCTGTTTCTGCATACAGGAGAGCTGGGTTGGTAATCCCGTGGGAACAAACTATGAGAAGACAGAGCAGATACGGAATCCGGCGCATGGTTCCGTTCTAAATGTCGAGGTTTCTTCTTGTCTTGAATCCATTTGCAGCGGATCGCCACGCCTGCGGTCCAATGCCGGTGAGTTGCTTGACGCTTCGGGTCATGTGCGATTGGTCAGAGAAGCCTAGCTCAGCCGCGATGCTTGCGAGTGGCGCCTGAGTGTCCTGAATGGACTTCAATGCATGGCGAGCACGAATGCGCGCACGGAAGGCCTCTGGTGAAACGCCAAACACCAAAGCGAAACCCCGCGATACAGCCCACGGCGCGATTCCGTTCTTTTCTCCCCATTGGGACAGTTTGAGCGATGGATTCTGCATCAATGCACCCGCCAACACGTCCGGCCAGTCGGCTGGCTGTTGCGTTCTGCTGGCGGCAACGGAGAAAAGCAAGGCTAGGGCGTCTCGGCAGCTTCTCTCGGCCACGCGCGCAATGGAGTCGGGGTCGGACACCTTCGCAATTCCTGACGCATAGGAACGGCCGAAAGGCAGACGAAGATTGAGCACTACTGCACCCGTTTCGGAAAAACGATCCAGATGCGCTTCGAATTGCTCGTGGAAAACAGCATCGCCGGCTTTGACCTGGAAGCGTCCACGATCCCCTGCCTCTTCGTACCTGCCCGAAAGCACGAGAGCTGCATATCCTTCTTCGTGGACATGACGGCCGAGGGCAGAGGTGCGAATTGTCTGCCACATGCGCATACACTCCAGTATGCACCATTTGATTGGTAGAGCGACGTGATGGCCGAGGACGGCCTCAAGTCAGCCCATTACCCCACCGCAAAAATATTTGTCTAAGGCTTGACAACGAGAGTATACTGCCCTCGTTATCTGGTCCACTTATCGGACCAGTTGGAGTTCAACGTGCCTGCCTCCGCCAAACCCGACTTCGAGGTTGTCCGCAGGAACAAAGTCTACGAAGAAGTCGCCAAGCAAATCGAACGTCTGATTCTGAAAAAACTTAAGCCAGGCGACAAACTGCCTTCCGAACGCGAACTGGCAGAAATGTTGAGAGTAAGCCGCAGTTCCATTCGAGACGCGATTCGAGGCCTGGAACTGATGGGTTTGGTTGAGCCGCGTCAAGGTGCTGGAACAATTGTTCGCGAGACCTCAGCCGAGTTGTTGGTCAATCCTTTTGCCAACGCGCTGAAGCACCGGCGGGAAATGGTGACTGAACTTCTGGATTTTCGCAAGATGCTCGAACCGCCGCTAGCTGCGCGCGCAGCCACCCACGCTTCTGCGGAAGAGATTTCCGAGATGGAAGAGATCCTGCAGCGGCAAGAGAAAAGGCAGGCTCAGGGAGATGCCGCCATCGCCGAAGACGCGGAATTCCACTACAGCATTGCACTGGCTTCCGGGAACAGCGTTGTGCTGAAGGTGATCGACACCATCATGGACTTGCTGCGCGACACGCGGGAACGCTCTTTGCAGGTAGAAGGACGTTCGCAAAAATCGCTAGCCGGTCACCGGCGGATTCTGGCCGCCATCAAGCGCCACGATACTGAATCTGCAAAGGCTGCCATGCGGCGGCACATTGAAGACGTTGAGGAGATCGTGCTGAACAAGTTTTGAGGGTAAGAAACACCGTTTTTGCAGCATTTGTTTAGTAATCATTGCCCAGTAAGAACGAGGTTTTCAATGAGTTACACAGAACTTACGGTTTGGACGCGCGGCATCATTATGGACAAAGAAGGCCGCGATATCGTCAATTCCATCTCCGCCTCCGCCCGCATCGAGGGTAAGTACGCGCAAGCGATGGAGAACTACGTCGACAATCCCGATCGCACCAATGCCCCGACCCGCAAGTACTGTCGCATCAGCGACACTGTGATCGAGAACGAACTAACCTACGAAAACGAGATACCCAACATAGTCGTATTAGTTGAAGGGACAATGGTCAAGGGTTGGGATTACATGCGTGGCATGCCTCCCGGCGGCACGCTGGTGATCAACACGCACTACACACCGGAGTACATGATTCGTTTTGTCCCCGGCGCCGAGCGACTCGCTCAACTCGTTTGTGTTGATGCAGCTAAGCTGGCAGATCACAAATGGCTGTACTACCGCCTTGGCGAGCTCGGCCTTGACCGCCTTTCGACCGAGGGCGCGGCCGAACGGAACAAAGCGATCGCGCCCGATATTGCCGCTCCGCTGATTGCTGCCGTGGTCAAGACTACGGGCATCGTCAAGATGGCGACGATTGAACCGATGATTGCGAACAAGCACGCATTCCAAATGGCACTTGACGAGTTACACATTATGCCGCTGAACCCAGTGGCCGCGTAGGAAGGAACCCATGTCGACTAAAGGCACAAAAATTCCCGACCGGCTCCAGATCCCGTTTGCCGGCATCACACCTGCGCCTTCGCAGGAGAAGGGACAGGACCTTTTCCCCACCGGCAACTGGCGTTCGATCCGGCCGGTGTATCGAGACAAGTTGCCACCCTGCAACAATGCTTGCGGAACCAACGAAAAGATCCAGGGCTATCTCGACCTCGTGAAACGCGGAAAATATCTGGACGCCTATGCGCTCATCAAGGAAGACATGCCCTTCCCGTCTGTCACCGGTCGGGTGTGCTACCACCCATGCGAACAGGCTTGCAACCGAGGGAAGTACGATGAAGCCATTTCGATTCGCGCTGTCGAGCGGTTTCTCGGCGATCTCGGACAGGCACTGACACGCGACGTGGTCACGGCTGGGAAACCCAATGGCAAGAAAGTCGCCGTAGTCGGATCGGGTCCCGCCGGTCACAGCGCCGCCTACCAACTGGCACGCCTTGGCTACAAAGTGACGATCCTTGAGAAATCGCCGAAAGCCGGCGGACTCAATCGGGGCGGCATTCCGGACTGGGTGCTCCCGCAAAACGTGCTCGATCGCGAGATCGAGCGCCTCGAAGAGCTCGGGATCACAATTAAAACGGGCGTCGAAGTCGGGAAAGACGTCACTTGGGACGATCTGAAAAAGAACTATGACGCTTGCGTGCTGGCCGTGGGTCTCACGGAGCCCAATAGTGTGCGAGCTGAGGGCGAGAATAAAGATGGTGTGCATTACGGACTACCGTTCCTTCGCGACATCGGCATGGACACATCCAAAGTCAAGCTGGGTGCTCGGGTCGCCGTCATCGGCGGCGGAAATACGGCGATCGACTGCGCCCGTGAAGCGCTGCGGCAAGGCGCTGTAGAAGTGACCATGATTACCGTGGAGGCGAACTCCGACGAGATGCCGGCCTCATCGGAAGATCTGCACGACATGCTCGAAGAAGGCGTGGAATTGATGCACGGGCGGGCGATGACAGCCGCACTCGGCAATGGCAAAGTCGAGGCCTTGCAACTACATCCGGCGCGCTTCTCCGGCGCCATCAATGCATCGCCGATCAATGTGAATCGTGAAGCTCCTGCTGAGCACTTCGCCGTCGACAACGTGATTATCGCGGTGGGACAGCGCGCGTCGCTTGGGTGGTTGCCGAACGAGTTCAAGAACGAGCGCGGAACAATTAAGATCGATCGCTTCGGCCGTCTCGGCGACACGAATTTTTTTGCAGCGGGCGACATCGTGCAGATGGGTTCAGGTCAGCCGTTGATGGTGGTGAATGCCGTTGGCGACGGCAAGCGCGTTGCCTTCAACCTGGACAAGGTGCTGAGAGGCGAGAAGTTGGAGCCGCGAACGATTCCCGTAGACGTCATCTTCGATTTGAACCGCATGAACATGACGTATTTCCCGCACTTCCCCCGCGTGCAACAGGAATTACTGCCGCCGACAACTCGGCGCAGAACGCAGCAGGAAGTGATCCAGGCTTTCACAGAAGAACAGGCTGTCGAGGAGGCGAACCGTTGTTTCAGTTGCGGTACCTGTAACGCCTGCGACAACTGTTATCTGGTCTGTCCTGAGCCCTGCATCGCGCGTCCGGAGCGTTCGAACGGTCTCTACAAGATTCTGGTCGACTACTGCAAAGGTTGCCGCGTGTGCATCGAAGAATGTCCGACAGGCTGCCTCGAGGGTGTGCCCGAACTCGACTTCGATACCGGCGTTGTGCGCATGGATACAGCATTCGCAATCTCGCCAGGGCTGCACGGACGACAGGCGGAAGAACTGCGGAATTTGGGTGACCGCGCCGCAAAGAACATCTAGAGGCGGAACATTTAGAAATTGGAGCGAACCATGGCAACGGTTACCGCAACAAAGAAAAAGACGGTTCGGATCAATGGTTGCGTTGCGTCAGCGCAGGCGGCGAAGTACGCCGATGTCGACGTGATTGCAGCATACCCAATCCGGCCCTATACGGCGACGATGATGGCGCTAGCGCAAATGGTGGCCAACGGAGAACTTGACGCCGAGTACATTGTGGCCGATAGTGAGCACTCGCAATTGAGCATCGCGCACGGCGCTGCGTCGTGCGGCGCGCGCGTGTTCACCGGCAGCTCAGGGGTAGGCGTGCAGTTCGCCTATGAACTTTATTCGCCGATTTCCGGCAGTCGTATGCCGGTGCAAATGATGATCGCCGATCGCACACTCGATCCTCCTGGCGATTTCGGTTCCGAGCATACCGACGCGCTCTCAACACGCGATATGGGATGGCTCATGGGCTGGGCGTGCGACGCCCAGGAAGCATTTGACAATCACCTGATGGCTTATCGAATCGGTGAGGACCCGCGCGTGCTTTTGCCCCAGATGGTCTGCCAGGATGGTTTCTTCGTCTCGCACATCACCACTGACGTCGAATTACCCGACCCTGGCCAGGTGAAGGAATTCCTGCCGCCCTACAAGCATCCGTACCCACTTGATCCGCGGCGTCCTGTGTCGCACGGCCCGCAGATTATGCCTGAGCAGGGTCCGCCTCTTCAGTTGGAGAGGGCACGCGCGATGGAAGAATCGATGGCGGTCTTTGAGGAGGTTCATGAGGATTTCGCGAGAATCTTTGGCCGGCGCTACGACCCGTGGGTTGAAGAGTTTATGACCGATGACGCCGACGTCGTCTTCTTCATGCAGGGCGGCCACGCAGTGACGGCACGTTTCGCGATTCAGCACATGCGTGATAAGGGCCTAAAGGTCGGTCTCGTGCGGTTGCGAACTATCAGGCCATATCCGACAGATCGCGTAAATGAGGTCCTCAGTAAGTTCAAAGTTGTCGGCGTGATCGAAACCAACATGGGACTCGGCAGCGTGAGCAGTGGCGGTTCGCTATATGCCGAAGTCTGCGCAGCTCTCTACGAGAGTCCAAAGCGACCGCTTGTGGTCTCGTTCATGGCGGGCATGGGGGGCGAGGCGATTGTGCTGAAGGAATTTTATTGGATGACCGAGAAAATGTTGGAAGCGCAGAAACGCGGGAAAATCGAAAAACGCACGCACTGGGTCGGATTCGAAGAATAGATTCGACTGGAAGATTTTTGTGGTGGAGGAATTGACATGGCAACAATAGAAGTTCAGCGGCAGTTGCTGCCGATTCTCGATAGCCCGAATCAGGGGGCGCGTTTTTACAACCCTGACTTACCGTCGAGCGAGCCCTTTGTCCCTGGCCATCGCACGTGTGCCGGTTGCGGGCCGTCCATCCAGTACCGGATGACGACCAAGGCGGCGGGCGACAACACGATTCTCGTCGGACCGACAGGCTGCATGTATGTCGCAAACAGTTCGTATCTGTGTACGCCCTACAATGTGCCTTGGGCGCACACGCAGATTGGCAGTTCGGGCAGCTTCACCGCAGGCATCGCCGCCGCCTACGAAGCCATGATCCGCAAGGGCAAATGGAAGGGAGCCTTTCCAAATATTATCTGTGAGGCGGGCGATGGCAGCGCATCCGACATCGGGCTCGGCCCGATTTCAGGCGCGCTCTATCGCAATCACGACTGCCTGATTATCTGCTACGACAACGAGCAGTACGCGAACACTGGCATCCAGGCCTCGTCGCGCACGCCTTACGGCGGCATGACGACCTTCTCTCCTCCCGGCCCGGAAGTTCCAGAGGGGAAAAAGCTGATGCCCAAGGATCTAGCTCGAATGATGGCGGCGGGTCATCCCCACTGCTATGTTGCGACCGCGAGCGTGGGGTATCCCATCGACTTGATGAATAAAGTGCGCAAGGGACTCAACCACAAGGGTGCTGCGTACCTGATGATCTACACACCTTGCCAGAAGGGCTTCGTGTACGAGACACCACGTTCGATCGATCTTGGCCGGCTGGTCGTTGAGTGCGGGCTTTATCCGATCTGGGAATGGAACCCCGAGAAGCGTGCGTTTGATTACAGCTTCCGACCGCAGAGTATGCGGCCGGTATCTGAGTACTTGAAATTGCAAGGACGCTTCGGCCACCTCCATGCGGAGCACATCGCTACTTTGCAGAAGTTTGCGAATGAGCAATGGCGCATGATGGGTGTGGCATTACCCGAAGCCTTGATCCAAGCTTCGGATGCGAAAAATCTGGTCAATATGGCGGCTGCGGCAGAGGCTACGGCTGTTGCGGAGACTGTATGAACGCGAAAGCAAATCTTCCTACACCTGCTGCTCCCGAGCCACAGGAAAGCTATATCGTCAGCGAAGGCAAGAAGCGCGGGTCAACGCGCGACGTGCGGACGGAGGCAGCGTTCGACCGCTATTACACCGTCCTACGCGTGCATCCAGGCGACGCTATTCTCACCGATAACTGGCACACGAACGAAGTTCTGAACCACGCCCGCAACAACTTCGAAGGAACTACCTTCGCGATGCGAACGCTCGAAGCCTGGGGCGCGATGATCGAGAACGACCACCGTGCCTATTACACGGCCGGCGGGCGAGTGTGGGTGATGGATCTGGAGCCCTCTGCCGGCAAGAAGCCGCGGCTGCCTGGCGCCGGAGCTGGCAAGAAATAGCTTACGCTTGCGCCGCATCCTGCTCATTGACGACACGCCGGAGATTGCCGAGCTTTTGACATTTGCGCTGCGTGACCGCGGCTACGAGGTTTTCGCAGAGGGATATACCACGGCAGTCAACGAGTTGATTCTCGAGCAACATGCCGATGCGCTCGTGCTCGACTGCTCCTCCTATGATATGAGCGAGTCGCTGTTCGACAGCGTGCGTCACCATCCGGATCATGCCGAGCTTCCCGTCGTCATCATCAGTGACACACCAGAGGTAGCTGATGCGAGCCTACGTTCACGGAACGCTCGGAGGGTCTCTCTGATCCCGAAACCATTCACCGGATCGCAGGTTGCACGAGCTCTCGATGAACTTTTGCAATCATGATTTCTCGAATCGCGAGCCATTGGAATAAATATGCCGTTATGGAGCATGGATGAATGGCAATACCTCGAGCGCGAGGTGGTCAGTGATCCCAAGGGTAGGCAGTGGACCGTGGCGCTGATGGACGTGCTCGGTCAGGAAGGGGATCCTGACATGCCGGACAAGTTGCTGGAACTTCAATATTCATCGGGCCGGTATTTCACACTGATCTATGCGGACGGTGGAGCACTACAGCGGGAACGTGGCTACGCCTCACTGCCCGAGGCGGAGAACGCATACCGCGACCTGCTTGTAGCTGTGATCGGCGGCAGTCTCGATCCCTCACAACCGGTGTTCCGACAAGATTTGGAAGATTGACAGGAGACTGGGAAAAGACGAGAGCTTCGGCGTTTACCGCGTTCTACCGGCCCGGATCCAGGTCTCTCATCACGACGTGAAGCACCTGCCCGGCCTGTCGCGCATCACGCTCAGAAACCGTTGCTCTCGACCCGCTCTTGCCGTCGACATCGACATAGTCCCGATAGGTCCGCGCGACTATCGGTAGTCGGGCACATCCGCTGCGAATGAGTCCCGCCTTCTCTGCGACTGCAAGCCGCGTCTCGAACGACCAATCGACGATCTTCTCCGCGGGCGCGCCCGAGACAAGAAGCGCACTCAGTCCCTTGTGTTCAAGTGCATCGGTCACAATGGCCTCCAGGATGCCGCAAGAAGTCCGCAGCGCCAAGTCATAGTCCGATTGCTCGACGGCGCGCCGACTATCGATGTAGGCCTGCTCGATCACGGGCCGGAGCTCAGGATTGTGAACGAAGTCGAACCGGTGAGGGGGCGGAGCCTCTGAGGATGCAGCCGAATATTCAGCAGCGCCTGTGCTGTCGCCCATTCCTGAAAGTGTGGCCACAGCTTGTTCAAGGACGTCGAGCAGTCGCGTAACGATCTCGGCCGGCGCCACCCCTTCGACAGCTTGGCCGGACGCTGAGCGCATTAAGAAAGCTCCGCTGAATGACCGGGCAAGCCAATGGGCCTTGCTACCTCCGGACAATTGATTGATCATTACGCCACAGTCTTCCTGCCAGGTGCGAGTGGCCGCGATCACTGAGTTGTTGGACGGATCATTTGACAATGCTTCGCGAACCTGACGCCCGCGGCGGATCAGGCCATCGAGGTGCCTCACGTAAGTATCGATCTGCGCGCGCAGGCTCTCATCCATCAGTCCATCTCGCACTTCTTACCAGCATCACTGGAGGCTCGCAGCATGACGTGCCTCAGCGTCGCGAGCCCTTGACACGTCGGGGCAAGCGTGGTACTTTGCCTGCCGCAAGTGGTTCGATAACTGGACCAGTATATATTACGGTCAGCTAATGAGCCAAGAGATCTGCGAGTTCAAAACCATACAGTAAGCTGGCAAAAATTCTGCGAAACAAGGTGGTTTCTTGCAGTGCGCTGTTAACGTGTAATGCGTTGTCATTGGAGACATACCTATGGCTGCATCTCCGGATTCTCTGATTCACCCCTCGCGTATCCCTAACCGTTGGATACAGTTAGTCGCGGGCATCGTCGCGATGATGGCTGTCGCGAACCTGCAATATGCATGGACTCTTTTCACCAAACCCATACAAGCCCATCTGCATGTCTCGCTGGAGGCTGTCCAGTGGACCATTGTATTATTCGTCGCCCTGGAAACCTGGCTCGTACCTTTTGAAGGATTCCTGGTAGATCGAATTGGACCCCGATTCATGCTAGGTCTTGGCGGAATCCTGGCCGGACTGGGCTGGATCGGATCGGGCTATGCGGAGACAATTTACGGTCTCTACTTTTGGTATGGATTGGGTGGTATCGGCGCAGGGGCGGTTTACGGAGGAACCATTGGGAACGCGCTGAAATGGTTCCCCGACCATCGCGGTCTGTGCGTTGGTCTGACTGCAGGAGCTTTCGGCGTAGGCACTGCGACTACCATTGCTCCCGTCGCTGCCATGCTGAAAAGCGCTGGCTACCAGCACACGTTTATCGTTTGGGGGATTATCCAGGGTTTCGTTGTACTGTTTTCTTCTCTGTTTTTGGCAAGGCCGCCGGTGGGATGGGCGCCGCCAAACTGGAAAGAGAAAGAAGTGAAGATCAAGGCCAAAGTGAAGACCTCGGCCGTCGACATGACGCCGTGGGAAATGTTACGCCAGCCATCTTTCTACGTCATCTATCTGATGATGACCATGTTGGCCTTTGGCGGTATCGTGGTCACCGTACAACTCAACCCCATGGCTTCCTCATACCATGTCGATAAAGTCATTGTGCTCTGGGGCATGACCGCGTTGGTGTTGGCGATCACTGTCGACAGGATCCTGAACGGGTTGACTCGGCCCTTTTGGGGATGGGTGTCGGACCACATTGGTCGGGAGAATGCCCTCTTCATCTCGTTCATCCTAGAGGCAATCGCGGTATACGCTCTACTCCAACTGATCAGCCATCCTGTTTGGTTCGTCGCATTGTCTGGCCTGTGTTTCTTCGCATGGGGCAATATTTACTCGTTGTTTCCTTCGATCACCGGCGACCTGTATGGAAAGAAATGGGCCACCACCAACTATGGAATCGTATACACAGCTAAGGGAGTGGCTACAGCCTTTGCCGGGCCCGGCGCCGCCTGGATGTTTGCCAGAACAGGATCCTGGACGAAGGTCTTCTGGGCGATGATTGTGTGCGATGTGGTGGCTGCATTCATGGCTCTGCTGTGGCTGAAGCCGCTGGCAGCCCGAGTCGTCAGAGATTCGGAGCGCACTGGTTCAGTTGCCGATATGACGACGCCTATAAAAACACGAGGTGTCGCGTAGCGGAACTTGGCAGTAGCGTCACTCGCGGGTACTCGATGCGGCAGACGCGCTTTAATCACGCGGACGCGTGAGCTGCCATGCCTTTGACGGCTCCGTTCGGTGCCGTTTCTGTGCTCCACCCGTCAGCGTTGATTTTGAACTGCTCGACCAGGCGACGAAGTTTGGTCGAGGTTTCGACCAGTTGTTGCGATGCTTTTTGAGTGTCGCTCGCGCCGCGCGTTATACCCTGTGCCGCTTCCGCCACGCCTCCAATGTTGCTGGTAATCTCACCACTGCCCTGCGCCGCTTCACTTACGTTACGCGACATCTCGTTGGTGGTCGCATTTTGTTCTTCGACCGCCGTGGCAATCGTGATCGAGATATCGTTGACCTGATTGATCACTCCTGAGATCGATGCAATGGCATCGACGGCCGCTTTGGTGTCGGTCTGAATAGCTTCGATCTTGCGGCTGATGTCCTCGGTGGCTTTGGCCGTTTCCTTGGCCAGTTCTTTCACTTCGTTCGCGACCACAGCAAAGCCTTTGCCTGCCTCGCCGGCGCGCGCCGCTTCGATAGTGGCGTTCAGTGCGAGCAGGTTGGTTTGCTGAGCGATCGAGGTGATGACTTTAATGACCTGTCCTATCTCGGTGGAAGAATCGCCCAGCTTGGAAACAGTGGTAGTGGTGGTCTCGGCGACTTTGACGGCAGCGGTAGCGACCTTGGCGGCTTCGGTAGCGTTCTTGGCAATTTCCTTGATGCTGGCACTCATTTCTTTGGCGCCGGTGGCGACAGTCTGCAAGTTCTGGCTGACCGTCTGCGCCGCCTTTGAAACCACGTCGGCCTGGGCCGAGGTTTCTTCGGAGTTGGCGGTGATCTGCTGGCTGGTGCTATTGAGTTCTTCGCTGGCGCTGGCCACCTGCATTGCATTTTCCGTGATGGCCATGATCATCCGTTTCAAGCTGCCGCTCATCTTATTGATGGCCGTGGTCAGGTCGCCGAGTTCGTCCCGGCTGCGGACCTTCAGATCGTCACGGGTCAAGTCGCCCGCCGCGATGGCCTCAGCCTGGACCAGGACGGACTGGGTAGCGCCTGCAATGCCGCGGCTGAGGAAAATTGCCACAAAGATGCCGATGCCCAAAGCCGCGAACGTGGTTACTGCCGTAGTCAAACTGAGCGAGCGGTTATCCGCCTCCAATTCTTTCTTGTTCTCGTCCACTAGCTTGTCAAACGAGTCCGCCATGGTCCCGAGCGATTTCTTCATTGCTCTATTGATCGGTGTCGCCTGGTCGGCGGATTCGTTCCCCGCCATAATGACTGCATCGCGCTCGCTGCCACCTGCATGAACGATCGCGGCCTCTTGAACCGTGTGGAGCAATAGAAGCTGTTTCTTTATCTCGTCCAGTTGGTCACGGTTCTCTTGGTCAATCCATTTGGGAGCCAATTCGTCCATCCCGACCATGTCCTTCTTGACATCGCTCCAAGTACCATCGAACAACTTCTTTGCTTCCTCTCGCCTGGCTGGTTGTGCTCCCGCGAGAATAGCCTGGCGGCCTTTGACTTGGGTCTGATTAAGATCCCGCTGCAACCTGATTGCGGCTTTAAGGGAAGGGATACGCACCTCAAAGGCGGCGTCCTGACTTTGTCTGATCTTAGCCGACTTCAGGTAGCTCATGGTCGCGCCGAAAACCATCAAGGCGAGGATCACTCCAAAGCCCAGTCCGAGCTTCTTCCCAAGCGTTAACCTCATTCGTTCGTTCTCCTTAAGCCACACGGCGCCGAATCCTCCTCCGAATCATCATCTCTATTACTCCTGCTTAAGGGACGGTATGAACAAATTCATGAGATGGCGTAATACTTGCCAAAGCTCGGGGCCGTTTCCGCAAGTTGCGCGGGGAATTTTCTTAATAAGAGGTTTATCGGCAAATTTCAGTGGAAGCTTTAGAGGTGGTGTATTAGTGGCAGGGAAGGCCTCCCTTGCACACAAAAGATCAGGTTTCCGCGTCGAATGGAATCAGAAGTCGCCCCGAGAGCGAAGGTAATTTGGAGAAAGCATGGTCTGCGATTTAATTTTGGGCTGCGGCTGCGGCGCACACGGATGGATCACACCGTGTGAACCGCAGCCTGACTATCTATTTCGTTCTTCCGCCCTCGACCTTCAACTTATCGCTTGCACCAGCTTGTGCCGCAGCGAGCCGTGCGGTTAGTACGCGAAATGGTGAGCAGGCAACATAATCCATTCCTACCGCGTGGCAGAACTCAACCGACGACGGGTCGCCGCCGTGCTCGCCGCAAATCCCCACCTCCAGATTCGGACGAGTTTTGCGTCCACGTTCGATTCCGATGCGAACCAGTTCGCCTACTCCGTCGCGATCAATCACTGCGAAGGGATCCTGTTTGATGATGCCTTCCGCGAGATAGGTCGGCAACACCTTGTTCACGTCGTCGCGCGAGAAGCCAAAAGTGGTCTGGGTGAGATCATTGGTGCCGAAGCTGAAGAACTCGGCTTCCTTGGCGATCTCGTCCGCGATCAGCGCCGCACGCGGCAACTCGATCATCGTTCCCACCATGTAATGCACTTTCGCTCCCTTTTCCTTAAACACTTCCTCGGCTACTCGGCGAACGATGCCGCCCTGGTGAGCCATCTCTTTCACTGTGGCAATCAGCGGAATCATAACTTCCGCATGCGGTTTGCCGCCCTCCTTCGCGACTGCCACGGCCGCTTCGAAAATTGCGCGCGCTTGCATCTCGGTAATCTCGGGATATGTGATGCCGAGCCGGCAACCGCGATGTCCGAGCATCGGATTAAACTCGTGCAATTCCTCTACCCGGCGAAGTAAAGCCGTCAGCCCTTTCAACTTTGGTGATCGCGGCTTGGTTGCTTCCAGCACCGCGATCTCGACCATCAGTTCTTCGCGCTTGGGCAGAAACTCGTGGAGTGGCGGATCCAGCAGGCGAATGGTTACCGGCAATCCATCCATTGCGCGAAATAGACCGATAAAATCGGCACGCTGCATGGGTAACAGTTTCTTCAGGGCAGCGCGGCGATCTTTCTCATTGTCCGCCAGAATCATGGCACGCACATGTGGAAGACGATCTTCCGCGAAGAACATGTGCTCGGTGCGGCACAGGCCGATGCCCTCAGCGCCGAACGCACGCGCTTGTTTCGCGTCGCGCGGAATATCGGCATTGGCTCGCACCCCAATTTTGCGGAACGGCTCAGCCCACCCCATGAATTTCATCAGCTCAGGATCATCAGGCTTGGCGTCGAGAGTACCGAGCTTGCCCTTGATCACACGGCCGGTTGTTCCGTCGAGAGAAATCCAGTCGCCTTGCTTGAATACCTGGCCTTTCACTCTCATCTCGCCGGCCTTTTCGTTTACTCCGATATCACCGGCACCGGCAACACAACACTTCCCCATACCGCGCGTGACCACCGCCGCGTGACTGGTCATACCGCCACGTGAAGTCAGAATTCCGGCGGCCACTTCCATGCCGTGAATATCTTCCGGAGTAGTTTCCGCTCTGACTAGGATGACCGGATTCCTCGTGCTGCCGTGCCCCGCTTTTTCCACCGCCTCATCCGCCGTGAACACAATTTGCCCGACGGCAGCGCCTGGAGACGCTGGCAGACCCGTGGCCAGAACCTCGATCTTTGCTTTCTTTTCGTCCAAACGCGGAACCAGGAAGTCATAAAGCTGGTTGGGTTCGACGCGGAAGATCGCTTCGTCTTTTGTGATCAACCCCTCTTCCACCATCTGGATAGCCACGCGCACAGCCGCAAGTCCGGTTCGCTTGCCATTGCGCGTCTGCAGCATATAGAGCTTGCCTTCCTGGATGGTGAACTCGAAATCCTGCATGTCGCGATAATGTTTTTCCAGCCGCGTGGTGATCTCACGAAGCTGTCGGTAAACATCCGGCATAACCTTTTCCAATTCCAAGATTGGAACAGGAGTGCGAATACCCGCGACCACGTCTTCGCCCTGTGCGTTCATCAGAAATTCGCCATAGAACTCTTTGGTGCCGATCGCCGGATTGCGCGTGAAGCCCACTCCTGTGCCACTGGTGTCGCCCAGATTCCCGAAGACCATCGCCTGCACGTTCACCGCAGTGCCCAGTTCATCCGAGATATTGTTGATGCGGCGATAGTGCTTGGCGCGATCGTTCTGCCACGAACGGAACACTGCATCCCGCGCCATGACCAGTTGCTCGTGCGCATCTTGTGGGAAGTCGCGCTTGGTGTGCTTCCTGACGACCTTCTTATACTCTTCGATAACTTCTTTCAACGCTTTAGCATCGAGGTCAGTATCGAGCTTGGCTTTTTTCTGCTTTTTCTTGGCGTCGAAGATTTCTTCGAAAGCCGATTTTGGAATCTCCAGCACCACGCTGCCGAACATCTGAATCAGGCGGCGGTAGGAATCGTAGGCAAAGCGTGGGTTGTTGCTGCGTTTTGCCAACGCTTCCACGCTTTGATCGTTCAAGCCGAGATTGAGAATCGTGTCCATCATCCCCGGCATGGAAAACTTCGCTCCCGAGCGGACGCTTACCAGTAGCGGGTTCTCGCCCTTGCCGAGTTTCTGGTTTTGCAATTGCTCGAGATGGGTCAGCGCCTCTTCCATTTCGCGGTCAACCTGTTTCGAGACGCTTCCGTGCCGCATGTATTCGCGACAAACTTCAGTCTGGATGGTGAATCCCGGTGGCACAGGCAGTCCCGCATTGGTCATCTCGGCCAGCCCGGCGCCTTTTCCGCCGAGATCGTCTTTCATCTTGCCGCTGCCATCGGCTTTACCGCCGCCGAAAGAGTAAACGTATTTGACCGGGCTCACGCGAGCTTGTTCTTTGTGTGTTTCGGGGAGTGTGTAGGTGCTCACGAATTTATCCTCTTTCGAATACTAGGTTGTGAATTTTAAACCTCATGCTTTTTGAGGTTTTCTCCTCCACCAACGATCTTCGACCAACGATCTTCCACAACGTCGGGAGACGTGAAGCCTTCTCGGGAGGTAATTGAGGAGACTTACCAGTTTACCTGATAATTGCGGCAGAGATCACAGCTACTCCAGGTGTGTGGGAAATTTCTCAGCAGTGGCGAGCAGAACGCATAAGGCAACACCCTCCGCAGCCTGCGCAACTTCGGCCAGTTCGGGAAAAGTCGGAGCAATGCGGATGGTGCGGTCGTCTGGATCTTTTCCATGCGGATACGTGGCTCCCGCAGGCGTAAGCTCGATGCCCGCGTCTTTGGCGAGAGCGACAACCCGCTGGGCGCAGCCTATGGGAACGTCGAGGCTGATAAAGTAACCGCCCTTGGGCTTCGTCCAGCTTACATTGGGAACACGGGCAAGGTTCTCGTCGAAGATGTCGAGTACCTTCTGAAATTTCGGCGCAATCAAGGCCCTGTGCTTATTCATCAACTCCATAATTCCCGTCTCATTCTTCAGAAAACGAACGTGACGCAACTGGTTGAGTTTGTCCGGACCAATCGTCCGCGGCGTTAATCTGGCGAGGAGCCACTTTACGTTGTCCTTCGAGGCAGCAAACAAGGCCAATCCGGAGCCCGCCAGCGTGATCTTTGAGGTGGAGGCAAAGACAAACGGACGGCTTGGATTTCCGTTGCGAACGCACAGTTCGATGATGTTAGCGATCTCGATGCGTTCGTCCGTCAGATGGTGCACGGCGTAGGCGTTGTCCCAGTAAAGCCGGAAATCTGGAGCCGCAGTCTTCATTGCCGCCAGGTGTTCGATGACCGCATCCGAATAGACTGTACCCGTTGGATTGCTGTACTTGGGGATGCACCACATACCCTTGATGGATGCATCCTGCGCCACGAGCCGCTCGACCTGGTCCATATCTGGGCCATTCTCTTTAAGTTGTACCGGGATCATACGGATACCGTAATCCGCGCAAATTTTGAAGTGACGGTCATAGCCGGGGACGGGACACAAGAACGCAATTTCTCCCTGCTTCGACCAAGGGGTAGCGCTGTCGCACGTTCCCTTGAGTAACGAATAGACCACGGTGTCATGCATCAAGGCGAGACTGGAGTTATTCGCGACAACGACCTGCTCCGGCGTTGCACCCGTAATCCCCGAGAACAATCGGCGTGCTTCCGCAAGCCCCTGGAGCACGCCGTAATTGCGGCAATCGGTAGCGTCTTCGGCGACATAGTCCGACGAGCCCGGAAGTGACAGCAACTCAGTACTCAAGTCGAGCTGAGCCGACGACGGTTTGCCTCGTGTCAGGTTGAGCTTGAGGCCTTTCGCTTTAAGAGCATCATAGCTCTCCTGGACTTGTTGTCTGACGCGACCGATGTCCTCTGAGCTAGGCTGAGCGAAGTTGGTCATCTGAATAACGAACACTCTGGGCCAATTTTGTTTGGCGACCAGGACGCGATGCCGATGAGAATGTGTGTCCTGTGTATCACTATTATCACAGGATTTCTTTTTGCGTGTGATTGCTCGCGCGATCACAAGGCTGAAGGGGTTTTGCTGTGGCACGTTAGTCTAGTCGCGCGTAGGAATGGGATTGTGTAGGAAGGAATGGTTAGCAAGGAAGACCTGCAGGAAGCCACGTCCTTACAGTGTGGGACAGTGATTACTGGTGCCAGCCAAGATGTTCTTCGTGTCCTTCAAAAATCTCATGAAGCAGACGTTTAATGCGCTGTTTTAAGGTAGCAGGCTGCGTCTCGGACGTTTCCGCAGTCTCGCTTTTCATATCTGCCTTTGGTTCGCGGGCGGTAACAGCACCAGTAGCCATAAGTACGGCGTCCTTCCCAGAAGCTAATTTGTATAACCTTGTCTATAACTTGCGACAAATTTCTCCCATCGTCGGTCGAGAGATCAGGCCGAGAGGGAGGTCGGGAGAGTTCCAAATTGAACTCCCATTCTAAAATGGTTTTTCTCCGGCGAGGAGATCACCAACGTCGTAGTACCTCAGACCCCGCGCAAGATCACGCGCACAGCAGGGATGTGAGATGTCCTCCCGAACGCGCTATTTTGCCGGAGCAGGCTCCTCTAGACCGCGGTACATCAGCATGGCTTTCGTGTTAGGTGGCGCCCCGCGCCAGGACTCATACATTTTGGCGAGGTCTTCAGTGTTGCCCCGCGAGAGGACCATCTGGCGAAAGCGATCGCCGTTGGCGCGAGTGAGTTCGCCGTTTTCTACGAACCATTGATAGGCGTCATCGGCGAGCATTTCGGTCCAGAGATAGGCGTAGTAACCAGCGCTATAGCCGCCTCCCCAGATGTGGCTGAAGTAGGTGGAGCGATAGCGGGGTGGTACGTAGCTGACGTTGAGGTGGGTCTTATCGAGTGCCTGTTTTTCGAAATCGTCGGGATTCTGGAGCGGCGCTGTGGGAGAAAGAAAGTGCCACTGCATATCGAGTTCGGCTGCGGCGAGCAGTTCCGTCATGTCGTAGCCTTTGTTGAAGGTTGCGGCTTTCCTGATCCGGGCGGCGAGTTCCTCCGGCATGGGCGCGTCGGTTTTGTAGTGCTTTGCGTAGTGGTTGAAGACCGCAGGATAAATGGCCCAGTGCTCATTGAACTGTGAGGGAAATTCGACGAAGTCGCGAGCAGTCGAGGTGCCGGCTAGAGTGGGGTACTCGGCGTTGGAGAACATGCCGTGCAGGGCATGTCCAAATTCGTGGAACATAGTAACGACATCGATGAAGCTGATGAGGGCCGGTTCGCCTTCGGCAGGCTTCGGCAGGTTAGCGACGTTGTAAACGACAGGAGATGTCCCCAGTAGGCGCGACTGGCCGACGAATTCAGACATCCAGGCTCCGCCGTTTTTATTGTCGCGTTTGAAATAATCGCAGTAGAAAAGAGCGAGGTGTTTGCCGTCGGCGTCGAAAACCTCAAAAACCCGAACATCCGGTTGGTAGACGGGGATGTCGTGCCGTTCTTTGAAGGTGATTCCATAAAGCTGATTGGCAGCGTAGAAGACACCGTTCTGGAGGACGTTGTCGAGCTCGAAGTAGGGTTTTACTTGTGCATCGTCGATGTCGTAGCGGGCCTTGCGGACCTGTTCGGCGTAGAAGTTCCAGTCGTAAGCCTGAACCTGGAAGCCACCTTTTTGGGCGTCAATGACGGCCTGGATGTCTTTGGCTTCGCTAGCGGCCTTTGCGGTCGCGGCAGGGACGAGGGCATCCATAAACTGCAACGCGGCTTCGGGCGTTTTGGCCATCTGATCTTCGAGTTTCCAGGCGGCAAAGCTCGGATAGCCGAGCAGTTTGGCTTTCTGAGCGCGGAGCTGAGCGAGTCGAGCGATGGTATCGCGAGTGTCGTTGGCATCGCCGCGTTCGGCGCGGTTCCAGGAGTGTTCGAAAATAGCTTGGCGCGTCGCGCGATCGCTGAGTGAAACCAGGTCAGGCTGCTGGGTGGTGTTCTGGAGCGGAATTACAAACCCTTCGACTTTGCGGTTTTTGGCGGCCTGCGCAGCGGCCGCGATGCGAGCGTCGGAAAGGCCGGCGAGGGCACTCTTGTCGGTGGTGACGAACGCGCCCGCTTTGGTTCCGTCGAGGATTTTGTTAGTGAAGGTATCCGAGAGAGAAGAGGCCTCTTCGTTGAGCTTCTTCAGTTCAGTCTTATCGGCTTCAGAAAGATTGGCGCCAGCGTGTATGAACTGGTCGTAAGTGCGCTCGACCAGGCGAAGAGACTCGGGATCGAGCTTGAGCGTGGCGCGTTCCTTGTAGATGTCGGCGATCCGTGCGAAGAGTTTCGTGTTTAGGTGAATGAAATCTTCGTGGGCGGCGAGTTTGGGAGCCTCGATGGTCTTGACCTGCTGGAGGGCGGGATCAGTATTTGCGCCGGTGACTCCGTAGAAGGTCGACAATACGCGTTCGAGTAACAGTCCACTTTTTTCCATCGCGACAATGGTGTTGTCGAAGGTGGGAGCGTCGGGATTGTCGGCGATGGTTTGGATTTCAGCCTGCTCCTGCGCCATGCCAGCCTCAATCGCGGGCTGGAAGTCTTCGTCCTTGATCTTGTCGAATGGCGGCGCTTGAAACGGCAAAGTACTGGGTGCGTAAAAAGGATTAGACGGACCAAAATCGGCGGCAGCCGCGAGTGCAGGGTTGATGGCGATGGTTCCGGCAGCGATTACGGTGCTCATGAATACCATCATAATCTTTGTCGTTGTCTTTGATTTGGCAGCTACGGCTTGGGCCGTTGCGCTTCGGAGTCGATTAGAGTTCATCATGATTGATTGTGATTTCCCGGTTTCTGATTGTAACTGGCGAATGGGTTTAGGGAAATACTTCCGGCGTCGAAGTTTCATTCTGAACATTTGTTCAGGGTTTTGTTTAAAACTTTTCTGCAGAGTTTTTCAGAACTATTGAAATTTCTCGCACTCCTGAAAACTGGACCCGCGCTGGTCTTTGCCCGAAACAGTCGGTTCGCCATCGAGTTGCCAGTCGATGGCGAGGTCGGGATCATCCCATGAGACCGTTCGTTCATGCTCCGGAGCGTAGAAGTCGGTGGTCTTATAGATAACATGTGCCGTTTCGGAGACCACGCGGAATCCATGAGCAAATCCGACGGGTACCCACAGCATGCGTTTGTTTTCGCCGGACAGACGGAATGGTTCCCACTTTCCAAGCGTCGAAGATCCTTGCCGTAGATCAACAACAACGTCCAGAATTTCTCCCGTGATGACGCGCACGAGCTTTCCCTGCGGCTGCTGAATCTGGTAGTGGAGCCCGCGCAGCACATTTCGGCTGGAGTAGGAATGATTGTCCTGCACGAATCTTTCGCTGATTCCTAATTCCGCAAACGTGCGCTCGTTATAGCTCTCTAGAAAAAAACCTCGATCGTCACCGAACACACGAGGTTCGAGCAGCAATACTCCTGGCAGACTAGTTTCTATTTTCTTCATCCTAAATTTGCTTCATTAAGGATCTAATCGTTGCTCGCGCGGTCAGAAAACCTGTTCCTGCAAGAGCTGCAATAAGTATGCGCCGTATGAATTCTTTCGCATTGGTTGTGCGATGGCTTCGAGTTGTTGCGCCGTAATGTAGCCGGAGCGATATGCAATCTCTTCCGGACACGCAACCATCAGGCCCTGACGCTTTTCGAGAGTCTGGATAAACAAAGCCGCTTCCATCAGGGCTTCATGCGTGCCTGTATCCAGCCATGCCATACCACGTCCCATAACACACACATCCAGTTGGCTCCGGCGCAGATATTCGCGGTTCACGTCGGTGATTTCAAGTTCTCCGCGGCCGGATGGTTTCAGGTTCGTCGCGATTTCTACGACCTGATTGTCGTAGAAATACAGACCGGTCACTGCATAGCGGGACTTCGGCTGCTTCGGCTTTTCTTCGATGCTTAGAGCCTTGCCTTTCCCATCGAATTCCACCACGCCATAACGCTCGGGGTCGTGAACCGGATAGGCGAACACACGCGCGCCGCTTGATCGCTGGGTGGCAGCGCGTAATTCTTTAGCGAGATCATGTCCGTAAAAAATGTTGTCACCCAGAACGAGCGCACAGCAATTCGATCCGATGAATTCTTTTCCAATCAAGAAAGCCTGCGCGATCCCTTCGGGATTGGGTTGAGGTGCATACTGCATGCGAATTCCATAGCTGCTGCCATCGCCCAGCAAGTGTTGAAATTTCGGCAAATCATCCGGAGTTGAAATGACCAGGATGTCGCGAATGCCCGCCAGCATGAGTATGGACAGCGGATAGTAAACCATCGGCTTGTCATAGACCGGGAGCAGGCTCTTGCACACGGCGTGCGTAATGGGATAAAGCCGGGTGCCGGAACCGCCGGCGAGAATGATGCCTTTATAAGTTGGCTGCGACGAACTGGTCATGAGGAGTCTTTTTGTCGTTCAAGCCGAATATTATCCAAATCGACTATCGCTATACCGAATATTGTTTTGCGATCCACTGGCGGTAGTTACCGCTGGTTACATCCTTAACCCAGTCTTCATGCTGCAAGTACCAGTTGACGGTCTTGCAGATTCCAGTCTCAAATGTTTCCTTTGGACGCCAATGCAGTTCGCGCTCGATTTTACGCGTGTCCATGGCGTAGCGGCGATCGTGACCGGGGCGATCCTTGACGAACGCGATCAAGTTGCGATGCGGCACCACCAGATCGTTCGGGCGCAATTCATCGAGCAATTCGCAGACAGTGTTCACGATCTCCAGGTTTTTCTTTTCATTGCATCCGCCGATGTTATAGGTATCGCCAACTCGTCCGTCGGAAAGAACGGTGCGGATCGCGCTGCAATGATCCTCCACGTATAACCAGTCGCGTACATTCTGACCATCTCCATAGACGGGGAGAGGTTTGCCGCTACACGCGTTCAGGATAATCAGCGGAATCAGCTTTTCTGGAAATTGATAGGGGCCATAATTATTGGAACAGTTTGTGGTCAGGGTCGGCAATCCATAAGTGTGATGGTAGGCGCGAACCAGGTGGTCGGAAGCGGCTTTCGATGCGGAGTACGGACTATTGGGACTATAAGGCGTAGTTTCGCTGAAGGCTGCATCGTTCGATCTGAGCGAACCATAGACTTCGTCGGTTGAAACATGCAGGAAGCGAAAAGTCTTGCGCTCGTCTTCCGGTAGAGAAGACCAGTAAGCGCGGGCCTCCTCCAATAGACTGAAAGTGCCGTTGACGTTGGTGCGGACGAAATCGTCCGGACCATGAATGGAGCGGTCCACGTGGCTCTCGGCGGCAAAGTGAACAATGGCGCAAGGGCGCTCGCGTTGCAGAAGGCTTCTCACCAGATCACGGTCGACGATATCTCCCTGTTGAAACTGGTACGCCGGATCCGCTGCGACAGATTCGAGATTACGCGGATTTCCGGCATAGGTCAGCTTGTCCAGATTCAGGATGGGCGACGATTCCTGCTCAATCCATTGCAGGATGAAATTCGATCCGATGAACCCTGCTCCGCCAGTGACCAGAATCAGATTTCTCATATTGATTTGCGTTCAGGAAGAGACGTCGAGGGACACCTCTCGGTTGGAGAATGTTGACCTGGCGCAAGATGTGAATTTTGTCGGCAAGTGTATGACTTAAACGAATCAAACACATTCTACTTGAGAGACATCCGAAACGCCCTGCAATCGGAAGAGCGTGTCCATCGGATAGGCGCCAAGCCCCAGCTCAAAATCTTATGGATAGGAAACTCCGGTATAGTGAAAGTGCCGGCAGAAAACGACGGGCATGGATTTCTGCGTCCGGTCCGGGGTGTTGCTAATAAGCGTTGCTAACAAATGCGGGTGAAGTAGGCGATGGACCCGACCAGGGTTACAGCGGCGGTGCCGACTCCGTCCCACCCGCTCCAAGTTTGGTTCGAGAGCTACAACTACAAAACTCTCGCGACCCGATTACCAGTACAAAGTCATTCCACGCAGCAACGAAGTCGTACGCAAAAAAAACAGGCCTGTTTTGCGAGTCGACAAACATACTCGCAAAACAGGCCTGCTCGTGAACCATTATGAATCACGATTGCGTTGGTTTTGCTACTTTGGACCGTAGGAACATGGCCCCGAAACAGGTGAGTCCAGCTCCGAGAAGGTAAATGGCAGCGGAACCACCTTCTGGTACCTGCTGACATCTTTCTCGTGAATGCGGATCGCATCCCCGCTCTGGAGCGCGAAAAACATCGTGGCCGTTGCCCCAATCAGCAAACGCCGCAGGGCTTAGACAACATACTATGACAACCGCAAGCCACCATTTCCCGTTCTTGTTGCTCATGAAATACTCCCTTTTACGTTCAGCAAATTAGCGAACCACTCGAGGAGGGGGAGTATCGGGGGGATTAAACTTCTAATGCGATTCTGGTACGCCATATCTAGTTAACGGCTTCTGGCAATCTACTGTCAAGATGATACTTTTTGCAATAGTTGCAAGTAAGTGCAACTATCCTGATAGCGATGAGCAATAGGCAGAAGAACACTCGTACAATCAATGATATCCAAGCCAGCCTGTTCTTGCTGACGATATGCGCTCTGCTTTGCCTCGGTCCCGCGTGCTCTCATAAACCCTCGCTCCACAGCGTTACGCTCAGTTGGAAAGCGCCCCGCACTGTCCCGGGAGTGGCGATTGTCGGCTACAACGTGTATCGGAGCACGGTTTCTGGCAAGGAGTTCGTGAGGCTCGCGTCCCGTGTACCAGGTCCACCCTATGAAGATCGCCTGATAAACAGTGGCCGCACTTACTTCTACGTCGTAACTTCCGTGGATCAGACCGGTCGCGAGAGCCGGTTCTCTGGTGAAGCACAAGCCACGATCCCTTGACCTTGTGGCGCGTGTTACGGAGTCGGAACGATCGCTTGTGCCTGATTCGAGTATCCGCTTTCTTGAGACTCGCTATCCACTGCCGTGGTTACGTAGTAGTAAGTCTGGCCAGAGACGACGGTGTTGTCTGTATAGGCCGTCGTGCCATCGAGCGAAGAGTTGATCATCGTGTAAGGACCACCAGACACGGTGCCGCGGTATATGTTGTACCCCACCGCGTCAGCTGAGGCAGTCCAGGAGAGATCTACAGTGTGTTGAGTCTGCGCCGTTCCCGTACCTGTCATCGATTGCACGGCTGGCGAATTTGACGCGTTGCTCGCGAACGACAACGACGCTGAGGTCGCGCCACTCGCCTGTGGTGTGAAGGTAACTGTGAAAGAAATGGATTGGCCAGCGGCGATTGTTACTCCTGGCGAAAATCCAGAGAGCACAAACTCACTGTTGTTGAGACTCGCTGATGTAACCGTAACCGATGTGCCGCCGGCGGTCAAGCTGCCGTTGAGAGCCGAACTCGACCCAACGACCACGTTGCCGAAGCTGAGACTCGTCGGAGACACCGCCAAAGTTCCCGATGCCGTCCCTGTTCCGGAAAGTGTAATATTCAGCGGTGAGTTCGAGGCATTCGAGACCACGGACAAGCTTCCGCTCGCTGCTCCCGCACTGGTCGGCGTAAATGTCGCAGTAAACGTCACGCTTTGGCCGGACGTGAGATTGATGGGGAAGCCGCTCAATCCACTGATCGAAAAGGCCGCACCGGTTACATTCGCTGCCGAGATGGCGACCGTCGATCCACCCGTGTTAGTAAGAGTTTCAGACAAGTTCGTGCTGCTGCCCACCTGAGTGCTACTAAACGCTAGGCTGGTTGGATTTGCCGCTAGGGCTCCCGCCGTCATGCCAGTTCCAGAAAGTGGAATGCTCAAGCTGGAATCGGATCCGGTGGAAGTGATGCTGACATTGCCGCTGGCAGCGCCGCTCGCACTCGGATCAAAAGTCACCGTGAACGACGTGCTCTGACCCGCCGCTAATGTCAAACCGGAGGCGAGCCCACTTAAACTGAATCCGGTGCCGCTCGCGGCAGCAGCTGAAATCGTGAGGCTCGATCCACCCGTGTTGGTCAGAGTTTCCGACAAGTTGGTGCTGCTTCCGACCTGAACATTTCCAAACGCGAGGCTGGTGGGGTTCGCCGCTAGTGTTCCCTGTGTCACGCCAGTTCCAGAAAGCGGAATGCTCAAGTTCGGATTTATGCCATTGGAAGTGATGTTCACGTTGCCACTGGCTGCGCCGCTTGCGGTCGGAGAAAAGAGTACCGTGAATGACGTGCTCTGACCCGCCGCCAATGTCAAACCGGGAGCGAGCCCACTTAAACTGAATCCGGTGCCGCTCGCGGCAGCAGCTGAAATCGTGAGGCTCGAGCC
>JBATZM010000107.1:0-76006 GCA_049674665.1 Terriglobales bacterium
TCATAGCACTTTTATTAATTCGTTTCAATGGCGCATTTCTGTAGATTGTCTGTGAGCTTTCATGCTTGGTGGTGTTAAGTCTTTTTTCGTCACAGCTGCCATCTCTATCGCTAGTTTATAATCAAAGATTCTCGTTTCCAGCGCGGAATAGTCTGACTTAACAATCTGGTGGAGTTGTCTAAATTATGATCCGAACTCTTCAAAATGCAGGACCAACCCTGAAAATCGTTCTGGGTGCCTTGCTCGTCATTATCTGCGCCTCAATGGCGATCACACTGATTCCTGGCGGGATTGGCTCCAGCCTTGGCATTGGCGCGCCTCCGGCTGGCGTTCTGGCCACGATTGGCGATCAAACTGTGACTGTGCCCGAGGTGCAGCGCGAAGCCAGGGCCATGATCCGGCAGCAGTTTCCGCGCGGCGGACCGCAGGCCAGTATGTTGCTGCCTTATTTTTCCAGCCAGGCTGCCGAACAACTCATCAGTGAGAAGGCTCTAGTCGCCGAAGCGCACCACATGGGCTTGCACGTCAGCGACGACGAACTCCGCGATGAGCTCCAGCACGGGCAGCTTGGTTCCATGCTCTTTCCCGATGGAAAGTTTATCGGGCAGGAACAGTATGAAGACTTCGTTCAGCGCAATGACATGACCGTTCCTCAGTTTGAAGCGTTGGAAAAGGACTTCATTCTTGTCCGCAAATTACGTGCCTTGGTTTCAAGCAGTGCCTTCGTGGGAGACCCCGAAGTTCGCGACGAATTCAACCGCCGCAATACCAAAGTGAAGTTCGAATATGCCGTGATCACGCAGGCCGACATCCTTAAAGGACTGCATCCAACCGACGCGGAGCTCAAGGCTTACTACGACAGCCACAAGGCGCAGTACAACAATTCCATCCCCGAGAAGCGACAGATTAAATACGTTGTCGTTGACAGCGCGAAAATCGCTGCGGCCACCACGGTTAGCGATCAGGACCTGCAAACTTACTACGATCAGCATCGCGAGGAGTATCGAGTGCCGGAACAGGTTAAGGTCAGCCATATTCTGATCAAGACTCCTCTGCCTGCGCCGGGCGCGAAGGAAGATGAAAAAGCCATCGCCGATGCGCGCGCGAAAGCCGACGATGTCTTGAAACAAGTTAAGGCAGGCGGGGATTTTGCTAAGCTAGCGGAAAAATATTCTGACGATCCCGGCAGTGCCAAGAGTGGAGGCGAACTCGGTTGGATCGGCCGCGGTCGCACCGTTCCTGAATTTGAGAAGGCAGCCTTTTCGCTCGGCAAAGGACAGACCAGCGACCTGGTCAAGAGCAGTTACGGGTTCCACATTATCCACGTCGAAGACAAACAACAAGCTCACCTCAAGACGCTCGCCGAGGCGAAGAGCGAGATCGAAGAGAAAGTGAAGCAGGAAAAAGCGGCGCGCGCCACCGAATCGGCCGCGAATGCACTTCTCAGCCAGGCTCGTACCGACGGTTTCGACGCGTCCGTGTCCGCCAAAGGTCAGACGCCAATCACCACAGAATTCTTCAGCCGAACCGATGCTTTGCCCGGATTGGCAGCGAATCCACAGTTTATGGATGCCATCTTCAACGAAGCCGATAAGGCTCCGCCAGATGAGGCGCAAATTCCGCAAGGCTACGTGGTTTTCCAATTGCTTGGAATCAAGCCTCCAGCTACGCCCACGTTCGAAGAGATTCGTTCAAAGGTTGAGAGCGAGTTCAAGAACGAGCGTGCCGGCTTTCTGCTGCAACAGAAGACGCAGGAACTTTCTGATCGCGCCAAGGCGGGACACGATTTGAAAAAAGCCGCCCAAGAGCTGGGAGCGACGGTGAAGACGAGCGACTTGGTTCTGCCCGATGGACAGGTTCCGGACATCGGCTCAATGGCCAGCGCGAGTGCGATCTTCTCGTTGAAGCCCGGCGACATTAGTGGGCCGATCACCGCGAACGGCAATGGGGTGGTCGCGCAACTTCTCGAAAAACAGGCACCAACGGATCAGGAATTCACCGAGAAGAAAGACGAGATCCGCCAGTCGCTACTCGAGGCCAAACAAAACGATTTGTTCGGCCTGTTCGTTACGAACCTGCGCAAGGACATGGAAAAGTCCAAACGGCTGAAGGTCAATGAGGAAGAGATGAAAAACCTGACTCGGCAAGGACAAGAGGGATCGTAGCGAAATGCAGTTCTCAGTTAGCGCTGCGAACTGATAACCCCACTGAGAACCGAGAACCGACAACTGAGAACTGATTTTGAATGCCATTCCCGCGCGCCAGCGGAATTCTGCTTCATCCCTCCTCGCTGCCATCGCGCGGCGGGATCGGCGATTTTGGTCCGTCGGCATATGCATTCGCAGATTTTCTTGCCTCTGCCCGACAAGGCCTCTGGCAGGTGTTACCTCTGGGCCCACTCGGTTACGGAGACTCGCCGTATTCCTCTACTTCTGCGTTCGCTGGAAATCCGCTGCTGATCAGCCTGGAGCGGCTCGCCGATCGTGGCTGGATCGACCACGCTCGGGTCGACGCTCTAACTAGTGAAGTCGCGCCGGTCGACTACTCATCGGTTTTCCATCGGAAGCTACCCCTGCTGTTTGAGGCGGCGCGCAACTTCGTGCGCTCCGCCACTCCGAATGCCCGCTCTCGCTATGAAAGTTTCTGCCGGAAAAATCAATGGTGGCTCGACGACTTCGTCCTCTTCGATGGATTGCGTGCGCGCTTCAAGCTGGAAAGCTGGAACCGTTGGCCACGAGAACTGACTCATCGCGAGCCGGCAGCGCTCGAAAAGGTGCGCACCGAGATGCTCGATGAACTCGATGTCCGGCGTACTGTGCAATTTTTCTTCTTCGAACAGTGGCAGGCGCTCCGAGCTTATTGCGCGCAACACTCGATTCGGATGGTGGGCGATATCGCGATCTTTGTCAATTTCGATAGCGCCGATGTTTGGACTCATCCCGATCTGTTCCACCTGAATGCCGACCTCGATCCCGAAGTCGTTGCTGGTGTGCCACCGGATTTTTTCAGTAAAGACGGACAGCGCTGGGGTAATCCTCTTTATCGCTGGGACGTGATGAAAGAGCAGGGATATTCCTGGTGGATCGACCGGATGCGCTGGGTCACGCATAATTTTGACTATATCCGCCTCGATCATTTTCGAGGGTTTTCACAATTCTGGGAGATTCCGGCAAGCGAACCGACCGCGATTCATGGCCGGTGGGTCGATGGTCCCAAAGATGATTTGTTTGTGAAACTACGCGAAGCTTTGGGAGGGCTGCCATTTTTTGCGGAAGATCTTGGATACATCACACCCGACGTGCACGCTCTCCGAGAACGCCTTAAAATTCCAGGTATGGCTGTGCTGCAATTCGGTTTTGGCGATGCCGGCGCGCACACCCATCTACCTCACACTTTCACGACCGAGAAGGTCGTCTACACCGGCACACACGACAACGATACGCTGTTCGGCTGGTGGGCGTCGGGAGCAACGGAATACGAACGCCAGCAAGTGCAAGCGTACCTGGGCCGATGCGAAGACGGTGTGAACTGGGCGATGATTCGTGCCGCCTCTAGTTCCGTCGCCAGTCTCTGCGTGGTGCCGATGCAGGATGCGCTTGGTTTGGGAAGCGATGCGCGCATGAATGTGCCCAGCCGTGAACGAGGGAACTGGCGTTGGCGCTTTGACGCAGAGTTGTTGCGCCCGGAGTTGGCGAAAAAATTGGCAACCCTCGCCGAGGTCGCCGACCGGATGCCGCAGCCGGTGACCGCCAATGCAAACGACGTTGAAGAGTGGGCGGCCTAAGTAGTGTATTCTCGCTATCGAGACAAATTGAGAAAATTTTCTGGAGTACGACGCCGTGACCGAGCCTGTCGATCCCATAATTCGCGCCCAGGCTGTCGAAAAATTCTACCTGCAGCCAGACGGGAATCGTATTGAAGTTATCGCGCCCGTCGATCTCGATGTTGAACCTGGGAAAATTATCACCCTGCTCGGTCCCTCCGGCTGCGGCAAATCGACGCTATTGCGGATTCTAACCGGACTCAGCAAGCCTTCGTCAGGCGAGGTTCTGTGGCATGGGCGTCCGATTACGTCGCAGAACGCCGGTGTGGCCATCGTTTTCCAGAGTTTTGCATTGTTCCCCTGGCTGACCGTGCTCGACAACGTCGAAGCTCCGCTCGAAGCTCGCGGAGTGCCTGCTCTTGAGCGCCACAAACGCGCATTGCGCATTCTCGATACCGTCGGCCTGGATGGCTTCGAAAGCGCCTATCCGAAAGAGCTCTCCGGCGGCATGAAACAGCGTGTCGGCTTTGCCCGCGCGCTGGTGGTCGAACCCGAAGTTCTGTTCATGGATGAGCCTTTTTCAGCGCTCGACGTACTTACGGCCGAAAACCTGCGCAACGAGTTGCTCGAACTCTGGATCAGCAAGAAGATGCCGACCAGCGCGATTTTCATCGTCACCCACAATATCGAAGAAGCAGTACTGCTGGCGGATCGTGTCATTGTATTGGGAAGAAATCCGGCGCGCGTGCGTGCCGATTTCCCCATCGAACTGCCCCACCTCCGCGACCGCAAATCGCCGCGTTTTGTCGAACTGGTGGACTACATCTACAAAATCATGACACAGCCCGACCTGGCACTGGCTGTGCCTGGCGCTAACGCAGCCGCACAAAAGCCTGCTCGCCAGAAATACCAGATGATTCCCCACGCGCGTGTCGGGGGCATCGCTGGTTTGCTTGAACTGTTGCAAGATCGCGGTGGAAAAGAGGATCTGTATCGTCTCGCCGAAGATCTCATCATGGACGCTGAAGACCTGCTCCCGATCATCGAGGCTTCAGTATTGCTCGGCTTCGCCACATTGAAAGAAGGCGATGTCGAAATATCCGCTGAGGGCACTCGCTTCGCGGAAGCCGACATCCTCAGCCGCAAGATTCTTTTCCGCCAGGCTGCGCTTAAAAACATCGTGATCCTGCAGCAGATCGACAGCGTCTTGCACGCCAAGACGGATCACTCCATTTCGCAGGAATTTTTCTATGACATCCTCGACGAACACTTCAGTCAGGATGAAGTAGAGCGGCAATTTGACACCGCGATGAACTGGGGCCGCTACGCTGAGATCTTTGACTTCGATCGCGAATCGCACCGGTTGGTCCTCGCCGAGCCTGTGGGAGAGCCGCATCCGCCAACCACTACTCCGGTGCAGCCGTGAAACGTCCGCAGCGGATCGCTTTCCGGCCACTGGTTCGCATCTGGTCGGTATTGCCACGTCCCAGCGCGAGCTTACCCGACCTCATCATGTTTTCCGGCGGGCTGGCGCTCTTCTATGGTGTCATTCAAGTCGGGCGCAACTGGCTCGGACCTTTCACTCCGCATGTCGAGATCAGCCGCAGCCTAGGCGCGCTTCCAATCTATGCCGGGTATTCACTGCTGCGCATCGCGCTGGCCTATGTGCTGAGTCTTCTTTTTGCTGTCACCTACGGATACATCGCCGCCTACCGTCCGCGCGCTGAACGTTTCATGATTCCTCTGCTCGACGTTCTGCAATCCATCCCTGTGTTGAGCTTTCTTCCGGGTGTGATGCTGGCGATGGCCGCGCTTTTTCCGGGACGCCAACTGGGTGTCGAGATGGGCGCGGTTCTGCTTATTTTTACCGGTCAGGTCTGGAACATGGCCTTTAGTTTCTATGCATCGCTGAAAAGCATTCCGCGTGAGATGCGTGAAGCGGCCAAGATCTATCGTTTCAACTGGTGGCAACGTTTCATTCAAATTGAACTGCCTTTTGCCACCATTGGACTGGTCTGGAATTCCATGATGTCGGTGGCTGGGGCGTGGTTTTTCCTGATGGCCTGCGAACAATTTGGAGACTTCCGTTTGCCTGGCCTCGGCTCGTATCTCCAAGCGGCTGCGGACAACGGTGACACCCGCTCCATCCTGCTTGGCATCGTCACCATGGTCGCTGTGATTGTGTTGATTGATCAGTTTGTGTGGCGTCCGGTTATTGCCTGGGCGGAAAAATTTAAAATGGAGCAAGTCGAGAGCACGAGCGTCCCAACTTCATGGGTGCTGGATTTTCTGCAACGTTCCCGCGGCGTCGCTCTCTTCCGTAAGCGGGCAATTCGGCCCCTCGGCGAACAAATGGTTCACTATTTTGCCCGCAAGCAGGAAGTTCGCATCGAATCAGCGGGCGCGAACACGTCGATTTTGTGGTTCTGGCGCGTAGGGGGGACTGCGGTCCTTGGTGCGATCGCCTATGCCGTGGTGCGCGTCGTCATGATTCTGACCGGACTGCACGGCTCCGAATTCCACCAAATCGGCATAGGCTTAGCCGCAACTTTCCTGCGCGTGAATCTCACGCTTGTGCTCGGCGCTCTTTGGACGATCCCGGTTGGGGTTGCTATTGGATTCAACCCGCGGCTGGCGCGCATCGCACAGCCGCTGGCACAGATTGCCGCGTCGGTTCCGGCCACGGCGTTATTTCCAGTTGTACTGTTGGTCCTGATTCGCTTGGGCGGAGGTCTGGGCGTGGGCTCAATCGTGCTGTTGCTGCTCGGCACACAGTGGTACATCCTGTTCAACGTAATCGCTGGCGCCATCGCTATTCCCACCGACTTGAAAGAAGCGGCCAGCGTCTTCGGCATCCAGGGCTGGGAGCGCTGGCGCAAACTGATCTTGCCTGGAATTTTTCCTTTTCTGATTACGGGGATGATCACGGCCTCAGGCGGCGCCTGGAACGCCAGCATCGTCGCCGAATATTTCCACTTCAAAGGCCAGATCTATTCAACCGTGGGAGTCGGAGCCATGATTTCCGCGGCCACTGATGCCAAGGATTTCAATCTCCTTCTCGCCAGCACGATTGCATTGGCCGCCGTGGTAGTTACAACTAACCGCTTGCTCTGGCGACGGCTTTATCGTCTCGCCGAGACACGCTTCAAACTTGAAGGCTAACTCCTTTTCAGTTCTCAGTTCTCAGTTAACCCCGCTCTCTTTGGAACTGGCAACTGTTGCCGGGGTTACTAGAAGAATACTGATTCACAAACCGTTAATCACCTCTTCATAAAGGTGCAAACAAGGCAAGGCAAGAATCAGCTATGCCTAAGTTGCCAATGGGGAGAGATGAAAAACGAGTTGCATTCACTGAACCGTCTCTTCTGTCCGAGATCCCAGGATTTGCAGGGAAATTTATTCCAATGGAGCAGGCTTGCGAACTGTATGAGCGCGTGCGCACCGCGGCACCGGGCTTTCGAAAAGAAGCGCTGCTGGCGGAGATGAAAGTAAGGCTAGAAGTTCAGCCCGCCGACTTGGAGCGCATCCCGATCAAAGGCCCTCTGGTTGCCGTGGCTAACCATCCTTTTGGCGTACTTGATAGCGTTGCTCTGGCAGTGCTTCTGTCGCGAGTGCGTCCCGACGTCAAGATACTGACTAACTCACTGCTCGAAGGCATCTCTGAACTCCACGAGCATTGCATCTTTGTGGACCCGTTTTACATTCCGTCCTCGTCAGAAAAGAATGTGAAATCCCTGCAGCAGGCAATGGAATGGCTGCACCATGGCGGCGCACTGGTCGTGTTTCCCGCTGGAGAGGTCTCGCAGTGGAATGTACGCGAAGCTCAGGTTACCGATCCCCCGTGGAGTACTGTGGCGGCTCGCCTGGTACGCAAGACGGGAGCGAACGCACTCCCGGTATATTTTTGCGGTCATAACAGCGCGACGTTTCAATTGCTTGGCTTGATCAATCCCCGGCTGCGAACACTCTTCCTACTCCAGGAGTTTCTTCAGCAACGCGAGAAAAGTGTGCAGATTCGCATTGGCAAGGCGATCCCATCGGAGTTGATCGCCAACCTCGATAACGACGAGGAAGCTACCGAGTATCTTCGTCTGCGAACTTACCTGCTGTCGTATCGGGGTAAGAAACCGCTCTCGCTGCCGACGAAAATGCGTTTCGCCCTTCCGCGTAAACCGCAGGCGCAGATCGCAGCGGAGGTTCCCGCGCGATTCGTCATCAACGATATTGCGGCGTTACCCGCCGAACGCCTGCTCATCGAAAACGCGGAATTTTCTGTATTTGCGGCGCGCGCTCCTGAACTGCCCCACCTGCTCGATGAACTCGGGCGCCTTCGCGAAATCACTTTCCGTGCTGCTGGCGAAGGTACCGGACGCAGCGCCGATCTCGATCAGTTCGATGCCTATTACTGGCATCTGCTGCTCTGGAATAAGGAGAAACAGGAATTGGCCGGTGCTTACCGTGCCGGCAACACTGACGAGATCATCCGAGCCCATGGCATCAAAGGTCTTTACACGAACACGGTGTTCCGCTACGACGAAAAACTGTTCCTGAAGATCGGCTCCGCTCTTGAACTGGGACGCTCATTTGTGCGTCCGGAGTATCAGCGGCAGTACGCGCCACTGCTTTTACTGTGGAAGGGTATTGCGCACTTTGTGGCCGCCCACCCCGTGACTCCAGTGCTGTTCGGAGCGGTCAGCATCAGTAATGAGTACAGCAGTTTGTCCCGCGAGATGATGGTTCGCTATTTTGAGCAGCGCCAAGTTAAAGACGAAGATGGCCGCGAGTTTGCCGACCTTATCCACGCGCGCGCGCCGTTTCGCGCCCCCATGCTGCGCCGCTGGGATTGTGGCGCACTCTGCAGTGTACTGCGCGATCTCGACGAACTCGCCGAGCCGATCTCTGATGTGGAAGAAGATGGCAAAGGGTTGCCCATCCTGCTCAAGCAATACGCGAAGGTGGGAGGCAGGTTGGTGGGCTTCAATCTCGATCGCAAATTTTCCGATGTAGTCGATGGCCTGGTGATCGTCGACCTGCGCCAGACCGATCCCCCGGTCCTTGAGCGCTATATGGGCAAGCAGGGCTACGCTGGCTTTCGCCGTTTCCACAAGCTCGGCTAGCTCCTCCATTTTCCCAGTACGTCCAATCGACCCCCCGACTGGCGAAAGACCGCCTTTGCTAAATCCGGCCACCTGTTGAACAATGAATTGTTACCCTGGCCGTGACGGACGCTTCTGAATCCGCAAGCGTACCAGAGAAAACGCAAGGAGCCTTCATGCCTGCAACTGGAGAACTTATCCGCCTCATGAATTACATCGACGACATCGCCACCACTCTGCGCCGCATCAGCGCCAGCATCCCCGCGATGACCAAGGAGGAGTGCGCCCGCCTTGGCGAATATATCCGTAAGTCCGAACCAAGCTATGAGAGCGTGGTTCAACATCTTGAGCACGCGGGCAAAGAGGGTAAAGAGTGAGTGAAGTCCGCACGGTTGCAGTGATCGGCGCCGGCATTATGGGCCGGGGCATCGCGCACGCTGCCGCACTCGGCGGCTATCGCACCATTCTCGAAGATCTGCTTCCGAACGCCCTGCGCAAGGCGGAGACGGAAATCCGCGCCAATCTCGACAAAGCCATCGAACTCGGCAAGGTCAATGCCACCGACGCTGACGCGGCGTTCTCCCGGCTCGAATATGCCGGTTCGGTCGATCAAGCCGCGCGCGATGCCGACCTTGTCATCGAAGCCGTTCCCGAAGAGATGGAATCGAAGATCGAGATCTTCACCATGCTCGACAAGATCTGCCGTCCGACGACCATTCTGGCCTCGAACACCTCTTCTCTCAGCGTCACCGAGATTGCCAGCGTGACTTATCGTGCCAAGAAGTGCTTGGGCATGCACTTTTTCAATCCCGTGCACAAGATGAAGTTGCTCGAAGTTGTGCGCGCGCTCGAAACTGACGACGAAACGCTGGCTGCCGTCGTCGAAGTCGGCAAGCGCATGCGCAAGGAAGTTGTGGTAATCAAAGAGGCTCCCGGCTTCATCACCAGCCGCATCAACGCCATGATCGGGAATGAAGCCTTCTACATGCTTCAGGAGGGCATCGCCAGCGCTGAAGATATCGATAAGGCTCTCAAGCTGGGGCTGAATCATCCCATGGGGCCGTTTGAACTGGTTGATCTGGTTGGGCTTGACACTCGTCTCCACATCCTCGAATACCTGCACAAATCACTGGGCGAAAAATTCCGACCTTGTCCGCTGCTGGTGCAGTATGTGAAAGCCGGGAGGCTGGGCCGCAAGTCGGGGCGGGGAGTGTTTGAATATCCGGAATCACAGGCCATCTCCTCAAAGGCATAAAAATTGATATTTTGTCCCACTTTTCAGGCTGTTACCTCGAAGATAATAACCCGTGTTTACCACTATCCCCCCACCCCCTAATCTTTGTAATGAACGGGTTAGGCGGGATCGCGCCGCCAAAATCTAGAGCATAAAGGACTTATTTTCAAAATCTTCTGAAATAAGGACTTAGCTCAATTCTGCACTCGATCCTCGCTCTGCTCCAATATGGGCTGCGACATTTCTCCCACTTTTGCTTCAGCCCACGCTTGTCAAAGAGCGCTAAAAATCAACTTGTGACAGGTCCGAGGACCGTCTCTGAAGACGGGCGCAGTTTTACCCTGTGCAATCACATTCATTGTCGCGCACTCTCGGGTGTATGTCTGTGATGCTTGGCCCGGATGTTTGTGATGAAAAAGTCAGGCACCGCCTTGAATTAGTGGGAGGTGCTCAAGATGAAGATCCGATGTCCGGTGGCATGAGAAGCCTCGGGATCGATGGTTAGGCGGGCCACTTCTCAACGGCGAGAAGTGGCGCACCCCCAGTTGTTCTTGTTCTGCGTTAAAAGAACTGAGTTATACTCCGGCGAGAGACGTTGGCCACCCGCCCGATATGCTAACCGAATCGATCGTTTGTGGAGCGATGTTCCACAGGGAAAAGATTCCACTTGTGTGTAGCCATCAGGGACCGAACTGCTGATCTGAAATACCAGACCTGACTCGGATGCGTTACAATTTCGCTCCTATGTATGCCAGTTGCATTGCCGCACTGGTTCTTAGCGGGATCATGAGTACCGCTTCTTCGTTTGTAGAGGCGCAAGATATTCCAGCACCAACCATAGGTGAGACCAGAATGGATGTTGATACCTCAAGGTGGGGTGAGAGAAATGAGGTGGGAATATGGGCCGGTTACTCTCCTTTTTCATTTAAATTAAAGGGAGTTACAGAGGACCGCGAACTATTTCTCTTGAACCTCCAATACGCGACTAGACTATTTGCTACTTCACCGTTGACAGTGAAGTACACAGCTGAAATTGTGCCAGTTGCTCTAGAAATTCAACCAAGGCAGGCATACATCATCAATGGCAAGCAATTAGTCAATCCGGCGGGCGCGATCTATGGCGCGGGGGCGAGCCCAGTAGGTTTTCAGGCAAACGTTGGCCAGAAGAGAATACAACCCTTTGCGAACGGCAGCGTTGGGTTCCTATACTTCAGCCAGCAGGTTCCCGTTATTGGGTCATCCCAGTTTAATTACACGATCACCATAGGGTTTGGCGCGCAGTTCTTCCAAAAGTCGGGTCGCTCGCTGACATTAGGCTGGAAATATCATCATTTGTCTAACAACTACCAAGCGATGTTGAACCCTGGCATTGATTCAAGCGTTTTCTACATCGGCGCATCAATATCGCTGCGTCGCCATCGCTAGTGTTGTATTGCTCCGATTTCGTGTCCCACTCAAAAACTCACTTGAATCTAGTCAGTACCCTGGTTGCATACTTGCCCTTGCTTACAACCGCCGCCACCCTTCCCGCCGCCGCCGCCGATTTGGGGAGGAGTTGGGGTGACGAGATTCAGTGCGACGACACCAACTGTCTGCCATCCGCCGCCCGCGGTAGCATTTTGGATCTCGCCCACGTAGATTCCGCTTGGGTCGCTGCTGAGGCCGCTGGGCGGAGCGGCACTGATCGTGGTTGGGTTCGCGGTTGTGGCAGTTACTTCGCCTACGTATGTGCCGTCGTTGTAATAGTACGCTACCTGTGGCATGCCGTAAGTCGTTGAGAAGCCGCTGCCTGTGATGGAGACCGTCGCGGGCGGACTCGACGAGTAAACAGTACTAGGTGAAATCGCGAACTCACCATCCCCCACTCCACCGGAATAGCAATTCAGCGTTGAAGTGCCGGTCAACCCTACTGGTCCGGTCGTACTGAGGCCCTCGCAAGCGCCGCTGTATTCTGTGAACGTCCAGGTCGCCGGTGCTCTTCCGTTGGCAACATAATAGTTTCCGAGAGGGTCCGTCGTATAGGAGAAGCTAAACACGGAACCCTGAGCTCCGCTACTGTCGCTGTTCCATGATCCGCCCACGCTGACTAGAGACTCGAATGCGCCGTTGATTAGGGTTTGTATATAAAATCCGCCTCCTGCCGTTGGAGGAGGGTAATTGCTGCCGCAGTCGAAATAAGTTGTAAGACACACCAATCCGATGATCCCAGCGACACGAATTAGTTTTCCCATTTTCAATCTCCTTAATAATACGGATGAAATTTCAGGGACGTTGATTTTAGTGAGGGGGCGCGATCCCCAAGGTTTCCAATGCCGACTGGGCGAGATTGACAGACTCCTCAGGGCTTAGCTTCAGCAAACTCGCTTCCGCGCCCCGGATAAGCTCCATTCGCTTGGAGGATCCGAGTTCTAGCCGAGGTTTTGTGTTAGGGATCGCCCCAGTCGTGCCCTTTTCCTCGATTCCGGCGGATCGCTGACGGCGCTGGTAGCTCTGCCAGGTCTCGAGGGCTTTTTGGTAGCGATGCTTCTCCCACTCGTCAGGAGGCACCTGGTATTCGGGGTTTACTAGCTTTGCGTCAATCGCAAACATGGCAAAGTAGCATGCTTGGAGCGGCGACATTGCGGAATTTACGGAATCGCCCGGGCGTAGCGGCGTGCCATCTTCCCGTTCTGAAAAACCATGCCCCATAAAGCGGGGTGTAAGCTGCATCGAGCGAAACCGCATGTCGAGAATCTGGTGCTCACTTGTTTTGGCATAGCTGGGCAAATCCAGCTTGTCTGAAAAAGAGTTAATGAGCTGGACGACATCGCTGTGCTTAATTGCCCGGTGGGTACCACTGCGATAATCCAACTCTGCCTGGACAACCTGTTCTTCCAGTGGCTGTTTGACGAATGGTGGCATGGTGCCAAACTGATGGGGCTGGCTGAAAATTTCATCTGCGAGGGCTCTGACAGAATCAGGGTCGCTTGCTTCGGCAGCCTTTGCTCTTTCCTCGATTCTTAGCCATCGCGACTGTTCAGGCGGATTTGCGTCTCCCGTTCGAGTATCCGCTTGCGCGGTCCTAGTCAAAGAGCGCACGACTGTGACGCCAATTGCAAGCAGGGCGAAGACCGCTACTGCCATCATCTTCTTGGGGATCATGACCCCTCCTTCTAACTAATTGCGGAATCCAGAAATGCACTATCATGGGCCTTGGGAAGGTACACCGAAAACTTAGGGTAGGGGCCGAAAACTATTTCTGGAGGAGAAGTATCACGTAACCGCGATTCATGTCAACCAATGAGTTTCGCTGAAGGCATCGGTGAGCAACCGATTTCTATGGCGCCTGCCTTAACATCCTAATTCGGGAAAAATAAGTGGGGGTGCTCTGCTTCTCGCGTTTGAGAAGTAGCCCTCTCACAAAGTTGCAGGGTGAGGCTTTTCATCACCATTTTCATCACCAATGACCGGTGCTGGCCATCACCGCACAAACCTCTCGGTGCCGCTACCCCTTGCCTGTTTCCTGGATGAAGCCGGTGTAGTGAAAGCCAGTGAGTGGGAGGTGTTGAAGATGAAGATCCGACGTCCGGCGGCAGGAGAAGCCTTCGGGATCGACGGTTGGGCGGGCCACTTCTCAGACGCGAGAAGTGGCGCACCCCAGTTGTTTTTGTTCTGTGTTTAAGAGAAGTGGAGTTATAACTCCGGCGGGAGACGTTGGCCACCCGCCGGACTATTAATTAATATCCTGCTCCTAGTTAATATCCTGCTTTGCCTCCAGCTTCTTCACCAAGCCATCTACGTAGATCTTCTGGTTTTCTGGAGCGCCTGCATACGCTAGTTTCATCTCCTTTGCGGCGTCGTCGAACTTGCCCTGTGAGCAGTACATGCGGGCCAGGCCGGAATGCACGAACCAATCGTTGGGATGCTTTTTGGCGTTTTCGCGGAAGATGGCGAAGGCTTCATCGTTGCGTTTTTCAGCCTGCAACTGGCGGCCGTAGAGGTGAATCTGCAGCGGGGTGGCAAGGTCGAGCGCCTTCTTC
This sequence comes from Terriglobales bacterium, assembly GCA_049674665.1. Taxonomy (GTDB): domain Bacteria; phylum Acidobacteriota; class Terriglobia; order Terriglobales; family Acidobacteriaceae; genus Acidiflorens. The sequence continues at coordinate 14,113 of JBATZM010000107.1, forward strand.
TGCGCGGTTTCGGCCTCGTCTTTGCGATTGAGAGCCAGCAGGACTTTTGATTTGGTGGTCTCGTTGTCGTAGCGATCTTCATTCTCGATGGATTTGTTGGCAAACGTCAGAGCTTCATCGAGGTTGATTTTTTCCGCGAGCCAATAATTGGCGGCGTCGTCCCAGCTCATCCAGGTGTACTGCGAAAGATTGCGAAGCTGTTTCTTCAGGCTGGCCTGGACCACGTCGTGGACATCGACCGATACCTTGAATGGGACTGCAAGTTTTTCCCACTCCAGTTCAACCACTGCCGAGTCGGGCTTTAGTTGATCGAAGTCATAGGTGAGCGCGTTGTGCATATCCGCGGGTTGGGGCTTCACGTTTACGCGGAGCGCATCTTCTTTTTCGTCGTAGGTGAAAGATCCCCACGACGTTGCGTTCTTTGAGAAAATAATGGTCCATTCATCGGCGTTCGGGATCATGTGCAAACCGTAGGTTCCCTTGTCGAGCGGCTTGCCTTCGATCTGGACGGGATCGCTGAAGGTGATCGTGGTGTTGATATTCGCTCCGGCGCGCCACACCTGGCCGTAGGGAACCAAGCCTCCCCAAACCTTGCGATCGTTAATCAGCGGCCGGTGATAGTCGATGGTGATGTCGGTGATGCCGATTCTCTGGGTAACTTCCGCCCGCTGACTTTGCAGGGGTAGGTCAAGTACCAACGATTGCGCCGGGCTCACACCCGACATGGCTGCCAGCAGCAGGCAAAACAGGAAACCACGTAAAACTGCACGGAACATGGGGAATGCCTCCTAAACCAGAAATGGATATCGATGGTCGATCCGCCCGCACGCAAAAAACGGACTATCTCTTAGACGCGATGATTCGTTGCTGGTGAGCGGTGTTTATTTGCAGGTCAGAATAACTGCAATGGGGCCGGGTGAACGATTGCTGTTGCTCAATTTAATTTCGCTGCGGCCAGGCGTTTGGCGATCTTGTCGGCGAAGGGATGTGCTAGCTGCCCCACGGATCCCGCGTAGGCATTCCCCCAAAACTCCGCCTTAATGGTCTCTTTATGATCCAGCACTGTCTTACCTGCATTGTCAGTGACCCAAAAATGAATGTCAGCGTTTTCTCTGCCAGTGCCTGCACCCACCAGCAATCGCTCGGCCCGGTTACCAGGGTGCCATGCCAGAATTTCGCCATCTAGCGTGTAAGTGTTGGAATGGCCCGATGTGGGCGCTTCCTCTGCGATCTCATATTGTTTGCCGACCTTGGCCTTCACTTCTGCAATGGTTTGAGTCTGCATTAGCTTCATATCGTAGGGCCACGCTACATCCGCCCCGGCCGTGAACGGGTGAAGCACGATTGTCGGTCTCTCTTGACCCGTCAACGAGGCCGGTACCAGCGCTAGCGTTATTAGCAGGACCATCCAACGGGTTTTTTCCACCAGTAATCCTCCCTGCGATGTTTCTGTAAGTGCTATCTTTTTTTGAAGCTAAACGACTACGGATTATCGTGAAATCCGTCATCGACGCCACAATAATACACCCCGCCGGCGTTGGCTGATTGGCGCCCCGGCCTGGGAACTTCTTTCATCGCCATTCCGTATAACTCTCAGACGGGCATACTTTTGCTCAATTTTTCTCATCTAAGCTAATTCCGATGCGGATGCTTATCGAAATCGTTCGCCAGTCGTTGGCCACCCTGTGGGCTCATAAACTGCGCTCGTTTCTGACCATGTTCGGCATTGCCTGGGGTGTGGGATCGCTGCTTCTGCTGGTTGGGCTGGGCGAGGGCTTTCGCAGTGGTCAGGCGCGGCAACTGAAGAATCTTGGCCAAGACATTATGTTTACGTTCCCTGGGCGCATCCCCGCGGTTGAGGGCAGCACTCAGTCCGGGCAGACTTATCACTTCACCTATGAGGATTACCTTGCGGTTCGCAGCGAGGCGCGTGCGCTGAAGTACGTTTCTCCGGTGCTCAACCGCGAGGACATTCGCGCGGTTAGCGATTATGGTTCGACCAACGGTCAGGTTTTTGGCGTTGCTCCGGAGTACAACCAGATACGGAATGTCCCTGTTGGTCCGGGGCGCTGGTTCAACGATGAGGACAATACGGAGACGCGGCGGGTGGCCGTGGTCGGCTGGGAGTTACTGAAGAATATATTTCCTGGACGCCCGGCCGTGGGCTCGCCCATTCTGCTGAATGGTATCCGCTTTGAAATCATTGGGGTGCTCAGCAAAGTGGGGCAGGATGGCAATAACGGAACTAATGCTCGTATCTTCATCCCTATCGAGACCATGCGGAATCTGTTCCGGCTGAAAGAGCAGAACAGCGAAGATGCGATCTCATTTTTGAACTACCGTCCGCTTACGCCCAGTGGGGATTTGGCAGCGAAACAGGAAATCCACGACATTATTGCGCGCCGTCACGGTTTCGATCCCAAGCTAACGGAGTCGTTCGAAGACTGGGACACGATCGAAGACAACAAGCGTGTGGCCAAGATCTTTGACGGCATGGACTACTTTCTCGGCGTGGTTGGCGTGATCACGCTTGCCCTGGGCGCTATCGGCATCATCAATATCATGCTCGTCTCCGTTACGGAACGCACGCGCGAGATTGGACTGCGCAAAGCGCTTGGCGCTACGCATCGCGCGATCCTGACGCAGTTTTTCGTGGAAGGCGCATTCCTTACAGCTCTTAGCGGAGGCATTGGGCTGGCCATTACCACAGCATTGGTTACGGTTCTCGCCGCCTTGCCCGCGCCTGAAGGATTCGACACGCCGCGGATCGTTCCGTCGTCAGCGGCGATTGCCATTCTCTCGCTGGCGTGTGCTGGGATTGCTGCTGGGCTTTATCCGGCGCGGCAGGCGGCGCTGTTGCAACCGGTGGAGGCGCTGCGACAGGAGTAACGACAGGCTCTAGCAGCTGAAGATTAATTATGATTCTCGAACTCGGTCGTCAGGCTTATAACGCGCTTAAGCACAATCGCTGGCGCAGCATTCTCACCATGCTGGGCATGGCATGGGGGATCGCGACGGTCGTGCTGCTGCTGGCATACGGCGCCGGTTTCGAGCGCGGCCTGTGGGTCGCGTTTCGTTCTTTTGGGACGAATCTGATTTTCGTCTTCCCTGGACGGACCTCTTTACAAGCGGGCGGCACCAAAGCGGGCAGCGAAATTAAACTTAACGTCAACGATCTCGACTACATACAGGCCGAAGTGCCTCTGCTCAAGCGCATCTCGCCCGAAGCCTTTAAACAAAGTACCGTCGCTTACGGAACGCGCAGCGGTAGTTACGGAATCAGCGGAGTTTATCCTTATTATTCGCACATGCGGCGTATCGACGTCGAAGACGGGACTTTCTTTACCGAACTCGACGAAAACACACACAGCCACGTCGCTGTCCTCGGCGCCGACGTCAAGAAGAAGCTGTTTTCTGGGCAGAACGCGCTTGGCGAAAAAGTGCGGGTGGACGGGATTTCTTATGAGGTGATCGGCGTTCTCAAACACGTCATACAGAATGGCGACGACAATATGAACGGCAAGGTTTATATCCCGTTCAGCGCCATGAGCGACCTGACCAACACTTATTACCTCAATGCTATCGCCATGGAATACGAAGGCGACCACGCAAAAGTGGCGGAGGCCGTGCGTCGGTCGATGGCGTTTCACCATGATTTCGATCCCAAGGACAAACGCGCCATTTTTATCTTCGATGTCTTTGCCGATCTGCTTGACTTGCGGGTTATCACCACTGGCATCAAAATTCTGCTCGGGTTTATCGGACTGCTCACGCTTGGCATCGGCGGTGTGGGGCTGATGAATATCATGCTGGTTTCCGTTACCCAGCGCACGCGTGAGATCGGCGTTGAAAAAGCCCTCGGCGCACGGGGTTGGCACATTCTGGTTCAGTTTCTCGCGGAGGCCTTGGCCATCACGCTGCTTGGCGGGCTTGCCGGCGTGGCTCTGGCTTACCTCGTTTCGTGGTCGGTTGGCTCGATGACGCTGTGGAGCGCCTTCGCAGAGAATGGCACCGACGGCGATATCCGGTTGACTATCGATTCCGCCACTTTGCTGCCGTCTACTGTGATCCTCGGATTCGTTGGTGTCATCAGCGGAATGCTCCCCGCCATCAAAGCCTCGCGCCTGGATCCTATCGAAGCATTGCGCTACGAATAATTCCTGACGATCCGATTGTGCGGAAGGCGGGGACGCCCGCTACTCCACGAGCATATCCCTGTAACGCCGGCAGCGCCTCGTGTGTTATATTTCTCCAAATTTGCACAGGAGGATTTATGCGCCCACTCGGTGTCACTTTAGTCGGCTTTTACCAGATTCTGCGCGGTGTACTCGGGCTGCTATTCGGATTATCGATCATGGTCTTCACCGGGCTGGCCGCTAAACTCGCCTCCCTGGCGGCGGAGGGCAATGCTCTGGAAAATTTTCTGCGCAGCTTTGGTCACATCGCCGGCCTTGTAATCATTGTGTTTGCGATCATACACATGCTTGCCGGCTACGGCGTTTTGCAGATGCAGAACTGGGGACGTTTGCTCACGCTGCTATTTTCGGCGATTGGGCTGGTGCTGGTTCTCCCCGGCGTACTCCACGCGAATATTTTCGCTTTGTTCTTCGGAGTGATCAACGCGGCCTGCATCTTCTATCTGGCCATGCCTCCGATCAAGCGGGCGTTTCATGCTGAAGGCAATCCGATGCGGATGGCGGCGTAAGATTTAAAGAACGACATGATCGCACAGTCCAAGAAACCGTCTGATGGTAAAGCTCCAGCCACCCACAACTAAGAATTGACCCCTGCCCTCGGGTACCAAAGATGGGTACCTAAGGTGTGCACCATTTTCGCTGCATTTAACATTCCTGAAATATCTTTGCGGTAAACTGCGAATAATGAGTTCGCCTCGGGTCTCTCGTTTTGCGCTGCCTCTGCAGGTCGCTGCTGTGTGCTACCGCCGAGTGGATTCGCATGTCGAATTTCTGTTGGTGCATACCAATGGAGGTAGCAAATGGACGTTTCCCAAGGGAGCTCCCGAACCTCGCCTCTCGCACAGCCAGGCCGCCGAACGCGAAGCCAAAGAAGAAGCAGGCGCCTTCGGCATTATCGAACCACGGCATTTCCATATTTATGTTCACTCGAAGGGCGTCTTCTGGCAGGCGGGTGGTGTGCAGGAATATGTCGTCAAGGCTTTTTTGATGGAAGTCCGGCAGACTCGCACTCCCGAGGAAGACAACCGCAATCCTACCTGGTTCGATGCGGAAAAAGCGCGGGTTGTTCTGGCTAAGGGTCGCGAAGTTAAATACGCTCACGAACTCCAGACCGTGATCGACCGCGCGTTGGAGCATCTTGGCGTGGTGCGCATGGCTACGGCTCGCTGAAACACGCCTGACGATGGTCTCCTCGGTCAGTTTTAATCAGCCTTCAATCCGGCGGCCAGTGCCAATTTTTCTTGCCTTGTATCGAAGGTCCAAAAAAACTCGGCTTTCGCTTCCAGAGCCGACGCCACATGCAGTGTGTCGAGAGTTCGGACGCCTAGCCGGGCCGCGTGTCGGTGAGCTAACTCGGCGCACATCTCAAACGCCCGATCGGGCAGGGGCGTTTCCCTCCAAAGACCTTGGGCGCAATGCTCCTGAAATCGCTGTAGGAGACGATCAGCTGCGCTGCGCGATAGGGCCTTATGGAACACGTGTTGTTCGATCGCATGGGTCCACTCGGCAACGTGTAGGGGTGTTACCCACAAGGAAGGTCGCGAGCGGAGCCGGCGTTCGGCTTCGGGCGTGTGCCGTTCGCTGAGATAGAGGGCAACAAAGAAACTGGTATCGGCATAAATCTTCGATACGACGCTCAATAGCGACCCCGTTCCTTAATGACTAAGTCCGATCCCGGCAGGATCCGATCGCCGAGGATTTCCTTACGCAAGGCTGCGAAATCCGGCCAATCGCCGGGCTGGGGAGGCGGTCCCTCCGGGACAATGCGGGCAATCACTTCGTTGCGTTCCCGCAGCTCTACCGTTTTGCCCGCCCGCAGCCAACCTTTAAGCCGTTTGGTGTCGCGAAGTTGGCGAATGTTTACGCTAGGCATAATAATCATAGTGTGTCACAATGTGTGACACATTGTCAATCGCGCTCCGAACTTGATAACAGCTTAGATGTCCCTGGTATAGATATGTGGAAACACTTCTTCGACGGCTTCAGCTTGATCCATGGGATCCTCTTGCTCCTAGTCGCTATCGCTTCGTTCAAGTTCTGGATTCGAACTCGCTTTCGACTCCCGATGTATATGCATGTCATCGCCGCGATCGCTTTCGCATTTACTTACTTGATTTTTTCGGCGATGCCCCCAGACGCCCCGGCGAGCAGGTTCAGTTCCATCCACCGGTTTCTGATTGCGTTGATACTTCCTGCTATCGCTTATTTCTTTTTTTTCGCATATGACGGACCGCGTGCCGCCTATTACAGTCGCCTCAGGAGTGTTGCCCCGTGTCCTTTCTGCCGGACACCAGTGCGGACTCTCCCTGAAAACGTTGGCAGTCCGACGGCCTCACCCAATTTCGCGGAGCCAACGTGTCCGGAATGCGGGAGAGAACTACCATTAGGCTAAGGCATTCTGTTTCACGCGCTGTCATGAGACGATTAAGTCAACATGATCCAACTCTCCGGCGCCGGTAAGCGCTATGGTCACAAGCTCTTGTTCGAAGACGCCGACTGGCTGATTACGCCAGAATCCCGCATCGGTCTGGTCGGAGCGAACGGGACCGGTAAGTCCACTATCATGAAAATTCTTGCCGGGAGCGAGTCGCTCGACTACGGCACGATCTCACGCGCCAAAGGCATTTCCACCGGGTATCTTCCGCAGGACGGTTTGATGATGACCGGCCGTACGATTTTTGCCGAGTGCATGTCGGTGTTTGACGAGCTCCATGCCATCGAAAAAGAAATGGAGGCGCTCACCCGTAGTATGTCGGAACTCGACCACGAGGGGGCCGAATATTCGAGCGTTGCCGACCGTTACCAGAAGCTGGAACACGAATTCGTCGCCCGGGACGGCTACACGCTCGAGGCGCAGGTCGGTCAGGTTTTGACCGGTCTCGGCTTTCACCGCGATGACTGGGCGCGTCAGACGGAAGAATTCTCCGGTGGCTGGCAGATGCGCATTGCGCTGGGCAAACTTCTGCTGCAGAAGCCCAACTTGCTGCTGCTTGACGAGCCGACCAATCACCTTGATCTCGAAGCTCGCAACTGGCTCGAGGAGTATCTGACTACCTACCCCTACGCCTACGTCATCATCTCGCACGACCGCTATTTCCTCGACATCACGGTCAAACGTATCGTGGAAATCTGGAACAAGCAGATGCATTTCTATGCCGGAAATTACGACCAATACCTGGCGGGCAAGACCGCGCGCAAGGAGCAGCTGGAATCTGCTTACAAAACGCAGCATGACCGCATTGAGCAGCTTGAAGTTTTTATCAACCGCTTCCGCTACACGGCTACCAAGGCGAAGCAGGTCCAGAGCCGAATTAAAGAACTGGAAAAGATGGAGCGGATCCAAATTCCGGATGAAGAGAAGACGGTTCACTTCTCGTTTCCGCAGCCGAAGCCTAGTGGGCGCATCGTCGCGGACTTTGCGAATGTTGCCAAGAGTTATGGTGGAGGGGCTGGTGAACACAAGGTTTTCGAAAAGGTAAGTTTCATGATCGAGCGCGGCGAGCGGGTCGCACTGGTCGGAGTCAACGGGGCAGGGAAGTCTACCCTGATTAAACTGCTGGCCAAAACCGAGCCGCTAAGCGCAGGCGAATACAAGCTCGGCCACGAGGTTCATCTGGATTACTTCGCGCAGGATCAATATAAAGAGCTCGATCCGGAAGCGCGCATCCTGGACGACCTTGGCGAACTTTCAGGTGCATCCACTCAAACCGAGTTGCGCAGTCTGCTTGGGTGTTTTCTTTTCTCTGGCGATGATGTCTTCAAGCGTATCGGTGTCCTCTCTGGAGGCGAGCGCAATCGCTACGCGCTGCTCAAGATGCTGCTGCACCCCGCCAACTTTCTGCTGCTCGATGAGCCTACCAATCACCTCGATTTGCGGGCAAAAGACGTCCTGCTTGAGGCACTGATGAAGTATACGGGCACGGTGGTTTTCGTTTCTCACGACCGCTATTTCATCGACAAGCTGGCTACACGCGTGTTCGAGATTGGCGACGGTAAGGTGGAGATTTATCCCGGTAATTACGAAGACTATCTCTGGCGGAAGCAGGGAAGGAGTGCGGTTGCGGCAGAAGTACCGAAGCCTGTCATGACTTCTGCTCCGTCTCCGGCAGTCCCCACGAATGGAGATCGCTCGGCCGTTACTGAGGTGGTGGAATCCAAGGGCAAGCGTGTGAATCCGATCAAGAAGAAGCAGATGGAAGATCGTCTGCGTGAAATCGAGGGAGAGATTGCTCGCGCCGAAGCTGCGATTGCATTGTGTGAAACTGGACTTCAAAGCTTTGTGAGCGCAGAGGAAACTCAGCGGCAGACTCAGGAACTGGCCGACCGGAAGACCGATTTGCAGAGCCTGATGAAGGAATGGGAAGAACTATCAGGGACACTGGAAACTACGGACTAGGCCATGTTCAGTGCAGTCAATGGTGCAACGTCTCCAGGTAGTGGTGCTCTGCCGAGCTGCGCTCGGCTTGGACGGGCGAGGGCGCCCGTCCCCACACGAGCAAAGTCAGACGCGACAAGCCGCGTCTCTACAGAAAAGATTTGTCTTGGGTTTGAACTGGGTATTGGGTACTGGCAACCGGGTGCTGCCTTACCCCCCCTGCTTTAACTCCTGCAGCACCTGCCGGGCGATTTCTTTGAGCGTCTCGAACACGCCTACGCCTTGGAAGGCCACGGCCTCCACTACTGACTCATTCTTCTTGCGCAGTTCTTTGGAGAGAGCGTCCACAGACAACACATTCGGCAGGTCGCGTTTATTCAGTTGCAGGACGTAGGGAATCTTGTTGAAGTCGTATCCGTGTTCTTTCAGGTTCGACATCAGGTTGTCGAGGGCTTCGACGTTCGCGTCCATGCGTTCCTGCTGGGAATCAGCCACGAAAACGATGCCATCCACTCCACGCAAAATCAGCTTGCGGCTGGCGTCGTAAAAGACTTGTCCGGGAACGGTGTAGAGGTGAATGCGGGTCTTGAAACCGCGCACCGAACCCAGATCGAGCGGCAGGAAATCGAAGAACAGGGTTCGATCGGTCTCGGTGGCTAGCGAGATCATCTTGCCCTTCTGCTGTTCGGCTGTTTTTTGGAAGATGAACTGCAGATTCGTCGTCTTGCCGCCCAACCCGGCGCCGTAGTAGACGATTTTGCAGTTGATCTCGCGCGCTGCGAAGTTGATGAAACTCAAAAGGTTTCCTCAGAAACTGCTGCGAAAAAGACTCTCGCGAACCACTCCCTCAAGGCGCGAGCCCCTCGCTACAAACCCACTTGACTACAGTATCGGTTACTGCTGGTTTTTATACCACACCGTAAGGCCCTGGTGCTGGTTACCCACGTTACTGATCCAAGACACTCAACCATCGCGGGCTCAAACGCTTAGCCGTTTCCCCGCTTTATCGCTGAGTGGACTGCGGCACCCGCAGAGGCGTTGGCAGAGGATAATATCCAGCCTTTGCGGACACCTTCACGTCCGCCCGCTTTACCTGTACGTTGATCTCGCGGTAGCCTCCGATGCTCGACTTGGGCGAATAACCGAGGGTGTACTGATAGCGCGCTTCTCCGATCGCGGAGGCATACGCTTTTTCAATGGTGGCTTCGGACAACTCGCTGAACACCGTGCCTCCGCCGGTGGCGTTGACGTATTTCGGCAAGATGTCGCCGTAGCCCATGGCCCCTGCCGTTTTCGGCAGGTGGATACGCTCCAGCCGGTCGTAGATTGGGATCGCCCCACCCTCTACGCCGACCGCATACACGGTGATATCCTGCGTCAGCAATACTTTCAGAGTGTCTTTGTAGCTGGCGACGGAGCCTTGCTCGCGGCCGTCGCTGATGATGAAGATGATCTTGCGCCGCGTCCGGTCGCGCTTTGATAGATCGCGTGCCGCCAACAAGATGGCGTCATTCAATACGTGTGCGACCTTCGGGGGCGTGGAAACAGGGTCTACAGGAGAGCCAATGGGGATGCCATTGATGACGGGTCCCTGCGGACCTAGCGGGCCACTCGTCACCGGAACTCCGTTGTTTGCTCCGCTGTAGCCCTTGACCTGGTTCAGAGCCACCGTCATTTCCCTGCCCACGCTGGTGAAATCGGTCAGACGTCCAACGGTACTACTATAGGTATAGAATGCGACTTCATCGAACTGGCTGAACGCTCCTTGCAACGCCGACAGCGTGTCCTGTATCTTTTTCAAGCCTATGTCCGGCATGCCGGTATCGAAAATCACCGCGGCTGACAGCGCAAAGGGGTCGCTGGTGAAGAACGTCAATGTTTGCGTCTTGCCATTTTCCTGAACTGCAAAATCCTTGGCCCGCAAACCTTCAACCAACCGGCCATTGGGATCCTTTACCGTAACTGGAACCAGGACCAGATTCTTGGTCACCCTGAATACGTAGCCAGCATCTTCGCCGGTTTCTTGATCTTTCGGAACGCTGCCGGCAGGCACCGTCTTGACCGGGGGCATTTGCGGCGGCACGATCGACTTGTCATAAACGATATCGGAATTGCTGCTGGGAGCCGGGGGCGACCCGTTGGCGGCTCCTGCGCCGGAATTGTCCGCTGGAGCTGCGGCAGGTTGGGTCGCGTCATCTGCCCCGGGCCGCGGGCTGGGAGGTGCAGGCGGGGGTATTGGACGCGTTGCCGATGGAGCGTCCGGGATAGTGTCAGGCGTCTGTTGCGCTGCCAAAATGCCTGCAAGCAACAATGTCAGCCCTAGAATGAATATCGCGCTAGTTTTCGTGGCCATCCCGGAATCCTCTATCTTTCTTATCTTTACTGCTTCGTTCTTTACTACTTTATCTTGCTTTGCCTTGACTTCTTTCTCAGTGCTTGCTCGTCTTTGACTTCGTTCCGCGCCTCTTCACCTACGGAATTGCCAAACCTGCCGCTTTTTCACTGATTCAGATGCCTAATTGTGCTCCTTTGGTGCATCTAACCGTTACAGCCCTTTACAGGATAGACTAGCAAAGTTCCAGGATAAAAACGCTGATGCCTAAAGTACATTGCAAATCCCGCCTGACCGCTGGCCGTTTCGCCCTGCTCCGGTTATCTCTGGCGACGCTCGCTCTGACGACGTTCACTCTATTGACCCTGTCGCTTCCCGCAGTCGGGCAGAATGCGCCGGTTCCGCCGCCGCGACCCCCGGCTGCTGACTCAACGGGCCCTACGTCCAATACCGATCTACCTCGCACTCCGAGTTCCGACTCGAATGACCAGTCGCAAGATCAATCCGTCGAAACACTGAAGGTCAATGTCGAGGTCGTCCAGCTATTCTTCAATGTAAAAGACAAGCATGGCGCGCTGATTCCCAATCTCACCAAGGATAACTTCGATCTGTTCGAGGATAGCCAGGCCCAGACCATCAAGTATTTCAAGGCCGAAACCGATTTGCCCCTTACTCTGGGCATTCTCATCGATTCCAGCGGCAGCCAGATGCGTGTTCTCGATATGGAGAAGGAAGTTGGAGCGTCCTTTCTTGAAAGCACACTACGCCAAAAGGATGAGGCCTTCGTCATCAGCTTCGACGTCGATATCACTCTTCTGCAAGATTTCACCAATTCGGTCAGCCGATTGAGACACGCGCTGAACGAAGCGAAGATTAATACTGGTGGAGTTGGATGTGGCGGCGGTCCGATTGGCCCGCAAGGCCCGATCCCATGCTCTTCAACCGGCCAACGTGGTACTGCGCTTTATGACGCCGTTTATCTTGCTTCGCACGATGAGTTCAGCCACGAAGTTGGACGCAAGGCGATGATCCTGCTGACCGACGGAGAAGACGAAGGCAGCCGCCTAAAAATCAAGGATGCCATTGAAGCCGCCCAGAAAGCCGATGCGATCTGTTACGTTCTCCTTATCGCCGACCGTGGCTTCTACGGCATGGGTGGCTTCGGTTATTCGGGCGATATAGAGATGAAAAAGCTTACCGAAGAGACCGGGGGCCGCGTGATCAATGTTGGCAACAAGATCGAGAAACTCCGGGACGCTTTTAACCAGATTTCCGAGGAACTCCGCAGCCAGTACAACATTGGTTATGTGCCCACCAACGCCACCCGCGATGGCTCTTTCCGTAAGGTCGAGATCAAACCCAAGAAGGGTGATTACAAAGTGCAGGCGCGCAGCGGTTACTACGCTACCGCTCGGCACGAAGACTAGACACGAAGACTAGAATTGATGGCGCCAAAAAATTTGCGAGCCGAGAATCTCATTGCATTCTCAAGTTCGATCGATGAAAGACTTGATCGAGTCCATTGTGAATAGGGTGTTAAAGACTAATGTATTAGACTTAGCCCACTACACGAACGTGCACATCCTACCCAGAACGTGGAATTGAGTCGAACTTTTAGCTGGGATATAGTCAGCGCCTGAGTTTGATTTTCACCTTTAACTAATTCCCACCCTAAAAAAAATACGGAGGAAGTTTCAATGGACCCTGCCCGTAGATTCGCATACTGTTGTCTTGCTCTAATCGCGCTTGCCGCATTCGGCGGACAAGCCTTTGCCACCAGCGCTGCTGTCGGCCTCTGCGCAGCTCCCGGAACTCACTACACAACCATCCAGGCAGCGGTCAACGCTGTTCCTGCAGGAACCAAAATCGAAGTATGTCCCGGCACTTATCCCGAACAGGTCAGCATCACCAAGAATTTGACATTGCTTGGAATTGCCGGCGGCTCAAGCGACGCCGCCGTAATCGTGACCCCAGCGGGTGGTCTTAGTCAAACCGGTACTGATATTTTTGGCAACGCTGTAGCCGCGCAGATTCTGGTCACCGGTGCGACGGCTGTTACCATTTCCCATCTCACAGTAGATGGCAGCAACAATGGGCTCTCCGGCTGCTCGGTGGATCCCATTGGCATCTATTACCAGAATTCCGCTGGTACGATAACTTACAATGCCGTCCGTGATCAGCTTATGGATCCCGCCGATCAGGGTTGCCAAATCGGTTTGGCGATTAATGTGGAAAGTAACACGGGCTCCCCGGCAGTTACCATTTCCAATAATTCCGTTCGCAACTACGACAAAAATGGAATTACCGCTAGCGGTCCCGGTACCGGCGGCGGTCCAGCGGTCACAGTCTCCAGCAACACCGTCATTGGTATCGGACCCACTTCAGCCACCGCTCAGAACGGTATTCAGATCGGGTATGGCGCAACCGGTTCGGTCACATCCAACGAAGTAGCTGACGACATTTACGTCAATCCACCCTGTGGAGGCAACGGTGAGCCCTCATGTTATGGTTCCTCTGGAATATTGATCTATGCATCTTCCGGAGTAAGCGTCTCAACCAACACGGTTGAAAGTACGCAGCTTGCAATCGTCCCCGCGAGCGATCCCACTCTCGGAACTGCCAACAACACAAGTATTAAGACCAATCACATCGGCGGAACCCAGACCTTCGATGCCATCGATCTCTGCAGCGATGGGAATACGGCGGAAACGAACATCATTTACGGCAGCGCGCAGTCTGGCGTTCACGTAGATGATGAATGCCCGCCCTCGACAGGAAGCAACAACACCGTTACCAAAAACACCATCAACGAAGCTTGTGCCGGAGTTCTTCTCGGTTCAGGCTCCAGCAATACGGTTAGCCCGAATACTTTTGCCAACGTGACGAACACCACGATGGCGGGAGATGTATGCACACCGCTTGCTCAAGTAAAGACGCGAGAGAAACATTCCTCGTTCCGTCCGTCGCCGCGCAAGCCAAACCGGGAATAAACATGGATTCGAATAAACAACGATTCGAATCAACGAAGATTCTTCCCCCTGATGGCCGAGGTGCGAGGTTTTATCTAACCAGCACCTCGGCCATTTTGACAGTGGGCTGGCGGGCAGGGAATTGGCGGTAGGTTTCATTGCGCCACCCTCCTCAGTCATCCCCTTGACACCACCACATTTCCACTCCAAACGTATTGAATCGGACGAACCCCTGCGTCCGTTGACCTTTTATCCCCCTTTGTTGGTGTTTCGCCTTTGCCCAGGAGGTTCTGTGATCTGCAGTGGGCCAAAACGACTTCTATTTTGTGCGAGTCTGGCATCAGTGGATGTTGCCGCTCGCTAGCGCGCTTGCGAAAAATCCTCCACCGCGAACAACTGCCCACCTTGTTCTACGACACCCACTCCGATCGAATCCATGTCCTTATCCAGAATGTTCGCGCGATGTGGAGGAGACTTCATGAACTGCCCGTGAATGAAGTCCGAAGTGAGCCCCTGCGTTACGTTTTCCGAAAGCCAACTGAAGTGCGCACCCGCCTGTTTAGCGCGTGCCGACAGGCTCGGCTCACCTTCAAATCCATGTTGCGCCGATCCGTGCTCGGCCATCACTTCAGCGTGATGCCGTGCCGCTGCCGCCAGCGATTCATCCCATCGCAGTGGCGCCAATCCTTGCGCCTGCCGCGCCTGGTTGACCGAAGCGAATAGTTCCCGCTCCGCCCGCAACAGGGATGTTTCGCCATATGTGGACCAACACAACATGATCGTCACCATCGTCAGCGCCATCAGCCGGGTTCCGATTCGCACAGTCATCTCTCACAATAATAGAACCGGCATGTTATATCTCGGCAAGTTACTAACGTCGTAAGTTACTATGTGCCGTCACTACAGAGTTTCTGCCGTATTACAGTTCGACCCCATTTACTTCGATCCCCAGTATTTGGCGGTCGGGAACAGTATCTACTGCATACAAACCCATTTCCCAGACCCAAGTTGCGCTATGAACACTCCGAAACTTTCTGGTTAGGCGGGCAACCATTCGCGAATACCCTAAAACGGATACCCTGGATTTGTGGTTGAATTGTCATCCGCTCATGAAGCGGGAAACTCCGCATTGATTGGCAATTAGGGATTTACAGCAGCGCTTCTAGGCGATTGCCGTTTTTCTTTAGGCCGGTTCTTGACTGGGATTACGAACTTTAATCCCGACCAGACGTCGGTGACCGCGCAGACTTTCACGTCCACCAAGCCAGCATCCAGCCCACTCTGGCGAATCACATTTTCCGTGAGGTCGGTGGCGACGCCTGAACTTTTCTTTGGCCATGAAATCCATAGCATTCCCGCTGGCGCCAGTGCTTTAGTGGCCGGAAGCAGATCGAGTTCCAGCCCCGCTCGCGATTTGGCAAAGAGGAAAATGAAGTCGAGATCGAGATTCTCGCTGGTCTGTCGGCTGAAATGTTGGATTAGGCACTTACCAAGCGTGTCGTGAAGTTCGGTCTTCACGTCGTCCGGCACATGCAGCAAGGCGGCGCGAAAATTGTCCTTGATGCCTAATTTTTTGGCCAGCGGAGTTCCTGAATATCCCGGCATAGAAAGTGATTATGGTTTGGACGAGGCGTTATTGCTTGGGCGCGTAGTATCCCTTTTTGGTGCGCACTTTCAAGCCCTTTTCCTGCGCCAGAATTTCGATCGAGCGAAAGCGTCCATCGGCGACAAAATCTTCCGGTTTATAGCCGATTGCGTACTGGCTGCGCAATTCTTCCTGAATGGAGAGAAATGCATCTGACATCTCGCGCATCTGGAAGGGGAAAAACGAGCGGCCGCCGGTTGCTTCCGCGATGCGTTCCAGCACCTTGTCACCATTGCCCTTCATACCGCTGATGTTGGTGCTGATGGTGTAAACAATCACGTCAGCGCGCTGCGCCATTTCGATGGCCTCCTCGCGCGTCACATGACTCAAGTTATCTTCGCCGTCGCTTAGAAGGATGATGGCGCGACGCACCGGTCCAGTCTGCGGCTGCTTCATTAGTTTGTCGCGGCAGGCAAAGTATAGGGCGTCGTACATCGCAGTGCCGCCACCCGCGCGCAACATGCGGACGCCGGTCGACAAGTTCTCCGTGCTATCGGTGAAATCCTGCGTAACTTCGGGCGTGGCGTCGAAGCCGACCACGAACGCCTCGTCGTAGTGCGGACGAATGATGGAGTTCAGAAACTCGATAGCCGCATCTTGCTCGAACTTGAAGCGGTCGCGCACCGAGTTACTCGCGTCCACCAGCAATCCCACTTGCAGAGGCAGATCGGTCTCACTGCGGAAACTGCGCAGTTCCACCAGTTTTTGATCGTCGATTACTCTGAAATCATTGCTCTTCAGATCCTTGATGTAGCGGCCGTGCCGGTCGGTAACGGTGAACACCACGCGAACTTCGTTGACCGTCGCTTTGAGTGTAGTGACGGACTCATCGGTATCAGACTTCGCTGCACTTCCCGGCTGTGCCTGAGATGTCGCCGTGGCTGTTGGAGTTGAAGCGCCAGGAGTTGGTGCGGGAGAATTTGGTGGAGTGGCTGTTGCAGCCGTTGCGGGAGCCTGCGTTGTGCTGGGCGCCGGCAGCGACGTGGAAGCAGGCAGCGCCGTCTGGCCGATGAGCGAGCCGGCCAATCCGAGTAGAGCAAAGAGAAGCAGAAAATTACGCGACTTCATTGGGCATGACTTCATTGGGCACGACTTCAAGGAGTTGATGTTTTCATTATAGTCCTGCGGCCACGCGCTGAAACGTCGTCTCGTTCTTACTGAACTGGTGCTTGCTGTCCAGGACTTACTGACCTGGCTCCAGCCGAGGACCTTCCTGTTGAGCATTCTCCAGGCTATCGAGCAATTTCTCCAGTTCCTTCGGTAACGGCCGAGAAAACTTGAGCGACTCATTTGTGCGCGGATGGACCAATTCGAGCACTGACGAATGCAGAAAATTTCGATCCAAGGTCAAGATCGCGGGCATGCCGGCATCTCGGCGTTTGTTCGACTGCGACCGCAATTCGCCCGGAGCGCCATAAAGTGCGTCGCCGACCACCGGATGTCCGAGCGACGACATATGGACACGAATCTGGTGGGTGCGTCCCGTCTCGATCTTCAGTTCAACTAGCGCAAACTTGCCATAGGGAGCATCGATTTTGCGCTGAACCACGTAATGGGTTACAGCTTCGCGACCGCCGAAACCCTTCGTCGTCATGCGTGTGCGCCGCTGCGAGTGGCGGCTGATGGCGCTTTGAATGGTGCCGCGATCCTGCTTGGGCCAGCCATGCACCAGCGCAATGTACATCTTGTGTACTTCGCGACCGCTGAACTGCTTGGCCAGACGGCGGTGCGATTCATCGTTCTTGGCTACCACCATCAACCCGCTGGTAGCGCGATCCAGGCGATGCACGATCCCCGGACGCAGGTCGCCACCCACCGCGGAGAGCTTTTCAAAATGATGCAGCAGCGCATTCACCAGCGTTCCGCGATTGCGCGCATCTTCGGTTGCTCCGGCTCCCGCGTGCACCATCATACCGGCGGGTTTGTTAACGATCGCGATGTCGTCGTCCTCATAGACGATGTCCAGCGCAATCTCCTCCGCAATGGCGCGTAGCGGCGGAGCTTGCGGCGGTACGGTGACCGTGACGTGATCCTCATCCTTTAGTCGCAGAGACGCCTTCGCCGCCGTCTGATTCACCAATACTTCACCCTTCGCGATGAGTTGCTGCACTCGCGCTCGGCTGACCTTGACTCGACTGCCATCTGGCTGATTGACGATCGAGAGTCGGGTCGCAAGATATTGGTCCAGACGCTGCCCCGCGTCATCGGAGGAGACGACGAGAGTCATGGGGAATTGAGGCATTGGGGAAGAACTAAACGCTGCGACTAAACGCTGCTTTGTGCCGGCACTTGCTTCGGCACACCGCTCTTGAACCACCAGATCAATCCGCCGCCGATGACGAGGAGAATCGCAACCAACTGCGTTCCCGTCATCAGGCCGCCGAAGACTTCGCCGCGTCCCGGATCGTCGCGCAAGAATTCGATGAAGTAACGCTCGATTCCGTACAGAATCATAAACGTGCCCCACACCTGCCCATCGAACTTTTTGCGTTTAAGCAGCCAGGTGAGGAACAAGAAATTGCAAAACTCGGCTGCGGCCTCGATCAGCTGCGTCGGTTCAATCCTGACGCCGAGCGGAGTTCCACTGACGGAATTCGCCAGAGGATTGGTGAAGATCACACCCCAGAAATGACTCGTCGGTTTACCGTAACAGCAGCCGGCCGAGAAACAGCCGAAACGTCCGAGGACATGTCCAAAAGCAAGCCCTGGAGCGAAGGCATCGGTCGTTCGCAGCGTCGGCATGTGATGACGCCGCATGTACCAGGCCGCCATCAGGAGTGCACCAATCAGTCCGCCGGAGAACACGCCTCCCGCCTGCATGGTGTTGATGCTGAAAATCTCGCGCCAGTTTTTCGAGTAGAAGCCCCAATCGTTGATGATGTAAAGAATCTTCGCCCCGATAATCCCAGCAAGAACAACGAGAATTCCAAGATTCCAGGCATCGTCGCCGTTGATGCCTTGCTTCTCCGAATTGCGCACACTGATCCAAAGCCCGATCAATACGCCCGAGGCGACCAGCACGCCATAGGTGGGCAGGTAGAAATTGCCAATATGAAAAAGTCTTGGAAACACGTTTGTTTAGATGCTCCAAATGCAGTTTGAGTACTTAGGAGAGTCTAGCAGGGAAGAAGGTGTCAGGTCTCGGGTGTTAGCTCTCAGGCCACGGAGGAGCGGCGCATTTACTGGTGTTTGCTGGTCCAACGGAACGCTGTAGCCCCCAGGCAACAGGCAGCGGCCAAAGCCGCGACGCCAAGCGCCGTGTTGTGGGGAACGTTGGCGGAAAATGCAACGAAACCTGTGACCAGTAAAATGCCACTGAGCAACAACCTTACGAGGTGGGCAAAGTCCGGGATTGGCGCAGGTGAGGCCGAGAGTTTCTTTGCGATGATCTGAGTACTACGCATCGCCTCAGGAAAACTAACACTGTGTTGCACATCGATGATCTCTTTTTCCCACTCTTCGCGGGATTCTTCCGGGTCGGGCATTGCACCTCGAATCTTAAGTCGATAACGCTTTTCCTGAGACCTGACGCCTAGGACCTGACACCTGAAGTAAAAAAGCCGACCCACTGGGCCGTGTGGTGGGCCGAGAATGAACCCGTCTCAGACGGTGGGAACCCGCCGCGACCCATTAGGCTTTTCCGCATGACGGAACATAGCACACAGGATCTTTTTGCGAGTCGAGTCCCCGTTCATTCGGCATTGGTTCAAAAATCGGTTACCACCAGCACCAACTCCGCAGGTCGACTTTCACCTTGGATGCTAGGAAACAATGGAGAGATTCGCAAGAGGAAAATGCAAAATAGTTGGCAGGAAGTTTGCTGGAGGTTTTGTTCGTGGAGGGACGAGCGTCCCCGCGAGCCTGCCCTGAGCGAAGTCGAAGGGGCTAAGCGCAGCTCAGATCAGGCAATTAGCCCGCCAACTCAAATCTTAATTCAAAATAATGAATGAGAGGTTACGATCGACTTAACCTGTTCGCCGGGTATCTTCCAAAACTTCGTCCAGCGCGTTGGCCAGTTTAGTGGCCCGTTGCCGCGCTTCCGGCGACGACGGCTCCAGTCGCCGCTTCAGTAGATGATATTCGTCCGCAATATTCAGCGCTGCCAGGACTGCCAGGCGCACCGAATCGACAGTTGACGTCTGCTCCGATACTGCGCGCATCTTGCCATCGACATACTCGGCGAGTTTCAGAATGTAGTCCGCGTCAGACCCTCGCAGGTTATAAACCTGGTCGAAGATTTCGACGCGCACGCTGCCGCTGGCATTCGGAGCAGGTGCGGCAACGGGTTTCGTCGACTCTTCTGTCGGAGGTTCTTTGCTTGCTGTGGCCATGTCACTCCTCGGCGGATCACTTCGTTCCAGATCGCTACCCAACGAATACTTGCCCCCGTTTACTTTGTCGTTATCGTGTTGTCGTTCAGCTTGCCGCCTGCTCATGCGTCAGGCTGTCCATCTGACCAAGCATCTTTTCGACGCGGGTTCGTATATCCTCACGATCCTTGCGCATCTGCACCAGTTCGCGGCGCATTGTTTCGTTTTCTTCCTCGCGCTCTTCGAGTTGCTCTCGCAGCCGCTTTACATCGCGCTCGGCCGTAGATCGAGCTTCTTTGGCGGCCTTGTACAACTCTATGGTGCGATAAACTTTCTCTTCCAGCGCCTGAAAATCTTCAGCCGGAACCTCGGCAGATACCTCTTCCACGGTTTTCACAGACATGGGCACCACTCGCTTTCAGAAATAATTCAGCATTGAGGCGAAGTATAACGCAGTTTGCTGTGGATTTTACGCTACTTTCGTACCAGTTTCTCCAGCCGTCGCGCCGCCTCATCCAGTGTCTCAGGCTTTTTGCAGAAGGCGAAACGTACCTGTTGGGATCCGTCTTTCGGATGCTTATAGAAACTCGATCCCGGGACGCACGCAATGCCGATTTCTTTTACCAGGTAGGCCGCGAACTCCACATCGTTCGCGAACCCGAAGGCGCTGATGTCGGTCATCACGTAATACGCTCCCCGCGGACGGTAACAGCGGAAGCCAGCTTTCTCCAGTGCTGGAATCAAATGATCGCGCCGCGCGCGATATCGGTCGGCCAATTCGCGGTAGTAGCTGGCAGGCATACTCAACGCCGTGGCTCCCGCTTCCTGCAAAGGCGCGGGCGCGCCCACGGTCAAAAAGTCATGCACTTTGCGGATCGCGTTTGTGATCGCGGGCGGCGCAACCGCCCAGCCGACGCGCCATCCCGTGACGCTGTAGCTTTTCGAGAGCCCGTTAATAGTGATGGTTCGCTCGCGCATGCCGTCGAGCCGCGCGATTGAAATGTGCTCCGATCCATCGTAAAGAATGTGCTCATAGATTTCGTCGGTGATGCAGAGCACGTTGTATTCAACACAAAGGTCGCGAATCAGTTCCAGTTCTTTCCGGCTGAACACCTTGCCGGTAGGGTTATTTGGCGTGTTAACAATGATTGCCTTGGTCTGAGATTGAGAAGTTTGAGATTGCCCGGTTTTTTGTTGAAAAGCCTCACGCAATTCCTGTTCGTCGAAGGTCCACTCGGCTCCCGCTGTTTTGGGAGGGCGCAAGCTGACAAAGCGCGGCTTGGCTCCGCTCAGAATCGAGTCCGGCCCGTAGTTCTCGTAGAAAGGTTCGAAGACCACGACCTCGTCGCCTTTGTTGCAAATCGCTAGGAGCGTTGCGATCATTGCTTCGGTCGAGCCGCAGCACACCACAATTTCTTTTTCGGGATCGACCTCAATTCCCTGCCATTCCTGCATCTGTCGCGCAATCGCAGAGCGCAGGCTCTTCGCGCCCCAGGTGATGGCGTACTGATTCACGTCGGCGGCGATGGCATCCTGCGCCGCGCGCTTGATTTCGGCGGGAGCCGAAAAATCCGGGAACCCCTGCGCCAGATTGACGGCGCTATATTGCATCGCCTGCCGCGTCATCTCACGGATCACGGACTCGGTAAAATGCTCGACCTTGTCGGAGAGAAAATGCTTAGAGTGGGCCGAAACTTGGGTCATGGAAAGCTAGGCTAGCACAAGAAATAGTCACGCAGGATTGAGGTCATCTCCGACGCCATATGTAAAAGTGGTCAAATTAGTTGACCATAGTATGCTATAATGACCACCGGGGAAAAGCCATGCAGGAAATCGCCATCTCGGAATTCAAGGCAAAGTGTCTCGCGGTGCTCGAACAAGTTCGGGCCACCAAAAAGCCAATTCGAATCACGCGTTTTGGTAAGCCAGTCGCCGAAGTTGTGCCGCCGACGGCGGTTGCGGATCGCGAAGCTTGGATCGGGTCGATGAAGAACACGATGCGGATCACCGGCGACATAGTTTCTCCGGCAACCGACGACGATGAGTGGGAGGTATTGCGCGATTGAGATTGCTCCTAGACACGCATATTTGGCTGTGGAGTTTGAGCGAGCCTAGACGGCTCGGGAGAAGAGTTTTGGTTCAGCTCAAGGACCAGGAAAACGAACTTTGGCTCTCGCCTATGAGCACCTATGAGGCGCTAACGCTGCACTACAAAGGCAGATTCGAGATTGACGGGGATATCCCGACGTGGCTGGCGTGGGCCACTGCTGGGACCCGCGAGGCGCCATTGACGCACGAGATCGCTCTCGCAGCACGGCAACTGCCCTTGCACCAGGACCCTGCCGATCGGATTCTCGCCGCGACTGCCGAGGTCTTGGACCTGACTCTAGTCACGGCCGATGAGCGATTGCTGGGATTGGGAACGATTCGAACCATGGCCAATCGTTGATCGTGGGTTTGCGTTGTTATGTTTTGAGAAAGAAAGCAGGACGGCCTAAACTCTCCTCATGAAGTCTCGTTGCAGTTCGCTGATGTTGGCCGTGGCCGCCCTATGGTTATCACCCGTCATCGAACATGCATTGGCTCAATCTGCTCAAAGTCCCGAAGTGTCACAAAATGGAGCCGTGCTAACTAAGCTGTCCGATCCAACGTACCCTCCATTGGCGCGACAGGCGCGTATCGCAGGGGACGTGGACTTGATGCTTACTATCCGGCGGGATGGCAGCGTCGAATCAGCGGTCGTTGTTAGTGGTCACCCAATGCTGAAGCAGGCTGCATTGGACAGCGTTCAACGATCTCAGTTTGAGTGCCAGGGCTGCGGCGAGGCTGTGACGTCGTATGCACTGAATTATAAGTTCCAGATTGTCACTCGAGGTTTTCCTAAGGATTGTGATACGACGGAGAAGCAACCTGCCGCTGAGGTGGATCTTGAGCACCACCTCGTCACTGTTTCCTCTTGGGCAATGGAGATTTGTGACCCGGCCAGCCGACGAATCTTCAAAGTCCGTTCCGCCAAATGTTTGTATCTGTGGCGGTGTAGCATACGCTACGAGCTTTAGCCCCTACGCCCGCTGCACGCCGCCGAGCGCTTCGAGCCCCTTAGCAATTTGCCCCGCCCACTGCGCCACCTCGTCATCCCGCAGCGTCCGCTCGCTTGACTGGAACTTGCCCCGCATCAGAATCGAGTACTTGCTCGCGCCAACTTTTTCTCCACGGAAAACTTCTACCGGGACGAAGCTGCGCAGTTCGGCGATGCCCAATCCGATCACGCTCTGGTGAATTTTCTCGAACTCTACACTGTCATCAAACACAAAAGAGAAGTCGCGCTCGACGGCAGGGAAGCGCGGTAGGGCTTCATAACGCACCTGGCGCAAATCGTGCTGATAGAGACGGTCGAGATAGATCTCGGCGACAAAAACATCCTGCCGTAGTTTGCGAGCCGCAGCTACATCGGGATGAATCTGACCAAACTGGGCGACGGTAGCGCCATCCAGCAGGGCGCGGGCGGAGCGTCCAGGATGGTAATAGTCGGCCGTCTGTGAATCGTAATACAGTGTCCATTGGCTGAAGGGAGCGAGCAGGCTTTCGATGTCGCCCTTCAGGTCGAAAAACGAGAACGAACGCGCGGCAGCTCCGGGAGTCAGCCCACGCACGACCTCCGCGTCCACGCTGCCCGTCGCGCCGATCGAAATGCGTTTCATCTCCAACGCCTTCGCTCCCGACGCCTCAAATATATTTCCAGCTTCAAACAGGCGAACATTGTTGCTGCCGCGATTCAGGTTGTACGCCAGCATGTTCAACATGCTCGGAACCATCGAGGTGCGCATGACCGACGCCTCATCGCTGAGCGGATTCGCGAGGTCGAGTTCAGGAGCCGTCGAAAACCGCCGCGCATCTTCTTTTGAAATAAATGTGAGCGAAATGGTTTCGTTGTAACCGAGCGCCAAGAGCGATGAGCGCAGTCGCGCATCTTTCTGCGCATCGGGCAGATCGCGAACCTCGCCGCTGTAGGCGGGAAGCGTGTTGGGGAACTTATCGTAACCGTGCAGACGCGCCAGTTCTTCGATGATGTCGATCTCGCGCTCGATATCGAGACGCCAGCTCGGAATGTGGACTAGATAAGAATCTTCGCCGCCCGGAAGCATCGTGAAACCAAGGCGACTAAGAATGCGGCTGATCTCTAGTGTGCTGAGTTTTTCGCCGAGAATGCGATGCACTTCACGCGGGTTAAGCTCTACTGGAGCCAGGTCAAGCTGGCGGGCAATCACGTCGATTACCTCACCTACTAGCGTGCCGCCGCCGGATTGGAGAATGAGTTCAGCGACGCGGTTCGTTGAAGGGACGGTCGATTCGAAATCCGCGCCGCGCTCAAATCGATGTGAAGCGTCGGTATGCAGACCGTGCCGCTTGGACATCCGACGCACCGTGACCGGGTCCCACCAAGCGGATTCGATCAGGATGTTCTTCGTCTTCTCCGTGATCATGGTGTCGAAGCCGCCCATTACGCCGGCCAGTCCCACTGGCTTTTTTGCGTCGGCAACGACGAGGTCTTCGGTGGAGAGCTTGCGCTCCACTCCATCCAGAGTCTTTAGAGTTTCGCCGGCCTTCGCTTTGCGAATGACCAAGCGCCGTCCTTCGAGCAGATCGAGATCGAACACATGGGTGGGCTTGCCGCTCTCCCACAAAACATAGTTAGTGGCATCGACCGCATTGCTGATGGGACGTTGATCGAGCAACTGCAGACGACTGGCAATATGCTGCGGCGAAGGTTTAACTGTGACACCGCGAATTTCTCGCGCCGTGAAGCGCGGACAGAGATCAGGCTGCTGAATATCGATGGTGACATCGGATTTACCTTGCGACGGCGGCAGCTTTGGTTCAATCGGCTTGAGTGGCAAGTCGTAGAGCGCGGAGGCCTCGCGAGCCACGCCATAATGATTCATCGCATCGGGACGGTTGGTGGTGATCTCCATCTCGAAGACAGTGTTTTCGCCTTCGCCCGAGATGCCTTCGACGGAAACACCCGCTAGGGTGAGTTCATCCGCGAGACGCGGGTAGTCGACCGGAAGGTCAACGAAGTCGCGCAGCCACTGGGGGGAAATTTTCATGTGACATTATAATGCTTTGTCATCCTGAGCGAAGCGAAGGACCTCATTCTTGCCTCAGTGCGGGGTGAATGAGGTCCTTCGCTTCGCTCAGGATGACAATACTAAGAAAGTGACGAGCCCGACGTTACCCCAAACTGTTCCAGAAACCTTATATCGCCCTGAAAGAACAGCTGAATATCATCTACGCAGTACTTCAGAATCGCAATACGTTCCACGCCCATGCCAAAGGCAAATCCTGAAACCTTTGTTGCGTCGTAATCGACGAAGCCGAACACATTTGGGTCGACCATGCCGCATCCCAGCAACTCGATCCATCCGCTGGCTTTGCAATTGCGGCAGGGAGCGCCGTCGCGCACGCCTTTGCCATCGCAGAAAATACAACTGATCTGCACGTCGGCGCTAGGCTCAGTGAACGGGAAAAATGATGGATAGAAGCGCGTTTTCACACTCGATCCAAACAGCGCTTTCATGGCGTGATCGAGCGTGCCCTTCAAGTCGCAGAACGTAATGTTGGTGTCGACCGCCAGTCCTTCGACCTGATGAAAGATGGGAGAGTGGGTCGCGTCGAGCGCGTCGTTGCGATGAACTTTTCCCGGACACACGACACGCATCGGCGGCTTCATCTTTTGCATAGTGCGAATCTGCACCGGCGAAGTGTGCGTTCGCAGCAAAAGTCGATCGCGCTGCGGCTTCGATTCCTGTTCGGCGATGAAGAGTGTGTCCTGCGTGTCGCGCGCGGGATGATTCGGCGGAAAGTTCAGGGCTTCGAAGTTGTAGTAATCGGTTTCAATCTCGGGGCCTTCCTCGACCGAGTAACCGAGATTACGGAAGACGCCAACGATTTCGTTCATGGTCTTAATGACGAGATGTTCCGCGCCGACGGCACGATGAATGCCTGGGAGTGTGATGTCGAGACGCTCGGCGGCTAGTTTGACTGAGGACGTTCCGCTTTGAATTCGGACGAGCGTTGCGTCCACCAGTTGCTCGACTTTGGTCTTGAGTTCGTTGACGCGCTGTCCGACTTCGCGCTTGTTCGTCCCCGGCGCAGCTTTTAGCCACTGATCGTTCAGTTGAGTAAGGATGCCGTTCTTGCGCGCCATCCAGCGATCGCGAAACGCCTTCCAATCGTTCTCGGAATCGACCACTGCGGACTCTTGCTCAAGCGCAGTTAGAACGTCGCTCGTCGCTTTGTCGAGCGCCGCAGTCGAGAAGTCAGTTAGCTTGGGAACGGTGTAGGGCATCGATTGAACAATACCACTTCAGAATTGTCATCCCGAGCGAAGCGAGGGACCTGCAGTTTCTCAGCACCGCGAAAAATGCAGATCCCTTGCAAGAGCGGCTCGGGATGACAAGTATTTTGAACTGAAAGCTGATGGCTGATGACTACGCCGCTGCCGCAGCGTTCGCCTTCTTCGCCTGCTCCGCCAGATGCGCAAATCCTGCCGCATCTTTTACGGCTAAATCCGCCAGGATTTTGCGATCCAGTTCAACGCCGGCCTTCTTTAGTCCACTGATGAACTGGTTGTAGTTCAGTCCGTTCAGGCGGGCGGCGGCGCCGATGCGCACGATCCAGATCGACCGGTACTGGCGCTTCTTCTGCTTGCGGCCGGAGTAGGCAAACTTCAGCGCGCGATCAACGGCTTCTTTCGCAGAGCGGTAAAGTTTGGATTTAGTTAGGAAGTATCCACTGGCGCGTTCAAGAATCTTTTTGCGCTTGGCGCGACGTTTGGTTCCGCGTTTTACACGAGGCATTGCCATTCTCCTTTTTATTTCGTCTTTACTTCGACTGGCGGCTGGAGGTAAGGAGGCTTCTACCACATTTCCATGATGGAAAGGGATTTCTAAAGCCCGACCTCTTCACGCGCCGCTGCGGTGCATTTCGCTCCGCAGACTTGTCTTGCACACTCAGTCTTGCATACTCGGTTAAGGACGGGCGCGGACGCCCGTCGCTCTATTACATGTACGGAATCATTCGTGCCGCTTTTTTGTAATCTCCGTCACTCACCAAAGTGGGCTGGCCCAGCTGCTTCTTACGTTTCTTCGCCTTCGATGACAGGATGTGACGCAACCCCGCCTTGTGACGTACGATCTTTCCCGTACCCGTTTTCTTGAAGCGCTTGGCAGCGCCTTTGTGTGTTTTTAGTTTAGGCATAGAAATCAGTTTCCAGTTCTCGGTTGTCAGTTCTCAGTTACAAATCTCAGTATCAAGCAGCGCAAAATTCTACTACCGTTAACGATCGCACCATGAGATTTAACTGATGGCTGATAGCTGACGGCTGAACGCGCTCTACGCTGTCTGCGCGCCGCCTCGCGACGCGGGAGGTGGTGCAGGCTTCGGAGGAGCCGGCGGCTTTTCTTTTGCTCCGCCTTCCTTCTTATTCGGAGCCAGAATCAAATGCAGCGTGTTGCCTTCCTGACGCGGCCGAAACTCCACCAGACCTCTCTGGTCGACGTCTTTAATTAAACGTTCCAGAATTTGACGGCCCAGGCTCTGCCGCGTCATTTCGCGTCCGCGGAAGAAGATCGTCGCTTTCACCTTGTCTCCCTCATCGAGGAAGCGCAGCACGTGATTCTTTTTGGTTTCGTAGTCGTGATCGTCCACGTTGATACGAAACTTTACTTCTTTGACCGTAATGGTCTTCTGTTTTTTCTTGGCTTCGCGCTCGCGCTTTTCGTTCTGGTACAGAAATTTCCCGTAATCCATGATGCGGCAAACCGGAGGTTGCGCCGTCGGAGAAATTTCTACCAGATCCAGGTTTCGTTCGCGGGCCATCTTAAGCGCTTCGAAGGGAGGCATTACGCCAATCTGTTCCCCTTCGTCACCGATCACGCGAACTTCACGTGCCCGGATACGCTCATTCATGCGGATAAAACGTTTGTCGATACCGTCCTCCGTCTGCTTATCTGACAGGAAAGATGCTTAAAAAGTATAACATGCAAACACCCAAAGTCTGATTCCGATACCTTCTTTGGCCTTGACCGCAATCGCTGAAAGCCGCTAGCATTGCCCGGTTGCGCGTTCTGTGGTTCTTCCTATCTCGTGCTGGAACCACTTAGTCCTATCTTAAGTCTCGCCCGCTTCGGGAGGTTCTGTCTATGCGATGCTCCGCTTCCATCCTCTTCTTGAGCTGTTTGGTTCTTTTCTCCACAACTGCTTTAGCGCAGCAAGCCGCCGACATCCCTAAGCCCATCATCAGCGACCAAATTGACGAGTCACAACTGGTAACTCTTACAGGAAACACGACTCCCGCCGCGCTGAGCGTTCAAAACGATCGCGGCCCTGTCGCAGACAGCCTAACTTTCGACCACTTGCTGCTTAAGCTCAAGCGAGCGCCAGAAACCGAAGCGCGCTTCGACAAGTTGATTGACGAAATGCACGATCAGAATTCGCCCGAATTCCATCGCTGGCTGACTCCGCAGCAACTAGGTGAGCGCTTCGGACTTGCCTCGCAGGATCGAGAAACCGTTCAACGGTGGCTGGAAGCGCACGGTTTTTCTGTCAATCGGGTCTATCAGAATGGCATGGTCATCGACTTCGCCGGAACCGCTGCACAAATTCGCGAAGCGTTTCACACCGAGGTCCACAATTTGGTTTTGCCGAATGGCGAAAAACACATCGCCAACATTCGTGATCCGCAAATTCCTGCTGCTCTTGCACCTGCCATCGAAGGCATCGCATCGCTTCACGATTTCTTTCCCAAGTCGCATGCCATTCAGCTTGGCAAAGTCTCGTATGATCCTGTTATTCACAAATGGAATCCGCGCTTCAACGTCAAGTTTCAGGGAGAAACTTTTCATACTGTCAGTCCCTACGACTTTGCGACTATCTACAATGTGTTGCCGCTCTGGCAGCGTGGATTCACCGGCAAAGGCGTCACTATTGCTCTGGTCGAAGACTCCAACCTTGCTCATGAATCCGATTGGTACGCCTTTCGCAACGTATTTGGTCTGAAAGATTTTAAGGACGGTAACTTCAAGCAGGTTTATCCCAACTGCACGAACCCCGGGCAGAACGGAGATGAGATAGAGGCAGCACTCGATGTGGAGTGGGCGAGCGCGAGCGCTCCCGACGCCAACATCGAGCTTTCTGCATGCGCTAATTCTCGTTCCACCTTTGGGCTCGATCTCGCCATTCTCAATATCCTCGATCTCAATCCGCCTGACATCATCTCCGATAGTTACGGTCTGTGCGAGACCATCACCGGCCATACCGAGATCGCGCTCGAGAATAGCGAAGCGCAAATGGCCACGGCTTTGGGCACGACTTTCTTCATCGCCCAGGGAGACACCGGCGCCGACGAATGTTCTCCGGTGGAGGGCTTTCTTTCCCACCTCGGCATCAACAGCGGAGACAACACCGCTTCCGCCTACGCCGTCGATGTCGGTGGCACCGATTTCATGGCCCAGTACAACTCTGACGTTCACGACATTCCCGTTAGCGATTACTGGAGCGCCACCAATAATCCTCAAACCAAGGCTTCTGCGTTGTCGTATATTCCGGAGATTCCATGGAACGACGGTTGCACCAGCCAGCTTATCTACAGCGATCCTGTATTTGGTGGCTACACGCAATCGTATGGTCCCACGGGATTCTGCAACACGAAACTCGGCAGAGAATTTAAGTTTTCGGTGAGCGGCAGTGGCGGACCCAGTACCTGCTTTACCGGAAAGCCATCCATCCCCGGAGTGGTTAGCGGAACCTGTCAAGGCAATCCCAAGCCGTCGTGGCAAACAGGAGTGCCCGGAATCCCCAACGATGGTTTACGCGACCAGCCCGACCTTTCGCTATTCGCCGCGGACGGAGTGTGGGGAAGTTTCCTAGTCGAGTGCATGTCGGATCCGAACCAATTCGGTGCTCCCTGCAGCGCGGAGAACGATGCGTTGTATGAGGGCGGCGGTGGCACATCCTTCGCTTCGCCGGCAATGGCTGGTATTCAAGCGCTGATCGATCAGAAATACGGCAGGCAGGGAGACGCTAACTACGTTTATTACGCGTTGGCGGCGAGCCAATTCACCAAACAAGGAACGAAAGCTTGCAATGCGAGTCAAACCACGGGCAAGCTGCCGGCCGGTTCGTGCATCTTTAATGACGTCACGGCCGGCGATATGGATATTCCCTGCGGCCAAAACGCGAAAGGCAATTCACACGATTGCTATGGGGATGGCATCAAGATCATCGGCGAACTTTCAACGTCCACATCTGCTAGCGAACCCGCGTATCCCGCGACGGTTGGCTACGATCTGGCAACCGGACTCGGCTCGGTGAACGCCACCAGCCTTTTCAATGCGTGGCCCCATCCGTAAAAGCTCAAGGTGTGGATCTGCGCTCGGAGCCAGAACCGAGAGAATTAGCACCGACGGAATTAGCTATGAGATCGGGTCCCTCACCCTCACGCCGGAATAGCGGATAAATTCTCTTGTGATGTGCAAATGGATAGGGTCCGCCGTGTGACGCGCCGATCGCCCCGCCAATCAGTGCGCCGATACCGCCGACGAGAAGTACCGCGCCGGCGGTTGTTCCCGAATTAGGGTTCTTGTTGGCTTTTGCTCCGAGTGCCGCTCCCAATCCGAATCCGATTACCGCTCCGATCAAAACGTGGCGACCGTTGCCGTGATCCATCCACGGTGATTGGTAGCCTCTTCTGGGATATGCGTGGTTCGGAGGAAACGAGCGCATCGGGCCATTTCTTGGTGAGAATTGGGCAACGGTCGTGCCATCGTCTGTCTGACTCGATACTCTTTCGGCTCTAGCGATCTGCGCGTATTGGTTTCGCGCGGCTGAGATTGCGTCACTCGCGGAAGAATATTTTTCAGTTTCAGTTTGCGGGTCTTCTGCTATCGGCAGCAATGTTGCCTGTGCTTGCGCGCTTGATGCCAGCATGAGCGAAGCCAACAAAACGGGCAGGAGAGGAATGTGTCTTGTGTGTTTCATAGGCGCAATCCTAGCGGCATCGCGCCAACTGCAATTGTGGGGTTGTTACAGTTTCGGGAGTGTCACAACACGCCGGAAGGGAGCGGAGGATTTTCTATCGTTACTTAATCCGAATGTGATTCTGAACTACGGGGCCACAACATCAAACGGCCGCATCATCTCGTTATCTTCATGCTCGAGCATGTGACAGTGCCACACATAACGTCCCGTGAAACCCTCAAACCGAACAATGATCCGCGTAACCATGGAAGGATAGGTGCGGACGGTGTCTTTCCAGCCCTCTTCACCGGGTTCTGGAGGTACCGCTGGGCCAATGTATTTGATCTCATTCTTGATCCAATAGGCGGGGACATTGAAGGGCCGGCGGTCGAGAATCTGAAACTTGACCAGATGCAAATGGATAGGATGGATATCTTCGGTCGTGTTAATAAGATTCCAAATCTCGACCGAGTCGAGAACCGGATTCTCCGTCACCGGCATGCTCCAATGAGTATTATTCAATAACATCCGCACAGGTCGTTGGACGAGATCGTCGATCTCCACCAGAGTCAACATGCGAGTTTTCACGGCGGAGGACTCTGGAATTCTAGCAATCGGCCTGAGAGTCTGAGGAATCACGGTGGTGTCATGCCCTCCACTTTGGGCCACGCGAAATTGCATGACGTTGAGGTTGTCATTCTTCAAAATGACGTTTGTTCCGCCGTAACTCGAAAAATCAACGATCAAATCGATGCGCTCGCCGGGCGCGATCGAAACAAGTTGCAATAGAACGGGCGCGGGCAGCAGTCCCTGATCGGTGCCGATCTGCTGGAAGCTCGGGCCGCTGGGCTTCTGACCGGCGGACATCTGGGCGCGAGATATCTTTTCGTCCGAAGTTTTCCCCCCAGACATCTTTCCTTCTGACAATGTCAAGTGAAAGCCTTCAGACAACGTCAAATGAAAGAACCTACTATTTGCGCCGTTGAGCAGGCGGAAGCGATACTTGCGCGGTTCGACTTCAAGATAAGGGTAGATCTTGCCATTCACCAAAATGGCATCGCCGAAAACCTCCGGTACCCAAGGTGATTTCGAGTCCGGGTCCACGGGATAATTAAGCTGCGAATCGAGATCGAAAATCCGATCGTAGAGCACGAGCGGAACTTCGTATTTACCCCGGGGCAGGTTCAAGGAGTCTTCAAATTCATCGCGTACGAAAAATGCGCCCAAGAGTCCAGCGAATACGTTGAGCCGGTTAATCCCCAAAGCATGGTCGTGGTACCAAAGCATGGCTGCTTCCTGGCGATTGGGATAATGGCAGATGGCGGATTTTCCCGGCACAAACCAATTTTCAGGGTAACCGTCGCTGGCTGGCGGAGCTTTGGCGCCATGCAGGTGGACCACAGCTCGCACCTCGGGCTTGTCAGCCTCTGCTCCGTGAATGCTGTGGTCGACCGGTAAGAAATGCGTCTGTGGGAGCTCATTGACCCATTCCACTAACAACCCCTGACCGCTGCGTGTTTCAAACGTCGGTCCCGGCGAAGTCGATGCATATCCCCAAAGGCGAGTTGGTTTCAAGTCGCGGTGCAGCTTGCTCTCGAATTGGCGCATCTCGACCCGATAGTAAGGGAGTTGCACCGCGGGATTCTCTGGGCTGGGCCGCTGGCCGGTGGGCTTGATGATTTCTGGCAAGGGCAAAGGATCAACGAATTGGGCAAGGGAACTGGCTTGGAGCTGCGTGCGAAGCTTGGGCGGGCCCGCGTGCGACATGCCCTGGCGCATGGCTAGCGCCATCGTTGTCATACCACCCTGTGCGAGAAACAGTCTTCGTGTGAGCGCCAAGTTTGGTATCTCCTCCTACGTTGTCATGGTGTCGAAAAACTTCGCCTACAAATAAAAGAGGGCATACAAATCCATTTTTGCATGCCCACCTTTTATTGAATGCGGCTTTTAGTTAGAACCCGCAGAGCGATGCGTTTTGTTTTTCCCCTGTATTTGGATTCAAGCAAAGAGTTCCGGTGGTGGTTCGGATCTTCGCGAAGTCGAAATCCTGGATAAGTGAGCTGGAGATCGCGTCGAAAGAACCGTTGCCAATGCGTTCTCCGCCGAGCCAGTTGTCTTCAATGAAGTGGATGATTGAAGTCTGGTCGGTCACGGTGTGGTCCACGAAGTTTGCCTTCGCCCAGGGCGAAATAACCAACATCGGCAATCTTGGACCGTAACCGCAACGACCCTGAACAGACGGGCCGTCGCTGCCACCCAGCACGGCCGCTTGCGTGCCACAGAAGCCAACACCGGTCAGAGCATCGAGTCCAGCAGCTTGTGAGGAGTTGACGATCGGGCCGATCTGATGGTCGTACCATCCGTCGGAGTCATCATACGCGATGACTACAGCAGTGCTGCTCCAGGTCGGCAGACTTTCCAGGAAGTTGATGGTAGTGACGACGAAGTTCTGCTCATCGGTTGGGTCTGAGTATCCAGCATGGGCGTCCTGATAAGAGGGAGCCTTGAGGAAGCTTACATTTGGCAGGTTTCCTGCGCTTGCGGCGGCGTAGAAATCCTGGATGTCATACTGGTGATTAGCGGGACCATCAGTGCCGATCTCAGATAACGAAGCGGGCCGGATGTGTTGTGGATTCGCGAAAGACGGCCAATACGCGAAAAAGGAGTGGTGCGGCGTGTAATCGGCTTCTGTTACTCCAGTGATGTTCGATTTGGTGCTGCGGTTGCAACCGGTGGTTCCGTTCGGATTCACGATCGACAGGTTAAATCCGCCCATAAACCCGCCCCAGGTTACGCCTGCGGCGTCCAACAGATCGCCGATGGTCTGACCGCTGAATTGCACTTGAGTGCGATTGGGATTCGAGCAAACATCGCCGAGCGGATCGGCATCGCCGATCAGGGTGAGTCCGCCGTTTCCATCGTTGACGGTATATCCAGCAGTAGGAGCCGGAGGATTCGGGTTCAAACCAGCGACAATTCCGTTAGTTTGGCCCGACACCAGGTTAACCACCCCAGGGCTCGAGGGACCGAAAGTTGTTCCGTAGGAGTTATCGCTCAGAACGAAATGCTGCGCGTAATTCCACATCGCGGTCACGGTATTGCCATCGAAATAACCCATGACCAAACCATTGGTGGTGACGCCCGTTGGTGGCGGTCCAGCGGTTCCGGTGTACAGCGGGAAAAGGTCCATCAATCCGCTATCGAAAGCCTGTTGCTCAGGCGTGTAGGCGTGGTCTTGATCTGCAGTGGAGGCTTGAAGAACGTCGAGCCGGAACGGATTCGATGCGCCGGTGCCATTGGCAGGGTTCAGATTCGGGTTGCTGGTGAGTAAAGCAGTCGTCAGGCCGTTGACCGTCGGCGTAGTGGCTGCGGCTGTGAACTTATTTTCAAATTTCGGATTCGTCGCATTGGGATAGGTTCCGAAGTAGTGGTCGAAGGAAATGTTCTCATTGAAAATGACCACGAGGTGCTGGATCGGCGTAGCGGGCGCGCTCGCTGCGTGTTTGGTGAACGGTTTGGCGGAGGAGGCGAAAGCGGGAACAACGGTCGGTCCCAGGGCGATGGTCATCGTCAGTAACGACGCCATCACCCGCCTGAGGTTGGCAAAGGGTTGCTGCTGTTCAAACATGCTGAGTTCTCCATTTCCTGGAATTGCCCGGCGCAAGGCATAGGCCTACCGCGTGGCGGAAACTGGCAAGAACATTAGGCGGGAGATGTTTCTGCACTATGACTGAAATGTTAAGGAAACATGAAATCAGAATTAGTTGGCGGCTTGTTAAAAAGCTTTAGGAATTATCAGGAGCGAAGCGAGAGATATGCAGTTAGTCGGAAATCTTTTGCTGCTTGTTGCCGCATTACGCCACAGCCATTTTCGGAGTCCGCAACTGCCGATATAGCCGCATATAGTCGTCCACCATCCGCCGCGCCGTGAAGCGCTCGCGCGCCCGATTGTAAGCGCGCGTTCCATAAAGCCGCGCCAGTTCGCGATCTTCATCGAGTTGAGTAAGCACGTCGCTGAGGCTCTCGGCATCATTGCGTTCGAAATACAAGGCCGCGTCGCCCCATAGTTCGCGATACACCTCGGTGTCATTGGCCACCAGTGCGCAGCGCGAAAACGCCGCTTCAATCGATGCCAGTCCCGTAGGCTCGTAACGCGAAGTCGCCGCAAAAATCTTGGACTTGCTGTAGAGCGTCCGCAATTGCGATTCGGTCTGCGCTCCCTTCACCGAAATCTCGTGTTCATCAGTCGAGACGCGCACGTCTGCGCGGATTGGCACTGGCGGCGCCGGAATCGGATTGTCCGCTCCCACAATACACACTGGCAGACGGTGCGTGTGCTGGGTAAGCAACGCAACTTGTTTGCCTGTATCCCACAGGCGCCCGATGGCCAGCACCGATTCTTCTTTGGTCACAAACGGATTGAAATAAATTGGATTGCGTCCCGGCGGAATTACGTGTCCCGCAAAATCGTCGCCATAGGCAAGGCGCAACATCTCTTCCATCCAGCGCGAAGTTGTGACCACGGCCTCGGCTCGCTTCAATCCTGCGACCATAGTTCCGCGATACCACTTCAGCCATGCTGACGCAGCGGGCTCATGTCCGTGGATGCTCAACCACCACGTGACCACATCGCCGTGTGCGACCACTATGCGCGGCGTCGCCACTGGTAGAGCTCCAAAACTCAGCTGATTCAAATGCAGAAAATCAGGACGTGTGTCGCGCACGATCGCACACAGATAATCCTGCGCCGCGTGGAAATCCTGCTCGCCTTCCTGCATCCAGTCGAGACGAAACGCGGTGGGATGATATTCGAGGCCATGCAACCCGTCCATCCAGGCGGTTTGATGAGGAAGTGGAATCTCTCCAAAGCTGACGAGTGTGACTTGCGCCCCGTGGGTCACCAGACCCGAAACCAGTTCGCGCGAGTAGGTCCACACTCCGCTGAACGTGTCAGCCGTCACCAGTACGCGCACAAACCCCCCGGAGAATCGAGGGCTAGGATCTACCCTCGGCCTGCTTGCGTCTAGTTTAGGGTCTACAAGCATGCGGAGGGAAGAGTTTTCTTGAGGCTGCCATGGTGCCCCACGCTGCCAGTAAATGAGCTGCCTAAATCGAGCGCAGGGCGTCCATTGGGTCCGCAGACGCAGCACGGGTTGCGGGAAGCGCCGAAGCGAGCAGCGCTATGAGCATCATGATCACAATGCTTGCTATGTATATGAGTGGGTCGGTCGCGCTGACCTCGAAGAGAAAGGAACCGACAAGGCGTGACACCGCGAGCGAACCGAGCACACCGAGACCGCATCCGACGAGCGCCAGTCTCTCGCCTGAAATAAGCACGAGCCGGGCGATGCCAGTGCGCTGGGCGCCGAGTGCCATGCGGATGGCAATCTCCTGGCCCCGCAACGAGACGGAAAAGGCGACCACCGCATAGATTCCGGTGATGGCTAGCAGAAGAGCACCCAAGGCAAAGGCGGTGATGAGGTCAGTGTTGAAACGCCGCGGCGCTTCCACGTTTGCGATCGCTTCCGTCATAGGTTGAACTTGCTCTAGCGCGAGAAGGGGATCAATCTTGGCAACGGTCGACCGCAGAGTATGAATCATCTGCTCGGAAAGAAGTGCAGAACGGACGGTAATGTATGCACCGGCGGAACCCGTGAGCTTTCCAGTGTGATCGGAGAAGTACAAAGTATCGGCCTGCTCCATGGGTGTATACCATTGATCGCTGCTGGGCTCATCGCGTGAACCCATTTTTGTATCAGCGACAACGCCAACCACCGTTACCCACGGTAGTTTCATCGGCGGACCACCAACGTGCATGCGTTTGCCGACAGCCCGCTCACCCGGCCAGCAATGTTTGGCCATGGACTCGTTCACGATCACAACAGGTTGAGAATGAGAGCGATCGTCTGCGTTGAAGTAACGCCCCTCCAGTAATGGAATACGCATAACACGGAAGTAGTCCCCGAAGATGACCGAGAATATCGCGAACTCAGGTTTCCATCTGTCGGTCGGTCGTCCCTCGATGGTGTATGCAGTCTTTGGGTACCCGCTTGTTGCAGGTGCGGCGTTAATCATGCCTACAGCCACAATCCCTGGCTGACTCGAGAGTCGGGCCACAACCGCCCGACTAAAGGCCTCCGCAGAAGCGCTCGTTGAGTATTGGTTGATTGGCAATTGATAGCCGGCGACGAGGACCCGCTCGGGATGGAATCCTGGATCGACAGCTTGCATCTTATGGAAGCTGCGCAGAAGTGCGCCGGATGCGATGAGCAGCACCAACGCTACAGCGATTTCTGAAACCACGAGGCCTGAACGTAACCAAGTATGACTGGAGGTAGCCGTATTGCTCAGGGTGCCTTCTTTGAGG
This sequence comes from Terriglobales bacterium, assembly GCA_049674665.1. Taxonomy (GTDB): domain Bacteria; phylum Acidobacteriota; class Terriglobia; order Terriglobales; family Acidobacteriaceae; genus Acidiflorens. The sequence goes on from JBATZM010000107.1 coordinate 51,326, forward strand.
CTTTCCATCGGGTCTGTTTTAACGGCGGCGAACGCAGGTGCGAGGCTACAGAGAGCGCCAGTTGCGAGGGCGAGCAACAGAGCGAATCCGGCCACTGTGCCGTTCACGGCAATGGAGTCAATACGCGGCATGGAGTCAGGCAGGGTACGCAACGCAATGCGAATGGCAACTGCAGCGAATGCTAGACCTAACAAAGCACTAGTCATGCCCAGCAGCAGGCCTTCTAAGACGGACTGGCGGATAATTGCGGCGGATCGTGCCCCAAGTGCAAGCCGAAGGGCGTACTCTCTACGCCGCCGGATCGCCCGGAGCAGTAGAAGTCCAGCAACATTGGCACAAGCAATAAGCAGGACAACGGAGACGGCTAGGAACAGCGTTCTGAGCAATGGCCGAACATCCGAAACCTCATATTCAAGCAATGGAGTGACATCACCGCGGATGTGAATCCTTGACTGAGCGACCGGAAGATTGCGCATGATCTGCTGGGCAACGCGGTCAGCATCCCGTGCTGCCTGCGAGAAGGTGACGCCATCTTTTAGACGAGCGATGATGTGGTATCCCCAGAATCCAGCATGCTCGTCCGAAAGTTCGTCGGCAGTCAGGCTCATGGGCACCCAGAGCTGCGCCTGGTCGAGGTAACCGGCTGCTGGGGGAAAATCAAAACCGCGCGGCATCACGCCGATGATCGAATACGCCTGGCGATTGAGAGTGATCGAGTTGCCGACAACGTGAGGATCGCGGTGATACCGATTCAGCTACAGACCGTAACTGATAACTGCGACCGGCTCATGGCCGTCTTCTTCCTTTTGTGTGAAAGTGCGACCGAGTATGGGAGAGACACCCAAAGTGGAGAATGCACCCGCGGTGAAACGAGCGCCCTTCATTTGTTCTGGAATTTCGCCGCCGGAAACCTCGTAGGTTGCGTCGATGTAGGCTCCCGTGTCCGAGAAAGCTTCTGTGGCGCTCGCGTAGATTCCGATCTCGCGAGCGGTCACCGGAGTGCTGGGGCCATCTCCCAAATGATCTCCTAACAGGACGAGGCGGTCGGGATGGTTGAAGGGCAGCGGGCGCAGGAGGATGCCTTCGATGAGCGAGAAGATGGCGGTCGTAGCGCCGATACCGAGAGCCAGGGTGAAGACTACGGTCAAGGTGAAACCGGGTGCCTTCCACAGTTGACGAAATGCGAAGCGCAGATACAGTGCGAGTGCGTACATGCGTCCTTCCCAGCTCTTAAGTTGCCTGAGCGACTGTGTAGCCAGTATTAGAGAACGTTGAGGTGTTTTTTTCAATCATCAAAGGTGAGAAATCCTAAAAAGAAGCGATTCAGGGCTGCGCGTAGTAGCCAGTGCGGGTGCGAGCCTTGACGCCAGCCTTGTCCACAGTGATTCCAATCGCGTGATACTCATTCGGATGATCTGCCTTAGCAGCATCGAAGGAGAGGACATAGAAGGCATCGGCATCGGTGGCGCAGGCTGCTATGGCAGAAGTAATGTCATTGCTTGAGTTAAAAACGCGCCCACCGGTCTGCGTTGCAAGTACCTGCAAGCCCATGTTGCCGAACCACGCCCCCGAAGACGAAGTTACGCCTTTCACAAACTCTTCGTAGTACTTATTCCTTACAAAGTCCGTCATGCCGAGTGGGTCAATACTATAAATAGTTACACGCGCCCGCCTGAGGTCATTAGAAGTCGTCACGATTGAATTAAATAATCGTTGAGAGTCTTTTGTAGAAAGCTGAGTGTGGGGTTCCGAAAACAATGGCCATCCGGGACTTATCCAAATTATCAGCTTTCTGCCAGGCCGCGCTCCTTCATCGGTTGCAAGTGAACTCATGGTTTGGAGCGACATCTGAAAACGTTCCTCCGCACCGTAGAAACCTTGAGACCGATTAATGGACCGCAGCCCGATTGCTTTCTCATCCAGTAGTTTGGCCACAACATTTCCATCGCGAGAGAAGCCATTCTGGACGTCGACTCCCTTGTCGGAAAAAATGATGAGCGACGTTGGCTTTTCCAGTTTGCCATCATTGCTCAGTAGAAACTTCTTAATCTGGTCGCGTTCGTTTGCGATGGTCTGGAAGGACGCGTTGACCGCGTCGATTACGAGAATGATTTCGACGGAATCGGTAGTTGAAGCCTTGTCTCCATTTTCGGTGCGAACATTTTCGGTATGAGCATCCTCGCCCTGACCGTCCACGGCATGAAAGGAGACGATGTTTTGCGGTTGCTTATCGTCGAGAACAGTGAAATCCTGCTTTTGCAATCCACGAACCGGCGCGCCAGATTTGTCTGTCACCTGCACGTCGAGCCTGATTTGTCGGTCAGGTCCAATTGCCTCCGGGGCTTTCGTCGGCTGGGCAGGTCGGGGTTGAAGCTGCGGTCGGACAGAATCTTGCGCCAATACGGCCGAGATTGTCAGAAGCACGACAAGAAACAACCGAGAGAAGCAACGCACGCAACCAAACCTCGCTGGAATTCTCCGCTCAACGTGCGAAGACGTTGGTCGAAAGCACACCAGAGTCTAGGTTGAGTGCGTTAAAAGATCAACCATGATCACATTGTGGCGGGACACGAGGCAGACTGCGGCGCCGAAGCGCCGTATCTCATGTCGAATCCGCCCACTGAGTCATCGCGCGCTGATCCGGGTGATGCTCAGCCATCTTCATTGCCACCTGTGGCCGCACCAGCACGCGCATCGTCCACAGCAGATCGTCGAGGGAGGTCCCAAACCCGAAGTGAGCATCCACAAACGCCAGTTCCGCGGACGGCAGAGCCGTGCGGCCCGAGATCAGGACCACAGGAACATCCGGCACCAGATACTTGATTTCGTGGGCGAGTTGCGAACCCGACATTAAAGGCATTTCGTAATCGAGAAGTGCCAGATCAAAATAAGTTCTCTTGCATAGCGCGAGCGCTTCGACGGGGTCATTCTTTGTGATCACTCTAAACCCGCATTCTTCAAGAACACTGGTCAGCAATCGGCTGGATTTGGGATTGTCGTCCACGTAGAGCACTGTCGTTCTGTTCTCCATCACAAACCTCCGTTCCTTTCCTGAAGAACGCAATGTGAGGATCGCGCTTGCGAAAGAAGTCGGTAGAGATTTGTAAATGATTGATTCAAGGTCGCCGTTCAGGTGGGACGACTCCATCCGAGAGCGCCCTCTAACCTGCGCTGGATTTATTCCATAAATTCCCCGTTCCACGAGAAGGATTCAAGGAGTCGTGGTAACTTCTTCGCTGCACAACACCTCTTCCGCCGAACGAGCGGTCGGCAGCGTGAACTTGAAAACGGAACCATGGCCGGCCTGTCCCTCGACCCAGATCTTCCCGCCGTAGTGCTGGACAATCTTCTTGCAGATGGCCAGACCAATTCCATTACCTGGGTATTCGGTGCGCGCATGCAGGCGTTGGAAGACAACAAAAATATTTTCTGCGTGCTCCGGCGCAATACCAATCCCGTTATCGCTTACGCTAAATAACCACTGCTCGCCCGATTTCTCGGCTTGCACGGAAACCGCTGGTGCTTCTTTGCCGCGGAATTTGATCGCGTTCCCAATCAGATTCTGAAATACCTGTGTCAACTGCGAGCGATCTGCACACACCACCGGCAGCGGACCATGTGTGACCACCGCACTGCTCTCTTGCATCGCCGGACCCAAACTCAACAAGATCTCTTTCATCACCCCGTCGCAATCCACCTCGGCGCAACGGGCGTCATTCCTGCCTACTCGTGAAAAGGCCAGCAGATCCTGAATCAACGCCTGCATGCGCAACGCACCCTCGCTGGCATAGCCGATGAACTTGTCGGCATTCTCATCGAGTTTGCCGCGATAGCGTTCGGCCAGCAGTTGCGTATACGCCGCCACCATGCGCAACGGTTCCTGCAGATCATGTGATGCCACATAAGCGAATTGCTCAAGCTCCGCGTTGGAGCGGGCTAGCTGGTCGACTTTCTGCGCCAAATCCTCTTCCGCCAGCCGGCGCAACCAAAGCAGGCGTTTTTCATGCAACGCGCGTCGGATGGCTTCAGGGAGTCGAGCCAGGCCGTCCTTCAGAACGTAATCCGTTGCGCCCCGTTTGATGCACTCTACCGCAGTCACGTCTCCCAATGCGCCAGAGACCAGAATCAGTGGAATATCCGCCCCTTCGCTCTGCAGTACCTCCAGCGCCTCCATGCCTTTCCACTGCGGCAGGTTGTAATCGGCGAGCACTATGTCGGGACGGTTTAAGCGCAGTTGCTGCTCAAATTCAGCCTTCGTTTGCACCACCGCCACTGAAGCCGAGAAGCCCCCTCTTCGCAGAGCCGCGGCTACAAGTTCCGCGTCCAACTCGTTGTCTTCAACGTGCAATACCCGGAGTTGCCCAGGTTGTGGCGCGAGATCATTGGGCTGTGGCGTGAGATCACGATTGTTCTTCGCTTTAGTGGGAGTCATGAGCCAGTCCTGCCAAATGCCGGGAATCGTCCACCACCGGCGGCTGATTGGTGACTAGCCAGTAGAGTCCCACGCTTTTCACCGTCTCCCGGAACTGGTCGAAGTCGACCGGCTTCTGGATATAACTGTTAGCCCCCAGACTGTAGCCGGCCACCAGATCCCGCTCTTCTTTGGAAGAGGTCATAATCACGATTGGGATTGTCCTAGTTCGTTGGTCGCTCTTGGCCTGTTTGAGAACTTCCATTCCATCGACCTTGGGAAGTTTCAAATCCAACAGCACTAACTTGGGGGGATGATCGAACGATCGTTGTGCGAACGCCCCGCGACAGAAGAGAAAGTCCAGAGCCTCCTCGCCGTCGCGCGCGACGTAGATGTTGTTTGCCAGCTTCTCACGCCGCAGCGCGTGCAGGGCAAGATCCATGTCGTCCTGATTGTCTTCCACTAACAGTATGTCGAGTTTCCCTGAGCTCATGATTGGCCTCCAGCCGTAGCTTCATTACTTTTCAATTCTGCTTGCACTCCCACGCCGAGGGTGAAGTAGAACACAGCGCCTTTGTCCAGTTCCCCCTCCGCCCACACTCGGCCTCCGTGTTTGTGAATAATGCGCTGCACGGTAACCAGGCCGATGCCCGTGCCTTCAAACTCATCCGTGCTGTGCAACCTCTGAAACACTCCAAACAATTTAGCAACGTATTTCATGCTGAAGCCGACCCCGTTGTCCCGGACCATGAAGACCGGTTCGCCGTCTTCTTTTTTGTAACTCACTTCGATGGTGGTGCGAGCACGGGGGCGGGTGAACTTGATCGCGTTGGTTAGCAGGTTTTGAAAGATCTGTTTGACTAAAATTGGATCGCAATCCACTGTGGGCAGGTCGGCGACGATCCATTGCACCTCTCGCCCCTCGGTCTCAGGTTGGAGCATCGTTATTACTTCCGCGACTATCGAGCTCAACCCGGTTGTCTGCCGGCTTAGCGCATGGCGGCCGACCCGCGCCAGATTCAGCAATTCATCCACCAGCAGGTTCATCTTGTGCGACCCCGCCTGAATCCGTTCCAGATAGTGCTGAGCGTTGGGATGGAGGGTGGGACCGAATTCTTCCAGCAGCATCTTGGAAAAGCCGCTGATATGGCGCAACGGCGCTCGCAGGTCATGCGACACCGAGTAACTGAACGCTTCCAGTTCTTTGTTGGCAGTTTCCAACTGGGTCGTCCGCTGTTCAACCCGATATTCGAGTTCGTCATTGAGTTTCCGAATTTCCTCCTCAGCCTGCTTGCGCTCCGCGATCTCGGACTCCAGGGCTGCCGTCCGCTGCTCCACGCGCTGTTCTAATTCTGCGTTCAGGGTATTGATCTGCGCCCGTGCTCGTGCACTGACGTCAATCTCACGGTTGATGGCGAGCCTGGCCAGCGCCAACAAGGCTGCCCCGACAAAAACGCTTATGACAATAATGAAACTCGTTAACCGCCGCCCGGCAATGGTTTTTTGGGTGCGCTGGCTCAATAACTGCGTCTCCTCAGTATGCATCTCTTGAATCGTCGCGAGCACCGCACCCATCAGCTTCTCGGTCCCCAGAATTTCATCGGCGCCGGGAACGGCTTGCGTCTGCTGGCGTTTGACGACTAACCTCTCGGCGAATTCCAGCGCAGCGTGGACCTGGGAATCGAGCATGTCCAGTCGTCGTAGCTGATTGGGGTTGTCCGCTGTCAAATAGCGCAACTTGCCCGCATCCGGCGCGAGGGTACCTTTCGCAGTCTCGTAGTGCGCAAGCGACAGGTCTTGTCCGCTCAGGGCGAATCCTCGCGCGCTGGTTTCCGCCTCAACTACATGTTTGGACGTGATCTCGAGTGTGTCCATTACGGCATAGGTGTGAGTCACCCAGTCCGCTTCGTCCGCCGCGAGCCGGACGCCGTGCCATGACGAAAAACCCATGAAGACTGTCAGGAGCAGAGCTATGATGAAACCAATCGTGACCCTGTGCTTGAGTGGGCTTTCGATCAGCGCGTTCAATTGCTCGCGCTCGATGATTTGCCCTTCCATCTTGTGACTCGCCTCCTTCATAGAATCCATTCGGGCAGCGAAAAGACCTTCGGCACCAACGGTACGAGCGCGATCAAGTCGTCCGAGATGAGGTTCAGCCAGACGATTCGCGGGTTCCAGAGGTAGCAGAACCCATGCGGCATGAAATCGAGGGAAAACATTTGTTTAAAAAATTCCATGACGGCGTGCTTTGCCTCAATTCGCTAGTTATCGGCAAGAGCGTTCCCGTCATCATCGATCAGGCAAGACATGAGGTTACTTAGGGTAGGGGTGAATCCCGTAGAGCTGGAATTCGATATTGTTATGTCGGTTCACCCACGGAAACCGTTGGACGCGCCAGCACTCGGCTCGAACTCTTCCGTTGCACCCGCATTCTCCAATTCCCCCCGGAGTTTCTTCACCAGGTCATGCACCGCCTGCAGCCTCTCGGACGCCGCTGCCGGCAGGCCGGGTGTTTCGAGGGCGAGTTCACTCGACAGCAGCAACGCCGTGATTGTGCTATTCAGTTCGCTGTGCAGTCTGCCCAGCGCCGCCTGGCGGGCAATCACTTCCTCGTGCCGTCGGCGCTGCACTGCCGCGCGCACTTCCCGCACCAGGCGCTCCATTCCACTGATTGCCAGATTGACCTGCACCGGGATGGCGGTGCCCAAGTGTTCGAGCGCGGTCTCAGCTTCCTGCGGTTCGGTTTCGAGCAGGTACTGATCGAGCACGACCGCTAGATAGCTTTCCGCCCGCAGCATTGTGGTTGCCCGCACCAGACTTTCCGCCACCACAACTTCCTCGCTCGTCGCCTCATGCAAAGCCGCGGCGCACTCGGATGCTCGCTCGCTCGGCGTCACAAGAAGGATCATGAACAATCATTAGGCAAGTTACGGGCCAATCGCCCTGCCTGAACAATGAACTGAAAATGAATGAGTTATGCCCCGCGATCACTGCCGAACTCCCGTTCTGGCACCAGCGCTCGGCTCCGCAGTTCAGTTTTGGGACTCGTACTCTTTGAGCTTCCGGTACAGGGTGGTCTTGCCGATGCCCAGCAGCCGTGCCGCCATCATCTTGTCCCCGTTCACCTGCGTGAGCGCATTCAGAATGGTCAGCTTCTCCAGTTCGGCCATGGGTACGATGCCATTCGTGGGCTTGCTCACTCCCATCAATTCGAGGGGCGCGCCGTATATCTGTGTAGGCAGATCACGCAGTTGAATTTCATTCGCGCTGCTGAGTGCGCACGCCCGTTCCAGCGAGTTCTCCAGTTCTCGGACGTTGCCCGGCCAGTCATAATTCAACAGCGCTTTGAGCGCTTCGTCCGAAATTGTCTTCTCCATGCCGGCATCGCGCCCGATGCGCTCCAGAAAGTGTGCCGCCAGGAGCGGAATATCCTGCCTGCGGTCGCGCAGTGGAGAAATCCTCAGCGTCAGCACGTTCAGCCGAAAAAAAAGATCGCGGCGGAATGTCCCCTCGGACACCGCGCGTTCCAGATCACGATTGGTGGCGGCCAGAATCCGCACATTGATCGGCACCCGCTTCACGCTTCCCACCGGACGAATTTCCTTCTCCTGAATCGCCCGCAATAATTTCGCCTGCAAATCGACCGGTAGTTCGCCAATCTCATCCAGAAATACCGTGCCTCCTTCGGCAATCGCCAGCAGCCCGTCCTTCGGATTCGTTGCCCCGGTAAACGCGCCCCGCACGTGCCCAAACAATTCGCTTTCGATCAAGGTTGGCACGAGCGATCCGCAGTCGACCGGAATAAACGGCTTGTTGCGAAAGATACCGGAGAAATGAATCGACTTGGCCACCAACTCTTTCCCCGTCCCGCTCTCTCCCAAAATCAGTACCGGATGCGCACTCTGTCCCGCCTTTGCGATGATGCGGTAGAGCTTCTCCATCTCCGGAGCGCGCCCGACAATGTTGCCGAACCCTTGCCGCGACTTGATCGTTTCGCGCAGCGCCCGGTTTTCCGTCTTCAGCCGCAGATGCCCCGCCACCCGTTCCAGCAGCAGACGAAGTTCTTCCATGCTGAAAGGTTTGGTCACATAGTCATAAGCGCCATCCTTCATCGCCTGCACCGCCGACTTCACCGTCCCATAGCCAGTCACTACAATTACCAGCGCGTCTGCGCGATGCTTCTTGATGGCATGCAGAGCATCCAGGCCACCCGCGCCCGGCATTCGCAGGTCGAGCAGCACGGCGTCGGTGCTGGAACTGTCAAGCAAGCGGTAGGCTTGTTCCGCCGACTCCGCCACCTGGGTATTGAATCCCAGCGATTGCGCCACCTCGCGACAAGCCTCGCGGATCGTCCGGTCATCATCCACAATCAGCAGGTTAAGAAAATTCGCTCCCTCAATTTGCGTGGCATGGGTATGGCCACTACTGAGGACAACAGCGGTAGATGCGGTAAACATAGAGGTCTCCTGCGATGCAGAACTTTGATGCCAAACTTTAGAGAGCCCAAATTAAAGAGTCCAAGCTTCTCAATCAGCGGGCTGGAACTGAGTCGCGGGCTTCACGATTGCATGATTTCCATCACCCGTTCGATCAGATCCCTTCCCGAAAATGGCTTGCGAACCAGTTCCACCGATCCCACTGCCAATCCTACCGGCGCATCCTGATAGCCGGAAACCAACAGAACCTTCAGCTCCGGTTTCTGCCGCCGCAATGTTTCCGCAAGCTCGCGCCCATTGGTTCCGGGAATCATGCAGTCGATGATCACGAGATCTACGGTGCTGGAATGTTCCGAGAAATTTTCAGGGCCTGCTTACCGGTGGAAGCCGCGAGAATGCGATAACCGGCATTCAGCAGGAGATGCTGCATCGACTTACGGGCGGCTGCATGGTCGTCCACTAGCAAAATCGTTTTGCTGTTGCTGGCATTCGCGGGCGTCGCGATCGGAGACGCCTCGATTGAACGAACTTGGTTCGAATCCGTACTGTTCAAAACCTCGGCCTGCGGAATCTTGATTTTTGGAATCTCGATCGCCGGTAGAAAAATTTCAATCAGCGTGCCACGCCCGAGTTCGCTCTCAACCTCGATTCTGCCGCCCGCTTCGCCGACAATGCGCTGTACCATCGGCAGCCCAAGTCCCGTCCCTTCCCCCGGATTCTTGGTGGTAAAGAAAGGCTCGAAGAGCCGCGCGCGGGTCTCCGCGTCCATACCGCAGCCGTTATCTTTCACTCCGAGCGCCACCGCGCGCCTTGCTTTACCCGGCTCACCATCGCTCGGAAATTCAGCGGCGCGCGTGCTTACGTGAATCTCGCCACCTTGCGGCATCGCATCCCGTGCATTCAGTACCAAGTTCAACAGGATCTGCCGCAACTGTGCCGGATCGGCCAGTACCATCCCGGCTCCGGTATCTGGAGATCCGGCATCGAGCGAAGTAGAATCGAGCGACGCAGCATCGGGCGACGCAGCATCGAGCGAAATGACCAGTTCAATCTGCTCGCCGATCAGCCGCTGCAAAAGATTTCGCGTAGAAGCTACAACTTCGTCGATCAGGATCGGCCGCGGTTCCGCCGCCTGCTTGCGCGCGATCGCGAGCAGCTGATGTGTCAGCGCCGCACCCTGTTCGCCCGCCATACGGACTTCTCGAACGTGTTGGCTCAGCACGGCCCGCAACGCATCGTTTTGCAGCCCATTATTTTGCAAACCGCCGGGTCCGAATCCCCTGCCCGCCAATCCATCATTTTCTAAACCATCATTTTCCAAACCAGCGCTCAGCAGATCGCAATATAAAAGGATGCCCGTCAACAGGTTATTGAAGTCATGCGCGATTCCTCCTGCCAGTCGTCCGATAACTTCCATCTTTTCCGCTTCGCGCAAATGTTCTTCCGACCGCCGGCGCTCGCTCGCGTCGGCCAACATCGCGATCAGGAACGCTGGTGTGCGCCTGGCATCGCATCCCAGCGACACGGTCAAATGTCCCCAGAACTCCGACCCGTCTTCGCGCCGGTATCGTTTCTCGATTTCGAAAGAGGCGCGCTCGCCCCGCATCAATTCGCCCAGCAAGCGTTCGTTTGGCGAATCGTCATTTGGCAAGTCGTGATTTTGCGAATCGTCGTTTCGCAAGTCATTGTTCCGAGAATCGCCGCTATAGATTTCGCGCTCAACTTCTTTCTGCCCAACTTCTTCCCATGCGCCTTCTTGCCATGCAACGGCGCAATCGGTTTCCGGAAAGAGCTCACGACTGAGTTCCGGATAAAGCTCGTCTGCATGGGCGCCGGCCAATTCCTGTTGGCTGTACCCGAGCATTCGGCTGAGGGCTGGATTTGCCTCCAGAATCCTCCCATCGAGCCGGCAAATTCCGATGCCCATCGCCGCCTGTTCAAACATCTCCCGGTAGCGCAGATCGGGTTCATAATCATGCGCTGCCGGAAATTGCGTGATGACGTTCATAGTTCGAGTCGTGGTCAAGTCGCTCTTGCGATTCCAAGCCGGGAAAAACCAGTCGGCAAGTTTTCCGCGAATGAACCGCGCAAAACCTGATTGGGGAAAAGTGTAGTTCGAAACCGGGAATCGCTAAGTGCGGGCCGTCACATCAGTTTGTGACAATTCCGGACGACGATTCGAAAGGAATCGAAAGCGTCGGGAAAGCCAGGAATGCCAATACGGGCAGCCACAAACGCCCCAATCCGGGACCTCTATGGGCATGAGCGGACATCTTGCCCAGGAGATCAAAATCGTCGGATCAAAGAGCCCGGAAGTTTTACAATCTCTCTTTTACAATCTCTCTATGCCTGCCGGCTTAATCAGGATTTTTCCGTTGGTTCTCGCGTTAGCAGGATTGCTCCCAACCAGTCGTGCGAATGCTCAGCGGGCAATTACTCCGGAGAGCCAAGCTTCAGACCAAACTTCGAACCAGACTTCGGATCAGGCGACGGCAGGACAGGAGATGAAGCAACGCGTGGAAGAAAATCTGGCTACCATTGTGCAATCGCGTTCCACCAACTCCCGTGGCTACAAAGTTGTAATCCACAACGATGGCAGCGCTACGGCAGAAATCGATGCATTTCGCGCGGAGCCGCCGCGATCGCAAGAGTTTCCTCCCGGAACGATTGACACAAAAACACTGCGGCGCCTGCTGATAGAGACTGGCGACGTCAGCCGAATCCCAATCGGAAATTGCGCAAAATCGGTCTCTTTTGGGACGCGCACTCAGATTGCGTATGCGGGCAAGACCAGTGGAGATCTGCAATGCCTGCGCCCGCAAGCATTGGAAGGCGATCAGACACCGAGGCAAGCATGGGAAGAATTAGGCAGATTCGTGCGGACAACCTTGGGCCAATTAAAGATTGCCAGATAAAAATTAACGATTGGAGATTGACGAATAAAAAGCTGATGGTGCACAGGTATTTCTTGACATGCAACCATATGGTTGCATATACTCTACGCGTGGATGCAGATGCGGTCTTCCGAGCTTTAGCTGATCCGAGCCGTCGCAAGCTCCTCGATCGTCTGTTTGCGGACAATGGACAGTCTTTAAGTGAGCTCTGCGTTGGTCTCGACATGACGCGTCAGGCGGTGACCAAGCATCTCGTCTTACTGGAACAGGCGAATCTCATCGCTACCGTCAAACGAGGCCGAGATAAGCTGCACTATCTCAATCCTGTGCCCATCCATGAAATTGCCGACCGGTGGATCGCCAAGTACGAGCGAACGCGTCTGCGCGCGCTCCATGACCTGAAGAAAAACCTGGAATCCAAAGACAAAGCGAGGAAAGCAAATGCCTAACGACAGATTTGTGTATGTAATTTACATCCGTACCACTCCTGAAAAGCTCTGGGATGCTCTTACCGAGCCGGAATTCACACGCGCTTACTGGTGTGGCAGCTGGCTGGACACAACCTGGAAACCCGGCAGTAGTTGGAAGCTCATGATTCCGGATGGACGTGTGGGCGATAGCGGAGAAGTAGTGGAGATCGATCGACCGCGGCGGCTCGTCCTTAAGTGGAAAAATGAATTTATCCCGGAGATGCGAGACGAAGGTTATTCACGGTGCGTATTTGAGCTCGAACCCACAGGTGATACGGTGAAGCTCACCGTTACCCACGAAATCGATATACTGAATTCAAAACTCATCGCAGGTGTATCGAAGGGTTGGCCGGCAATCCTGTCGAGCGTGAAGAGTCTGCTTGAGACTGGCGACGCCCTCGAAGCTACTAAGCACTGGCCAAAGGGGCTGTAACCTTAATTCCGATATTGGTGGGTTGGCTTGGCAGACGCGGTCCATCATTACTTTCGCGGGCGCCCGTCCAAGGTTTTCTTGGGCGGGGGTGTTATGCGGTGGAGAAGCTCATGTTATCCCACGCTAATCGCATAGTTATTACGTTGCTGATGCTGACCTTTCTTTGCGCCTGCAGCCGCCCTCCTGCTGACACGTCTTCGAACTCCGATTCACAAAAATTGCCCTTTGATCGTGAGCCGCGTTCCACCGGAATTTCGCCTAGCCGGTCGGTGATTCCATCCACTACAAAACTGCCTGAAGGGACGCCCATTCCGGTTCGCTTGCAGAGCGCCCTTTCGAGCGCGTCGTCCCGTGCGGGAGACAGCTTCAACGCAATCGTAGACAATGCGGTCGTAATCGACGGACAGACGTTGATCCCCCGCGGCACCGCTGCGACCGGACGCGTCCTCGAAGCCAAGCCTTCTGCAAGTTCTCTCGGGAGTTCGCACGAAAGATCTCTTGGAAGTTCACAAGAGCCGGGCTATCTGCGCATCGTGCTCGTGAGTTTGAACATCGGCGGCCGGCCGGTCGTGATCGAGACCTCCAGCATCTTTGCCAAAGGCGGTTCTCGCGAAGAACGAAACGGCACGGCCAGCACGGCGTCTAGCGCCAGCCAAAAAGACAGAGACATAGTCTTCGGTACCGATCGCCGTCTTAACTTCCGCCTGGCACAAACCATTGATTTGCAGTAGAAGACTTGCAGTAAGGATCTGCAATAAAGGCGATCTGCGGTAAGCACGACCTGCCGCGGTAGAATATTTTGTGAACTCGGTTCAGACGATAGGAGAATCTGGATGCTATATCTGGTTTGGGTCGTACTAATAGGAATCCTGGCGGGCTGGCTGGCGGGTCAGATCACCAAAGGACGCGGCTTTGGGCTGCTGGGAGATCTCATCGTTGGGATCCTGGGGTCGCTGCTCGGCAGCTTTCTGTTTGGATTGTTTGGAATTGTTGCCTTTAGCTTGCTCGGTCGATTGGTGATGGCAGTGCTTGGTGCCATCGTGTTGCTGTGGTTGATCCGCAAGATCAAGAAAGCATAACTGAAGACCATTCCAGTTGCTCCAAAAAGCAAGACATTCATTGCTTGATTATTTCCCTTTTCGCAGCCTGTTTGGTTACGGCGAAATCATCCTGACCCTTATCAATCACGAGTTCTGCCATGAGACGGATCACTTGAGGTGGCGACGTCGAGGTCCACGGGCAGTCGTTGGGTCGGATCTTTTGCGGGAACTCTTTCAGGAACTATGTCGGGCGGGTAACAATTCCCATCCTTATTGTAGTTAGCACGATTGTAGCCAGCTCGGCAGCCGCTGGCGAAATCGGGTCGTTTGGGTGACTGGGCAAACTGCCAAACTTCCGCGAATGAGATGCCGCTGGTTTCCGGCGCGAGATTCTTCATTGAAACGGTGCATCCGGATGAGGGTGGGCATGAATCGTTAACGATCCAATATTGTATTTTTCTTCCGTCTGCATTTTTCTGGATATCTTCCGCGGTTACGATGGAGACAGTTGTGCTTTCACGGGCAGCGATGCCCGAGCAGTAGACGCCAGCCGCGAAATGCGCGGAGTTTACTCCATCCACCCAGGCATGAAGATAAGCTCGTTGTTCTGGAAGCAGGCGTCCACCTTGTTCCTGATCGAGAAAGATGATGGTCTGCGATGGAAATCCTTCCCTGCGCGCGGCCGCGATCGCTGCTGCGGCATCGGAACTGCCCAGCCTGACAGCGTCTCCAGCCGACTTGATCTCCGCATAGGTGCGGCCGTTGAAGAGCACGAGGAAGCCGAAACCCGCGGCCTCGATAGTCTTCCGCTTGCCAAGCCAGGAATTTGCTTTTGCTCCTGGCGGATTATTCAGCCAATAGCCGGAATAGGAAAAAGTTTGGCGAAGAATTTTCAAGTTCGCGTCGCCGGGATAGTCGTTGCGATCGAACCCCAGGTATCCCGGTTGCTCGGCTGCTCGTGCGCTTGGAATCGGTGCTAGTTGAAGACCGGCTGTTAGAAAAGCCAGGATCGTTGCGATCAGCAGCAAAGCTCTCATTCCCCTAACAGTCGACAGCACATGCACTCCTAAGCTGTCATCTCCTCGTCATCTCGACGCTCCAGTTTCGTTGCTGTGGGGAGTCGCAGGCGGAAGGTTGTGCCGGCCCCTACGATGGAGTCGAACTCTACCGAGCCATAATGCCACTGCATGATCTGGTAGGTTTGCGCGAGGCCGATTCCGCTTCCACCTTTATCGCTCTTGGTGGTGTAGTAAAGTTCGAAAATTTTCTCCTGCGCTTCGGGCGGAATGCCGCAACCCTGATCGAGCACCTCGGCAAGAATCATTTCGTCCTCGCGGCGCGCTTTTATAGTCAGCGTTCCTCCCGCGGTCATGGACTGCACCCCGTTGATAACGAGATTCAAAATCGCCTGCTTCATCAGATCGGAGTCGACTCGCACGATGAGTGCGTCATTTTCGTTAAGCGGATCCTGAGTTGGCAGTTCGAGCACCACGCGCACGCCATGACGCGCGGCGTCGGGGGCGGCGAGAACCGATACGCTCTCCAGAATCTTGCGCAAGTCTATGTCTTCGAGGCGCAGATCGCGCGGACGGGTGAAATCAACCAGAATTTGGACGACGCGGTCGAGGCGATGGATTTCGCTGCCGATGATGTCCATGTGGCGGCGCGTATCTGGGTCGTCTTGCTGGAGTTTGTTTTGCAACAGCTGCAAGTGCAGCACGATGGCATTGATGGGATTTTTTACTTCGTGGGCCACGCCTCGGGTGAGCCGTCCGCTGGCGGAAAGGCGGCGTGAAATCTCTATCTCGTCTTCGATGCGGCGCACCGATTCGGCATCGCGCATGGTCAGCAATGCGCCAATCGGAGTTCCTTTTTCCTGAATGAAATCGAGAGACACCTGAACCCGGCGGCCATCGGCGGCGTCGAAATCGTACTGCACCAGCGGACGCTGTTTCTGGAAGGCGGGCAGAACCACTGCGCCCAGGACCGAGCCATCAGAGAAAATTTCTTCCGCTGAACGCCCCAGAATTTCACGGCGCGGACGTCCGAGAAAT
Organism: Terriglobales bacterium; assembly: GCA_049674665.1. Taxonomy (GTDB): domain Bacteria; phylum Acidobacteriota; class Terriglobia; order Terriglobales; family Acidobacteriaceae; genus Acidiflorens. The sequence goes on from JBATZM010000107.1 coordinate 67,064, forward strand.
TTTTCCGCCGAGGCGCTCACCAACACTACTCGCGAGTCTCGCGTGAACAACATTAGACCGTCCTGTAGCTTGGTCATAACCTGTTCGACGTTGTCTTTCAGCGCGGAAAAAATCTGATTGGTATCGCGAATCTGGCGGCCGAGATGCGCAATCTTTAGCGATACCAGCCCAACCTCGTCTTCCGAGCCGGACTCCTCGGCGGGCAACAGATCTCCAGCGCTGGCGCTATCGAGGTTGCGGCTGATGGCTTTTAAAGGACCTAGAGCTACATTCGAAACAACGGCGGCTAGCACCAGGGAACAAAAGATCGCGACCACGGAAAAGAAAGCCGCCTGCTGTAGTCGGGGCGTCAGTTCGTTGCGCAGAAAAACGGTCGAGACGCCGACACGAACGCCGCCAAATTCCTGGCCATCGAGTTCCAACCCGATGCTCACGTCATAGACGGTGGCCGGGCCGTAGAGCAGGCGCAGTTGATGGCGGAAGCCGGCATTACGCAAATCAGCCAAACGGGGACGCTCTGGCACCGCCTTGCCATTCAGGGCCGGATTAGTATCCAGAATCGCGATTCCACTCGGATCGACGATGGCGGCGTCATAGATAATGCGGGAATTGCCCACCAGTGATTCCAGGTTGTCGTTGAGGTTCGCGTCGGTCTGCAGATAATAAGTGATGGCGGCACGCAGAGCCTTTGGATTTGAGGTGTCAACGCGCGTGCTGGTCAGGTCGGGCACAGATTTCGATGCGCTGTACTCTAATGAATTCGTGAGCTGGGAAGCGGTTTCATCGGCCCAGAGCAAGCGCTGGCGCAGGAGTTGGGAAAGATAAAACCACGAGAAGCCAACGACGAGCGTCGTGAAGAGCGTGGTAATCACGAGCACGATGATGAATTTGCGAGTCATCTATAAGCGGGTCAAATATAAGCAGGTCAAAGGTCTCAGGTCGCAGAAATGTTTTGTGGCGCTCGCTACGACCTGAGACCGCGGACCTGAGACCTTCCAGGGGGAGCTTGGCATTTGCTCTACTCGCCACCCTCTTCTGCCATGATGGCGTCCTGTGGGCGGCCGTATTCTTTCAGCTTGTTATGGAGCGTCTTCAGGCTGATGGCGAGTATCTCCGCGGCGCGCGTTTTGTTGTTATTCGTGGCTTGCAGAGTTTTCAGGATGAGGAGTTTTTCCGCTTCCTCGACAGTTGTGCCTACGCCCAGGTGTATGGCATCGGGGTCGTTGACTATCTGCCGCACACTCTGGCCAAAACCCGGCGTCAAGTGCTTGCTTTCAATCAGCCCGCTTTCACAGACAATCACGGCGCGTTCCAGTGTGTTGCGCAACTCGCGCACATTGCCCGGCCACGAGTAAGTCTGGAACATATTGAGCACGGCCTCACTTACGTCCGCCACCTTGCGATCGTGCTTCTGATTCATGTCCGCGAGCAGACTTTTTACTAACTCGCGGATATCTTCTTTATGCTCGCGCAGTGCCGGCATATGGATATTAAAGACGTTGAGGCGGTAGTAGAGGTCCTGGCGCAGTTCTCCATTGGCTACGGCCTCATCGGGAACCTTGTTGGTGGCGGCGAGCACGCGCACGTCCACCGAAGTTTCTACTTTACTGCCGAGCCGCCTCAGTTTGTGATCTTCGAGTACGCGCAGTAGTTTGGCCTGCGTGCCCACTGGCATTTCGCCAATTTCATCGAGCAGCAGCGTCCCACCTTCGGCGAGTTCGAAGCAGCCGGTGCGGCGTTCGAGCGCGCCCGTGAACGCGCCTTTCTCGTGGCCAAAAATTTCGCTCTCGATTAACGTCTCGGGAATGGCCGCGCAATTTATGGGGACAAAAGGTTTATTGCGCCGCGGACTTAGATCGTGAATGGTGCGTGCTACCAATTCTTTACCGGTTCCGCTGGCACCGGTGATTAAGACGGAAGCCGTGCTCGGAGCTACCTGCTCGATCAGCCTGAAAATCTCCTGCATTGGCGTGGACGCACCTACGAGGAGGCCGAGCGCTCCTTTGTCGCGCAAGCGGCGGCGCAGCGATTCGTTTTCGGTGCGAGTGTTCATGATCTCACCGATGTTGGTGAGGATCGAGCGCAGCCGGCGGAAGTCGATGGGCTTCTCGATGTAATCCTGCACGCCCAGACGGCCAGCATGGAATGCGGTGTCGGTTGCTTTTTGGGCGGTGACCATCACGACCGCGATCGATTGCGCCAGGTCGGCAAGTTTCTCCACCAGTTCCATGCCGCCCATGCGGGGCATCTTCACATCGGTGATCACGATAGACGGAGCAAAGGCGGGAATTTTTTCCAGTGCTTCCACCCCGTCAGCAGCTGTGTCGGTACGATATCCCCATCCTGTGACCAGTTCGGCCAGGCCGGTGCGCTCGTTCTCTTCGTCTTCAACAATCAGTACGCGTTCTTGTGTCATATCTCTCTTAATTTTAGGCCCAAGTTTTAGGCCCAAGGCCAATCAATCATTATTCAGGGAAGCGAGCCAGCCCGCAACCCGGCAGGAATGCCAGCAATATCAATTTGAGATAAGACGGCCGCGAGCTTTCTACAAAAAACGGAATCAGTAACTACGCATGCAACAAAAAATTCTTGATTAAGTTCTTAGCTCTTTTGCAAAAGTGCCTGCTTGCTGTAGAATTCGGTGTTTCCTAGGTGCACCCTATCTGTGCGTGCCTTAAGACTTTATTGATTCCAGTTCTATTGATGATTATTTCGCTGTGGATTTGATCGGAGGAACTCTAATGTCACTTTGTCACCAAACCTACCGGAGATGCGCGAGTGTCGCGTTCGTCCTGGCTATCGTTCTAATTGCGTTGCCGACTTTACTGAACGCACAAACTGCGCCCGCTCCTGCGCCCAAAGCGTCGAGTATGTCTTCGGATGATTTTCCGAAGGCTGAATTGTTTATTGGCTATCAGTGGTGGAACCCGGGCGGCAACATCCCCGATCAAAGTACGCCGCCCAACGCTTTTCATCTGCCCTCGGTGGTGCAGGGTTTTGGCACCAATCTATCGTGGAACTTCACCAAGTACCTGTCTCTCGAAGGCAATTACGGCGGAGACTGGAACCGTTACGCGGCTAACAACCTCGTTGCCGTCGGGCCCAAGTTAACTTTCCGCGGCGATGGCGTGAACTTTTTCGTGCACACCCTGCTTGGAGTCGATCGTTTCGCGTCGAGAGGTATCGCGCCCGACAATGGCATAGCTGCTGTTCTTGGCGGCGGTATGGACCTCAAAATCTGGAAGCCGCTCTCACTCCGCTTGTTTGAAGCCGACTACCAGCTTGAGCGCGTGAATTTCTCCAACAATGTCCCCGCAGATGACCCCGCGTTGCGTCGTCAGACTTTTGACGGCGTACGTCTCACGACTGGTCTGGTGTTCAATTTCGGCGGAACTCCTGAACTACCGGTAGCAGCGGCCTGTTCGGTGCAACCTACCGACGTGATGGTCGGCGAACCGGTGCATGCAACCGTTGCCGCCAGCAACTTCAACCCGAAACACACGCTCACCTACACCTGGGCGAGCAGCGGGGGCAAGATCGAAGGCAAGGACACCGGCGCGACCATCGACACGACCGGCATTGGAGGCGGCGTTTCCGGCAGCTACCCCACCACCGTCACCGCCACAGTCACCGATACCAAGGCGAAGAAAAACAATACGGCCAGTTGCACCGCCAGCTTCACCGTGAAGGAACCGCCTAAGAACCCGCCGCAGATTTCGTGCTCGGCGAGCCCGTCATCGGTCCAGACCGGTACTTCAGCAACCATCAGTTGCACTTGCACCAGCCCGGATAATGTTCCGGTAACGGTAGGTGGATGGACGTCGAGCGGCGGCAGTATTTCGGGCAGCGGAAATTCCGCCACTCTGAATACCACCGGCGCATCGCCAGGTCCAATCACTATTAGTGCTACTTGTACCGATTCGCGCGGCTTGACGGCTTCGTCTTCGAGCTCAGTGACGGTTGAAAACCCGCCACCTCCGCCACCGCAAGCTACTAAGGTGAACGAGTGCGCGTATCCCAACCTCAAGAAGCCATGGCGTGTCGACAACACCTGCAAGGCCGAGCTGGACGATGTTGCACTCAAGCTGCAGCAGGATCCAGATGCCAAGCTGGTCGTCGTTGGAAATTCTGAGCCGACAGAAAAGCGTAAGAACCTGGCAGCTGAGCGTGCGCTCAACGTGAAGGCTTACATCTCAGGTGGCGAGGCGAAACAGAACATCGACCCAAGCCGCATCGAGGCTCGCACCGGAAACGCCGGTACGGCGACTTCGGAACAATGGATCGTTCCGGCTGGCGCGACCTTCCCCGAGGCCGACAGCACGACTCCGGTGGATGAAACCAAGGTGCAGCCGGTTCCGGATCATCCGAAGCCGGTCGCCAAGAAGAAAGCGGCGAAAAAGGCCGAATAACTGATGTATGAGAACACGAAAGGCCGGTGGGGTTTACCCTACCGGCCTTTCTATTTTTTACCCTTCGGTAACCTTGTCCCAGCCGTGCTAGCCTTGTCTAATGTGTAACGCAGGCGAATATCATTCGCCGGGGGTCAATCTACGCGCATGCAATTCACAATGAAACGGAACGTTCTCCGCACAAGTTTATTGGTTCTCGCTGTCAGCCTTTTGAGCACCGCCCTATTGGCCTCTGGACCCTGGCAGGTGTTAGGTCCGGATGGCGGCGATGCGCGCAGCTTGGCTTATGACGCGCACAACCCAGATCACATTCTGCTCGGCACCAGCACCGGCCAGATGTTCAGTTCGAATGATGGCGGACGCACCTGGTCGCGCCTGGCACGGCTGGGTGGCGACGAGTATGTGCTCGACCACATCTCCGTCGATCCGCAGGATTCCAACAAGATTTATGTTTCGGCGTGGAGCTCGTCGGGTCAGCAAATCGGCGAAATCTTTCGCACCCGTGACGGCGGCGCCAACTGGCAAACCCTGCCCGCGATGCATGGCAAATCGATCCGCGCCATGGCTATGTTCAAGGGTAATTCGAACGTACTTGTGGCGGGCGCGCTCGATGGCGTCTACCGCAGCAAAGACGGCGGCGATACCTGGGAGCATTTGTCGCCCGCGAACTCGGCCGAGATCAAGAATATTGAATCGATCGCGGTCGATCCTAAAGATCCCAACACAGTCTATGCCGGAACCTGGCACCTGGCCTGGAAGACCTCCGACGGCGGCGCCAACTGGCAGCACATTAATAAAGGTATGATCGACGACTCCGATGTGTTCTCGGTGATCGTCGACCATGACAATCCATCGGTCGTTTTCGCCAGCGCTTGTTCGGGTATTTATAAGAGCGAGACTGGCGGCGATCTATTTGACAAGGTTAAGGGCATCCCGTTTTCGGCTCGCCGCACGCGCGTGCTCAAACAGGATCCGACGAACGAAAATATCGTTTATGCCGGAACCACCGAAGGCCTCTGGAAGACCGTCGATCTGGGTAAGGTCTGGAAGCGCATGACCGCTCCCGAAGTCGTGGTCAACGATGTGATGATCGATCCGCGCGATTCCAACAAAGTACTGCTTGCGACCGATCGCAGCGGCGTGATGGCTTCGACGAATGGTGCCTCCACCTGGACTGCTTCTAATCAGGGCTACGCGCATCGCTATGTCTCTGCCATCATGGCCGATAACAAAGATGCGAAGACGCTCTACGTTGGCGTTGTCAACGACCGGGAATACGGCGGCGTGTTTTATTCCCACGATGACGGACAACACTGGTCGCAGAAAGCGGCCGGACTCGGCGGAAAAGACGTGTTCGCGCTCAAGCAGGCGGCTAGCGGAATGCTGGTGGCTGGCACCAATCATGGTATGTATTCGCTGGAACCCAATGCCAGCGAATGGCGTCCCATGAATGTTGTGGTCGTCGAAAGTACTCTGAAAATTCCGCGCAAGGGTTCTCGCAAAGCTTATACCAAAACAACCGTAGCGAAGTCGCAACTGGAATCGCGTGTCAACGATCTGGAACTCGGTTCCGGACGCTGGCTGGCAGCAAGCACGACTGGCATCTACTCGAGCACCGACCAGGGCAAAACCTGGAAGGGTGGGCAGATCCTTGGTCAAACGGATTTTGTTTCCGTGCGCGAGGAAGGTTCCACGGTGGTCGCGGCTACCCACTCCAGCGTGCTCGTTTCGAATAACTCTGGCACGACTTGGAAGCTGGCCGGTCTGCCATCCTATGTGGTCAGCATTCGGAGCGCAGCGATTGCTTCCGATAGCCAGATCATGATCGCTTCACGCGAAGGCGCGTTCCGCAGCGGCGACGGTGGCGCAACTTGGGAGCATGTCGTTAACGGCCTGCCTGGCAAGGACATCACTTCCGTCAGCTTCGATTCCACCCGCAAGCGCTTGCTGGCGACCAGCGACGCGACGGGCGTGATCTTCGAGAGCCGCGACGGCGGTCGTTCCTGGCAGCGCGGTCCAGACAGCGGATTCCCGCTGCGCCGGGTCAGCGTAGTTGGCGGACGGTTCGTGGGCGCAACTCCATTTGACGGCGTCATTCTGCAACCGGAAAATGAGTCGATCAGCGCAGCTGCTGAAGCGGGCATCTCCGAGTAAGACTGAATTCAAGCCTGGACAGCAACCGGGGGAGCGGAAACGCTTCCCCGGTTTTTTGCGTGGACAAATGGCCGCCCCTTGCGTTCCAGGCAGGGGTGGGAAACAATTCTGTTGTTACTTCTATGCGAGTTGCCTGCGGATTTGCGATTGCGCTTTGGCTGAGCTTGCCGGCTGCGGGAGTGGCTTGGCAACAAGACCAGACAGGCCCGGCGAACGCCTCTGCACAAGCGCCGGTTGTGCCCGCTCCTGCGGAGAACGCGCCGGCTGAACCTGCTAATCCACAGACCCCTGCTACAGGACAGAAAGCTTCGGAGAGCGTGGGAGAGAAAAAGGCGGATGCCGGTTCGCCGAGTGGACGTGGAACTGTGAGCGGCACCCGGAAACGCCGCAAGCGGGCCGCGCCAGCGCCGGATGGTGCGCCGCAAAAGATTGTGGTTCGCGAGGGTGGAGCGCGCGAGCCCGCGGCGCAGATTGCGCCGGATATCACTCCCGCGGAGGCGACGCGAGAGCGCCAGAGCGCGGAACAGTCGCTGGGCTCTACCGATGTCCAATTGAAACAGCTCGCCGGACGTACCCTGACCACGCGACAACAGGAGACAGTGGGACAGATCCACAACTACATGCAGGGTGCGCGCGCCGCGTTGAAAGAAGGAGATGTGCGGAGAGCAGGCACGCTCGCGGATAAGGCGCATTTGCTGGCAGAGGATTTGGCGAAGCACTAGGGGATACAGGAAACCCGAGCGATACCTTATTTGGATTTCGGTATTGCCAGCGGGGAGGGATTTGAGGAGGATCGGGCGCCGATTGCGAAACTCGGTTTGTGATGCTAAAATGTATCACATGATCAAAGCCTCGGTTCGAGACCTCCGCTATGAGTTCAAGAAGATAGAGCGCCTTTTGCTCCAAGGGGAAGAGATCCAAATTACCAAGCGCCGGCGTGTGATCGCCCGCCTGATACCGGAAGGAAAGGAAGTCGCGAAGCCGATGCCCGATTTCCGCGGCCGTATGCGTTCCATATTCGGCGACAAGGTGCTGGCGGTTAGCGGGGCCGATTTGATAGCCGCCGATCGGGATCGCTATTGAAGATCTACGTCGAACCCAGTTTCCTTGTGTCACTCTACATCTCGGATGCTAATTCCGCCGCCGCCTTGCGCACGATGCTGACCTCATCCGGCGAGCATTTCATCAGTGTTTTGGGCGAACTGGAGGCTGTGAATGCTTTTGGTTTGCGGGTCTTCCGCAGAGAAGCTTCGCCAATGGAATCCAAATCGGCGATGACCAATTTCGAAGAGGATTTACGGGGTCGTGTCTTTCAACTCCGAGATTTATCGGAAGCCGTCTTTGAGCGGGCGCGCCAACTGTCTCGCCAGACTACAACCAAGCTGGGCACTCGGACCGCCGACCTTCTGCATGCGGCGGCGGCGCTCGAGCTGGGCGCGGATTGCCTCTACAGTTTCGACCAGAAGCAGAGGAAGCTTGCCCAATCCGTTCGCCTCAAACTGAACTAGGTCCAGCGTCTTGGCTTGAACTTTACTTTCTTCCCGCTCTCTTCTGCGCCACAACCAAGCCGCGTGGAGTTGGCAATAGCACAGTTGAGATCAGGCTATCCTGTTCGAGTTTTAGTGCGGCTTCGCGGACAATCTTCAAATGTGAACTGGCGTCGTGCATCAGAATCAGGCCATAGGGACTGATCTGCGGCAGGAAGCGGCGAATTTCCTGCTCGCGGATGGGCATGTCGCTATCGCTGAAGAAAAGATCGATGGTGCCATCGACTTTCATTTCGAGGCTTGATTGGTTGCGCAGTTCGATCCACTGGGCGAGTCCGGAGGCTTGGATTCGCGCCTTCGCGTTCTCGTAGATCTCATAGTCGTACTCACAGGTGACGATGCGTCCGCGTCCGTTGGCTCTCAGCCCCTCGGCAATCCAGAGCGTGCTCATGCCACTGAAAGTGCCGGTCTCTACCACCAGTTCGGGCTTGATGGTGGTGACTACTGTGCGCAGAAACTCGAGCACCTCTGCCTCGGCAGTCATGGAATCGAACATACGCCAGCGCTCCGGGTGCGGACACTCGGGCGTCGCGCGATGATATTCGGGCTTTAGTTGATCGCCGGTGCGCTCGATCTCACGCAGGATTCGGCGCTCTTGTTTTTCTTTCCTAAAAAGGCGGCGCAGGCTGAGGGACATGGAATAGAGAAGTGTACCGCAGGAAGAAGGTCTCAGGCGCTAGGTCTCGGGTGTCAGGAAAATCCCAAAAATCTGAGAACTGAGAACTGAGAACTGAGAACTGAGAACTGAGAACTGAGAACTGAGAACTGAGAACTGAGAACTGAGAACTGAGAACTGAGAACTGAGAACTGAGAACTGAGAACTGAGAACTGAG